>NZ_JAPDNC010000001.1:0-438452 GCF_025947915.1 Erwinia sp. INIA01
CAGTAAAATCATGGAGATTTCATCGTGAAATTCAAAATGAAACTCCTTTAAAAACAGCAAATTAATAGTGAAATCGGTGGGGAGAAAGGCGTGAAATTCAATGACGGGAAATCAGTAGAAACACCCTGCATCATTGCCCCTCTCTGGGGTTGCCGATGCAGGGAAGAATGAAAATCAGCTCTTCAAATGCTTAGCCAGTACCGCAGCGATGGCGCTGTCTATCGCACTCTGCAAATCGGTTGGCAGGCGATTGAACTCATAGCTAAAGGTGCGTCCACGCGTCTTTTTGCGCGCATAGCGGTTCTTGTCGCTGAAGTCCCACAGCGGCGTGGTGATAACCTTATCCTTCTCCGGGGTCATCACCAGTAAGGCTGCTTCCTTTCTGATTTCCGCGATGATTTTATTCTTCACTTCATCTTCAGCCAGAGATGACTGAGCACGAATGCTTTCTACCGCACTGCCAATATTATCCAGCAGTTCGGGTATGGAAATATCCATGGTGGCCAGCATCTCTTCCGCAGCCAGCAGGTTCTTGTAATCGCCGTAGGTCAGCTCAGACTGCACCGGGAAAATGGACAGCAGCTCAGCAGAAACGCTGGCAGCCTGCAGTGCACGGGTCACTTTTGCCTGTGACAGGTTCTCATCCTCGGCGATCTCTTTCTGAGTCAGTCCGCTTTCCTTCAGCGCCAGCAGACGAAGGCCAACTTCGCGAATGTTGTGTTCGCGCGCGGTCTGAATATCCTGCGCCAGGTTACGGGCTTCGGCAGCGGTCAGCGGTACATCGGTGACCAGTACATCCAGCCCGACGTTGCACAGAATGGCAGATGCACGACGGCGCGATCCATCAAGGATCTCAATCGTCTCACCTTTGCGCACGCCAATCGCCGGGAAAAATTGCTGCAGTCGAAGCGTGCGGGTAATGCCTTCCAGGGATTCAGGCGTCAGCGCGGCCTGGTCACGGCCGTTGGTTTCCTGAACCACGAACGTTTTGCTGGCAACATCCGCTGCCGCAACGGTAACGCGGGAAAAAACGGCTTTTTTGCCTGATGACAGCGTAAATATCTGTTTGACCGGTTCTGCTTGCGGTTCGCTGTTTAATACCGGCGCACTGAAGGTGCGCCCGATAGTATTTCGTTTAATGTTCATCAGGCACCTCAGTTAATGCGAATAAATTCAATGCGATCAAAGACCGCTTTGGCGAAGTCTTCGGCTGCGGCACGGGCATTTTTTAACGCCTCGCTGCTGCCAATGTAAGTCGCCGGGTTGGCAGAAATAACGGTATCGAAGGATTCGCCGCAGCGTTCGAAGCCATCAAGGCGGGGAAGGGCAACGTCCAGCATATCGCCGCCGAAGATCTCTTTTGCCAGGCTGTGACAAACTTTGTGATCCGGTTTGTTAGACAGTTTGGACATAAAGCCAATATTGCCGAGCAGGCGACAACCGCAGCCGGAGGATTCAATAATGCTGACCAGCTCTGGCAAACGTGTCAGGTATTTAAGCGTTGAGTGAAAATCAACCTGCGCCGGTGGCACCGGAGTCATTAACAGATCCGCAGCGGCAATGGCATTTTTCAGAAACGCATCAAGATGGGGTCCACTATCAACAAAAATAAAGTCATAATCTGACTTTAATTTGTCGATGACATTTTCCCGCAGAACGGCGTGCGGATTCTGGCCTGGCAGATGTTCACTACACAGACCTTCCCAACCGGAAGCAATGAAAGCATCGTCAATCGAGGCGGGCAGTACATCGACACCGGGCACGACTGAGCTGACGATAAATTCTTCCAGCAGCTCTTCACGGCTGACGTTCTGTAACATCGCCTGTGCGGAAGTGGTTTCCACAATACCCACAGCCCTTGTGTGGTTAAGGAACATGGTAGCTGAAGACTGAGGATCGAGATCGATAACCAGAATGCGCAGATCTTCAAACAGAAGGTGAGGGTGAGCACGCATCGCATGTGCCAGAGAAACGGTGGAGACGGTTTTTGACACGCCGCCTTTCAGGTTGCCGACGAATACGGTCAGCGCTTCTGCATGACGGTCACGGTATTTAGGAACGCCACGGTGCTGATAGATATCCACAATATTCTGGATAGTCATCGCATACTTCGTTGACGATCCTGCAGCGCGTTTGTCAAAAACATAACCGCTTTCTTCCATTTCACTGACGGCGTAATCAACGTTTGCACGAGTCAGTTTAGGCAGTTTTGCCAGTGCGGCTTTGGCGTAGACCTGAAAGTATTCGTTCTCACGCATTTCTTCTTTCTGTGCCTGAATGTGTTCAGTCAGAGAAGTCAGCATTTTACCTGCCCGCTGGGCGATCTTTTCAGTCTGATGCGAATCCATATTCATCAATGTCTCCACTTATGTAGCTTATCGTCTTAAAATCAATAATCCTACATACGAAGATAATTATCAACATAAAGGTGGCTTTTATCTCTAAATGGATGACTGAAAGAAAAGATCGTTGTTTTACTCATATTCACACCAGAACTGTGCATTTTTTCCCCGTTATTCACAGGCCAGATCCAATAATTAGATCCTGAATAGATCATAAATAGATCCAAGAAGATCCCCGCACCCTCACAGCCCTTGTCCTGTCTGGCCTCAGACCCGATCGTTATCCACTGTAAGGAGTAAAATAACCGCTACGGTGAGTAAAACAACCGCTGTAGAGAGTCGGTTAACGGCTGAAGAGAGTAGATCAAAACCACTGTAGTGAGGAAAGGGTAAAAATCACGGTGAATAACTCTGATAAGTCTGTTTTCGTGCAGAAATGCGCCAGTAAAGGGTTGTTAAGTGAGCAGGTAAATCTGGATCGGCAGTTACCGGATCTTTTCCACAGTTTTCAGACCTGAAATAACGTAATTTTATCCACTGCTTAGATCCAGTAACAAGATCCATAAAGAACCTTATAAGAACCATAAAGATCCCTGCATGCGCTCAGGCCGCGCCACACCTGCTCCTGGAGGGGGTTGTTATCCACTGTGGTGAGTAAACTAACCACTGTGATAAGTAATAAAACCTCTGTAGCGAGTAGAACATCCGCTATAGTGAGTGTTAGTATCCACTGTAACCAGTAATCGCGATCCTCGCCTGTGAGTTTACGGAATGTGAAAAATGCCGGATAAAGATCCAGAAAACAAAATGATAGCCGACGCTTTCAGTGAAACGGATAAACGCACCGGCGAAGTTATTAACCTCACGCCTAACACCAACAATACCGTGCAGCCCGTGGCACTGATGCGGCTGGGGCTGTTTGTTCCCACGCTGAAATCCACCGCGCGCGGGCGTAAGAACCAGATGTCGACGATGGACGTCACGGAAGAGTTAAAGCAGCTGTCGATCGTCAAGTCGGAAGGGTATGAGAATATAAAGATCACCGGTGCCCGACTGGATATGGACAACGATTTTAAGACCTGGGTCGGGATCATTCATGCGTTTGCTAAATACAAGGTGCTGGGAGACAGCGTAACGCTGCCGTTCATCGATTTTGCCAAACTCTGTGGGATACCCTCGGTAAGGTCCTCTGCGCGGCTCAGAAGCCGTCTGGATGCGTCTCTGACGCGCATTGCGACCAACACCATTGCTTTCAGTAGCAAGGAAGGGGAGTACTACGTGACTCACCTGGTTCAGTCGGCGAAGTACAGCACCAAAAATGACTCGGTAACGCTCCAGGCCGATCCGAAGATCTTTGAGCTGTATCAGTTTGATAAAAAGGTGCTGCTGCAGCTCAGGGCGATCAATGAACTTTCGCGTAAAGAGTCCGCGCAGGCACTCTATACGTTTATTGAAAGCCTGCCGCCGTCACCGGCACCGATCTCTATGGCCCGCCTGCGGGCAAGGCTGAATCTGACCTCGCGAACGATCACGCAGAATGCCACGGTGCGTAAGGCGATGGAGCAGCTGAAAGAAATTGGCTACCTCGACTATACCGAAGTGAAGCGCGGCAAGGTGGTGTACTTTGTTATCCACTACAGACGGCCAAAGCTGCGCCCGGCGGACATCCCGCTCAGTCTGCCTGACATTGGCGAAGACGAGTTTGATGACATCCCGGACAGCACAGAGAAAGAAGGGGAGATGGTGATGCTCTCCCGTGAAGAGCTGGAGCTGCTGGAGAAGATCCGCAAGGGCCGCAAATCCTGATTAATTAACCACTGTAGAGAGAAGATCGTCAATTCACTATCCACTGTAGTGAGTGATCTTCCTCCCTCCCATCAATAATCACCACTGTAGAGAGTAGGGTAACCACTGTAATGAGTGGCGTTACTCTCTACAGTGGTTATTCCGCGCCGCCCTGGTGACCACTAACCTGTAATGCCTTGTTATATGGCATGTTAGTGATTACTAACATTTAAGTATCCACCTCTTTAAACCCACTTTATTTCGCCGTTACTCACCACAGTGGATAGTGCTCTCACCACAGTGGTTATCTACTCGTTGCAGTGGTTACCACTCTCTATAGTGGTTAATACTCTCCACAGTGGTTATTTCAGCGGACTTCTCTCTACAGTGGATATTCAAAGTGGATCCTCTCACTACAGTGGTTGTTGAAAGGATCTTTGGGCGGGATCGCTTTTGGTATTAAAAAAACAGCCCGGAATCGGCTCCGGGCTGTTTTTCAGGATGGGAAGGATCGTAGCGCTGTCATCGTCGGATCAATGACGGCTGGCGCAGCCACACTGCGAGGGCTCACTGAAGGTCTCGCGGCTCAGATGTGAATGTCGGACTTTCAGTTCTCCGTGACGCCATGCGCCTTCCGGATCGCTGTGGTTATCCAGCAGGCGGTTGAGCGCTTCGCCGACCAGCAGATCGCTGCGCTGTGACAGACTGGTGAGATGCCAGGTTGCGGAGTGCGCTTCACTGGTGTCGCCAGATCCAACAACGCCAACGTGAACCCGTTCGCCAAAGTCACGCACTGCCTGCAGTGCGCCAAACGCCAGCTCGTCGTTATCACAGAACAGGGCATCGATACGTTCGGAAGCCCAGGTTTGCTTCAGGTAGGCCAGCGTGGCGCGCCAGGCGTGTTCACGATCGAAGCCTCCGGCGGTCAGCACCTGTTTGACGGACTGATGTGCTGCCGCCAGCCCTTCGCTGTAGCCTTCCTGTTGTGGCAGCGGTGCGGAGTCCTGCGCCTGCAGATAGCCGAAACGGGAATAGCCCTGTGAACTTAGCAGCCTGGCAACCTGCTTACCGGCGGTGTGCCCATCAACGCCGATACTGTCTGCCGTAGCGTCTGGTGTGGCACTGCCGATATAAATGGCCGGAACCTGTGGCAGAATATCGGCGGCAATACGCAACTCGTCGCTGAAAAGTGAAGAGAGGAAAATCAGCGCATCAGGCTTTAACGGGGCTGCACTGCTCAACGCAGCCTGCAAGCCGTCACGTGAGTTAACGTTCAGCAGCAGCGTAACGCAGCCGCGCTGGTTCAACTGACGGCTCAGCTCATTCAGCAGGGTGACGGTGTAGGGGTTGGTAAATTCATCGCTGACCACGCCGATAATTTTGGTTTTATCTTCACGGGACTGCGCCATATCTGTTCTGTCCTTCATCATGGTTTACTCATTAGGCTTCTGACGGGAAAGTCGCGCTGACAGAATAGCAAAAAATGCCTTTGTCTCCATGCCCCATCGCGCAGCATGATTTTCGTGACATTGTCACGCAGGGTTACCGGATTGGTCTGAAATATCGGTGATAAAATCGGCCACGGCGATCGTTCGCCCCTGGCCGATTCACAAATTAAAAAAACCACCAGCTATCAAATCGTTAATGATTTTTGCGAGGTGTTTCTTCTCAGGTTTAATACAGTTACTCACTGAATTATCCCCCGATTCTGTGGATAAATATCTGGCTCACCCCGGGTTGAGATGAGCCCACTCTGCGTTTTACTGACCTAAGGACTCTACGTGAAGAAACGCTTCGCGCAGGCTGTCCGGCGTAACGGGGATCGGCAGCGCATGGATCGATTCTTTCGGGCGCAGGGTATGCGCGATGACCGGATCGATCTGGGCCGGATCGTTGACGTCCACGCCCAGCGCCGCCAGCGTGGTTGGCAGATTGAAGCGCTGATAGGCCGCAATCAGCTGACGCGTGGCGGCTTCATCGGACAACAACGCGCACTGCACGAGAATGCCGTAGGCCACTTTAGTGCCGTGCAGATAGCGTGCCGTCTGCGGCAGAATGGTCAGACCGTTATGCACAGCATGCGCCGCCGCGATACGCGTATAGCGTTCGCCGAGGCCGCCTACCATGCCGCCGCCGGCGATGATGGCGTCAATCACGTCCATGAAATCCTGACTCAGCACGCCTTTCTGCTGGTCGGCCAGCGCGGCTTCACTCTGCCCCAGCAGCACATCACGCAGGGTGGCAGCAGTATCAATGCCCAGACGTACAGTCAGCGGCAGTTTTTTGGGTTCGGGTGCCAGCACCACGGCTTCATACCACTTCGCCAGCGTATCGCCGATCCCGGCCAGCAGATACTCAACCGGGGCCTGCAGCAGGATCTCCGGTTCCACCAGCACCAGGTGGTTAGCATCATTGAAAATTTCATAGTGCGAGGCCTGACCGGCGGCGTTGTACCAGACCGAAAGTGGGGTCCAGGCGGCACAGGTAGCGGCGATGGTCGGGATGGCAACAAACGGCAGACTCAGACGACGAGCCAGCGCTTTGGCTGTATCCAGCAGTGCACCGCCGCCTACGCCAATCACCACCTGGCGATCGTCACCGGCGGCCTGAGCCAGCTCGGCAAGATCGGGGTCGGTACAGTGACCGCCGTATTGCAGGTGTCGCGCCCCGTTCTGTGAGAATGCCGCAGGCAGGAAAGGTCGCGCGGCATGAATTGCGCGCTCGCCGTAAAGCCACACGGCATGTGAAAGTTGTTCTTCGCTATAGAAATCTGCCAGACGCGTCAGTGCGCCGGGATGGGAATAGTAGTTAGCGGGGCCGGGAACGACCTGAATTGCAGTAATGTCCATGATAATCCTTAGTGTTTCTTTGCCTCTATCCTGCTGTAGAGCCTCTGCCACAGGCTAATACTTTTTTTATAGTTACTTATTCCTTTTACTTCTTTGTCAGTCAGTTACAGGCATGAAAAAGTGACTTATCGTGCCGTTTATTCTCCAGTTTACTTTTTGACACAGGGATCTCTGATGAAACCAATTTTTTCCGTACTGGCTCTGTTAGTTGCCAGCGCTCTGCCCGTTCATGCCGCCACGCCGACTCCGGTACCGGAGAAAATTGCCAGCCATGATGGTCCGGTGCGTATCGCCGTGATCCGTAACCTCGGTTCCGACGATAACACCACACAGTTTGTACAGGGCGCGATCCAGCAGGGTAAAGCGCTGGGCTTTAAGGTCAGTACTTTTTTAACTAACGGCGACGACGCGAAATTCCAGGATTTCGTCAACCAGGCGATCAGCCAGAAGTATGACGGGATCATTCTGTCACAGGGGCGCGCGCCGTATGCCGCACCGCTGATTAAAAAGATCGTCGACAGCGGCATTGCTGTGTCGGTGTTTGATACCTCCGTTGACGGCACCATTCCGGGCGCGACCGTTACCCAGCAGGACGATGCTTCGCTGACCAAACTCTCCTTCGGGCAGCTGGTGCAGGATTACAATGGCAAAGCCAATATCATCAAACTGTGGGTCGCCGGTTTCCCGCCGATGGAACGTCGTCAGGCCGCTTATAAGCAGCTGCTGCAGGAAAACCCGGGTATCCACGAGCTGGAATCCGTCGGTGCCGTTTCCTCCGATGTGCAGGGTGATACCGCCAATAAAGTGGGCGCGCTGCTGGCCAAATATCCGAAAGGCAAAGTGGATGCGATCTGGGGAACCTGGGACGCCTTCAGCCAGGGTGCGATGAAGGCGCTGAAAGAGAATGGCCGTACCGAAATCAAACTCTACAGCATCGACGTTTCCAACCAGGACCTGCAGCTGATGCGTGAAGCCGGCAGCCCGTGGAAAGTCACTGCGGCGGTCGATCCAAAACTGATCGGTGCCACCAACGTGCGCCTGGTGGCGTTGAAGCTGGCGGGTGAAGCCACGCCGGACAGTTACGAGTTCAAAGCCACCACGATTCCACAGGCGCTGCTGGCAGCCCAGCCTGGCCCGGTTAACGTCGCGGGCCTGAGCAAGATCATCCCGGGCTGGGGCCAGACCGAAGACTTCGTGGCGCCGTGGTTTGCTACCCTGGAAGCGAAATACAAAAAGTAAGGACGACAGCGTGTCAGACAGTTTACCGATCCCGGAATTCAGCCGGAACATGCGCCTGATTGGTCACAGCGACCAGGGTGGGCGACCGGACGGTGTACAGGTGATGGTTCACCGTGGCTACGCCTACGTGGGCCATATGGTTTCTTCCGGTTTTTCGATTATTGATGTCCGTGATGCGAAAAACCCCCGGCCTGCGGGCTATATTGCTGCGCCGCCGGGAACGTGGAATGTGCATCTCCAGGCGCATGACGATCTGCTGCTGGTGATCAACGCCCGCGATCTGTTTGCCGACGTGCGTTTTGCCGATGAGAAGGTGTATTACACCCGCTCGGTGGGGGAGACGGTCAGCGATGTGCAGGATAAGGGCTGGAGCGCCGGTCTGCGCATTTTTGATATCTCCATCCCCGATCGCCCGCGTGAAATCAGCTTCCTGCCGCTGAACGGCATTGGTATTCACCGCATCTGGTACGTAGGCGGCCGCTGGGCGTATGTTTCCGCGCTGCTGGACGGGTTTACCGACTATATCTTCCTGACCATCGACCTCGCCAATCCGCAAAAGCCGGAGGTGGCAGGCCGCTGGTGGCTGCCGGGCATGAACGCCGCAGAAGGCGAACAGCCCGACTGGCCGGAAGGTAAACGCTATGCGCTGCATCATGCGATTATCAGCGGTGATACTGCCTATGGCAGCTGGCGTGACGGCGGCCTGACGCTGCTGGACGTTAGCGACCGCAGTCAGCCGACGCTGATCAGCCATCGCAACTGGAGTCCGCCGTTCGGTGGCGGAACGCATACCGCGCTGCCGCTGCCGGATCGCGATCTTCTGGTGGTGCTGGATGAAGCGGTGCTGGATAACCAGGAAGACGGGGAAAAGCACATCTGGCTGTTTGATATTCGTGAACCGTCCAACCCGGTCAGCATCTCGACCTTCCCGCAGCCGGGTGAAATCGACTACGTGGCGAAAGGGGCGCACTTTGGTCCGCACAACCTGCATGAAAACCGCCCGGGAAGCTTTGTCAGCTCATCGCTGATCTTCGCGACCTGGCAGAATGCGGGCGTGCGTGCCTACGACATCAGCAATCCACATCAGCCGGTGGAAACCGGTGCGCTGGTGCCTGCCGCCCCGGAAAAAATGATGGATACAAGGCCGGGACGCCCGCAGGTGATCCAGTCGTGTGATGTATTTGTGGATGCCGCAGGCATTATCTACAGCACCGACTATAACGGCGGTCTGTCGATTATCGAGTATCTCGGCTAAGCACCGGTTTTTTGCCGACGGGTAAAATTAAATAGCGGGCCAATGCCCGCTATTTTTACGACTGTTTTAAGCGACTCTGACCTGCCTGACCTGCCTGACCTGCCTGACCTGCCTGACCTGCCTGACCTGCCTGACCTGCCTGACCTGCCTGGTCAGTGTGACCCATGGCGCTGTACTGACCTTTTCGCCTCGGTTTACTGCGTAAAGCGCAGCGCCAGCTGGAATGCGTGACGGGCATCAACGCGAACACCCTGCCGATCCTCATGGAAGGGAATACCGCTTTGGGACAGGCTGTTTTTCACCTGTTCCAGCGAGGTGCTGTGCAGGCTTAGCGCCACCATTCTGGCCGAACCGTTGTAGTCGTCCGGCAGCGTGCCGAACTCGGCTTTCGCCGCCTCGGTCGGAACAAAGCGTATCCGCGCCACGCCCGCATCAATGATCCGCTCACCGCTTTCCGTTTCCTGTAGCGCCACGGACGGGAACAGCTGAAGATAAACCTCGGCGGCCTGTCCGGGATGATCTGCTGCGATAACGAATTCACGGATCTGCGTGACGCCGTTCGAATGTACCTGCCAGTCTTTCTGCCAGACCGCGTCTGGAGTCAGATGTTGGCAAAAGAAGCTGCGGCCGTTCGGTACGCGATCGGCATGCAGTCTGACGGTACGAAAACGGGCTTCCGTCTCACTGCCGTCCGGCAGCGTGACCGGACGGAAAAACGACCCCGGTGGCGTATCGGCCAGCTGCTGCTGTTGCAGATGCTGGTACACCGCATCGGCATCGTTGGTTTTCCACACCAGCCCGGAAAGGCCAATCGGCGATTGCCACAGATCGCGGCGCAGATTGCCGCGATCCGGCTCATAACCGAGCAGTTCAAGGTAGTTATTGTCGAAAATCGCCAGGTGATTACTTGAACCCAGCGAGTGGTGGCCGCGTGCGGTAAGCTGGAAACCGAGACGCTGAAACAGCGCTGCCGCCTCATCCAGCTGTGGGCCGACGTTGATCACCACGTGATCTAGTGCGGGTTGCGGTTGTGACATAGAGCACTCCTGTTAAAAAGGGAGCCGCAGCTCCCCTGTCAAGTCAGACGTTTTCGGTGTATGGCTCGCCGAGAGTCAGCATCAGGCGGTTAGCCCAGGCGAAGAACGCCGTAGACTGGATCAGATCCACCAGTTCCAGTTCGCTCAGCCCCTGTTCACGCAGGGTGGCCAGCTGCTTCACATTGGCCGTTGGCGGTGTGGCGGAAAGCGAAGCGGCCAGGTCGATCAGCGCCAGCCAGCGCGGGGACTGATCCACCGCCAGCGGTTTGCCGGGGGCGGTGTCAATCAGGCGCTGAATGTCTTCCGGCTGTTTCGACAGCTGCGCGGCCTTACGGGCGTGAACTGAGGCGCAAAAAATACAGCCGTTGACCTTACTGGCGACGGTGGCGGCCAGCTCTCGCTCCTTGCGCGGCAGCCCGCCGGAGGTGAAGAAAATCCCCTTATCGGTCAGCGTGCGCTGTTCCAGCAGCGGCAGATTACGCGCCAGCAGGCGGAAGTAATCAGAATCAGTGTGGCCGAACTTGGCCAGCGTGGCTTTTTCCAGCGCGTTGAACTCGGCCAGCGGTTTGGCTGCCAGCCAAGGCTCCCAGCCCAGCTCTTCACGCGTAAAGGCCGGTGGCGCATTTTTCCCGCTCAGGGTCTGTGGTTCGGTGCGCCAGGCGGCCGCAGTAACCGGCTGTGAGCTGGCCGCCGAACCGTTCTCGCCGTTCAGCAGGCGGTAACCGCGCAGCAGACGGCTCTGGAAGCTGATAAACGCCACCAGTTGAGAGAGGGTCACGATGGCTTCTTTACTCCATCCCGCCTGTTCCAGCACCTGCAAATGGGACGGTTCTGCGCTGGCCGGTTTAAAGGTCAGCAGCTCGGCATGTGCCAGCGCGGAGGCCAGCCGATCTTCTGCCGGGGCTGTGGTGATCCGCCCGGCATAGTGTGCCGTCAGCGATTCTTCGCCGTGCCAGCGGGCAATCTGCTCTGCCAGAGCCAGGCGCAGAGAGAGCGGGAAATCACCCGAATCATTGCCGCTAAACAGCACATCGTAGCTGCCCTGCGTATGCGTAGTGGCGGCTTCTCGGGTCAGGCGGGCTTCCGCCAGCGGGCTGTCTGCCGCAATATCGGCCAGTTTTTGCAGTAAATCCTGAGACTGAGTCATACGGTTTCCTTGTGGTTCTGTGCGCTAACGGCCGGTCGCCAGCCCAGCACTGGGGCGACCTCGGTGGCCAGCAGTTCGATAGAGGTTAAAATGTGCTGGTGCGGCGGATCGATAGAGTGCACCTGGAACGAAATATCGGTGACGCGCGGCAGGGTGCTGTCTTTGCGCAGCGAGGCGACAACCTCTTCCGGCGTGCCGAGATGGGCATCAAAGGCGGTTATATAGTCATCCAGCGTATCGCCCGGTACGACATGCCCGGCGGCACGGTGTTGTTCCGCCTGTGCGGTAAGCCCCGGCAGCGCCAGGCGGCGTGCTTCACTGCCGTCGCGGCTGACGAAGGCGGTGCGCGAGGCCAGAATGCGCGGTTCAACACCGGAAGGCAGTGCCTCCAGATAGGCATCGATCAGCGGATTCTGAATGGCATCCAGCGGCAGCTCCGGCTGACCTGCCGGGCGCGGCTGGGTGCGCGACAGCATCAGCCCGTGCCCGGCGGCACCGGCGCGGGCGGCTCCGGCAACGGAGAACGTGGCCTGCCACAGGCGATCGGCCAGCTGCGGCGCGGCCGGATACAGTCGGTTGTCCTCATGAGCCAGCGGTGCGTTGCCCCAGGCCTGCAGCAGCGTATCCAGATTGGCCGAGAAGGCGTCGGCACGCTGCTCAAAGGTCAGATCGAACGGCAGGAATGAGGTGGGCGTGCCGCCGGACCCCAGACCCAGTTCCAGGCGATGATGGCTGAGCAGATCGAGTACGGCGGCATCTTCCGCGACCCGCAGCGCGTTCTCCATCGGCAGGGTGATAATCGCCGTGCCAAGACGAATGCGTGACGTCTGTGCAGCCACGCTGGCGAGGAACAGCAGCGGGGAGGGCAGACCGCCCTCGTGTTCGTGAAAATGGTGCTGGGCGACCCAGGCGGTGTCAAATCCCCAGCGTTCCGCATGCTGAATTTGCAGCGTGGCCAGGTGATAGCGTTCCTGCGCGCTGGTTTTATCCAGCAGGCGGGTGAAAAATCCAAGACGTTTAGCGGTCATGCGGTGTCCTTAGCGCGAGTCAAAACGGGGATCGCGGCAATCAGTTCGCGGGTGTAGTCGCTGGCGGGGCGATTAAACACTTCGGCGGTGTTGCCGTAATCGATCTGCTGCCCGGCACGCAGCACGGAAACGCTGTGCGCCAGCTGCCGGACCGTGGCGAGATCGTGTGAAATAAACAGATAGCTCAGACCCAGTTCCTGCTGTAGCTGAAGCAGCAGGGTGAGGATCTGCGCCTGAATGGTGACATCCAGCGCCGACGTAGCTTCATCCAGCACCAGGATCTGCGGGCGCAGGATCAGTGCACGGGCAATCGCCACGCGCTGGCGCTGGCCGCCGGAAAGTTCATGCGGTTTGCGGTCCAGCAGGGTAAGCGGCAGCGCCACGCGGGTCGCTGCTTCTTCTACACGCTGGCGGCGTTCCTGCTGGCTCAGCGGTTCGTAGTTCAGCAGCGGTTCTTCAATCACCCGATACAGCGTTTGTGACGGATCGAGCGAGGCAAACGGGTTCTGATAGACCAGCTGGATCTTGCGGCGCAGCTGACGCAGGGCTTCGCCGCGCAGCGATGAGGCATCAATACCGTCAATCACCACTCTGCCGCTGTCGGCCTGCTGGAAGCCAAGCAGGATGCGGGCGAGGGTGGTTTTGCCCGACCCGGATTCTCCGACCAGGGCATGCGTCGTACCGCGCTGAACGCTGAAAGACACGTTGTTCAGCGCCTGGAAACCTTCGCCTTTACCCAAAGAGAAATATTTGTTCAGGCCGATGATTTCCACCGCCGGTTGGGAAAACTGCTGCCGCTGAGTCGGAGCGAAACCGCTTTCGGAAAGCGCGGGCGCATCGGCGAACAGCTGGCGGGTATAGGCATCCTGCGGTGAATGGACAATCGCCTCCGCGCTGCCCTGTTCACGGATCTCACCGTGGCGGAAGACCAGAATGCGATCGGAACGCGCTGCTGCCACGGCCAGGTCGTGGGTGACAAACAGCACTGCGGTGCCCGATTCACGGCGCAGCTCGTCGATCAGATCGAGAATGCGCTTCTGCACGGTGACATCCAGCGCGCTGGTCGGCTCATCGGCGATAATCAGCGCCGGTTTCAGCGCAATAGCAATGGCGATCAGCACCCGCTGCTTCATGCCGCCGGAAAGCTGGTGTGGATACTGCTGTGCGCGCTGTTCGGGATGCGATAACCCGACGCGCTTCAGCAGTGCCACCACGCGCTCGCGGCGCTGCTGGCGTGATAATGGTTCATGCAGCAGCAGGATCTCTTCCACCTGTGCACCAATGGTTTTTACCGGGTTCAGCGAGCTGCCGGGGTCCTGCGGGATCAGGCTGATGGCGGCCCCGCGAATGCCGTCCAGGCGCTTCTGCGACCAGTGGGTGATCTCCACGCCGTTCAGCCAGATTTGCCCCGCTTCGCGCACCGCATTGTCCGCCAGCAGGCCGATAATCGACTGTGCGGTGGTGGTTTTACCGGAGCCGGACTCGCCGACCAGCGCCACTACTTCGCCCCGCTCCACGCTGAAGGAGACATTGTGGATCACGCGTTTTTGCTCACCGCCGCTGCGGTAAGCGATGCTCAGATTGTTCACTTTGAGCACCGGCTGGGTCGATTCGCTCATCGGCGGCCTCCTGAATAATGATGGCTGATGCGATTGGCGGACAGTACCACCAGCACTACGACAATCCCCGGGAAGGTGGTCAGCCACCAGGCGGTAGAAATATAGTTACGTCCTTCGGCGATCAGTAACCCCCACTCCGGGGTAGGCGGCGGTGTGCCGTAACCCAGGAAGCTGAGTGTGGAAATCGCCAGGATTGCACTGCCGAATTGCAGCGCCGAGAACGCCAGCACCGGCGTCAGCGAGTTCGGTAAAATGTGCCGCCACAGGACCGCGAAGAAGGTGCCGCCGCTGCCGTAAGCCGCCTCAACGTATTCGGAATGGCGCACGCGAACCACCTCAGAGCGGGCGAGGCGGGCGAAGTTGGCGATGGAGGTGATCCCCACCGCAATTGCGGCGTTAACGGTGCCGAAGCCGAGCAAAATGATAATGCTCAGGGAGAGCAGCAGGCCGGGAATCGCCAGCAGCACGTCCACCAGCCGCATGACTACGCTTTCGCTGCGTCCGCCCAGTGCCCCGGCGATCACGCCGAGCAGCGTACCTACCGTCAGGCCGAGCGCCACGGCCACCAGCGCGCCGCTCAGTGAATGGGATGCGCCCCAGACGATGCGCGCATAAAGGTCGCGTCCCAGCTGATCGGTGCCGAGCCAGTGCCCGGCCTGCGGTGCCAGGCGCTGCGCACCGGCCACCCCTTCGGTGGCGCTCCAGTCGGTAAACCAGCCGGGAACCAGCGCCCAGAGAATGGCGATGGCTATCACCAGCCAGGCCAGCACCAGCCCCGGACGAAACTGCCGTGGCAGAATGTTGCGCCAGTGCAGGCGGGTAGCTTTGTGTGTGCTGTTCAAATCGGCGAGGCTCATGATGCCGCCCTCTGATAATGCTTAAGACGCGGGTCGAGTAACGGAGAGAAGACGTCGACCAGTAAATTGATCAGCACGAAGCCAGTAGCGGAAATCATCACGATCGCCTGCAGCACCGCCACGTCCTGATTGTTCACCGCCTGCTGAGTCAGCTGGCCCAGCCCGCTGAGGCCGAACACCGTTTCGGTGATCAGCGCTCCGGCAATCAGCTCGCCCAGCAGCAGACCGGCAATGGTCAGCACTGGCAGCAGCGCATTACGCGCCACGTGGTGCCACAGCACCCGCCGCTGGCTGGCTCCTTTGGCGCGGGCAACGGCGACAAAGGGCTGAGTCTGCACCTGATCAATACTGCGGATCAGGATCTGCGCCAGCGGTGCTGAAATCGGCACCGCCAGGGTGATCACCGGCAGGATCAGACCGACCCACTCGCCGGGGTTGATCACCGGTATCCAGCGCAGCTGGAAGGAGAAGACCTGAATCAGCGCAATCCCCAGCCAGAAGGTGGGGATCGAGATAAACAGAGACGGCAGCGACTGCAAGGCGTTACGCAGCCAGCGCAGCCCGGTCAGGCTGGAGCTGAAGGCAATCACCACCGCCAGCAGCGTGGCCAGCACAAAGCCCGGCAGCGCCAGGCGCAGCGTGGCAGGGAAGTTTTCGGCCAGCAGCTCGCTGACCGGCACCCCGGCCTGCACGGAGAAGCCAAAGTCTCCGCGCAGCATACTGCCGAGAGAGTGCAGATACTGCTTCCACAGCGGCGTGGTGGCCCCGTAAGACTGGCGCATCTCTTCGATCTGCGCCGGGCTCAGTCCTAAATCAGGGTTCTGAAATTTAATCAGAATCGCATCGCCGGGCAGCACCTGTAGCAGTACAAAGGAGACGGTAAACGCCACCCACAGCACCAGCAGAGCCTGTCCCAGTCGCTGAGTGAAATATCCCGTCATCGCTGTTTACCTCAGTGTTTTTCCAGCCAGGCACCGTAGAAGCTCGGGCGACCTACGGCTTCGAAGGTCAGACCCTTCAGCCACGGCGCGCCGGCAAACACCTGCGGTTCTTCAAAGATCGGAATGTTATAGGCCTGCTCGATCAGATAGCGCTGCGCATCGCCGGTCAGCGCCAGGCGTTTCTGCGGATCGGTTTCGGCCGCGATGCCTTCAAGAATGCCGTTGAGCTTGTCGTCACGGAAGGTTTTCACCAGGCTGCTTGAACCGCCTTTCTGCAACAGGCCATCGCGGTTAGTCGGATAGAACTGGCTTTTCACCACGTCCGGATCGGCACGACCCACTTCGGTGACGGAAACCGGGGTTTTCTGCGGGTCGAGGTTATCGACGGTTTTACTGCCCGCATCGCCCGCTTTCACCGCCAGCGAAACGCCAACCTGTTTCCACTGCTGTGCCACCAGCTGTAAGACCTCTTTGTTTTGCGGCTGCGGCAGCGATTCATACACCGTCAGCGCCAGCTTCTGGCCGTCTTTCTGACGGATGCCGTCGCTGCCCGCTTTCCAGCCCGCTTCATCGAGCAGTTTGTTGGCCAGCGCCGGGTCAAATTTCAGCTGGTCACTGAGGTCAACGAAGCCCGCCGCCGAGCTGGCCAGCACCGACTTCGCCACCGGGTAGTTTGGTGAGAACAGGGTGTCGACGATCTGCTGGCTGTTGGTGGCGTGCAGCAGGGCTTTACGCACCTTCACATCTGCGACCAGTGCGTTGTCCGGGCGGAAGCTCAGGCTGTCGTTAATCCCGCGAGTTGGTGCCGCGTAAATCGGGAAGTTTTGTTGTTCTGCCTGCTTTTCATCGTAGGCCTGCACCTGGCGAATGGCTCCCGCCTGGCCTGCCAGCAATGCGCCAATGCGCACGCTGTCTTCCGGGGTGACGATAATTTTAATCGCGTCCAGATTGGCGCGGCCCTGCTGTGCACCGTTCTTCGGTCCCCACTGGTAGTCGGCGCGGACTTTCAGATCCACCTCGCGGCCCAGCTTCTCATCGCTGACCACAAACGGACCGGAACCAATAATGTGGCGGGCATCGCCCAGCGCCTCAAAATTGCGCGCCAGCGTGCTGAGGGACACCAGACCGGAACCGATGGTGGCGGTGCCCTGCAGGAAGCCCGGCGACGGCTTTTTGAAGAAGAACTTCACCGTCAGCGGGTCGATCACTTCGCTGTGGTCATAGTTGTTGATCACTTCCGACACCGGCAGGCGCTGGGCTTTATTGCCGAGGCCGTAGGTATCAAAGTTTTTCGCGACCGCGTTGGCATCCAGCGGCGTGCCGTCAGAGAACGTCACCCCCGGGCGGATTTTAAAGGTGTATTCGGTTTTGTCCGCGTTGCTGCTCCAGCTTTCCGCAATCCACGGTTCCACTTCCAGCGTTTTCGGGTTCTGCCAGGTCAGTTTATCGGTGATCTGATTCAGAATGCCGCCGTTGGGATAGAAGCCACCGGCCGGCGGATAAAGGTTGGTATGTGCCTGCTGCTCAAGGTAAACCAGCGTGCCGCCCTGAACGGGTTTATCGGCGGCCTGTGCGGCAATCACCCCGGAAAATAACGCCAGTGCGCCGGCGAGGGCGTTGAGGCGGAAAGTCGTGCGCATGAGGAATTCCTTTATTGTCAGTTTGTTTTATCTGCTGACGATAAATATCAATCCTGACAAGGGGTTTGGTGAACCAAGGAATTCATCTAGCTATTTGCGTTTTTTGCATAAGGCTCAGCCGAGCTTCTGCACCCGGGTCATTTCCGGGGTGATCTCGTCACCCTGGTGGTTAAGTATCCGCAAGGGGGAAAGCGTTTTCCCGCTGGCGGCCTCCAGCAGTTCGGAGTGCGCCTCACCGGCACCGAACAGCTGATTCTCGCCAAACTGCCGCAGCGCTACGATCAGCGGAAACGTGGCCAGGCCGCGCTCGGTCAGCACATATTCCTGCCACGCGGTGCCGTCCGAGGCGGGCTGCACCTTGAACAGATCGGCTTCCACCAGTTTTTTCAGGCGGTCCGCCAGAATATTGCGCGCCACGCCGAGGCCGCGCTGAAACTCGCTGAATCGTCGACTGCCGTCAAAGGCGTCGCGCAGGATCATCAGCATCCAGCGATCGCCGATCAGATCCACGCTCCGCGCCACCGGGCAGGGTGACTGGCTGAACGAAACAGTTGCCGCCATCGTTTCAACTCCTGAAAATTATTCAGTTGCATTTTAAAACCACTTCACGCAGGCTGCAATTGGTTTTAATTTGAAACTAATCAGGAGGCAGCAGTGAGTCACATTATTCCGGCCTGCGGATCGCCACAGAGTTTGTCCGTCTGGCAGGTCACTCTGTTTACGGCGACTACCGGGCTCAGCGTCGCCAACGTTTATTATGCCCAGCCGCTGCTGGATACCCTCGGTATCACCTACGGGCTGCGTTCCGCCTCGCTGGGCGCGATAATTTTCGCCACACAACTGGGCTGCCTGTTGGCGCTGCTGTTCGTGGTGCCGCTGGGCGACAGGCTCAACCGCCGTTGGCTGATGCGCGGCCAGCTTCTGGCGCTGATCGCTTCACTGCTGCTGGTGGCGGTTTCCTCCTCCGCCACGATGCTGCTGCTGGCGATGCTGCTGACCGGACTGACCGGTACCGCAATGACTCAGGGGATGATCGCCTTTGCTGCGGCAGCGGCACCGGAGCATTCGCGTGGCCAGACGGTGGGTGCCGTTTCTGCCGGAGTGGTGATCGGGCTGCTGCTGGCACGGGTGTTTGCCGGAGTGGTCAGTGATATTGCGGGCTGGCGCAGCGTCTATTTTGCTTCTGCACTGATGATGGCGCTATTGGCGGCCGTGCTCTGGCGGCGGCTGCCCGCTCTCCCGCAGCAGAAGACAGACGGCGGACGCGCACCGCTCGCTGCGCTCTGGCATCTGCTGCATCACCATAAACAGCTGCAGATACGCGGGGTGATGGCGCTGCTGATGTTTGCCAGCTTCGCGATTTTCTGGAGTGCGCTGGTACTGCTGTTAACGCCACCCCCCTGGAATTTCAGCCACGCGCAGACCGGCGCGCTGGGGCTGGTGGGGGCAGCCAGTGCGCTGATTGCCAGCCGGGCGGGCAGGCGAGCCGACCGCGGGCTGGCTCGCAGCAACACCCGGTTTTCACTGCTGATACTGCTGCTTAGCTGGCTGCCGCTGTGGCTGGGGGGGAGTTCACTGCTACTGTTGATTATCGGCATTTTTCTGCTGGATGCTGGCGGGCAGGCGCTGCACGTGACCAGCCAGAGCCTGCTGCTTAGCGGCATGAACGCGGCAGGTTCGCAGCTGATCGCTGCCTATATGCTGTTTTACTCCGCAGGCAGCGGCATGGGGGCGCTGATTTCAACGCAGGCGTTCGCGTACGGTGGCTGGTCGGCGGTGTGCCTCGCCGGGGCAGCAATCAGCCTGCTGGCAATGATTTTTGGCTTATCGACACAATCACACGAGGTGAAAAATGGATGAATTTGCACTGCTGGCGGCGGCTGATCGGCGCGCGCTGGAGTATACCCGTTCGCTGCCTGCGCGCCGGGTCTTTCCCGATGCTGAAGCGATTGCCGGACTGAAACGCTTTGATGAACCTTTGCCACTGGACGGTTATCCGCCAGAACACACGCTGGCAATGCTTGATGACGTTGGCTCGCCCGCAACTACCGCCTCTAATGGGGCGGACTATTATGGCTTTGTTATTGGCGCGGCTCTGCCGGTGGCCAGCGCTGCTGAACGGCTGATGATAGCCTGGGATCAGTGCGCTTCCGGCTGGGATAATTCGCCGGTGTCCGCCACGCTGGAGCGGCAGGCCGCGCACTGGCTGCTGGAAATCCTCGACTTACCCCGCGAAAGCGCGGTGGGATTTGGCACCAGCGCCACGGCCTGTACCCTGAGCTGCCTGGCGACCGCCCGGCGCGAGCTGCTGAAGCAACAGGGCTGGGACTTTGACCAGGACGGGTTGATCGGTGCGCCGGAGATCCGCGTGGTGGTGTCGGCGCTGGCGCATATCACGGTGATTAAGGCGCTGCGGGTGCTCGGTTTTGGATTGCGCCATCTGTTAATCGCGCCGGTGAATGAACGGGGACAAGTGGATATCGAGCGACTGCCGGAGTTGAATGACCGCACCATTCTGTGCCTGCAGGCTGGAGAGGTTAACAGCGGTGAGTTTGATGATTTTGCACAGCTTATTCCGCTGGCAAAGGCGGCCGGAAGTTGGGTACACGTTGACGGTGCATTCGGTCTGTGGGCCAGAGCTTCATCGCTCAACGAGCTGACTTCGGGCATCGAGCTGGCCGACAGCTGGACTACCGACGCGCACAAATGGCTGAACACTCCCTATGACTGTGCAATGGCGATTTGCCGCCATGCGTCGGCTCTTTCGGCCACCCTGCGCGGCGATGCGGTTTATTCCGCAGCGGCAGAGGACGCGCAGAAAAATCTGACGCTGGAGTTCTCTCGACGCCCGCGCGGCATTCCGGTCTGGGCTGCACTGCGTTCGCTGGGGAGGACGGGGGTAGCGGAAATGGTTGAACGTCACTGTCTGCTGGCAAAGCGAGTTGCTGAAGGTTTGTCAGGCTCGGGCTATCAGGTTTTAAATCGGGTGGTGCTGAATCAGGTCCTGTTCCGTGCTGATGATCAACAGCAGACGTTGCGTATTCGCGATGCGGTTCAGGCGTCTGGAGAAACCTGGTTTGCTGCGACGCAATGGCAGGGGCAACCCGCTTTACGTATCAGCATTTCCTCTTGGCGAACGGAAGACGCCAATATTGACCATCTGTTACTGCTGCTCGATCGCATAAAACGGTCTGACGCTGTGGAATAACGAAGCTAACTTCACCGCCTGGGTTTTCGCCTGTCTGGTGTCGCATATTTTCAAAACAGGAGCAATCAATGCGCAGCGCCGGTGCGAATATTAACACTGGCCGGTTTTACCGCGATGAGGGCGATAAGAATTTTAACGGCGGTATTTTTGTCTGAACGGGCATCAGATGCGACGGGTTGACCCGGGTAAAGTGACGTTACTACTCATGTTAGTAATGAATAAGGTTATCCCGGCAGCGGCTTTATGTCGGTCAGACACTCAGAATGTCGCTAATATTAGGCTATTGCTTTCGTCAGGTTGCGCTAAACCGAATCGGCTGTGAAAAGCCAGGTGTTATATTGTGGGTATGGATCAAATTCAACCTGCACATACAGATTTTTCTGTGTTCGGGATTATCCAGGACGATCAAAGTACCATCGTTAACGCGTTGGGCAGGAAAAAAAAGGTCGGTGTTTTGCGGTGGGCTTTAAATAAAAAGAGATTAAAAAGTCAGCGATTGCCGAAGAGGAAAAGTAAAGGGTCACTCTTTTGAGTGACCCTTTATCATTACTTGATCAGGAAATCATCCAGTGATTTACCCGCATCCAGCGCCTGCTTGATCACAGCCGGGGTGCGGCCCTGGCCGGTCCAGGATTTAGTTTCGCCGTTTTCATCAGTATATTCATACTTAGCCGGACGAGGTGCGCGCTTGGTACGGGTTTTGCCAGCGGTAGTATCAGCGGCGGTCAGCTCGCTTAAATCAATCCCGTCTTCCAGCAGCATCTGACGGTATTTAGCCAGCTTCTCTTCTTTTTCTTTAATCTCAGAAGCGATAGCGGCTTCTGATTCACGTCGTTCGTTCACAACCGCTTCAAGTTTTTCCAGCATCTCTTCCAGTTCAGCTAAAGAGACTTCACGAGCCTGGGCACGAAGGGTGCGAATGTTATTTAATACTTTCAGCGTTTCACTCATAACGGAATCCGTAACCTTTGGGTTGGTTTAAATTTAGTCAACTAATGTTTCGAAGACAAGTGTACAGACAAATGAATCACGAAAAAACACTAAATCAAAAAAAATGTTTCTTTAAATGTTTCTTCAGTGCAAGTTTAGTCACTAATGTAGTGAATGGCAAAAGGACTATATTTACAACATATGGGATAAATCTTAACACTTTCTTTGGTGACTCATCATTATCTGATGAAACTTTACCCCGCAGGCAGGCGGATATCATAATCAACGCTGGATAAACAGGTGGGAATTTATAATCCACTATGCCTCAGATTGCTTGCGCTCTGCCGTTGCCGTCATCACATTAACGACCGCATTAATAAACTATTCGCGTTACCCTGTCACCCGAGATTTAACAAAATTTGTAAAAAATCCATTTATCAACCAAAGTTCTGAGAAGAAATCTGATGTCTTCCACACTTTTGTGCATTTTAATAAAATGCTGTTCCTGACCAGGCGATTTATCCGGACGTACCGCAATTGCAGATTAAACAGTTACCGATACGGTTTCGTTATTATCGATAAACAGGACAACAGTATTGACAGCAGACTCACCCCTGCGTGGTCCTTTTTGCCTAATAGATCCTGATATCAATTTTGATACGACGGGATTATTATCAGTGGCGATTATAGTTACAACATACTGTAAAGCATGCGGTTAATGGTGTCCGCTTCGCCCCCGGTGAACAGGGCTTTTCACCAGGCCGGGGTTATGCTACTTTCATTGTCGATACATTCGTACGCGTTAACGTCATTCAACGCACAGACTCCACTTTTTATCTTAAGCGGCGCTGTGTGTTGTTCTGCATTCCATCTCAACATGCAGTGCCCGGGTTAACGTTAATGAAAATCTCTTTGAAATTTCCCGTTTTATTTCTCTTAATCCTTGCCGGGTTTTGTTTACGCCCCGGGATATCCTCTATTGCCCCACTAGCCGAAACGCTGCAACGGCAGTTTTATGACGTCGGTGCCACGGGGATTGGCTTGCTAACCAGTATCCCGGTGGTCTGCATGGGGGTTATTTCTCCGCTGGCGTTTCTGCTGGAAAAAAGAGTCGGTCTGAAACAAACGCTGATGATCGGACTGGTGCTGGTATTTTTCGGTGAACTACTACGCTGGTTCGATAGCTGGTTTGGCTTACTGTTGTTGACCGCGGTGCTGGTAGGCGTGGGTGATGCGCTGATCCGGCCGATGATTTCCGGTTTTATCAAACTACGCTGCGCCGATCGTGGCCGACTGGCCGTGAGTGTGTATGCCGCATCAATGGGTGCCGGAGCGGGGGCGGCAACGTTGAGCACGGCGTCGTTAGCGGATATCAGCGGGCACCCGGGTGGCGGGTTGGCTTTCTGGGCATTGCCGACGCTGCTGGCCCTGATCTGCTGGAGTTTATTTTCACTTCCTGTGCAACGCGAACAGCAGCATGCCGCCAACAAAGGGCAATCCATGTTCTGGCTCGCCGCCGGGCTGTCATTATTTTTTGCTTTACAGGCAGGGCTTAATTACACCCTGATCGCCTGGCTACCCACGTGGCTGCGGTATGATGGGTACAGTGCATCTACCGCCGATTCGCTGACCACGCTGCTGATTGTGTTTTCAACGCTAGTCAGTCTTTTTTATCCGCTGTTCGTTCGTCTTTTTTCCGGTCGGGAATATTTCACTATGCTGGCTGCCGCTATCGCAACGATGATGGCGGCGGCACTTTACGCCGTCGGAGTGGCGGTTGTCGTTCCCGTGTTGCTGATGGGGATCGCCATCGGACTTTGTTTTCCGCTGGCGCTGCATCTTCCGGTTGCGATCAGTCCGGATGCCGCCTCGGCGGTCAGACTGTCGGGATGGGTGCAGACCGTCGGTTATCTGGCAGGGGGACTGTTACCTTCGATCGCCGGGATGGCGATGACGGGTCGTCCACCTTCGGCGGCGCTGGCTGCGATCGTTTTAGTGCTGACGGTTTTGCTGGCTCTGACCTCGCTGGCGTTTGGTTTTAGCCGCATTCGCCATCAGTGAGATTTTTTCCGGCGTCCAGTTGAAATGGCTGGCCGCCGCGGCCAGCAGGATCGCCAGCCCGCCGAAAAATTGCCAAAGGCCGAGCCGGTGACCGAACACCGCCCAGTCAACGATGACGGCGATGACCGGGTATAAGAATGAGAGCGCAGCCACCAGATTTCCGGGCAGCTTGCCGATGGCTGAATAGAGCAGTGTCGACATCAGTCCGGTATGGACTGCACCCAGCGCGATCAGAACCAGCCATGTGTTCATTTGATATTCGCTAACGTTCAAGCGGGCTAACGGTAGCAGCAGTAGTGCGCCGAGCGTCAGCTGGATCAGAACCAGCAGTTGAGGCACGACCTGTTTCAGATAGCGTGCGGTGATTGCCACTCCGGCGTAACAAAATGCAGCACCCAGAGCCAAAAGTATTCCGCGCAGATAATGATCGCCGACGCCCTGACTGTTTTCACCACCGGCAACGATCATCAGCAGACCGACAAAAGCCAGCAGTAGCCAACCGGCTTTGGTCAGAGTAATTTTTTCTGCAAACAGCAGGGCGCTGAGTGCGGTCAGCATAAACGGCTGAGTGTGATAGGTCACGGTCGCAATGCCGATCGACGCATCCGAATAGGCGGCGAACAGCAGAACCCAGTTCATAACCAACGCCACGCCTCCGGCCAGCGCCAGAAAAAACTGAGGTAAGGTCATTGCACCGCGTCGAAGTTGCCCACCCACGACGCAGACGATCAGCATCGCCGCCGCGCCAAACAGACAGCGCCAGAAAACGGCGGCGATCGCATCCTGCCCGGAAAGTATCACCATCCATCCGGTTGTTCCGGCAATGGCCATTGCCAGGGTCATCTCAATTGTTCCGCGTGCCGACGTCATTTGTTTTCCTTTTTTTCTCCGCATGCTGTGCAAACGGAATGAATACGATAAAATGAACAGATGACTATTATGATGAACATAGTGTGTCTGTTCGTCAAGATGAACAAAAGACCGATATAGGAAACATAACTGTGGCAGATGTGATTTCAAACCTTAACCATTCCCCGATTGCTCTGCTGGCACAGGCGCTGCGGCGGGAAAGAGAAAAAGCTGGTATCACCGTTACCGAACTGGCGAAGCGGGCGGGAATTGCAAAGTCCACGCTTTCGCAGCTGGAAAGCGGCCTGGGAAATCCAGGCCTGGAAACGCTGTGGTCACTGGCGATGGCGCTGGATGTTCCCGTCAGCCGGCTGATCGCCCAGCCGCGTCAGCAGGTGCAGGTGATTCGCGCCAGAGAAGGCACGCCGCTGGTTTCCGGTCAGGCGAACTATGTTGCAACGCTGCTGGCCGCATGCCCGGTCGGGGCGCAGCGCGATATCTATCGCCTCAGCGTGCAGCCCGGCGAGCCGCGCCTGTCGGAACCGCATCAGCCGGGGACGCTGGAACATGTGATCCTTTGCAGCGGCCGCGCACGGATCGGGCCTGCGGAGCAGTGGGTTGAACTCAGCGCGGGCGATTACATCAGCTATTCTGCCGACTGCCCCCATATTTTTGACGCCCTGGAAGCCAATACCACTGCCGTAATGCTGATTGAACTGGCCTGAGGATTGATCCGTCATCTTCATCAGATTTCGTTCTGCGTTATTTTTGTGACTCCAGACCTATTAAGTCTGGAGTCATATCGTGCAACGAGGTAAAATATGCTTTGAAATCACCGGCCTATCCCACTGTTGAAAAGAAGATGCCGGGTGAAATAAACACCGTTATCGCCGATCGTTGCCGGAAAAGCCGGTCGGCGTTGGGAAATATCGCCGGAACCGCGTATGGCTGAAAAACAGAAAACACCGCTTTTGCATTCGCCTCACGTTGGCCGCCACGTTTTGATCTGGCTGAACGAGGTACAAAACGCCTCGCTGATCCAGCTGGAGTCCGGCGAAGATGAGGGCAGCGTGCAGCAGGTGATGAAACTGTGGGTTCGCCTTTCGCTGCTGCAAACCCGTCGTCGTCCGGAAATCGCCGTTTCGTCTTTGCTGAAGCACGTACTGCCGGTTATTGGCCATCGATCTCTGAGCGGGGTGACCCGCCTGCAGCTCAACCGGCTGTTTAATATCCTGATTGCCGACGGTAAAAAAGAGGAAGCGCGGCGCGTTTTCTCTCTTTGTAAGCAGTTTCTCAGCTGGGCGGAAATTCAGGGATATCTCGACCATTCGCCGCTAAGTGCAATGAAAAAGCGCGATATTGCCGGAAGAAGCACACCGCCGGGAACCCGTACATTAAGCGATGCGGAAGTGTGGGTGTTCTGGCACGGGCTTGATGAGTGGGAGCTTTCCGAGCAGTGTCGCTGGGCGCTGAGGCTGTGCCTGCTGTCGGCGCGAAGGCCGGATGAAGTGGTGCAGGCGCGCAAGCAGGAGTTTAATCTGGAGTCCGGCATCTGGCGGCAGGGCGATCGAAATAAGTCGCAGCGCGAGCATATTCTGCCGATCACCCCAATGATGCGCACCTGCATCGATGCGCTATTGCGGGCCAGCCCGGAGGATTCCCCCTGGCTGGTGCCGTCACCAGTGACAGTGTCACGTCCTTTGTCGAAGGGAGCTATCACTCAGGCGCTGCGACGAATGATCCGTGCCGATCGC
This sequence comes from Erwinia sp. INIA01, assembly GCF_025947915.1. Classification (NCBI taxonomy): domain Bacteria; kingdom Pseudomonadati; phylum Pseudomonadota; class Gammaproteobacteria; order Enterobacterales; family Erwiniaceae; genus Erwinia; species Erwinia sp. INIA01. The sequence goes on from NZ_JAPDNC010000001.1 coordinate 26,542, forward strand.
GGGCTGGGTCTGGAGCCGTTTACCACCCGCGACCTGCGCCGTACCGCGCGATCCCGGCTGGCGGCGCTGGATACGCCAAACGATGTGGCGCGTAAGATCATGAACCACGCGCTTGAAGGGATCGACCGCGTTTACGATACGCATAACTACCTGCCACAGATGCAGCAGGCGTTAAATGCGCTGTCCGACAGCATCAAAACCATTATTGCCGCGCCGTCTTATCATGCGCTGACTCACCGCTATCAGGGTGAAAAGCTGCATCTCAGCGAGCGCGCGCTGCTGTTTATGGAGCCTTAATCCACTCGTTACACCCTGAATCCGTGGCGTTTTGCCCGCCAGATCGTCCCCCAGGTGAGTCCCAGCAGGGTCAGTAACGTGGGGGCAAACAGACCCGGTCCGAACACGGTCAAAATCGCCGCGCCCGCCGCGCCGCCTCCGGCAATCGCGATATTCCATGCGGTGACCAGCATCGACTGCGCTACGTCGGCCGAGTCATCGGCGGTTTTCGCCAGCGCCGTCTGGAACAGCGAAGCCGCGCCGCCAAATGCCAGCCCCCACAGCACGACCGCCGAATATATCACCGCCGGGCTGCCGCCTCCCCACTGTAAAAGCACCATCGCCAGCGCGAACAGCAGTGTTGACAGCAGCGCGCCCGCCCGCAGCCAGCGGTCGATGGTAATGCCAACCAGCCAGATCCCCAGCAGGGAAGCAACGCCGAACACCAGCAGCACGGTGCTGATGCGATCTGCCATGCGAACCCCCTGTAAAAATGGGGCGATATAGGTATAGAGAATGTTATGCGCCAGCACAAAAACCAGCGTGGCCGTCAGCACCGATCGTACGCCGGGCAGGCGAAGTACGCCGGACAGCGGCAGTCTTTTTGCGGCGGGCTGGGCCGCAAAATCGGGCACGCTGACCGCGATCCACAGTATCAGCAGCAGGCTGAGTGCGGAAATCGCCATAAAGCAGCTGCGCCAGCCGATAATTCCACTGATAAACGTGCCCAGTGGAATACCGACAGACAGCGCCAGCGGAGTGCCGACCATCGCCAGTGAGATCGCGCGTCCTTTCAGCGACGGCTTGACCATTCTGGCGGCATAACCCGCAATCAGCGCCCACAGTAATCCGGCGGAAACACCGGCCAGAAACCGTGCGGCCAGCGTCAACAGGTAATCGCCGGACAGCGCCGTTACCGTATTGGCGACAATAAAACCGGACACCGCCGTCAGCAGTAGCGGCCTGCGGCGCAGACTTTGGGTAGCGACCGTCAGCGGAATCGCCGCCAGCAGAGATCCCAGCGCATACAGCGTCACCAGCTGGCCTGCGCTGGCGGTGGAAACGGACAGGCTGTTGCCGATCTCAGGCAACAGTCCGGCCGGTAACGCCTCGGTCAGAATGGTGATGAACCCGGCTAGTGCCAGGGCGAGCAGGGCGGAAACCGGCAACCGATCGCGTTCGATATACGCGGTGATCTCGCTGCTCATGCTGCCTCCCGGCCGGTAGCGGAAACACCGTAAACCGCATCGCGCAGATCGTTAACGAACTGCCCGGACATCCCTTCGCCCAGCGTATTGGTAAAGGCAATCACGCTCAGGTCCTGCTGCGGATCGACGAACCACGAATGGCCGTAGGCTCCCCCCCAGCGCCAGGTACCCGGTGACTCCGGCGAGGCGGCAAGGTCGGGATCACGCAGCACCGAGAAACCGAGGCCAAAACCGATGCCCGGTGAGCCTTCAAGCTCCAGGCCGTGCGTCCAGTCGCGGGACATTTCATCAACCAGCGTACGCGGCAGCAGCGTTTCTCCGTCGCGCAGCGCTTCCAGCAGGCGTAGAAAATCATCTGCCGTTCCGACCATTCCCGCACCCGCCGAAGGGAAAGCATCGGCATTGAAAATGCGTGCCGGGCTGTAATTAATGCCAACCACGTCGGGGAACGGCGGAACGATTTCACCTTCCTGCAGCCGATGCGGTTGGGGCCGATCATTGACGTAGGCGCACGCGACGCGCTGTGGTTCCGTACTGTAAAAATCCGTGTCGCGCATCGCCAGCGGTTCGGTAATCAGCTCGCTAACTGCCGTATTCAGCGTGGTTCCGTGGACGCGTGCGACCAGCGCGCCCAGAACATCGGTCGCCAGTGAGTACGCCCAGCTGCTGCCGGGTGCAAACTGCAACGGCACGCGGGCAATGCGCCGCAGGTTTTCATCCAGCGATATATCAGAAGAATCCATGCCGTCGGAAACGCCCGCCGTCGCATAGGGGCCCTGTTCATCGCGCTCGAAAAAGCGATAGCCCAGACCGGCGGTGTGGCTCAGCAACTGGCGGGCGGTGATGGTTGCCGGGCCGCCGTCGGCCAGCGTTGGGGTAAACTCCGGCAGCCAGCGGCTGACCGGGCTGTCCAGATCGAGCTGGCCACGCGCAACCAGCACCAGCGCGGCGGCAGAGACAATCGGCTTACTGACTGAGGCCAGGCGGAATAGCGTTTCCGGGGTCATGGCGCGGTTGTTTTCCCGGTCGGCCAGTCCGGCGGCCTGGCGGTAAATAATGCGGCCATGTCGGGCAATCAGCACAACCGCGCCCACCAGTCTCTGCTGGTCCAGGGCCTGTTGAATGACCGCGCCGACGCGATCTGAAAGCGATGCCGTAACCGGCGGAATAAGGCTGTTGCTCATCTGGAATTCCTTAAATCAGTGAATGTCCGACTACCTTAATCAGTGACGTATTAAAGAAAAAGTGGGGTATAGTTCAGTAAACCCGTGAATAAATTTCGTTAATCGGCAGGTGAAAATGGACAGCTTCAGCGGTGTGACGGTGTTTGTGCAGGTGGCGGAAAGCCGCAGTTTCGTGACGGCGGGTCGCCAGCTGGGGCTTTCTGCTTCGGCGGTCAGCAAAAGCGTTGCCCGGCTGGAGGAAAAGCTGGGCGTCCGGCTGTTTCATCGCAGCACACGCAGCATGACGCTGACGGCTGAAGGATCGCTGTTTCTGGAGCGAAGTCGGCGCATTATCGGTGAGATGGAGGCCGCACAGCTTGAGTTGTCGCAGGTTGCGGGAAAACCGGCGGGACGCCTGCGCATCAGCCTGCCGCAGGTCAGCCCGCTGCTGCTGCCGGTGCTGGGCGATTTTATGGCGCGCTACCCGGATATCGAGCTGGATCTGGATTTCAGTGACAGAATGGTGGAGGTGATTGAGGAAGGGTTTGATGCGGTGATCCGCACCGGGCAGCCGATGGATTCCCGTTTGTCGGCCAGAAAGCTGGGTAATTTCACCATGAAAATCGTTGCCTCTCCCGGCTATCTTGCCCGTTACGGCACGCCGGAAAATCCCGGCGATCTGCTGCGTCACCGCTGCATGCACTACCGTTTCCCGTACAGCGGAAAGCTGGAAAAATGGGAGCTTGGCAGTGAAGTGGAGCTGAATCTGCCAATTTCCATGGTATGCAATAATATCGAAACCCGGGTGTGCTTTGCTCTCAAGGGGTTAGGTATTGCTTTTCTGCCGGAATTTGCGATTAACAATCTGATTGCGGAAGGGCAGCTGGTGACCCTGTTGGACGATATTGATAAGCGCAGAGGGGTGTTCCATATCCTCTGGCCCGCCAGCAAGCACGCATCGCCGAAGATACGTGCGCTGGTCGATTTCCTGAGCGACAGGGTGTTTGCTAACGGCAAAGCGGAAAGTCTTTAAACGCACGGTGGCTATCGCCTGTCGGTCAGGATGTCGCTGATTAGCCGCTTCAGTCAGTCTCATTCCCCGCCGGGCCGATCGACATATCCGGCCGTGGATTCAGCAGTCCTGTCCCATCATTCAGCGAATCCAGTACGCTACGGCGGGTCATCTGGCAGGCGAGTTCTGCCGCGTCGAACAGCGTTAACCCCTTCAGCAGCAGGGCGGTCAGCTGCGCGGTAAACATATCGCCGGTGCCTTTAGGCGCACCGTCGTAGGCCTCATGCTCGATGATATGCACGGCCTCTGCGGTCACGCAGATAACACGCAGTGTTTTCCCCGTTTCGCCGCGGGCGGCACTGGTGACGATAATCCACTGAGTTTGCTGGTTTAGCAGCGTTCGGGCCGCAGAGATTACATCATCGTCGTTTTCCAGCGTTTTGCCACTCAGGCAGGCCAGCTCAAAACGGTTGGGTGTCAGGCCCGTTGCCATCGGTGCCAGACTGTCGCGATACCACTCCAGCAGCGCCGGATCGACGTAGTAGCCGCAGTCGTCGTCACCCATAACCGGATCGATAATCACCATCGCATCCGGATTTGTCCGCAGCGTATCAGGCAGCCAGCGGCTGACTTCCCCGGCTTTGCCGGTGCTGCCCAGGTAGCCGGTAATAATGGCGCGCAGCTGCGCATCCTGCCCGCGATCGTGTAGCCCCTGAAGGAAACCATGGAACCAGTCTGATGAAATCTCACCGCCGAAGCAGCTGGGATAGTCGGGGGTATTGCTGAGTAAAAAAGTGGGTACGGCCAGAACCTGCCAGCCGTGGCTTTCCAGCACAGGCTTGGCAATGCTGTTGCCGACGGTGCCGTAAATGACCTGCGACTGGATCGAGATAATATCCGCGTTTTTTTCCGGGCGGCGCTTTTTCAGCTGGGCCGGGGTGATGCCAGGTATCATAAGATTATTTCTCCGTTGGCCAGAAGTGATCGTCAGGCAGTGACCGCGCGCCGAAAATCGCCTGTCCGACCCGCACGACGGTCGCACCTTCTTCTATCGCGATTTCGAAATCTCCCGACATGCCCATCGACAGCGCCAGCTGCTGTGCATCACCGAGGCGATCCCGCAGCGTTCGCAGCCGGACAAAACAGGCCCGCACGCGTGCGGCGTTGGAACTGAATTCGGCGAGCGTCATCAGGCCGCGCACGCGCAGGGTATCCAGTCCCTGAATTTTCTGCATAAATTCGCCAGCAGCATCGGGATGCAGTCCGTATTTGCTCGGTTCATTTGAGGTATTCACTTGTATAAATACATCCAGTGCCCGGCCTTCCGCCTGCAGGCGGCGGTCAAGTGCCTCTGCGGTATGCAGACTGTCCAGCGCCTGAAATTCACTGGCAAAGCGGGCAACCAGCTTCGCTTTATTGGTTTGCAGATGACCGATAACCGACCATCTGAGATCGGTTAAGTCGGCCATCGCCTGCGATTTTCCCCATGCCTCCTGAACTTTATTCTCGCCCAGCAGGGTGCAGCCTGCCTGATGCGCCAGGCGAATGTGGGCTTCATCCATGGTTTTACTGACCGGCAGCAGCCGCACTTCGGAAGGATCGCGCCCGGCGCGCAGGCAGGCGCTGTCGATCCGTGCCTGAACCGCAGCCAGGTTATGGCGGAAATCCTCAACGCTTTCCGCCTGCGGCCAGCGGTTATGCATCTCATGACGCGGCTGCGTGTGCTTCGCGACAGCCGGATCGAAAGGGGAACTCTGGTGTGTTTTCATAACGGATAGACAACTCATCGGCAGTGAATTAACATTGTCCTAGGCTAAACTTAATTTTGTCACAGTTCAATGAAGATAAACGGTAAAACAGCAGGTGAAATTTTCGACAGCATTCGATCTCTGGTACATGCCCGCGAGCTGACACCGGGAATGCTGCTTCCTTCCGTCCGGGAGCTGGCAAATGAGCTGGGGGTCAATCGCAATACGGTTGCACTGGCTTATAAACGGCTAACTGATGCGGGTTTTGCGCTCTCGCAGGGGCGTAACGGCACCATTATTCGCGACGCCGTATCTGACGTTGAGCTGGAGGGGAGCACCGCCGGCCTGACTTTAAAGGATCTTGCCAGCGGTAATCCTTCCCCCGACGTTCTGCCAAAACTTCACGACTTCGTGACCTTTATCCGCAGTTCGCCAAGCCTTTACGGTGAAGCCACTATTCGCCCTGAACTGGAAGAGGCAGGGCGTGAATGGTTACAGGCTGACTTATCAACCCACTTCGAACTGAATCTGACCAGCGGTGCGGTCGATGCGGTAGAGCGCGTGCTGGCAACCTGGCTGATTGCCGGCGATAGGGTGGCGGTGGAAGATCCCTGCTTTCTCAGCAGTATCAGCACGCTGAAACATAACCGCCTGCAGGTTTGCCCGGTGCCGGTCGATACTGAGGGAATGCAGCCTGAAGCGCTGGCTAGCCAGCTGGAAACCGGCGTGAAGGCGGTCATTATTACCCCGCGCGCACACAATCCTACCGGTTACGGCTTGAGTTCTGGCAGAGCCGCACAGATCCGTACCCTGCTGGAAAGCTATCCGCAGGTGCTGGTGATCGTGGACGACCATTTTTCTCTGCTTTCCACGCAGGATTATCATCATGTTATTCCGCTTAATACGCAAAACTGGGTGCTGATCCGCTCGACGTCGAAATTTCTCGGGCCTGATTTTCGGCTGGCTTTCGTCGCCAGCGATGGAGAGACCTCCGCCCGCCTGCGGCAGCGGCTTAATACCGGCACCAACTGGGTCAGTCATATTCTTCAGGACCTGGCCGGCGCATCCATAACGTCGCCACAGTTCCGCCAGACGATTGAGCAAGCGCGCCAGCGCTATCAGCAGCAGCGGGAAGGATTAGTGACGGCATTAAAACGTTACGGTGTCACTATTTCGTCACAGCATGACGGACTGAATATCTGGGTTCCGCTTGTTGGTGACACATCGGCCATTGTCATGCAGCTGGCTCAGCGTGGATGGCTGGTCAGGGGCGGGGATTCCTTTGCGCTCGGCGGTAGCAGTAGCGGTCTGCGGATTACCGTCTCCGATCTTAACCCGGCGGAAACCGAACAGATTGCGCAGTCTCTGGCAGCGATCCTCTCTGCATCGCGCCAGACTTTTATCCCTCAGCTGGCCTGAAACGGGCCTGTATAACGATCAACGGAGTTACCTGCAATGCGCGTACATTTCATCGTACATGAAAGTTTTGAAGCCCCGGGCGCTTATGAAACCTGGGCCAGAGAGCGTGGCCATGATGTGACCTTTTCCCGGGTCTACGCCGGCGATCCGCTACCGAAGGCCGTCACCGATATTGATTTTCTGATCGTGATGGGCGGCCCGCAGGACCCGGCAACCACACCCGAAGCGTGCCCGCACTTTGATTCCAAAGGTGAACAGGTGCTGATTGCGTCGGCTATCAAAGCGGGCAAAGCGGTTATCGGTATCTGTCTCGGTTCGCAGCTGATTGGCGAAGCGCTGAGTGCGCCGTTTGCCCACAGCCCGGAAAAAGAGATCGGCAAGTTCCCTATCTTCCTGACCGATGCCGCAGCGGAGGATACGCTGTTTTCACATTTCGGCCAGACGCTGGAAGTCGGGCACTGGCATAACGATATGCCGGGCCTGACGCCCGATGCGCGCATCATCGCCTACAGCGAAGGGTGCCCGCGACAGATTGTGGCCTATTCCGATCGCGTCTTCGGCTTCCAGTGCCATATGGAACTGACGCCCGAAGTGGTTGAATTGCTCATTGCCCACTCTGAAAACGATCTCAGCCGCGCGGCTGAATTTCGTTTTGTGAATACACCGGATGAGCTGCGCGCCCATGACTACCGGGCGATGAACCAGGTGCTGTACACCTTCCTCGATAAGCTGGCCGAGCGTTATACAACAGTGAAAGCCTGATACACCCGCCCGGTTTGGATAAATACCGGGCAGATTCTCCCGCCCCGGGCGAAGCGCAGCCCGGAACGCGGCCATCTGTGTTAAATTACTGCCGTTACCCGCTACAGCCGAAGAGAAAAAATGAATACGCCGCTCAGCCGCACCACCCGTGAAATGAAAAAGAGCAATATCGCGCTGGTGATCGGCATGCTGAAATCCCTTGGCACGGCAACCAAGGGCGAGCTGGCGCAGCAAACCGGATTGAGCAGCGCTACCTGCGGGGCGGTACTCAATGAGCTGACCCTTACCGGAGAGGTGCTGGCGCTGGAGTTTGAAGCATCGCGCGGTGGTCGCCCGGCACAACGTTATGCCTGCAATCCGGATTTTTTCTCCGTCCTGAGCCTGTACGCGGCGGGAAGCGATGCCCGTGCTGAACTGGTGTGGGCGGTCAGTTCGGCCACCGGCAATCTGCTGGATCAGGGAGAGATGCCGTTTCTGCCGCTGATGGTGGAAACCTTCGACACCCTGATTGCCTCTCTGCTGGCGAAGTATCCCGGCGTGCGGGTCATTGGCATCGGGCTGCCCGGCGTGGTGGTGGACGATGTGGTGGGATACTGTGATATCTCGCTGTTTAGCGGGTTGCCGATTGCAGCGCGCACCGCGCGGCAAACCGGCTGCTTTACCCAGGCGGGCAACGATCTGAACTACACGGTATGGGGCTTTTACCGCAGCAGCTGTGCGGGCGTCAGTGCACCGGTAGCCTATCTCTATAAACCCGATGTTCACTACCCCGGCTGCGGCATGGTGATTGATGGCAAAGTGCTGACCGGCGTCAGTAATTTTGCCGGTGAGGTGCTGCATCTGCCGTTTAACGTCGAAGGCGAACCGCCGCTGGTGGAAGGCATGGCCAAAACCCTGGTTTCGCTGACGGCGCTGATTAACCCGCGTACCGTCGCGGTGGCGGGGGATAATATTCGCGCTGACCATCTGCCGGAGATGAGAGAAATCTGTCTGCGGTACGTTCCGGAAAAACATCTGCCTGAACTGATTTACCGTGACTCCATTCGCCAGGACTATCTGCAGGGCATTGCCGATCGCACCCTGCAACAGTACAACTACCATCGTTTGTACGCGGAGTAACGCCGCATTTCTTTCCGATAATTTCCCGTTCCCCGATTGACATTTTTTTCGCCATCGTAATAATACCGAGTTATTAAAAGACTTTTAATAAGTATAATCACAAGCGAAGGAACCTTTGATTATGTCGATGCAAAACACGATGGTGGGGGTGGACAGCTCCGCACGTCGGGCCTCCACGCGGGCAATATTTCTTGTCACCGGGATGGCAATGGGTCTGTGGGCGGCGCTGGTTCCCTATGCGCAGCTGCGTACGGGGGCCGAAGCCGGGGATCTGGGGTTGCTGCTGCTGTGCCTCGGGGGCGGTTCGCTGATTGCGATGCTGGCTTCCGGGCGGATTATCGGGCGGCTGGGTTGCCGCGCGGTGATCGTCGCCGGGGTGCTGCTGTATTGCCTGACGCTGCCTTTACTGGCGGTATTCAGCGATATCCGTCTGCTGGCGCTGAGCCTGTTGATTTTCGGCATGGGCGTCGGCCTGACCGATGTGGCGATGAACGTTCAGGGTACGCTGGTTGAGCAGGCGGCAAATAAGCCGTTGATGTCAGGCTTCCACTGCCTGTGGAGCGTTGGCGGAATTGCCGGGGCGGGCGGTGGGGCGCTGCTGCTGGGGTCCGGCTTCTCGCCGCTGGGGGCCGCGCTCTGCACCGTGGCGCTGGTGGTACTGGTGACGCTGGGCTTCCTGTCGTCACTGCTGCCGACCGGTGGGGAGGAGGAGCAGTCTGAAGGCGGTAAAGCGCGGCCTAATTTCCGCCTGGTATTGATGGCGGTTATGGCGATGATTTGCTTTATGGCCGAAGGTGCCATCCTCGACTGGAGCGGTATTTTTATCACCCAGGAGCGCGGCATGGCGGTTGAACACGCCGGGTGGGGCTTTGCAGCGTTTGCTATCGCTATGTCTCTGATGCGTTTGACCGGCGATGTGGTCGTCACCGCGCTGGGCCGCAAGCGGGTGCTGATAATCGGCGGTGTGCTGGGTATCGTTGGCTATCTGCTGACGGTGTTGACTGACGGCTGGGCGATGTCGCTGTTTGGCTTCGCGCTGGTCGGCATTGGTGCGGCGAATATTGTCCCGGTACTGATTACCCTGGCGGGTCAGGAAAAAGTGATGCCGGTTAACCGTTCGGTAGCGATGGTGGCCACACTGGGTTACTTCGGCGTGCTGGGCGGACCGGCGCTGATTGGCTGGGTGGCGCATCTTTCCAATCTTTATGTGGCGTTTTCGCTGGTGGCACTCAGCTTCCTGATTATCGTGCTGGGCGCCCTGAAACTGAAATATTAACGATTACCTGAGTGGCAACGTGCCGGCCGGGTCTTTCGTACCGGCTTTTTTTAAATTGCAGGGAGATAAAATGATTAAGCTTGTGGCCGTGGATATGGATGGAACTTTCCTTAACAGTCAGGGGGATTATGCGCGTCAGCGCTTTGCAGAACAGTACCAGCAGCTTAAAGAGCGAGATATCAAATTCGTGGTTGCCAGCGGCAATCAGTACTACCAGCTGAAAAGCTTCTTTCCCGATATTGATGCCGAGCTGGCCTACGTGGCGGAAAACGGTGCCTATATTGTTGATAAGCAGCGGGAGATCTATTGCGGAAGCCTGCCGGAGGCCGAGGTTAAACGCGTGATCGAAGTGATAAGCCGCATTGAGGACGTGAACTTCCTGGTCTGCGGCCGGAAATGGGCCTGGATGCTGGCCAGCGCCGGCGAGGCGTTCTTCAATGAGATGCGGGTTTACTATCATATGCTGGAGAAAATCGACAGCTATGACCAGATTGACGACACCGTGTTTAAATTCGCGCTCAGCTACGTTGAGGATGACGTCAGTGCGCTGATGGCGCGGATTGCTGAAGAGGTGGGGGATATCGTCACGCCGGTCTCCAGCGGCCACGGCTCCGTTGACCTGATTATCCCCGGCAATCATAAAGCGAACGGTATCCGCCGTATCCAGCAAATTTACGGCGTTGCGGATAACGAAGTGCTGGCCTTTGGCGACGGCGGCAACGATCTGGAAATGCTGAGACATGCCGGATTTAGCTTTGCCATGGCGAACGGTTCACCGGCGGCAAAAGCGGCTGCGCGCTATGCGGCACCGGCTAACGATGAAGAGGGCGTTTTAGCGGTTATTGATGTCATGCTACAGGGGCATGTGCCGTTTAGCGCCTGACGGTGAAAATACGGGAGCCGCAATGCTCCCGTTTCACCAATCTGAGATTCGATAACCTCATGCTACCAGCGCTGATGCACCCACGGCGCGATTTTCTCCTGGTAGAGCTGTTTCAGCGCGGTCATGGTTTCCTCGGACAGCGCGTCAACGCCGCTCGCCTGGGCGTTAGCCTGTGACTGTGCTCTGTTTTTCGAGCCTGGGATCACCACGGTGACATCTTCATTCATCAGTATCCAGCGCAGGGCAAACATCGCCATCGTCACGTCACCGGTAATGAAACGGCGGATGTCCTCTACGGCATCCAGCGCCACCTCATAAGGCACGCCGGAGAACGTTTCCCCTTTATCGAAGGCTTCACCATTGCGGTTAAATGCCCGGTGATCGTCGGCGGCAAACGCGGTGGCGGCGTTCATTTTACCAGTCAACAAACCGGAAGCCAGCGGCACGCGGGCGATGATGCCGACGTCACGTCGCTTCGCTTCCCGCAGCAGCAGTTCGGCAGGGCGCTGCCGGAAGATGTTATAAATCAGCTGAATAGAGGCAACGTTTGGGTATTCCAGCGCCTTCAGACCCTCTTCGACTTTTTCAACCGATACGCCATAGCTGCGTATTTTCCCGGCGGCAATCATCTCATCCATCACGGCAAAAACTTCCGGCGTGTAGTAAATTTCCGTCGGCGGGCAGTGCAGCTGCACCAGATCCAGCGTATCCATTTGCAGATTAACCCGTGAGCGGTCAACAAACTCGTTGAGGTTTTTTTCGGTATAGCCGGAAGCCTGATGCGGAGAAAGCCGGCGGCCGAGCTTGGTGGCGATAAACGGGCGTTCGCCGCCGCGCTGGCTCAGCACGCTGGCGATGATTTTTTCCGAACGCCCGTCGCCGTAAACATCGGCGGTATCAATAAAGTCGATCCCGGCATCCAGTGCGGCATTCAGCGCTTCTTCCGCGTCTTCAACGCTGACTTCACCCCAGGTTCCGCCAATCGCCCAGGCACCAAAACCAATTTCCGACACCTTCTGGCCGGTTTTTCCCAGCGTTCTGTGTTTCATCTTGTTATTCCTTACCGTTATTGACTGAAAAGGGCGGCTGCAACTCGGCAAGCCGGGTACAAAATTGGGTGTGTGAAGGAGCTTAGCGTTTACCCGCCGGGATCTCTCGTGGTAAAAGATGAATAGGATTCATTCAAGCAGTTAATAGAGTTCATTATTACTATGGAGCGCATTGATTTCGCAGACCTTCAGGTTTTTCTGACCGTGCTGCGCTGCCGCAGCTTTAAGCTGGCGGCGATTGAGCTGGGTTTGACCTCTTCGGCGGTCAGCCATGCAATACGGCGGCTGGAAGCGCGCCTGGATGCCCGCCTGCTTAACCGCACCAGCCGGGCGGTATCATCAACGGCGTTAGGTCAGCAGCTCGCTGAAAAACTGGGTGAGGGATTTGACACCATTTCTGCCGCGATTGAAACACTGGATGCGCCCGGCCGTAACAGTTTCGGTGCCCTGCGCGTTAACGTTTTTGCCGATGCGGCCAGGCTGCTGGTTGCTCCTGCCTTACCGATATTCTCCGAACGCTTCCCGCAGGTCAGGCTCAGCATTGTGGTGGAGGACAGGCCGGTCGATATCACCGCCGAAGGCTTTGATGCCGGTATGCGCTACGGTCATCTGGTGCCGGAGGATATGGTCGCCGTGCCGCTTACCGGTGCGCAGCGCTGGATCGTGGTTGGTTCTCCGCAGTACGTTGAGCAATACGGCGTGCCCGCATCACCGGCAGATCTGGTAAAACACCGCTGCATCCAGCTATTACTGGGGAATAACGCGCGTTATCGCTGGGAATTTGATTCACCTGAAGGCGGCATCAGTATCAATGTTCCGGGCCATATCACCATCAAGGATACGGAAACCACAATTTCGGCAGCCAAAGCCGGTACAGGTCTGGCCTATGTGCTGGAATCGCGCGTGAGTGACGAGCTTGCTGCGGGTGCGCTGGTGAATGTCATGCCCGCACACTCATCTTATGGCGAGCCTTTTCATATTTACTACAGCAGCAGGCGATACGTTCATCCGGCCCTGCGAGAATTTATCAATATCATTCGTTCACAGCATGGCCTGCAGGCACTTCCCGATCTTCATGAGGCAGGCCAAGGCGCGTCAGCAGGCTCCGTAAGGCCATAGAGAACTCATCGAGATTGAGATCGTTAATGTGATTTCCAACGACGATCGTTTCCGCGATATCCTGCATGGCCGGCCAGCGCGTTTTATAATTGGCGTAAATGGCAAGGGTCGGTATATTAAACGCGCTGGCAATATGTAATATCGACGTGTCCGGCGTGATGACGATAAACGCGTCTTTAATCACCGCAGCGGAGCGTTTTATGGATGGTGCCAGGTTCAGGCGATAAACATGATCGCACATCTGTTCTAATTCAATGGCGGTATTCATTCCTTTAGGACTGTGGACAATTACCACCGGAATTTTTAGCTGCTGCCTGATTAATATTATTATTTTTTTAATCATTGCCGCTGAAAAAGTCCGTTCATCAACGCTGCCTTCAAAATTGAGTGCAACATATTTTCCCGCATAATCGAGGTCTTCCCGCACTTCATTTTGCACATCCTCACCCAGAGGAAATTCGAATTGGGGCCGCACCAGAGGAAATCCGGCTTCGCGCATCATAATTGACCATGTTAACGGCACCGGTGCGCGAAAAATCTGATCCATTCTGGACGGGATTTTGCATGCTGGCGAAAAGCATTTCAGGGATAATCCCACCACCTGAAAGTTAGTTTTAGCCTTCAGGTTTTTTATGAAACACATTGTTTTAAAATTGTTTTTCCGCATCGCTTCAACGCAGAGATCGGGTGTGCCAAACGCTTTACGTATCTCCAGCGCTACCGCCTTCACTTCCGCCAGGCCTGCGTTATCCTGAAAGGTCATCTCAATCACGGTGAGCCTGGTCGAAGCTAAAATCAGATCGTCAAAGACCGTTTTATTCAGCGTGGATGCTACAATAATAAGATGGTCGACTTTTTGCCTTTCCAGCGAACGTATCACCGGAAAAATTGACATCGCATCTCCGATTTGATCTGGAATATGAATAACGGCCAGACTGACTTTTTCCGGATTAATATGAGTGGCTTTATAGTCATAGGGACTGAATGCAATGCGCCTTAATAGATATTTCCAGGACATGCTTCAGGCCTCACTTTTCGTTAGTTATTAAAAATGGGCGAATTTTAGCAGCGGTATGTCGGTAAGTATAGGATGCAGGATGGCAATCATGTAAAGAATGATGTTGAGACGTAATTAATCATGTTTTATTCATTCTGCACTGATTAAAATAACGATAATATGGATTTTTTATGATTAACGTATTTTTAAATACTTATTTTGCGTTATTCATACTCAGAGGTCGCGGTACATGGTGTACCGCGACTGGCCGTTAGGATCAATCCTTCGGGTGCAGAGATAAAAATGCGGCAATAGCGTCGGTCACCGCTTCAGCTGACTCAAGCGTGGGATGGTGCCCCGTTTCGGGTAACAGTTGCAGCGTTGAGTCGGGTATCGCTTGCGCCATCTCATGGCTTAACTCAGGTGGTGTAGCCCGATCGCTTTCACCGCTGATAATCAGTGTGGGCACGGTAATCATCGGCAGCAGCGATCGGATATCGCCTCGGGTGAATACGGCGGCATCGAGCGCAAGTGCCAGTCCGGTTCGGTTATGGCTCAGCATCACGGCGCGTTCACGCAGGGCCTCATCCGGACGATCTGCAAGCCAGCGCTCTCCGTTAAGCCGGTGCTGAATATCCCTGAACAGCGATTCACGCGACTCATCGCTGCCGTTGCGTATCACCTCACGCTGCGCTTTCCAGCTATCGAGCCGTTCCGGGAACTCAGCCCTGGCGCTGGTGCCGATCAAAACCAGTCCCGATACGCACTCCGGCTCCCGCGCTGCCAGTCGTATTCCCACCATCCCGCCCTGGCTCTGTCCCACAAACGTCACTTTGCCTAACGACAGCTCACGGATCATTAACGCCAGGTCGCTGCTGATATCATCCAGCGTCCAGCCATCGGGGCGGTAGCCGCTCTGCCCGTGGCCAGGCATATCCAGCACAATGCAGCGATGGGTCTGACTGAGTACGCGGACCTGTGCCGCAAAGACATCGCGATCAACCAGCAGCCCGTGAGCAAACAGCAGGGTAGGGCCTTCACCGCAGTCGAGGTAGCGATAGAGAGTGCCGTTAATTCTGACCTGCTGATTGTGCCAGCTGTCATTGGCATCAAAAGCACGCTGTAGCAGTGCTGAATCTTCATATATCTGATACCGGGTAATTTTCGAATTTTCGACGGTGAAATGAATAATCATATCGCTACCGATGGTATTACCGCTGCTTAACACCGTATGTCGAAAGCGACCGATAGCCAGCACGCTGCCGTTGTGTTCAATAAGTTCGTTGATGGCAAAGACCTTTGGCTTGAAGTTTTCAGGAAAGCGCTCCAGCCAGTTTTTGACCTCTTTCTGCCCGCACAGCAGACCGGTGGTAGAAACGCTCGGATCGCCGTCGATATGCCAGACAACGTTCTCATCCAGCAGGGCGATAGCGTCCGCGATATTGCCTCTGGCAAATGCGGCGAAATAGCGTTTGACAACTTCAGTGGCAGTCAAATTTGATGTGCTTAGGTTATCTTCCTGTGCCATATAAAAACCCTCTTTATCTTTAAATCATTAGGTTACGTATCATTTCAGGCAGTATAGTTATGGCGGATTTGGGAAAAAACAGACAAAACAGGACAATCATTTTCCAATAATAGAAAACGGTAACGGGGAATTTACTGTGGACTGGAACGATTTACGCTTCTTTCTTACCGTCGCGCGTACGCAAAGTTTAACGAAAACGGCGGCCGCGCTAAGGGTCAGTCAGTCAACCGTAGCAAGAAGAATTAATGCGCTGGAAGGCAGCCTGAAAACCCGTCTGTTTGTTCATCATCAGACCGGCTACTTCTTAACGGATGCCGGGCAGGACGTGCTGCACTATGCCGAAGAAGTGGAAGGAAAAATCCTGGCGCTGGAGAGTCATATTTCCGGCACGGATATGCGCCCGGCGGGAAAGGTCAGGCTGGCAACGGCAATGACGCTGGCCAGCCATTTGATTATTCCTGCGCTGCCGCGATTCAATGCAAGATATCCCGATATCGTGCTGGAAGTGATAACCGGGATAAATACCGTCTCGATGTCCCGGCACGATGCTGATATCGCACTCCGCCTGGTGCGGCCGGAACAGCAGTCGCTGAAAATTCGTAAAGTGGGCCGCATTGATTCGGCGGTGTACGGTTCGAAAACGTACCTCGAAAGGCATCCGGCCCCTGACGATCTTCCGCTACAGGGAAGGGGGGTTATCACCTGGGAGCCTGCCTACGGGCATCTTCCCTCGGCGAGATGGTTAGCTGAAAATTACCCGAATGCGCCTTCCGTAATGGTGACAACCAGTCTGGTGGCACAGCTGGCTGCGGTAAAAGTGGGCCTGGGCCTGGCCGTATTGCCTGGTTTTATTGCCGCGCAGGAGAGCGAACTGAGAATAGCGATCCCTGCCGATCGCGTCTTTAGTGAAGATCTGTGGCTGGTGACGCATGCCGAGCTGACCGCATCGGCACGGGCCAGAGCAGTGGCGGATTTTCTGGTGGAGATTGTAGCCGAGGCGGGTTTGCGGTTATCCACCCGTTAAAGATACCGGCACTGACCCTGCATTTTGAGGATCGTGAACGATCCTGCTAGTGTTATATCCAGTTTATTACGAAACCCGCAGTCGGGAAGCTCATCGCTGGCTACGGAACGACTTGAAAAGTATCCGGTCGGCACGGATGTGAAAGGATGATATGTCTCGCGGAAAATGGATGTTGAGAATTGTTCTCCCGTTCATCGCATTGCTAATGGTGATGATAATAGCGGTACTGAGCAGGCTTCAGGCATTTGAACTGCCCGATTCTGCCTGGCAGCGTCATGTTGTTTTCAGCCAGGGCGCAGACCGGCTGGAAGGAACGCTGCTGTTGCCGGATGGCATATCTTCACCGCCGGTGGTTCTGCTGGTTCATGGGGATGGTGCGCAGGATCGCTGGTCGGCCGGGGGCTATCTGCCGCTGGTGAATTATCTGCTCTCGCAGGGGATCGCGGTTTTCTCCTGGGATAAACCTGGCGTAGGTAGCAGCAGCGGTAACTGGCTGGCGCAAACCATGGCCGACCGTGCCGATGAAGCCACGCGGGCGCTGGAAAAGTTGAAAGCGCTTCCCGAATTGCAAAATAGTTCCCTGGGCTTTCTGGGATTTTCCCAGGCTGGCTGGGTTGTACCGCGCGCCAGTCGCCAGAGCCGCGCGGATTTTGCCGTGCTGATTGGGGCCGCGATTAACTGGCGTAGCCAGGGCTTTTATTTTATGCGGCAAAGGCTGCTGTCGGAAGGCGTGCCTGACGGTGAAATAGCGAAAGCGCTGGCCGATGAAACAGAAGCTTTCGATAAACAGTATTCACGCCAGGCAGTCGATCGTCCCTGCCTTTCTCACTGTAACCGGCAGGATTTTGAGCGACGGAATGCGCTGGCGGATGCTCGTGAGGATATCCGCCAGATGACCACGCCAGTTCAGCTTTTGATGGGTGAAGCGGACCGAAATGTTGATTCCGATGAGTCCGTCGAACGGTGGAAAGAATCGCTGCCGGCGAATACGCCGAGATGCCTGCGGCAGGTGAGCGGGGCGACTCATGGATTGCTGCGGAGTGCGCTGTTCGACTATCAGCTGACGTCGCAGTGGCCCTTGTGGAAGCAGGGGGCTTTTTTGATGCTCGGACAGAAAGCCTATGCCCCGGGAGTGCTGCCAGGTGTGGCGGACTGGATTCACCGGCAGCGGTGCCATGTTGAGTCGTAACCAGTTGGCGTTTAAGGAACTGCGCCAGTTTCAGCCTTTTAATTCCTGCTTAGCTGGTGCATGTTTTGCCAATCTTCATTTAGGTCTCGCTGTTACATAGGTTTGCTGATTGGTTTGATGCGCATATTGTATGTTGTAACTATTTTGATCAATTTGACGCTCTTTTAACCTCGCTGAACGGTGGGAGACGGGAAGTGTGACGAGGTGCACTACGTCCTCCCCGGGCGACATTCCCCGGGGAAAACGATTGGATTTACTGCAACAATGTTGACTCCCCCGCCTGCCAGCACCTGACGGAATGACCGTTGGCCAACTTTCTCAGCGGCTGCACTTCACTGCATCGGGCTGTCGCATAAGGGCAGCGCTCGCGGAAATAACAGCCCGCAGGCAGCTGACGATTTCCCGGCAGTTCCGTATTGCTCGGAGCGCCATCCAGCGGAGCACCGATGCGCGGCACCGACTCCATCAGCAGTCGCGTATACGGATGCTGCGGCGCATCCAGCACCTGGCGCGTTTCGCCAATCTCGACGATTTGCCCCAGATACATCACCGCCACGCGGTCGCTCATATGGCGAACCACCGACACGTTATGGGAAATCAGCACGTAGGTGAGGTTTTGCTGCTGTTGTAATGAAACCAGCAGATTAAGGATCTGCGCCTGCACGGAAATATCGAGCGCGGAAGTGGGTTCATCCAGCACCATAATATCCGGCTGCCCGGAAAGCGCGCGGGCAATGGCGATGCGCTGCCGCTGGCCGCCGGAAAAGGCGTGGGGCGGGCGGTCAAGATACTCAGGCCGAATACCGACCTTCGCGGCCAGCGACTCCGCGAGCTGACGGCGGGCCTTTTCATCACTACGAGACTGTATCCACACCGGTTCAGTAATAATTCGCCACACCGGCAGTCGCGGATCGAGGGAGGAGAGCGGATCCTGGAAAACCATCTGCATACCCCGGCCCAGCCACGAATTTGGCGATCGGGCCAGCTCCAGTTTCCCCGAAGTCGGTTTCAGCATGCCCATCAGCAGCTTCGCCAGAGTACTTTTTCCGCAGCCGGATTCGCCGACGATGCCCAGCGTTTCGCCGCGATGGACCACCATATCCAGACCATTAAGCGCATGAACGCGCTCGGTGACTTTTCCCCGCCAGTTGGTTCTGGCCGGAAAATTAACGTGGACGTCATTCAGTTCGAGCAGGGATTCAGACATTTATCGCCTCCTTTTGCGGATACCAGCAGGCCACCTGCCGGTCGACACTGCCAGCAGTACGCAGTAACGGTGCTTTACCGCAGGCATCACCCGCTGCAAAACAGCGCTCGCGGAAGGCGCAGCCCGTCGGAAGGCTGGCCAAATTAGGCACGGTGCCGGGAATCGAAGCCAGCTCCGCGCGGGGTTCGGCGCTGTCCGGTGAGCATTCCAGCAGCCCGGCAGAGTAGGGATGCGACGGCTGGGTCAGTACGCTTGCCGTACTGCCGCTTTCGATCACCGAACCGGCATACATCACATAAATCCGGTCGCAAACCTGAGAGACCACTGCCATATCGTGGCTGATAAACAGCACGGCGGTGCCGGTGGCGGCGGCTTTTTCTTTCAACAGCCTCAGCACCTGGCGCTGAACCGTCACATCCAGCGCCGTTGTCGGCTCATCGGCAATCAGCAGGTCCGGTTCGCAGGAGAAGGCCAGCGCGATCATCACCCGCTGGCGCATCCCGCCGGACAGTTCAAACGGATAGCGCTGCATCACATTATGCGGATCGGCAATCTGCATATCTTTCAGCAGCGCTTCGGCACGCTCGCGGGCCTGGCTGACCGACAGCGGCCTATGCTGACGCAGCACATCCACCATCTGTTTACCAATGCGGCGGGTCGGATTCAGCGCGGTCATCGGCTCCTGAAAAATCATCGCCACCCTGTTGCCGCGCATCTGCCGCATCTCCGCTTCGCTGGCGCTGAGCACGTCTTTTCCTGCGACTTCCAGCCTGCCGCTGTTCACCCGATAGGTATGCCGGGGGATCAACTGCATGGACAACATGGCGGTAACGGACTTGCCGGAGCCGGACTCACCGACAACGCCGACAATTTCTCCGCGGTTGATATGCATCGATACGTTGTTCAGTACGCTCACTTCCCCCTGGTACACCGGAAAACTGAGGCGAAGATTTTCAATGGTCAGTATTCTGTCCTGCATCAGTTACGTCCTCCGGCTTTCGGGTCGAGTAAGTCCTGAATGCCGTCGCCAAACAGGTTAAATCCGACGGCAGTAATCAAAATGGCCGCACCCGGGAAGGTGCAGTACCACCACTGGTCGAGTACATAGTTGCGGCCGATAGCGACCATCGCGCCCCATTCTGCGGTGGGCTGCTGGGCACCCAGGCCGATAAAGCCCAGCGTGGCCGCCATCAGGATCGCACTGCCCACGTCCAGCGACGCCTGCACCACAAGCGGCGGCAGCGCGTTGCGCAGAATATGCCAGCTGATCAGGTGCCAGCGCGAAGCGCCGAAGGTGCGTGAGGCCTCCACAAAGGTATGCTGCTTCACAATCAGCGTCTGACCGCGCGCCAGCCGCACATAAAACGGGATGCGCACGATGGCGATCGCCAGCATGGCGTTAAACAGGCTGGGACCGAGCGCGGCGGCCAGCGCCATGGTTAAAACCAGCGACGGGATCGACAGCATGATATCCATCAGGCGCATGATGAAGGCATCGCTGTGGCCGCCGAGTACACCGGACAGGCAGCCGAGCAGCGACCCGCTGATGCCCGCTACCAGCACCACGGCCAGACCGGCGGCAACGGACTGCTGGCTGCCGATCAGCACCCGGCTGAACAGATCGCGGCCTACCTCATCGGTGCCGAACCAGTGCCCGGCCCCCGGCGGCAGCAGGCGTTCGGCCAGATTAATCGCGTTTGGGTCCTGCGGGACCAGCCATGGCGCAAAAATCATCAATAGCAGCATTAACACGATAATCGCGCCGCCCACCACCGTTAACGGACTCTGGCGAATCATCCACAGACGGCGTTTCCATGCCGAAGCGCGGGGCGTAGCCCGGGCAATGGCGGGCTGTTCCTGAGTTAACATCATCGGTTACGCTCCACGACCCATTCTCGGGTCAATCCACAGATAAAGAAGGTCGACCAGCAGGTTGACCAGCACGTAAGCAAAGGAAACCACGATGGCAAAGCCCATCACTGCCGGGAAATCCAGCGCCTGAATAGAAGAAACGACATAGGCACCCATACCCGGCCAGGCAAATACCGTCTCGGTCAGTACGGCACCGTACAGCAGATCGCCGAGCGCCAGCCCCAGCACCGTCACCGACGGAATCAGCGCGTTCGGCAAGGCATAGCGCACCACGATAGTGAATTTGCTCAACCCGCTCGCTAATGCCGTACGCGCGTAATCCTCGCTGAGCTGTTCCAGCATCGCCGAGCGGATCTGGCGAGCCACGATGCCCAGGTGCACAAAGGCCAGAGTGGTAGCGGGCAGGATCAGGTGAGTCAGTGCATTAACAAATGCCTCCATGTCGCCGCTGAGCAGGGAGTCAATCAGATAAAAGCCGGTGACGTGAGCAGGAGGATCAAGCCAGTCGTCCAGCCTGCCGCCGCCGGGCAGCAGATTCAGCTTGCCGTAAAACAGCACGATAACGCCCAGTCCGAGCCAGAAGGCCGGTGTGGAAATGCCCGTTAGCGCCAGCAGGCGCACCAGATGATCCAGCCAGCGGTTTTTATACACCGCAGAGAGTACGCCCAGAGGAACGCCGACCACCAGGGCAATCAGCAGCGCACAGAACGCCAGCTCAAGTGTGGCCGGGAAGAAGGTTTTCAAATCTTCCAGCACCGGGCGTCCGGTGCGGATCGACATCCCCAAATCGCCATGTAAAAGCTGTTCCACATAGCGGATAAACTGCTGCCAGAGCGGCAGGTTCAACCCCAGCTGTTCGCGAATATGCTGCACGATTTCATCGCTGGCCCGGTCCCCGGCCAGCAGTCGCGCCGGGTCGCCGGGGATCAGATGTGAAATAATAAACGTAATCACGCAAACGCCGGCGACAACCAGCAGCAGTCCCCAGCTTCGCTGCCGGATTAAACTCCAGAAACTCATATGGCTTCCTTAGCAGGATCGAAACCGATCCTGCGGAATAAGGATGAATGAACGACTTACTTACTCATCTCGGAAATATTGAAGATCTGTTCCAGCATCGGATTAAAGACGTAGCCCTTAACGTTTTTATTCATCGCCACCTGGTAGTTCTTCTGGAATAAATAAACGTAGGCGGCTTCATCAATCACCACTTTCTGCGCGGCCTGATAGAACTGGGTGCGCTGTGCCTGGTCAGAGGTCGATACCGCCTGCTTCAGCAGGGTATCCACCTGCGGATTGGCGTACCAGGAACGGTTGCCGGGCAGCCCTTTTTTGTTCGATTCAAACCAGTAGTTCATAAACATATACGGGTCTGCGAAATCCGGGCTCCAGTTACCGATGGCAATGTCATAGTCCCCTTTGCCAATACGTTCACGCATGGTGGCGTTAGCCAGTTTTTCCAGCTTCACGTTGATACCCAGCGACTGCAGATTGGCCTGCATTGACAGGGCAATTGGCTCCCAGTTCGGATCGTTATCGGAATAAAGGAACGACAGCGTTTTCGGTTTATCCGCCACCTTGCCGAACGCCTCTTTCGCTTTGGTTAAGTCCAGCGAATACTGCATGGCAGAGGCGTCATAGCTCCACATGCCCTCCGGTACTGGCCCGCGCATCTGTTTGCCGTTTCCGCCCAGAATGCCGTCAACCATGCCTTTGTAGTCGGTCGCCCACGACACCGCGCGGCGCAGATCCGGCTGATTTAACGGCGCTTTGGCATTGTTCAGATACAGATAGGTGACCCGCAGCGCCGGATAGTCATAAACCGCCACCTCACCCTGTTTTTTCAGGGCTGCGAACTGATCAACCGGCAGAGAGTCGGCAATATCCACATCGCCTTTCTCCAGTTGCAGACGACGCGCGGCGCTTTCGCTGATGATTTTGACCGAGACGCGTTTAAAGGCTGGCTTGCCACCCGCGAAATGTGGGTTAGGCACCAGCACCAGCTGCTGCCCTTTTTGCCAGCGCTGCAGCATATAGGCACCGGAACCGGCGGTGTGTTCGGCCAGATATGCCCGCGCATCGTCGCCCGCGTTCGCCTTGAGCACCGCCGGATTGATAATCGATGCGCCGTCGTTAGCCAGCGTGTACAGGAACGGAGCGAACTGATCCTTCATGGTAAAACGAACGGTCTGTGGATCGACCGCTTCCACTTTTAAATCCGCCGGAAACGCTTCGGACGGCCCCTGTTTAATCCGCATCAGTCGTTCAAAGGAGAGTTTCACCGCCTCGGCCGTGACTTCGCTGCCGTCAGCGAACTGAGCGCCCTTATTCAGCGTAAAGGTCCACACCTTCCCGTCATCGGAGCTTTTCCAGCTGGCGGCCAGATCGCCCTCCACGTCGGTCGAGCCTTTGCCGTTTTCCGTTTTGTACTTCACCAGACGCTGATAGGCGGGGTAGGTTACGGTCCAGTCGTTATTATCGATGGTCACTGCCGGATCGAGCGTTTGCGGATCGGCCGCTTTGCCAATCACCAGCATATCCTTCGGAACGGCTGACATCGCCTGAGCTGAAACGGCTACCAGCGCCGCCAGTAAAAGTGGACGAAAATAACCTGATGCTGTGTATGTCTTGTTCATGGTAAGACTCCGTCAATCGGTGCGGGTGAAATACAGGAGAAAACATCATCAATAAGCGGATAAACCGACGCCTGCGGTAATTCAAAGTGCCACCATTCGGTCGCAATACCGGTAAAGCCCCCGCCGAACATCACCGCGTTAAGCAGCAGCCGGTTGCGCTGTGCAGCCTGCGCCAGTGCGGGATGGTAGGGATGGGATAATTCGTCCATTTCATCAAACCCGGTGCCCATATCCAGCGCGTGGCCATCGGCGTCCAGCAGCGTGACGTCAATTGCCGTCCCCCGGCTGTGGTTCGATCCCTGGCTCAGCGGCACCACGTAATCCTGGTTGGGGCAGGCGCGCCACAGCAGCTCCTGGGCTTTCTGCGGGCGATAGGCGTCCAGCACCAGCAGGGTGAAGCCCGCCAGGCGGGCGATTTCTATACTCTTTTCCAGCGCCTTAACCGCATCAGCATGCAGCAGACACAGCGCGGAGCTGTAAATCTGCTGGCCGGTGATGTTGTCGGCCGTGGCATATTTCATATCGAACTTCAGCTGAGGAAACTGCTCAGCAATGTCGATAAGGTGTGTTTCGCGAATCATGCTTTAATCCCTGCTTTTAACGTTCAAACTGACCAAATTCCTGCTGTAGCAGGCGGTTTTGGGCCAGACGAGCCGACAGTGTTGGCCCAAGCTGTTCCACCACGGCAGAAAGGAGAAGGTTATACAGGCAGCTCACCGGTGCGAGAGAGTCCCAGAAGCTGCCGGTATCGGTTTTTACCTGAAGCACATCGGCCTGATAGTCACGCGCCCAGGGGCACCACATGTCGGTGACCAGTGCCATGGCCACGCCGCGCTCGGCGGCCACCCGGCAAAACTGCCGCGCCACGGTGGAGTAGGCGCGGGTATCGGTCAGCACCACGTAAGGCTTTTCATATTCGGAGTTGAGTGATTCAAGCCAGCTGCCCGAACTGCCTTCGGCATAGCTCACGCGCGGCCGCAGATATTCCAGATGGCTGAAAAAGGTATTGGCGATGCCTCGCGTCGACTGGATACCCAGGATCACCACGGCATCCGCCTGCGCAATCTGTTTGCTGACCGCCATAAACGTGTCGGTTTGCGCCAGCTGATAGACGTAGCGAATGGCTTCCAGCTCCATATGCAGCGACTGATTCACCCGGTCGGGCAGGGCCTGCTGCTGCTCCCAGGAGTCGAGCCGGTCGATCACCCCCCAGTGTTTGTAGGTCTGGCTTGGCGCTTCACGCAGCTGGCTTTTCACATCTTCCAGATTGCGGAATCCCATTTTGCGCAGATACCGCCCCACCGTGATGCCGCTGGTGCCGGTGGCCTGAGCGATGCTGTCGGCCGTCTCAAACGGGATCTGTTCCCGGTTGCTTAACAGCCAGGAACTGATGCGTTTTTCGCTGGGCGTCTGACTACTCCAGGCGGCTTCAATCAGGGTGAACAGTTTGTTCTTCGCGCTCATCGTGTTTCCGTGTTAGTTCGCTGTCATTGAACTCATTGCTGACATGAAGCTAACAAAGCACGATGTATGCCATCTTTGTGGGGTTATTTTTTATTGCTTAAAATCATGTGGTTACAGCGATTATTTTCGAGACAGGCATTTTCGGGCGTTTAGCCGTCAGAAAATGCAGCAGTGCAACACGGATGACAATTGCATCACATCAGTGCAACACGTGACAAAAGGATGCCAAATCAACAGGCGTTAAATGGATAATATTTAAACAAATGACAGAAGGAGGAGGATTGATCGGGAGCTAAAGGTGCCGTCGGTCGATACCCTACGCGGTGGGATAACGCCGGCAGCAGCCTTGATACAGACGATTCCTGTATTCCGGTGTGAATGCTTGCCTGTCGTGCCCGGCGAAAGCGATCTGCCGGGCAACGGGGAAGAAGGCGCCAGATCAGGCGCTCAGCGCCTGCTGCTCCCGCACAGCAAACTGATTTTCCGGTTCGCTCAGCCCAAGGTTTTCACGCAGCGTATTACCCTCATACTCGGTGCGATACAGTTCGCGCTGCTGCAGGATCGGAATCACCTGCTCAACAAAATCATCAAAGGCGGTAGGTGTACCGCCGCGTACGATAAAGCCGTCCGCCGCACCGGAACGGAACCAGTGCTCCAGCCCGTCGGCAACCTGTTCCGCCGTGCCGAAGAAGCCCGGCCTTGGCGTTGCCGCCTCCAGCGCCGTCTGACGCAGGGTCAGGCCGCGCTCGCGGGCATCTCGCTTGATGGTGTCGGTGGTACTGCGGAAACTATTCTGGCCGAGATCGCCAATATCCGGGAACGGTTCATCCAGCGGATGCTGGCTGAAATCGTAGTGTTCGAAGTAGCGGCCCAGATACTCGAGTGCTTTTTCCACCGTCACCAGCTGGGCGGTTTGCTGGTAGCGTTCCTCTGCCTGTGCCTCATCCTCGCCGATAATCACACTGATCCCCTGGAACACGCGAATATCATCGGCACTGCGGCCGCGTGCCACCAGCTGGCGGCGCACGTCTTCACGGAACGCCCGCGCCAGTTCCGGCGTTTCCTGGCGGGTGTAGATGCCATCGGCCGTTTCGGCGGCAAACGCCTTACCGGCATCCGATGCCCCTGCCTGGAAGATCACCGGACGTCCCTGCGGCGAACGCCCAACGTTAAGCGGCCCCTGCACGGAGAAGTAATGGCCCTTGTGGTTCAGGGTGTGCAGTTTGCTGGCGTCAAAAAATTCCCCCGTCTGCTTGTTACGAACAAAGGCATCGGCCTCCCATGAATCCCACAGCCCCTTCGCCACCTGCAGGTACTCGCTGGCAATGCGATAGCGCTCGTCGTGTTCAGGATGACGATCGCGGGAGAAGTTCTTCGCCGAGCCTTCCAGCGGTGAAGTCACCACGTTCCAGCCTACCCGACCGCCGCTCAGCTGATCGAGGCTGGCAAACTGCCGCGCCACGGTAAACGGCTCGCTGTAGGAGGTGGATAACGTGGCAACCAGTCCGATTTTATTCGTCACCAGCGCCAGTGCGGAAAGCAGGGTGATCGGTTCGAAGCGGTTGAGAAAATGCGGAATAGACTGGGCGTTGATATACAGCCCGTCGGCGACAAACAGGAAATCGAATTTTGCCTGCTCCGCCTGTTTTGCCAGCTTCTGCACAAATTCAACGTTAATACTGGCATCGCTCTGCGCATCAGGGTGACGCCACGCGGACATATTGCCGGAAGGCCCCTGAATAATCGCCCCCAGACGCAGCTGGGATTGGGTCTGACTCATGATAGTGCTCCTTTATCTCAGGCAGCGCGGCCGGGCATCGCCGGCAGCGCATCAAGTAGCTGTTGCGTCCAGGGATGAACAGGGTGCTTAAACACCTGCTCCACATCCCCACTTTCGACAATCCGCCCCTCTTTCATCACCAGCACCCGGTCGGCAAGATGGTGAATCACTCCCAGATCGTGGGAAATAAACAGCAGGGCGGTACGATGTTCAGTTTGCATATCGGCCAGCAGATCGAGGATCTGCGCCTGCACCGAGACATCCAGCGCGCTGACCGGCTCATCGGCTACTAATAGCGCAGGGTTCGGTGCAAAGGCACGGGCAATCGCCACGCGCTGGCGCTGCCCGCCGGACAGTTCACGCGGATAGCGATGCAGTAATTTATGGCTGAGGCTGACCTCATCCAGCAGCTGCAGCACGCGCTGACGACGTGCCGCTCCGACGATTCCGGCAGTATCCAGACTCTCGCCAATCAGCCGCTCAACGTTGTAGCGCGGGTCGAAGGAGCTGAGCGGGTCCTGCGCGATCAACTGAAGCCCTGCGCGGCGGCTGCGGCGCAGCGTTTCCGGCTGTTGGCTCCAGCGCACACCGGCAATATCAATGCTGCCGCGCTGCGGCTCACTCAGTCCGAGCAACAGACGCGCCAGCGAGCTTTTGCCCGAGCCGGATTCGCCCACCACGCCCAGCGTTTCACCGGCACGCAGCTGGAAAGAGACGTTATTCACCACGTGGCGATCGCCGTAGTATTTATGTACGTTGCTGACATTGACCAGCGGTTCACCGCTGACCAACGGGCGGGGAGGCAGCGCCTGCGGGCGTTCGCTGGCGAGTCGGAAGCCGCGGGTCTGCGGCGTTGGAATGGCGCGCAGCAGGCGGCGGGTCCACGGATGCTGTGGCGCGGTTAACACCTGGCGGGTTTCCCCGCTTTCCACTACCTTACCGTCACGCATCACCAGCACGCGATCGGCCAGCTCGGCCACCACCGCCAGATCGTGACTAATCAGCAGAAGCGCCTGGCCGTTTTCCCGCCGCCGCCGGAGCAGCGTCAGGATCTGTTTTTGTACCGTCATATCCAGCGCGGTGGTCGGCTCATCGGCAATCAGCAGCGCGGGCTGCCCGGCCAGCGCGCAGGCGATCAGCACACGCTGGCGCAGCCCGCCGGAAAGCTGATGTGGGTAGACCGCCAACCGCTGTTGCGCATCGGCCATGCCCGCTTCATGCAGCAGCTGCAGGCTGCGAGCCGGAATATCGCGGGGGGAAACCCGGCCGCTGGCCGTCAGCGCGTCGGCCAGCTGTTGACCCACCGTTCGCAGCGGGTCCAGCGAGACCAGCGCATCCTGCAGAACATAGCCAATCTCCCGGCCGCGGACCTGCCGCCAGTCGCGCTCACGGTTTGCCAGCGCGGGCTGTCCCTGAATCGTGAAACGATCGGCCTCGATCGATGCGCCTTTTGCCTGAAGCCCCAGCAGCGCACGGGCGGTAACGGTTTTACCCGACCCCGACTCACCAACCAGCGCCACCGACTCACCCGGGTAAATGCTGAGGTCAAGCCCGTCAACTACCGTCTGAGCGCCAAAACGAATCGAGAGATTTTGAATATCGACAATCGCGGTCATCGTTGTTTTCCTTCAAATCGAGCCTGCCAGTGACGGCCAACGATACTCACCGCCACCACCGTCAGGGTTATCGCCACGCCGGGCCAGACGCCGGTCCACCAGGCGTTACGCAGATAGTTACGCCCCTCGGCCAGCATCAGGCCCCATTCCGCCGTCGGCGGCTGTGGGCCCATACCAAGGAAACTTAATCCCGCCGTACCAATAATCGCCGTACCGAGACCGAGAGTTGCCAG
The DNA here is from genome assembly GCF_025947915.1 of Erwinia sp. INIA01. NCBI lineage: Bacteria > Pseudomonadati > Pseudomonadota > Gammaproteobacteria > Enterobacterales > Erwiniaceae > Erwinia > Erwinia sp. INIA01. Next base: position 55,122 of record NZ_JAPDNC010000001.1, read on the forward strand.
CGCCGGAACCTGAGCAATGGCGTGTGGCAGCACGTGCCGCCACACCAGCACCGGCCAGGGCTGGCCGAATGTGCGTGCCTGTTCAACGTAGCCGGAGCGGGCAATCAGAAAGGTCTGCGCACGCACCACACGGGCAAAGCGGGGAACAGACGCCACACCCAGCGCGATAATCAGATTCGTGGTTCCGGGACCGGTGAAAGCGATCAGCATCAGCGCCAGCAGCAGGTCGGGGAAAGCGGAAATCACATCCACCGTGCGGCCAATCACTTCATCCACCACGCCGCGCGCCAGCCCGGCCAGCAGGCCCAGCGCGGTGCCGACAACCACGGCCAGACCGATAGCCGCCACCGAAATCAGCAGGGAGTAGCGGCTGCCGTAAATCACCCGACTGAGCAGATCGCGACCCAGCTGATCGGTTCCCAGCCAGTGCTGCCAGGACGGCGGCTGCATGGCGTTTAACGGATCGGCCAGCAGCGGATCGCCCGGAGCCAGCCAGGCGGGGAACGTGGCGGCCAGCGCCAGCACGGCAAGAAAAATAAAGGACAACAGCAGAGCAAACGGAATGCGTCGCGGCAGGCGGGGGGTTATCAACATCGTAGACATGGCTTACTCCTTGTCTGCCTGGCTGCGCAGGCGCGGATCGATCAGCAGGCCGAGAATATCGACCAGCGTACTCATCACCACATAAACCAGCGCAGAGAGGATCGCCACGGCCAGCACCACCGGCATATCTTTTGCGAGCACCGCATCAACGGTCACCTTGCCGAGTCCCGGGCGGCTGAACACCTGTTCGGTGATCACCGCGCCACTCAGCAGACCACCCACCAGCCAGCCGGTCAGCGTCACCGCCGGCAGTGCGGCATGTCGTAGCGCATGGCGCAGACGCACGATCACCCCGTGAATCCCCCAGGCGCGCAGCGTCAGGGAGAAGGGCTGGTCCAGCGCATCTTCCAGCCCGCGCCGCAGCACCTGCGACACCACCGCGCCCTGAGCCAGACCCAGCGACAGAGAGGGCAGTACCAGCGCGGCGAAATTGCGGTCGCCGGCCACCGGGAACCAGCGCAGCGTAAAGCTGAAGATAAACAGCAGCACAATCCCCAGCCAGAAAGAGGGAGTGGAAGCCAGCAGCAGCTCCAGTCCGTTGGCAACGCTGCGTCCCCAGCGGCGGTGCGCTGTCAGCACGGCAACCAGTACTGCAAACACCACACTGACCAGCAGCGCCGCACCGGCCAGCTTCAGCGTGGGCAGCAGCTGCGAGGCAACCAGCTGGCCCACATCAACGTTCAGCATGTAGGAGCGACCAAAATCACCGTGCATGATGCGCCACAGATAGTTGAGATACTGTTGCCACAGCGGGCGATCCAGCCCCCATTCGGCGCGGATAGCCGCCTCAATTGCCGGGGTACGCACCTGTTCACCGACCAGCAGGCTGACGATATCACCCGGTGCCAGCCAGACGGCAATGAACGACAGGCTGACGGCTGCCCACAGCACCATCACGCCACCGCCGATACGCCCGGCAATACGCCAGGCCAGCGATGATGGAGCCTTCAGGCGCGGTTGCCCGACGCTTTTAATCAGGGGGGTGGTTTCGCTACTCATGGCTCACCTGTTAATGTTCGCTCAGCCAGACGCTGTAGGCGTTTTCCGGCATCTGTTTAAAGGGACGGAAGCCAATACCGTTAACGTAGCTGGCGGCGGCAATCTGATCCTCCGGCTCGTAAAGCGGGATCGCCACGGCCTGGTCGATAATCGCCAGCTGCTGCAGCTGCGCGTAGAAGCCACGGCGGGCCGGAACATCAGCGGTCGCTGAAGCACCTTTCAGCAACGGCAGGATCGCCGGATCGGACGTGCGGCTGTAGTTGATAGCACCGCCTGCATTCACCGGAAGATAGTGGTTTTCAATATCAATGCCGTCGGTTTCGGTATTCGAGTTGGCGATGGAACCAAACTGGCCGCTGTTGCGCAGTTCCGTATACGTGCCGGAGTCCACGTAGCGCAGCTTCAGCTCCACGCCCAGACGCTGACGGGCCTGAGCCTGAATGGCCTGGAGCAGCACATCGCGCTGATCGCGCACCGTTGCCTGCGCCTGGATAATTTCAATACTCAGGCGCTGGCCGTCCTTAGTGCGGAAACCGTCGGCATCACGCGTGTTCCAGCCTGCTTCATCCAGCAGTTTATTGCCCAGCTCCGGGTTATTACCGTATTTACCCTCCACGCCGTTGGTGTACAGCGGATCGACCGGGGAGGTAATGCCCCAGGCGCGGGTACGTTCGCCGCGATAAATGGATTGCAGGATCGGCGCCACGTCCAGTCCCTGTAACAATGCCTGGCGCACCTTGAGTTCTTGCGTCGGGCCGTATTCCACGTTGAGGAACAGCGAGTACGGCGTACCGGTATTCAGCGCGTGCTGATAGGTGAAGTCCGGATTGTTTTTAAACTCACCGGCATCGTTACCGGAAACGCCTTCAATCGCATCAACCTGGCCGGAGAGCAGCGCTCCCACGCGCACCGAGGATTCCGGTAGGAAGCGATAGGTCACGCCATCCAGATACGCCGGTCCCTGATGGGCGGCGTTGGTCGGTGCCCAGTTGTATTCCGGGTTCTTTACAAAGACAATCTGCTGGCCTTTTTCATAGCGCTGCAGGATAAACGGCCCGGTTCCGGCAACGGAAGCGCCGCCCGCTTTCAGATCCGGCGACTGCCAGGATTTCGGTGAAATCAGTTTCAGACCGGCGGCAAAGGCCAGGAACGGTGAGTAAACCGCCTTGAGATTCAGCACCACGGTACGTTCGTCCGGGGTCTCAATGCTGTCAATATGGCGGCTTAACGCGCAAAGACTTGAACCCGCGCAGTAGGCCGGGTCCTGAATATGGCGGAAGTTTTCTGCCACCGCTTCAGCATTCAATTTGGCCCCGTCGGAGAATTTTACATCCGGGCGCAGGGTGAAAATAATGCGCTTGCCGTCCTGCTCCACGCGGTAACTTTCCGCGAGCCACGGAACGAAGCTGCCGTCGGCATTACGTGCCAGCAGTGATTCATAGGCCACGCGCAGGATCAGCTCGGCTTTTGACTGGCCGTTCAGTTGAGGATTTAACGGTTTAGGTTCGGTTTCAACGCCCCACGTCAGGGTGCCGCCCGTGCGGGGTTCAGCGGCGGCAAATGCCGATGAGACGGATAAAGCCAACAGCGATACCGTAGCCATCATGGCCACTTTATTATTTAAGCGCATAGTTTTCCCAGAAAGGTAATAAAGACGACTAAGCAGTCAGTGAGTTTTCAATAAAATCGTGTACGTACTCTTTAATTTTCGCCTGCTGATAGCGCTGCTGATCGAGCACGCGGGTTAAATAAACCAGCTCTACGCCCAGCGGATTGACCGCACGATGAAACGGCTGATAGCCACGGCGTAAATAGAGCTGTGACAGCCACGGATGTTTAATTGCCGTCGCCAGGTAAACCGCCGGGGATTTCAGCGTATCGCGCAGGAAGCTTTCCTCAACGTAACGGATAATCCGACTGCCGAAACCCTGGCCTTTGAACTCCGGATCGACGGCAAACCAGTGCAGGAAGGGCCACGGCGATACCTGTTTACTGTCGGCAGCCCAGGGAAAGCGGACGGTAAGCGTGGCAACCAGGCGTCCCTCATTTTCCAGTACGAAGGTCGATTCGCTGGCGATCACCGCGCGAACATCTTCCACGCTGGAGCGGGTAATGGTGAAATGAATACCCTGAGGAATAAGCGGCGCATAGGCGCGCTGCAATAAACCGTGGAGTAATTCTGCCTCTTCCGCTTTTGCTAAACGAATACGTTCAGTCATGAGTTTCACCGCCACACAATTAAGTTATTACGATTATTAACAGCGCGGGGGGAAACTGTGAAAGATAAATATCTGATAACGATGCGCAGTTAAAATCTTAATAGGTTGACTACCGTATCTGATGTTAAAAATTACCGCCTTCAAAGTGGGGATATTTTGACCACGTGAGCAGTGCCCGCACGGCGTGCCATGAATGCATCATTTTCGCATCGGATATTTCCTGTATCATCCCTCCGGGCTGATAGCCAAAATGACGCTTCATTCAATGACGAGAGAACCGTTGTTCCGTGAATATCAGTCATTTTTTGTTGTTTATTTCAACCAGGGAGAAGGTCTGTATGTGTTATGCCATTTTTACCAAAAGGGGAGGTTGCGAATGTCGCTGATCACCATTGTATTAGTTTTTATGATGGCCATTGTTGTTACCGTTTTTATATCTCATTTACTGTCCGCTAAAATCCCACTGCCGCTGCTGCAGATTGCGGCGGGAGCAGCCCTGGCTGCAGGTGGCTTTCAGGTCGATTTTGATCCCCACATCTTTCTGCTGCTGTTTATTCCTCCTTTGCTGTTTCTTGATGGCTGGCGCATCCCGAAGGATGCTTTTTTCAGCGATTTAAAACCTATTCTGTCGCTGGCCATCGGGCTGGTGCTGTTTACCATTATCGGTATCGGTTTGTTTATTCACTGGCTGATCCCGGCGATCACCGTCGCCGCCGGATTTGCCCTTGCGGCGATTCTGTCACCGACGGACCCGGTCGCCGTATCGGCGATGACCGCCAACTCGCCGCTGCCATCCCGAATGGGCCATATCCTGGAAGGTGAATCGTTGCTCAACGATGCATCGGGACTCGTGGCGTTTAACTTTGCCGTTGCCGCCGTGCTCACCGGCAGTTTCTCAGCCGGCGATGCGGTAACTCGGTTTGTTCTGATGGCCGTCGGCGGTATCCTCAGCGGGCTGGTGGTGGTCTGGGCCACCGGTAAGTGCAATAACTTCCTGATTAAGCGTACCCGCGAAGAACCGGCAATACAGATCCTGATCAGTATTCTTATCCCGTTTGCCGCTTACATTCTGGCTGAAAGCTTCCACGTGTCGGGGATTCTGGCCGCGGTTGCCGCCGGGATTGCCATGCACTACGAGCAGCTCTCCGGTCCGCGCCTGCCCGCCACGCGCATGAAAAGCAGCGCGGTTTGGAACATGCTGCAGACCATCCTGAACGGGATGATCTTCCTGATGCTCGGTGAACAGCTTCCCCGCATGCTGCAAACCCTGCCAGACGTTGCCAGCCAGGCGGGCGTCTCCTCCCCCTGGTATCTGCTGCTGTATGCGGTGGTGATCACCCTCGCTCTGGGCGTTGTGCGCTTCTGCTGGGTATGGCTGTCCATTACGCTGACGGTGTTCCGCCAGAAGCGTAAGGGCAAAGTGACCACCAGCCGCCCGCAGTTCAGCGCGGTGGCGGTGATGGCGCTGGCCGGCGTGAAGGGTTCAATTACCCTGGCCGGCATCCTGACGCTGCCGGTAGTGCTGACCGATGGCTCACCGTTCCCGGGCAGGGATCTGCTGATTTTCCTCTCCATGTCGGTGATCCTGCTGTCGCTGATCGTTGCCGCTATCGGTCTGCCAATCATGACCGCGTATCTTGCGGATGACTTACCGCATGATTCAGGCAAGGGGGCAATCGGCGCGGCGCTGACCGAAGCGGCGATTGCCCGCTTGAACGAACTGCTCAGCCAGCCCGTTGACGATCCGGAGGAAGAGGCGATGCGGGCGGATGCCGGAAACCTGCTGCTGGAAACCTACCAGCGTCGCCTGCACTACAACGACAGCGACGACCAGAACGATGTTGGCCAGGAACTGAAGAAGCGTGCCCGCATTGAAAAAGAGATGCAGCGCGAGGCGATCGTAGCCCAGCGTGCCGAGCTGTTCAGGCTTAAACGCGCCCGCAACATCACGGACACGACTTTCCAGCAGGCGCTGAGAGCGATTGATTTGAAGGAAGAGAGCCTGCACTAAAAACGAAACACCCCGCTGGCGAGTCTCTCAGTCGTGAAACCGATGAGACCGTCAGCGGCATACGGAGCCCGGCGGGCAGTTTTAAACGGAAAGCCTCTGTTTTACGCTGCCCGCCCGGGACACTAATCCCCGGCTGAACATGCCGCCATGACCTCCTTCAGCACGCTATACACACGCTCATCGCTTAGATGCGCGACGTTAAAACGTAAAAATTCCCCCGCCGACTGCGACACGCTGAAGACATTACCCGGTGCCAGCACAACGTTGTGCAGTCGGCAGCGGCGGGCAATTTCCGTGGAATCTAATCCTGCAGGCAGACGACACCACAGATAAAACCCACCGCGCGGCACCAGCCACGGAGTTATGCCGAGCGCAGCCAGACGCTCGACCGCGTCTTTACGCGCTTTTGACAGCCTGCGGACAACCTCATCAAGATGTTTACGGTAGCTCCCGCCGGAAAGCACAGCAGCCAGCAGTTGGGTGGTCATCGGGCTTGGGCCACCGAAGCTGGTGGCAATTTGCAGATCGGTCAGCCCCTCGATCCATTCAGGACGACAGGCGATATAGCCACAGCGAACCGAAGCCGAAAGCGTTTTGGAAAAACTGCCCATGCGAATCACCCGCTCCAGGCCGTCGGGGATCGCCAGCCGTGATGACAGTTCAGGTTCAAACTCGGCGAAGATATCATCTTCAACGATAATCAGATCGTGCTCGCGGGCCGCGTTAAGCAAGCGCCAGGCCGTTTGCGGGGAGAGACTCGCGCCTGTCGGGTTATGTAACGCCGAGTTGGTGATATACAGCCTGGGGCGCGACTGGCTGAGAACCGATTCAAATACGGCCACGTCAGGACCGGTCGGCGTAAAAGGAACGCCCACGATAGTGACCTGATGCGCACGGAGCAGGGCCTGAAAATTGAAATAGCAGGGATCGTCGACCAGAACCGTGTCACCGGGCCGCAGCAGGAAGCGACAGATTAAATCCAGCGCCTGGGTTCCGGAGCCGGTCAGCATAATCTGCTCCATGGGCGTCGTCAGCCCTTCACTGGCAAAGCGCGCCAGCAGCAGACGCCGCAGCGCCGTCGCACCGCGTGTCGTACCGTAATCACATAGCAGGCTGGCATCCGAACGGGCCAGCTGCCGCATGGCTTTTCGCAAGGGCTCCACCGGCATCCAGTCGGCAGGAAGCCAGCCACAGCCGGGTTTCAGCACATCGCGATCGGCATCCAGCGCCTGGCGAGAAACCCAGAACGGATCAACGTCGCGCTGATAATCGACATTCTTTTCTACCAGATTGAGCGGCGGCTGATGCGACCCGGTCACAAAAAACCCGGCCCCCCGGCGTGCGCGGATCATTCCCGTCGCCGCCAGTCGTTCATAGGCTTCAACGACGGTCGACGGCGATACCTGCATCTTTGCCGCATAGCCGCGCACTGACGGCAGACGTTCTCCTGCGGAGAGTGCGCCACCGATAATCTGGCTGCGAATGTCGGCTATCAGCATTTCGGTACGGGTCATCGCAGTTTTCCTCGCGGCAATCACAGCTGTATGGTCAATTTTATCCATACAGTTTGGTAAAATTGTACTGCATTGTATCTTCGAAACGTTCCTGATGTTGCCTATTATCGTTGAAAATGTGAGTCAAAACAGAAACGAGGAACTATGGAACGAACAACGGCAGGATGGTGGAGTGGGCTGACAGGCGTAATGATTTTCAGCGGTTCGCTCCCGGCCACACGCGTGGCGGTAAATGATTTTTCGCCCCTGTTCCTGACATCGGCGAGGGCCACCATTGCCGCGCTGCTGGGCGGGGCACTGCTGCTGCTGTTGCGCCAGCGACGCCCGGCGCGCTCGGATATCCTGCCGCTGCTTATTGTCGCGCTAGGCGTGGTGGTAGGGTTCCCCCTGCTGACCGCGCTGGCCCTGCGCCATATTAGCGCCAGTCACTCCGTGGTGTTTATCGGTCTGCTGCCGCTCTCCACGGCACTGTTTGGCGTGCTGCGCGGCGGTGAACGCCCCCGCCCGGCATTCTGGCTGTTCTCGCTGCTCGGTGCCGCCATCGTGGCCGGATTCACTATCGCCAACGGGCAGGGCGGATCGCTAAGTGGCGACCTGCTGATGATCGCTTCGGTCATCGTATGCGGTCTGGGCTATGCGGAAGGCGCGGGTTTATCGCGTCGGCTGGGGGGCTGGCAGGTGATCAGCTGGGCACTGCTGCTCTCTCTGCCGCTGATGGCGATTATCGCGCTGTTCAGCCTGCCGCACAGCTGGAGCGCCGTCAGCCAGCCAGGCTGGTTAAGCCTGGGCTACGTTTCGCTGTTCAGTATGCTGATTGGATTTCTGTTCTGGTATCGCGGCCTGGCGCTTGGCGGCATTGCAGGCGTCAGTCAGCTTCAGCTGTTGCAGCCGTTTTTCGGCCTGCTGCTGGCCGCCGTGTTGCTTCATGAATCCATCGCCTGGAGCATGGTTGCCTGCGCCACGGCGGTGATCCTTTGTGTGTTTGGGGCAAAGCGTTATAGCTAGAGCTTCAGAGTGACAGGGGTGTTTTTCCGCTCGTGAAGCAACAGGTAAAGTGACAGCAGCGCCGCAGCCGTCAGTATCGCGGCTGTCACCCAGAGGTTAGGCACCAGACCAAACCGGTCGACGATCTGCCCACCGAACCAGGAACCGCCCGCAATACCGATGTTAAACACCCCAACATAGAGCGACGTGGCGATTTCGATTGCTCGCGGTGCGGCTTTCATCATCCAGCTCATCAAACCGACCGAGACTCCGCCGTAAGCCAGGCCCCAGAGTATCAGCGCGGCTCCGCTGCCGGTGTGATAGTGTCCGATGCTCAAAAAAAGCAGCGGAGTGAACATTAAGCCCAGCGAAATCACTAACAGGGTCAATGCGGCGCGCCTTGTGGTGACGATCCCGGTCAGGAAGTTCCCCACCACGCCGGTGATACCATAAACAAGCAGCAGAATACCGATCCACTTCACCTCAAACAGCGCCACATCCAGCAGCAGCGGGCGAACGAAGGTAAAAGCCATAAAATGCCCGGTCACCAGCAGCAGAGTCAGTACCAGACCGGCCCGTATCCGGGGGTTTTGCAGTAGTTGCACAAATTGGCGGAACGAAACGGAATGCGTTACCGGCAGCGCCGGAATAAAGATCCAGTGCAGGGTCAGAACTAAAACACTGAACAGCGCCATGCCGCCAAATGCCCAACGCCATCCGGCATAATCCCCGATGAATGCGCCAAGCGGAACGCCAAGCACAGAGGCTGCGGCCACGCCGCCGAACACAATGGCCGTTGCCAGGCCGACGGATTGTGCGGTAACCAGACGCGAAGATAATCCCCCGGCGATCGCCCATATCCCTCCCATACAAAACCCCACCAGGATACGTGCAGCCAGCAGCAGAAGGATACCGGGAGCCAGCGCCGATGCGATATTGGCAATCGTCAGCAGCACCAATAGCCAGCGGAGAATAATACGCCGGTCTGTGCCACCGGCTGCAATAACAACAAACGGCGCAAACAGGGCGGCAAGCAGAGCAGGCAGTGAAATAGCCATCCCGGCTTTTCCGTTAGAGGTGTTTAGGGATTCTGCCATTGTCGTCAGCAGCCCCACGGGCAGCATTTCTGTGGTAACCACGGCAAACGTTGCCAGGCCAACGCAAATCACCGCCATCCATAAACTGTTTTCCGGGGCAACCGCAGAGGGTTTTAGTTCAGCGCTCATGTTTTCCTTATCAGAATCAGTTGATTTCATCGTTAACCCGCTCGTACTTATTCACCGGTGACAGCAGGCTCCGGGCGGCGAAAGCCATAAAAAACGACGGCAAGAATTACCCCTGCGGCACCCACCGCTACGCTAAACCCTTGTGAAGGCGTGCCATGATTGAGTACCTGTCCCGCCACTGCCGCGCCGAGTGCAACTCCAATATTCAACCCGGCAAGCAGCCAGGCCATCCCTTCGGTTACACGATGTTCGGGCACGGTGCGCTCAACCTGTGACATCGCGACGATCATCGTTGGGGCGAAAAACAGACCGGAGAGCAGGACCGCTGCGGTCAGGGAAAGGATGCTACCTGCCATTATCAGCGGCAGAGTGGCTAAAGCGGTCCCCAGCCCACCGAACACCAGCTGTTGATTCAGAGTGGCTTGCAGTTTGAGCGTGCCAAACAACAGCCCGGTAAAACACGATCCCAACGCATACGCAGACAAAACCAGGCTGGCCAGAGCGGGCTGCCCCTGTTCGGTGGCAAAAGCCACACTGACGATGTCGATGGTGCCAACGATAACGCCCATCGCCATCATTAAAATGGCCAGTAAGCGTACCGTCGGGAGATGGATAAGAGCCTGGCTGCCGCCGTTGATATCAGGTGAGATTTGCGGCGGCTCGGTTACTCGCTGAGCAAGCAGCGCGGCTATGCCGACGATCAGCAGTAACATAGCCACAAGCAAAGCGGTCTGGGGCTGCACTATCACTCCGAGCGCCACCGCCAGCGGCGGACCCGCGATAAAAGAGAGTTCATCCAGCACCGTTTCCAGTGAATAGGCCGTCTGTAACAGTGGTCGCCCACGATAGAGAGCCGTCCAGCGAGTGCGGATCATCGCCGAGACCGCAGGCATAAATCCGGTGAGCATTGCGCCAGCGAACATCAGCCATGCCGTATCCTGCCACAGGCTGTTCACTGAGAGAGTTAAAAAGCCCAGCGAACTGACTGCCGTGGCAGCAGGCAGCACCCGGCGCTGGCCGTAACGGTCCACCAGACGGGAAATCTGCGGTGATATCAGCGCATAGGTCAAAACAAAAGTTGCAGAAACGGCCCCGGCAAGTGCGTAGCTGCCACCGGACTGCGATAGCATGACGATGATACCAATACCCGTCATCGGCAGCGGAAGCCTTGCCAGTATTCCGGCGAGGGTAAAAGCCCGTGTGCCCGGTGCAGCAAATAACTCACGATAAGTGGCGATCATTTCCTTCTCCATAATGCATCCGCTTGCCACGAAAAACGGCTGCAGACATAATACATACGTGGCGTATGAAAAAGCATATATTCATACGCCACGTATGTAAACAATCAAAACTCGTTAGCTGAAGGAGAGGGTTATGGTGCGACGTACGCGCGCAGAGATGGAAGAAACCCGTGCCGCGCTGATATCAACGGCGCGAAAGGTTTTTAGCGAGGTCGGCTATGCTGATACGGTGATGGACGATCTGACCGGGCAGGCAGGGCTAACCCGGGGGGCGCTTTATCATCATTTCGGCGATAAAAAGGGACTGCTCGCGGCGGTGGTTGAGCAGATCGATGCAGAAATGGACGCGCGGCTGGAGACGATTTCCAGCACGGCTGAAGATGGCTGGCAGGGGTTTACCCATCGGTGCAATGCCTATCTGACCATGGCGCTGGAGCCTGAATATCAGCGTATTGTCCTGCGCGATGCCCGTTCCGTGCTGGGTGGACCGTCTCAGGAATCACAGCGCCACTGCGTTGACGCCATGCAGCGGTTGATTGGCCAACTGATTGCTCAGGGCGTGATAGCCGAAGCGAATCCGCAGGCGCTGGCCTCTCTGATTTACGGCAGCCTGGCCGAAGCCGCATTCTGGATCGCGGAAGGAGAGGATAGCGACGCCCGCCTGGCGCAGAGTAGTGAAGCGCTGGCGCTGCTGCTGCGGGGTTTACTGGCTAAACGTGCCCGCTAATGCGGGCCGTAACAACGATAAAGAATGACAGATGTGGAGCAGGGGAACATGCCCGACTAATGTGCAGCCAGCTCATCAAAAAGGGCGGGATTTGCCTGAATAGCAGCTAAAACTTTTGCTGCCAGCCCGGTTGGGTTCCGTCGTTTAGACTCCCAGCTTTTATTGGTTTCAACGCTGATCCCAGTCAGAAGCGTAGTAATCGTCAGAAGCGCTGCTGCCAACCATTCATACCTTACGCTGTAGCATATTCGTTCCATGTGTCTCGGTATATAATATTACCATCCGTATGTTTCCAGGTAATGGTTTCATAACGTAGCTCAATATTTTCCATATGTGTACTGGTCATTCCATTTTGGTATAAATACGGTGAAATTGTTGTAATTTTAACATTCTCCAAAAAAATATTAAAATACTCACTCTCAATCCCTGCATCCAAAATTCGATACATTTTTATTGTTGCTGATTTAAAGCTTCGACCTTCACACAGCGCGCGAAATAGAATTGGTGTGGTTTTATCGAACTCTTTTTGCACTGCAATAGGTGAATGGATTCTTGTTCCGGTAAGTTTTCCTGTGTTAGGGGATACAGGTATGGAAACATTATGTGTAAGTGACTTTAATTCAATTGAACCAATTCGCGTTGGTATTAAACATCCACCGACTACGGGCGATCCATTTTCATCTGTTAACCAAATATAAGCTGGGGTTGACATTTTAACATCCTTTTAAATTTATCGAGAGCAGAAAAAAACAGCAACCAACATCAAGACAAAGAAAACCCCTATTGCCTGCATTGCAATATGGGGGAAAAAATGAGCCATAAAAACCCCAAAAATTACAGTTAATATTATAGGGAAATATACCCAAAGAAAGAATAGCAGTTGGTTTTTTAACCACTTTTTTAACAAATCAATCATGATATCTACCTGGCCATGAGAAATATTACGTTAGCAATATCATCGTCTGATGAAAGATTTTTCATGAAAAAGTTCGCCTTAAGAAAAACAGGCTCAACAAGGAAATACATCATCTCCACTTTTCTGATATACAATGCCTGGTAATATTCCGGATGCATGATTTGTAACCGCTCGGCACTTTCAGCCGCTTCCTGAATATATCCATAGAGATTTAATGCTGCAACAGAAAGACCTGAGACTTTACTCACCTTCCCGACAATTCCGGTACTTACATTAGAGCCAAGGCATATTACCATGGTAACGCCTATAGCAAATGATTGAGTAGTTAAAGAACTTGTGGAAATATTCACATTCATTCTCATTAATGAGCGTTTAATATATTCCATTTGTTGCGGCGTTTTGTTTTTTAAAATCAACTCAACATATATATGAATGAGTTCTGAAATCATCCTCCGATACTTAACGAAATGATATAATGCTTCAAAAAAGCGCACATCCTCTTTTTTTAATTTTGAGCAAACATCCTGATAGTTATCAGTGAAGCAAGAAATGTAATAGGCCATTCTGGCAGCACCATCCTGAATTCTGGTCGCCTGTTCGATAACCTGCTCTTTAACGCCGACAAAGGCGCTATCCAGCTTTTTGGCAAGAGCGTTATCATTTAACATTTTACTGACAATTGCATCACTATAGTACATAACCAGATCCTTTAGTTTTTTATCCTTTAACTTGCATAAGCTATTTGCGCTTTGTTACCTTTTTTTATTTCTACGGCCTCTTCCAGAGAGGTTTTTAGTTCTTCAAAAAAATTCATTTTTCACCCTGTTTTCAGTATCCCGGTCCGTTTTTTCCTCGTCGAGGTACATAGAAATTCAGGACATACAATGTACACCACGCAGTCCAGACAAATCCCCGCACGCGGCGTTTTTCAATAAACATATGACACACTCAATTGTTATGTTATAACATAACAAATACCCCATAAGGGATACGGTTTAACGCCCGTTCATCTCCGCGTTAACGCACCTGAGGATGTCACTATGTCACAACAACGCATCAACACCGATCGTGATGGTCGCCTGCCGGTTACCGTGCTTTCCGGCTTTCTGGGCGCGGGTAAAACCACGCTGCTCAACCATATTCTCAATAACCGCGAGGGCAGACGCGTCGCGGTTATCGTCAACGATATGTCTGAAGTCAATATCGATGCCGCACTGGTCCGCGACGGCGGAGCCGATCTCTCCCGCACCGATGAAAAGCTGGTCGAGATGAGCAACGGCTGTATCTGCTGCACGCTGCGTGAAGACCTGCTTCTGGAGGTCAACCGCCTGGCGCGGGAAAACCGCTTCGACCAGCTGGTGATTGAATCCACCGGCATCTCCGAACCGCTGCCGGTGGCGGAAACCTTCACCTTTGAAGACGACAGCGGCGAAAGCCTGTCGGCGGTGGCGCGGCTGGATACCATGGTGACGGTGGTTGATGGTTTTAACTTCCTGCGCGACTATCAATCACGCGACAGCATTGAATCCCGCGGCGAGTCGCTCGGCGAATTCGACGAACGTTCGGTGGTCGACCTGCTCATCGAGCAAATCGAATTCTGTGACGTGCTGATTATCAACAAAACCGATCTGATCAGTGAAAAGCAGCGCGAACAGCTTACCGGTATCCTGCGCAGCCTCAATCCCCGCGCACGTATTGAAATCGCTCGTTTCGGCCAGGTGCCGCTGGAAAAAGTATTGAATACCGGCCTGTTTGACTTTGCCGAAGCGTCGCAGGCTCCCGGCTGGATGCAGGAGCTGCGCGGCACCCACGTGCCGGAGACGGAAGAGTACGGTATCAGCAATTTTGTCTGGCGCGCGCGCAGACCGTTCCACCCTCAGCGCTTTTGGGAATTTTTCAGCGGCGAACTGCCGGGGGTCGTGCGTTCCAAAGGCTATTTCTGGCTGGCAAGCCGGCCGGAATTTGCCGGTAGCTGGTCACAGGCCGGTGGTGTGTCGCGCCAGGAGATGGCGGGCCGCTGGTGGGTAGGCGTACCGCGCGATCGCTGGCCGCAGGATGAAGAATCCCTCCGCTGGATTATGCAGCACTGGCAGGATGGGGTGGGCGATGCACGACAGGAACTGGTGTTTATCGGCATGCAGATGGATGAGGGGGAACTGCGCCGCCAGCTGAATGCGGCTCTGCTGACCGACAGCGAACTGGCTGCCGGGCCACGTAGCTGGGTTCATTTGCCCGATCCGCTGCCGCACTGGTTTAACTGACCTGCTTCCGTCAGGGTAGCGAGCCGCTGGCTAAAGGCGGCTCGTCGGGGCCAGATGAATCGCCGGGTCTGGCCCCGGCACCGCAGTGGTTTTCGATCAGCGGCCGTCAAAACCGTCCAGATAGGTTCCCATCGCCTCATTAATAAACAGCGCCCGCTGCTTGTCGCTCAGCGAACTGGTATAGCTGCTGTTAATAAAGGTATGCTGGCTTTCCATCTTTTCTGAGGATTTTTCTTTTCTGAAGTTTTCCGCTTTCAGCAGCGCCTGTTCGCGCGTCATCCCCGCCTGACGATCTTTTACCCCGTCATCATAAAACGTTTTAAAAACAGGCTTCATTAACTGGATAGTGCCGGAAATCTGGGTGGTGTAATTGGGGTCAAAATCGTTTTTGGCTTTAAAAACATAACTTTTGGTGTGGGCGGTGACGCTATCCGTGGACTGACTGCAGGCGGCCAAAGACCCCACTAACATCAGCATAAATCCCTTCAGTACGAAACGACGCATTACAGCTCCTTGAAAAATAACACAGCGATTTTATAAAGATAAAAAAATACCGTAGCCGAAAACCGGTCGGTTGAATATGAAAAACCTTACTTTTTTGCAGGTTGTCTGCGGGGCGTAATCGGAGGAGAATCGCCCGCTCATAATATAAGAATTTTCTATGGATTAGTCACCTGCGCTATGAATCACTCCACTCCAGATAATCTTCTCGCGAAGGTTCGAATTTTCTTCGGTCGCCTGAAACCCCATCCGCTGGCGGTTGCCAGAAAGCAGATGGTTCTTGCCAGTATCGGTGCCGGTATCGGGCTGGCGATCACCAGCCTGTTCAGCCACTGGGTGCTGGGTGAGGTTAACTTATGGTTTGTCGCCCCGGTGGGGGCCTCGGCCGTTTTATTATTTGGCGTACCCAACAGCCCGCTGGCCCAGCCGTGGTCGATCGTTGGCGGTAATTTTATCTCCGCCCTGACCGGGGTGACCGTCGGGATGTGGATCGACAATCCGGCCATTGCCTGTGGTGTGGCGGCGTGCCTGGCAATTGCACTGATGTTTAAGCTGCGCTGCCTGCATCCGCCCGGTGGGGCCGTGGCGCTGACCGCCGTGCTCGGCGGGCCGGGCATCCACAGCACGGGCTACGAGTTTGCGTTTACCCCGGTCCTGCTGAATTCGGTGTCGCTGGCGCTGCTGGCCATTCTGTTCAACAACCTTGCCGGGCGTCGCTATCCGCACCCGCTGGCCGCTGCGGAACCCGCGCCGTCGCCGGTTGACATCACCGTATCGATTACCCGTGACGACCTGCATGAGGCACTGCTGGCAGGCCAGCTGCTCGATATCGATGAAGGCGATCTGCAGGAAGTGCTGCTGCACGCCGAGAAGATCGCCGAACGTCGGCAGCTAAGCCGCTCGCCCGCGTAACAGAAGGTATCCCCGCAGTACGCGGGGATACCTGGTCTGCTCATCTGTCCGCTACTTTACTGCCAGGCGGGCATTCCACTGCGTACCCCTTCCGATAAACGGCAGTACCCTTCTGGTTCACTTTCTAACGCGAAGCTTGAAACCACGGTCATCAGGCTATCGGCAGCAGAATTATCAACCATCACAAAATCTTATTTCCCGGCGACGGGCAGCGGCGATGCCGTCCTGGTCTTCAGAATGCGCAGACCACACAGCGCAACAAACGCGCTGTAGCCTGCCAGCAGCCAGAACGGCGTCAGCGGCGGCAGATTTGCCATCACCTGTCCCACAATCAGCGGCCCGGCCACGCCTCCGGCCAGTGCTGCGGTCACGATAATAGAGCCGGTGCGCGGGTCGTTGCCCATCCGCGCCGAACCAAACACAAAGAAGTTCGGGAAGATGCTGCCGATAAAGAAGCCCGCCAGCGGATAGGTCAGCGTCGGGGCGATCCCACTCCCGGCGCAGGCCAGCAGCACAGCGCCACCGACAAAGCCGCCGATCAGCATCGGCGCGGCCGGCAGGCGATGGCCGACAAAGCTCAGCGCAATACGCCCGCTGAGGAAAAAGACAAAGAACAGCGAAAGCGCGCTGGCCGCCGCCGTGTCGCTGAAATTCCCCGCTACCAGGATCACCGGACCCAGTCCGATCAGGCAGGCCTCAATCGCCGTACCCGATGCGCCCACCAGCAGCGTCGGCACCGAGAGTGTGAAACCGCTATTACCCTGAGCCGTTTCTTCTGCCGCGTGCGTTTTTGGAAAACGGAACGACAACAGCAGCGGCAGGACCAGCCCGACAGCCAGAATGCCGAAGCACAGCTGCGGATTGCGCGCCAGCGCCACAAACACCAGCGGGGCGACAATGGCACCGCCGCCGAACAGGGCGTTGACCAGGCTGACCATCGACGGCCCCTTTTTGCCAAAGGCGTCAAGCAGGCGGGTATTCACCAGCGCCAGACTGGCACCGTAACCTGCTCCAAACGCCAGCGATCCCAGCAGCGTCAGCGGCCAGTTCAGATGAAACGCCATCAGCGCCGCACCCACCACCAGCAGGGTAAAGGCCAGCGCTGTCCAGTCGCGCTTACCAGCGAAAAACAGTGCGATAACGCCAATTAACGCGCCGACCCATTGAGCAGTCACCACCATGCTGGCTGAAGCAATGGTCAGATCGAACATCTGGCGGAACTCCGGCAGCACCGGCCCCATCAGCGATTGCCCGGCCCCCATTAGTACAAAGGCAATGATGCTTCCGCTCAGCAGCAGCCCGTAATTTTTCACTCTATCCATCATTTCACTCCAAAGTTATGCAGGTTTTCGTTGTTTTTCAGTAGGTAAGAAGAAAAAAACCTGCGGCTGTCGGGTGGTGAAATCCCGCGGGCAGGTGTTTTTTCTTCACATTACTGTTACATCGATATTGACATTAGTCTATCGTTATTGACATATGTAATGCGTACGACGTGTTTAATAATCAAAGTTTCGTGAGGCAGATCGCATGTTGAGTTCTGAAAGTAGGGATCAATCGCAGACTCGCCGTCAGGAAGCCTGGGTAAAGCTGAAAGCGAACCCGGTGCCGGACGTGCTGGTGATTGGTGGGGGTGTCAATGGGGTGGGGTTGCTGCGGGATCTGTCCCTCAACGGCATTTCGGCAACGCTGATCGACAGTGGGGATTTCTGCGCCGGGGCCAGCAGTGCGTCAAGCCGTATGGCTCACGGCGGGCTGCGCTACCTGGAGAATCGCGAGTTCGATCTGGTCCGGGAATCGGCGCGGGAGCGTAATATGCTGCTGCACGACGCATCCCATCTGGTGAAACCGCTGGAGGTGGTGGTGCCGGTACGTCACTGGGTGAAAGGGCTGCCGGGCACGGCGCTGCGCTTTTTTGGCTTTTCCCGCAGCCCCGGTCCACTCAGTTTCGTGGCGTTGAAAAGTGGCCTGTTGGCCTACGAACGTTTTGGGGCGATCCGCCGTGCGCTGCCGCATCATAAAGTGGTTCTCAGCGGCAGGAACTTTCCGCAAGGCTTGCCTAAAGCCGTGCGTTCGGTGATCAGCTATTACGACGGGCAAATCACCGGCCCGGAAGCGCTGGTCTTTGAAATGCTGGAGGCCGCCAGCCGTATTGAGGGCGTAACCGCAGTGAATCACATCCGCTGGCAATACATGCAGGATGGACGTATTACCGTTACCGATCCGCTGAGCGGCGAGACGGCAGAATTGCGGCCCCGAGTCATTATTAATGCCGCCGGTTCGGCCATTGACCGGGTCAATTCGCAGCTGGGCATCGACGCAACCCGCGTCCGTGGCGTAAAGGGCGCGCATCTGGTGCTGCGCCATCCTCAGCTTCACGGGCGTATGGGCGGTCGGTCATTCTATTTTGACGACGGGCGCGGACGGATGGTGGTCTGTATGCCGGTGCAGGACGTAACGCTGATCGGCACCACCGAGGTGGAAACCGACGATCCGCAGGACCGCCAGGTGGTGGATGATGAAGTGAACTATCTGCTGTCGTCACTGAATCACCTGTTTGACGATATCACCCTGACCCGGGAACACATTGTCGCGGTCACCAGCGGCATCCGCCCGTTGCAGGCGGGCAACGGCAGCGCGACGCAGGCCGCCCGCGATCATGCTCTGTTTGAAGACCGCGCGGGCAGTACGCCGGTTATCTCGCTGGTCGGGGGAAAATGGACCACCTTCCGCTCGTTTGCCGAAATGGCGGCCAACAGCGTGCTCAACCTGCTGGGGCGACAGCGAACGGCCAGTACCGCCGATCGCGCCTACCCGGGAGCGGGCACTCTGGATGTGGTGCAGCTGGCGCAGGATAGCGGACTGACCACCCAGCGAACGAAAGAGCTTTATAGCCGCTACGGCACCGTGGCCCGCGAAGTCGCGGCGTTTTGTGGCCAGCAGGAGGATGCGCCGGTTACCGATGCGCCGGGCTACTCGCGCCGCGAAATCATCTGGCTGACCCGCAACCGTATGACCCTTAATCTGGAGGATATGATCCTGCGCCGAACAAATATCGTCATGACCGGACGCCTTTCAACCTGCACGCTCGACAACATCGCTGACATTATGGCCGAAACGCTGGGCCATGATGATTTATGGGCGCAAACGCAGTCACAGGGCTGCGCCGCCGATCCCCGCATTCTCTGGAATGGAAAATAATAATTATGTCTGCATCCTACTTACCTCTCGTTCTCGCCATCGATGCCGGTGGCACCGCCGTTAAAGTGGCGCTGTTTGACAGCACGGGGCGTCTGGTCAGCCACCGCAACGCCGAAGTGACCACCGAACACTATCCGGATGGCCGGGTAGAACGCGACGGTGATGCCTTCTGGCAGGCCACGCTCACCGCCATCCGCGACGTGCTGGAAGGCGATACCGCCGGACGGGTGGTTGCCGTTGGCTGTACCGGTTTCGGCAACGGCATCTTCCTCGTTGACCAGCATGGACAGCCCACCCGTCCCGGCATTGTCTCGGTGGATCATCGCGCCCAGCCGATTGCCGATCGCACCATTGCCGCCGGGCAGGACCGTGCGTTAAGTGATGAAAACGGCCACCGTCCATGGGGCGGCCAGACGCTGATCCAGCTGGCCGGGCTGGCGGAGAATGAGCCTGCGGTGATGGCGAAAACCCGCTGGGGCCTGGCCTGCAAGGATTTCATTCGTTTCTGCCTGACACAGGAGGCGCTGACCGATCCGTCCGATGCCAGCGGCGGCGGACTGATGAATCTCGACAGGCAGGACTATTCCGTGGAGGCATTCGAACTGCTGGGCCATCGACCGCTGACGGAGAAGCTGCCGCCGGTGGTCAACAGCTCCGCCATCGGCGGGCGGATCACCGCCGGGATTGCCCAGCTGACCGGGCTGCGCGAGGGCATTCCGGTCGCCGGTAGCATGATGGATGTGGCCTCCTGCGCACTGGGCGCGGGCGTTACTTCGCCGGACCGTATGGTGTTTATTGCCGGTACCTGGGCGATTAACGCCATCGAAGTGCCGCGCCCGATAAGCGAGAACTATCCGCTGCTGAATATGCTCTACCGCGACGGTGCAGCCAGACTGGTCGCCGAAGGCAGCCCGTCATCGGCCGCCAATTTAGGCTGGTATCTCAAACACGCGCTGGGCAACCGGATCGGCGTAGACGAAGCGATGAATATCGCTGCAGGCTGCCCGGTTGACAGCCAGCGCTGCTTCTTTATGCCGTATATCCACGGCCCCGATCCGTACCAGGGCAGCTTTATGCGCCTGCGCGCCACGGACAACGAGGCTTCGATGATTCGCGCCATCTGCGAAGGTGTGGCGTTTGAGCACCGCCGCCACGCCGAAGCGCTGCTGGTTCACACCGACGGTACCTGGCCGGAGGCTATCCGTCTGACCGGCGGGGCGGCGCGTTCACCGCTGTGGGCGCAGATCTTCGCCGATACCTGTAACCGTCCGGTTGAGGTGGTGGATACGCCGGAGGTCGGCGCGCTGGGCGCGGCGATCTGTGCCGCCGTGGCGGGCGGGATTTATACCTCGCTGGAGCAGGCTACTGCCGCCATGAGCCGCATTCTGCGCCGCCATGAACCCGTTGCCGAAAATGTGGCGGTACTGCAGGCCCGCTACCGGGAATTCACGCGCCTCGACCAGGGAATCAAAGCGCTGCTTGACGTTCAACCTTCCGATTACTGATAAGGGTAAAAAATGAGTTCGTTACTACCGTTTCAAACCACGCGATTTGCTGAAAAAATCGATCGTATCCGTCGCGGTGAATATCGTTCGGGTGATTTTATGCTGGCCGATGCCAAAGACGGCGATCTGGCCGCAGGTGTAACCGCAATGGGCTATCGCCGCGACGGCAGCGGTGCCGCTGCGGGTTTGCGCACCCGGCCTGAATTCCATCAGCAGATCCGCGATCTGATCCAGCAGGATACGCTGGATATCATGCTGACCTCTACCGCCACCATGGAGCAGTTGAAGGAAGAGGGTGCTTTCGAGGGCAGCCGGATGCTGGCGGCGTTTCGCGGCAATGAAGCCACCGATGCCTGGGTCGGGCTGCGCGGCGGCCGCTACCGCGAGTTTGCCCCGCTGCCGTATCGCGGCGCGGCGCTGGAGTTTGCCAGCGCGCCGATTTGCCTTTACTCGCTGACCTGGATCAATGATGCGCGACACGATGTCGCCTCGCTGGAAGCATACGCACGCTTCCGCGCTGACGCCCGCTCGCACGGAATTATGCACTTCCTGGAGGTGTTTAACCCGAACGTGGATACCGGGCTCAGCGCCCGGGATACTCCGGCGTTTATTAACGACTGCATTATCCGCACGCTGGCCTCGCTGACCCGTGCAGAGCGCCCGGAGTTTCTTAAAGTGGCCTATAACGGCCCGCAGGCGCTGGAAGAGCTGGTCAGCCACGATCCGTCGGTGGTGGTGGGCGTGCTCGGCGGTGGGCAGGGTACACATCGCGATACCTTTGAACTGCTGGCGCAGGCAGAACGGCGCGGCGGCAGGCTGGCACTGTTTGGCCGCAAGATCAACGGCGCGGAGCATCAGCCGACCATGGTGAACTGGATGCGCCGGGTGGTGGATCGCGAAGCCACCTCGCTGGAAGCCGTGCGCGGCTATCATGCGGATTTACAACGATTAGGCCTGCGTGCCGATCGTCATCTTGAAACCGATAGCGAGATAACGGAAGATGTGCTCCGGTCAGATTTAACCTAACCAGGAGCAAGGATATCAAGACGCAGCCTAAGAGTACGTCGCCGTCAGACAGGATCATTGCCGAAGCGGCATGGCTCTATTACGTGAAAAACCTGACGCAAAGCGAAATCGCCACCCGCATGAAGCTGTCCCGCCTGACGGTGATTAACTACCTCAGGCTGGCCAAAACGCGGGAGATTGTCTCGGTAAGGTTAAGCGGTGAGCACTTCCGCACCAACGATCTTGCTGACCGTCTTGCGGAGCGTTTTTCTCTGGACGATGCCTTTGTTATTCCCGCTGACGGTCTGTCGGACGAAAGTCGGTTTAACGAAGTGTGCGAAGCGGCTGCGCATGTTCTGCTTGATTTCCTTGAGCCTGGCGATCAGCTCGGCGTGAGCTGGGGTTCAACGCTGAGCCTGATCTCGGATAAGGTGCCGTACTGGCCGATTGAAAATCTGACGGTACGGCAGCTGATCGGGGCGATGTCCAACCCGCTGCTGCCCACCGCCGAACGCTGCTCGATTGAAATAGCCCACCGGCTTAGCGCGTTATGCGTTACGCTCAACGCACCCGCCGTGTGCAGCAACAACGAACTGGCCCGCCTGCTGCGCGAAGAGCCGATTATCGCCGAACAGCTACAGCATCTGACCCGCTGTAATAAAGCCATTTTCACCGTCAGCCCCTGCACCCCGGACGGCCACGTCACCCAGTTTAAAATCGTTACCGAAAAAGAAGTTGAACGCTACGTTGCCCACGGCGCGGCGGGGATTATTGCCGGTCGCTTTATTGACAGTGAAGGGCAGCCGCTGCTCGGCGAGGTGGACGATCGCGTGATCGGCATTGAGCTGGATACCCTGCGCCAGATGAACGGCCTGCTGGTGGCTTCGGGGCTGGATAAGCTTACCGCCATCGTTGCCGCGCTGAAGGGCGGCTTTGCCAACACGCTGGTGATTGATACGCTGCTGGCCGAAGCCATCCTGGCACAGGAGTGAAGCCGTGACGCCACTGCAGGATTTGGATTTAAAGCAGCTGGAAGCCTTCGCCGCGGTGATTTCCGCCGGAAGCGTGACGGCGGCGGCAAAAGCGCTGGATCGCTCACAGCCCGCAGTTTCACGGCTGATTCAGGATTTGGAGCAGTCGCTGGGCTATCCGCTGTTTATCCGCAACGGGCCGCGCATCCACCCCACCTCGGAAGCGCTACAGCTGCATCAGTACGTGCAAAAAGCGCTGCTGTCGCTACAGCAGATCCGCCTGCGGGCGCAGGAAATTGGCAGCCAGCAGCACCGCCCGCTGCATATCGCCGCCACGCCCGCGCTGGCGGCGGGGCTGCTGCCGCTGGCGCTGGCCTCGCTGAGCCTGCAAAACAAGGTGCAGATTATCAGTGAATCCGCCGAGCACACGGCGCACGCGGTTATCTCAGGCGAAGCCGACATTGCGCTGTGCAGCCTGCCGCTGGAGCATCACGCGGTGGAACTGCACTGGATCGGCCAGTCGCGCTGCGCGGTGGCGCTGCCGCAGGACGACCCGCTGGCGGCGCAGGAACAGGTCACGCTTGGCGATCTGGCCGGGCGGCGGCTGATTGCGCCGTGGAACCCGCTGCGCCTGCGCGGCCGCTTTGAAAAAGCGCTTAAAAAGCTGAAAACGCCGCTGCACGAAACCATCGAAACTAACTCCTCCGCCAATATCCTTTCCTGCGTGCGCGCCGGGCTGGGCGTAGCCATCCTGGAGCCGGTTACTGCCTGGGGCATGCCGCTGGCGGGCGTGGCGATTCGCCCGCTTGAGGAAGAAATCCCCTATTTCTTCGGCGTGATCACCCCGCAGGGGCGGCCGCTTTCCAGCGCCGCACAGTCGCTGGTCAGCGCGCTGGCCACCGCGGCCGCCACGCTGCTGCCCGGTTTCCAGCAGCTGCCTGCCGCTGAGCACCCGCGCGTGATGCGGCTGATCAATCAGGACAGCTGATCGCTACACGGCGCGTCTCCTTCAGGAATGCGCCGCTGCTTTTACCTTCCCAAACCCGTCTATATATCAATTTCGGCATAAGATATAAGAAATCCGTCGTTCGAAATGTAAGCACTTTCTTGACACAAATCATAGCGCGGAGGATTATCCAACGATTGCGAATGATTATGTGAATATCTAATTCTTACTGCTTAATCATGCTTTTTTTGAATAATAAAAATTGACGCTATCCGGGGTTTTACAGGCAGGCTGCCCACCGCCCGGGGAAGATAGCATTCAGGAAAATACCCATGACGCATTCTGCTGCACCAGTAACGGCGATCGGCCTTCAGGCTCTGGAAGAGCGGCTCCGATCCGATCTTGAACTGCTTGAACTTCCGGCAAAATCCTGGGTGCCTCCGCGCACCCTGCAAGGTGAAACCGTGCGCGACGTGGTGGTGATCGGGGCCGGGATGTGCGGCCTGGCGGCTACGGCGAAGCTGCTGTTCACCGGCATCAGCAACGTGGTGGCCTACGATGCCGCTCCGGCCGGAGAGGAAGGCCCGTGGATCACCTTCGCCCGCATGGAAACCCTGCGCTCGCCAAAAACGCTGCACGGCCCGGCGCTCGGTTTGCCGCAGCTGACTTTCCGCGCCTGGTTTACCGCCCAGTGGGGCGCAGAGGCCTGGCAGGAACTGGATAAAATCCCGAAAAATCAGTGGATGGATTACCTGGTGTGGTATCGCCAGGTGCTGGATCTGCCGGTGCGTAACAACGTTCGCATTACCGCCATCACCCCAATCGACGACCTGATTGCGCTGGACCTCACCGGTGCCGAAACCGGGCGAATTTATACCCGTCGGCTGGTGCTGGCCACCGGACGCTCCGGTCTGGGCGGGGCTGCCGTTCCTGACTTCCTGCAGGGCGTCGATCGCCGCTTCTGGGCGCACTCCGCTGACGATATCGACTTCGCGGCGCTGAGCGGGAAAAGCGTGGCGGTGATCGGTGCGGGCGCATCCTCAATGGATAACGCCGCCACGGCGCTGGAGGCCGGTGCCGCTGCGGTAGATATGCTGATCCGCCGTGCTGAAATGCCGCGCATCAATAAAATGACCGGCATCGGCAGTCAGGGCGTGGTTCACGGTATGCACCGCCTGGCGGACGACTGGAAGTGGAAGTTCGTTGACTACACCTCCGCTTCGCAGACGCCGCCGCCGCGATCCTCCACGCTGCGCGTTTCCCGCCACCCGCAGGCGCACTTCTACCTGAACTGCGGAATCAAGGCGGTGCGAGAAGAAGGTGAAGGCCTGGCGATTACCACCACTCAGGGCGAGAAGCATTACGACTTTTTGATTGCCGCCACCGGTTTTGCCAACGATTTTAACGGCCGGCCTGAGTTCGCCGCCGTTGCCCCGTTTATCCGCAGCTGGTCTGACGGCCGCTACACGCCGGAAATGGGCACCCCGCGCGCCAGCATGCTGGACGCGCCCGACCTCGGGCCGGACTTCGAGTTCCGCGAGAAAGTACCGGGAAGCTGCCCGCAGCTTGCCCAGATTTACTGCTTTAACGATGCCGCCATGCTGACGCACGGCAAGGTGTCCGGCGATATTCCGGCGGTTAGCGCCGGGGCCGAGCGGCTGGTGCGCGGGATTACCGCGTCGCTGTTTGCCGAAGACGTCGTCAGCCATTACGCCAGTTTACAGGCTTACGACACCCCAGAACTGCAGGGCGACGAGTGGGTGGATGCCTCACCTCTGCTGAAAAAGGAGAATGCGTTGTGATCGACGCCATAGATAAAGCCGCCGGGCTGAAGCCGGACGATGCGCTGTTCCACGCCCGTCGCTTCCGTACCGAATTTGTTGACGGCGCAGAAGCCTGCCGCCGCTCCGTACTGACGCCCGAACACGATCTGGGGCTGAATGCGGCACTGCGCCTGGCACTGGCCCGCCGCATCGCAGCACTGAATAGCGATAGCCCGCTGATTGCCGAATACGATGCGCTGCTGGCAGAACAGCAGCCGGATGGATCGCTGCTGGCGCTGGCCGCCGGGGAGTCTGCGCTGCCGGAACCACTGGCAACGCTGGGCCGCCACAGCGACCTGATTACCCTGAGCCCTGACCGCGCCGACGCCGACGCGATCCGGCGGCTTGAGCAGGCCGGGCTGAATAATCCGCAGATTGTGGCGCTGTCTGAACTGATTGCCTTTGTGAATTTCCAGACGCGCGTCGCCGCGGGTCTGCGTCTGATGAGGTCCGAATGATCCCGTCCGTTACCCTGAAACCGCTGAGCTGGCACCCGTGGATCGCCCCGGTTGAACTGGCCGATGCCACCCCGGAACAGCTGGCCGCCATGCAGGTCACGCCGTCAAACAAGAAGGTGTCGGAGTACGTGCGCACTCTGGCGCACGACCCGGAAAGCTACGTGGCCCGCACGCTGCTGTTTAACGCCATTATGTACGTGGAAGGCGGCCTGGACCGCGCCGACCGCGAGCTGGGTGCGCTGGGCGCATCGCTGGTCAACGGCTGCAAATACTGCGCCGTGGTTCACGCCCGCCGCCACGCGCAGCTGCGCAAAGATAACGCGCTGGTCAGCGCCCTGTATTACCACCGCGAAGACCAGCTCGGCCCGCGCGATGCGGCAATTTATCGCTTTGCCCGCCGCCTGTCGGTCACGCCGTCGGAAGCCACGCCGGAAGATGTGGCGGCGCTGCGCGAAGTGGGTATGAACGATCGCGAAATTATCGACCTGATCCACGCCACCGCCATTTTTGGCTGGGCGAATCGCCTGATGCACGTCCTCGGCCATGCCGGGGTGGAAAAATAAACCCGTTCTGCGCCCGGCATAGCCGAGAGGACACTGAATTCCATGCTTGAACTTAACGATATTACGCTCTCTTACGGCAGCACCCCGATCCTGAAAGGCGTCAACCTTTCGGTAAATCGTGGCGATGTGGTGTCGATTATCGGCCCGAGCGGCACCGGTAAAACCACGCTGCTGCGCTGCATTAACTATCTGGCGAAACCGTCCTCCGGCACCATCACCTTCGACGATATCCGCATGGATTATCGCGCGGCGGATAAAGCGGCAATTCAGGCTATCCGCCTGCGTACCGCCATGGTGTTCCAGCAGTTCAACGTCTTTAAGAATATGACGGTACTGGAAAACGTCATGGACCCTCTGATAGTGGTTCAGCGCAAATCGAAAGAGGAAGCGCGGGAAATCGCCCGTCAGGAACTGGATCGGGTTGGCCTGTCGACCAGGCTCGACAATTACCCGTCTCAGCTTTCCGGCGGGCAGCTACAGCGTACCGGCATCGCCCGCGCGCTGGCGGTTCGCCCGGACGTGATTTTGTTTGATGAACCCACCTCATCGCTGGACCCGGAACTGGTGGGTGAAGTGCTGAAGGTGATTAAAGATGTGACGTCTTCCGGCATTACCTCGCTGCTGGTGACGCACGAAATGCAGTTTGCCAAAAATATCTCGAACCGAATTGTATTTATGGATCAGGGCGTGGTGGCCGCAGAAGGCAGCCCGGCGGAAATCTTTGACAACCCGTCAACGCCACGACTTGCGCAATTCCTTAACGCTGAACGCATCATCTAATAATTAAAAGGAAACGAAGACATGCCTGCATTCAAAACTGTTTTACGCCGCCTGGCCCTGCCGGTTGCCGTCACGCTGGCGATGACCGCCGCCGGAGCCAGCTACGCAGAGTCCGTTCGCACCATTAAAATCGCCACCGCCGCAGAATCCAAGCCGCTCTCCTGGGGTGCGATTGGCGTGGAGCCGCAGGGCTACGAGCCGGACGTGCTGAAGGCGGTGAACGCGAAGCTGCCGCAGTACAAGTTTGTGATGGAAGGCGCGGCGGATATCGCGCAGGAAACCGGGTTGGTCACCGGGAAATACGATATGGCCACCGGCGGCTATTACAAAGCGCCCGCGCGCAGCAAGCAGTTCCTGATCCCGGACAGCCCGATGGGTGCCAGTCTGATGAAAATCTACAGCCGTAAAGACGACAAGATCGACGATATGAAAGGGCTGGTCGGCAAGAAAATCGTACCGGTCACCGCCGGTGGCGGCGTGTACAAGTTCATCACCCAGTGGCAGCAGGAAAACCCGGCCGACAAGATTGATATCAAAGCCTCCAGCGCCGGTATCCCTTACCCGGATCGCCTGAAAGAAGTTCAGAACGGCAAATACGATGCGCTGATCCTGCCTTCCAACCTCGGCGAGCAGACGGTTATCGACAACCAGAAGCTGAACATCGTGGCCAGCGAGCCGGTGGTGATCAACAACACTTACGCGCTGATCCACAAATCGGATGAGAACAAAGTCCTGAGCGATGACATCAGCAAGGCGCTGAAAGAGCTGAAGGATGACGGCACGCTGGATAAGCTGTCGGTGAAATGGTTTGGCGAAGACGTCAGCAAGTACATCAAATAACGCCTCCGCTTTAACCCGAGGTTTTCAGCCGGGCATACCGGCTGAAACTGTATTCAGGAGTATTGCAACGTGGATCTCGCTTCCATGATTCCCGAGCTGCTGTCGGCCCTGCCGCTGACACTCGGGATTATGTTCGTCGCCATCATCGTCGGGTTTATCCTCGCGCTGATCGCCACAACCCTTCGAGTTTACCGTATCCCCGTGGTCGGTCAGCTTGCCGATCTGTACGTATCCTATGCGCGTAGCGTACCGGTGGTGCTGCAACTGTTTGTGGCCTTTTACGGGCTGCCGCTGGTGTCATCGCTGCTGGGACTGGGTGATGTGTTCTCCGCCAATATCGCCGCGATGATTGGCCTGAGCCTGTATCACGGAGGCTATCTGTCGGAGGTACTGCGCCCGGCGTATCTGGCCGTTGAGCGCGGACAGCACGATGCGGCGGACAGTCTCGGTTATTCCTTCCAGAAAAAAATATTCCGCGTCATCGGCCCGCAGGCGGTGCATATCGCGCTGCCCGGCTACGGCAACGCGATCATTTACCTGATCCACAACGTGGCACTGGTGATGTATATCGGGGCCGCCGACATTATGGCAACGGCGCATCTGATTATGGAGCGCGACTATAACCAGTATCAGTTCGGCACCTATCTGGTGCTGGCGGTGATCTACTCGCTGCTGTGCCTGGTGGCCTGGCTTATTGTGCGCTTCTTTGAACGCCGCCATGCAAAGTACAGCTCAAAAACGGCCGCTTCGAAGGTGAAGTTCACGGCAAGCCTCTGACCGGGAGAGTGTGATGTTTGATATTGATGTATTACTGCCGGACTTCTGGAGCATTCTGGATGCCGTGCCCGTTACGCTGGCGATGGCGGTGCTGATTTTTATCACTTCCACGCTGGTCGGGGGCCTGTTCGCGCTGGTGGAATACCGGCGCATCCCGGTGCTGCGTCAACTGGTGATCGCCTGGAAGGTGGCCTTCAAAGGGATGCCGATGGTGGTGGTGATTTTCCTCGCCTACTACGGCCTGCCGCCCGCGCTGCACTTTGTTGCCTCGGTGCTGAACGTGGAAGTGAACGCCCATTCCCTGCCAAACTGGGTGATTATTATCGTGGCGCTGACCGCCTGCGTGTCGGCGTTTCAGGCCGAAGTGGTGAAGGGCGCACTGAACGCCTTTGACAGCGGCCAGTCCGATGCCGCACATGCGCTGGGCTACAGCAACTGGCAGCTTTTCCGCCGGGTGATGTTCCCGCAGATTATCGTCTCGGCAATCCCCGATCTGGCGAACTCGTTTATGGTGATTATGAAGGCGCTGTCGCTGGCCTTTGCGATTGAGGTGGTGGATATCTTCGCTCAGGCGCAGCTGACCGCCGCGCTGAACTTCTACTATCTGGAAGCCTTCGCCATTGCGGTGCTGTTCTATATGGTGATTGCATGGGTGGTGACCAAGGTCGCCGATAAGATCGAAGCCGCGCTGCGGGTCAGGACGTAACGGGTTAGTCGTTCTGCTTAGAAAACACCGCTGGCGTTGTGCTGGCGGTGTTTTTTTATCTACACAGTAAAATTCACGACCTCTGGCTGGTGCACCTCAGCAGCAGTTGCCGTTGCATCTGCAACAGTAGCCGTAGCCGTAGCCGAAATTGCTCAGTGAAAAACTGCCAGAAGTGAAAAGATAATTAACAACGCCCCACCGGCAATATTCACGGTTTTTTTTATCTTCACCGGATCGGCTTTGCTGGCGGAGAAAATCAGTAAATAGCTGACGGCAATCAGCCATAACACCATCACCGCGATATGCACCGATGCCAGAACCAGATAATCGGTTATGTCACCCTGCCGCCCGGCAAACTGCGACACCACGGTCAGATAAAACACGATGGCCTTGGGATTGAGCACGTTCGCCAGCCAGGCATTCTTTAGCGTTATCGCCCCTTCATCGCCGCTGAAGTCCATCGCGCCAGCTCGCAGTCCACTGCGGATCAGCTGCACGCCGAGCCACAGCAGATACAGTGTCCCGGCCACTTTCAGTACGCCGAACATTGCAGGGGAAGCCACCAGAACGGCCGTCACCCCCAGCCCGATCAGCAGCGCGTGGGTATAAATCCCCAGCGCGGTGCCCACCAGCGTACGAACCATGCCGCTGCGGCCACCGGCGAGGGCGCTGTTCATCGCCAGCGTAAAGCTGGCTCCGGGGGACAGCGCAACGGGGAGCAGGGCGGGGAGAAAGCCTGCAAGATTAACATCCATCAGAACATCCTGTTATCTCAGGCCACAACCACATTCAGGTGTTTCGGGAACGAGAGCTGCCTGAGTTTGCGGTCGGGATCGGTGGTAATCAGCCAGGAAATATCCTTCCACACTGCCACCAGCGCGGTTGCGCGGCTGTTTACCTTGTGGCCATCCGCCAGCACCACCGCCTGATTACTCTGTTTAATCATCTGCCTGGCGATGGCGGCTTCGTTCAGATCCTGGTCCATCACACCGGCTTCCGGGCTGACGGCCCCGGCACCGATAAACGCATAATCGGCGTAGAACGCGCTGATGGACTGCAGGGCAATCGGGCCAATGCACTCCATCTTTGACGAACCGAACTCGCCGCCAATCAGAATCAGCTTGATGGTGGCATTGTCATGGAACAGGTTGGCGATCACCGGCGAGTTGGTGATCACCGTCAGATTGTTAATTGCGCTAATCTGGCGGGCGAACTCCATGGTGGTGGTGCCAAAGTCGATAAACAGGGAATCTCCCGGCTTCACCAGTTCTGCGGCGCGTGCGGCAATGGATTTTTTCTCTTCCTCTGCCAGCTTTGCCCGTTCCTTAAATTCCAGCTCAAAACCAAACTGCGCGCTGACCGCACCGCCGTGGATCTTCTTGATATAGCGCATTTCTTCAAGCTTGTTGAAGTCGCGACGAATCGTTTCCTGAGAGACGTTGAAGAACTCCGCCAGATCGTTAACAAATACCTGGCCGCTTTCCCTGAGTTTTTCCAGGATGATGTTCCTGCGTTCCGAACCGTTTGAGTGATCCATGTAAATTTCCGGTCATCCGATCGTAAACCGCAATAGTACGCATTCGCTAAATGTCGGACAAGTACGATGCCGTCAACAGAAACCACATCCCAATGTTGTTTTCATGTTGTTTTTGTTTGTTGATTTCCCCACCGGCTCGCCGCGATTATCTGCAAATTCCCCCTCAGAACATTTTTCATCTCTGTGAGCCACCGCGCCTCGTTTCCCGTCAGAACCGCGATACTCAAGGGATTGACGGTATCTTTCACCATCATATGACCCATTTTTATGGCTCGGCTATATCCCTGAAAACTGCTGCAAAATACCCACATGGACATAAGGAAAAAGTATGAGGCATGTCACGTTTGCACAGTGTAATGTGATATTAATGTTGATTTGATGTGTGGTTATGATGCTAAATGGTGGGAAATCGCTTACTGGCAACATTTAAGTAACACATAAGAACTGAGGGTTATATGCTTAACCAACGCTATGCAGCCATTGACCAGGGAACAACCGGAACGCGCGTTGTCGTGTTCAGCGAGGACGGTAAACACTTTTCGCCCGCCGCCATTGCCCACAAACAGCTCACGCCAAACCCGGGATGGGTTGAACACGATCCGATGGAGATCCTGCGTAACATCCGAAACTGCCTGAATCACTGTGGCGTGGTAGATGCTATCGGGCTGGCCCACCAGGGGGAAAGCATTGTTGCCTGGGACGCACGCAGCGGGCTGCCGCTGTGCAATGCAATTATCTGGCAGGATCAGCGCACTGAAGCCACCATTCGTAAACTGCGCGCCGACGGCGTAGAAGAGACGGTGCGTGCGCGCTCCGGGCTGCCGCTGGATACCTATTTCTCCGCCAGCAAAATGGGCTGGGTGATGCAGAACGTTGCCGGCGCGCAGGAGCTGCTGCGCCGTGGCGATCTGCGGCTGGGGACGATGGATTCCTTCTTTATGTTCCACCTGTGTGGCGTGCATGCCACGGATTACAACTCCGCCTCCCGCACTTCGCTGTTCAATATCCACACCCTGCAGTGGGATGAGGAACTGTGCCGCATCTTCGGCGTGCCGATAGAAGCCCTGCCGGAAGTGCGTCATAACATCAGCCACTTTGGCGATGTGCGCTATGAAGGAAATACCACACCGCTGACCGCCTGCATCGTCGACCAGTTTGCCGGAACCTACGGCCACGGCTGTCTGGAACCCGGCCAGATGAAGATCACCTTTGGCACCGGCGCATTTTTACAATCAATTACCGGCGCAGAAGTGCCTGATGCCGCCGGTTCCGGCCTGCTCCCCACGCTGTGCTGGAAGCTGCCGGGTGAAAACCCGCTGTATGGTCTGGACGGCGGCGTCTATAACGCGGCCTCCGCGATCAACTGGGCGGGAAAAATCGGCCTGTACAGCGATCTGGAGGAGTTCTCCGATTTTCCGGACGAACCGGCGATTGCACGCGGCCTGGCGTTTGTTCCGGCGCTTTCCGGTCTGGGCTGCCCGCACTGGGATCGCTCAGCGGCGGGCGTCTGGGCCGGGCTGTCGCTGGAAACCGAACGCAAAGACATGCTGCAGTCCATTCTGGAAGGCATTGCCGTGCGCTCCGCCGAAGTGATTAACGCCATGGACAAGGTGCGCAGCATTGGCGACACCATCTCCGTCGACGGCGGCCTGTCTTCCAACGCCTATTTCAAGCAGTTCCTTGCCACCCTGATTCAGAAACGCATTGTTTCCCCTTCTAACCGCGAGATCACCGCTCAGGGCGTGGCGCTGCTGGCGAGAAGAGGGTTAGGCAATACGCATCCGATGAAAGTCAGAAACCAGCAGTCCATCACTGAACCACAAAGCAGGGACTTCGCGCCCTATTTTGAACGGTATCAGGACATCATTAATCGCTCACGCAACCTGCGGAACGCATAATAATAAGAGGCTATCATGTCAGAGATTGGAAATATCATTATTTACATCATCATGGCTGGCACGCTGCTAGGAGCAATGGCGTCGATCGTTCGCCCGGAAAGCGGACTGGGGAAAGAGTTTGTTAACGGTATTCACTCCATCGGCCCGGTATTTCTGGCGCAGGCGGGGATAATGGCTGCCATTCCGATTATTTCCTACGGTATTACCCATACTATCGGCCCGCTGTTCGAGTCGATGGGGTCGGATGTGTCGATTGCCGCACTGTCTATTATTGCCGTGGATATGGGCGGCTACCAGCTGGCGGATGTGATTGCCTCGAACCGCGATCAGTGGATCACCGCGATGCTGATTGGTTACACCTCGGGAGCCAGTATTGTTTATCTGATCCCGGTAGGTTTAATTATGCTGCAAAAGTGCGACCATAAATATCTGGCGCTGGGCGCAATGGCGGGATTAATCAGCATTCCGTTTGGCGTGCTGATCTCACTGATGATTATTACCGTAAATAACATTCCGGTGCGTGATATTATTTCCACGTCGTCACCGGCCAGTCACTATCTGACCATTGACTTTGTTAATGCTCTACAGCTTTTATCACCGCTGTTTGCCTTCTGCTTCCTGCTGGCGCTGGGATTAAAATACCGCACTGAATGGATGGTTCGCGGTTTCCTGATGTTCGGTAAAATCATGGATGCCTTTATTAAACTGGTGCTGGCGGCCTGTATTATTCAGCATTTCACCGGCGTATTTACTAAAGTCTTCGGCGGCTGGGTATTCGACCCGCTGTTCGCCGATGAAAAAGAGCTGTATCGCGCCATTGAGATCGCCGGATATATCGGCATTATGCTGGCCGGAACCTTCCCGATTTGCTATCTGTTCCAGAAGTACTGTCACCGCCCGATGCAGTTTATTGGCCGCCAGCTGAAGCTGACCGAAGCCGGTGCGCTGGGGATTGTGATGGTGCTGGCGAACATTATCGCGGTGTATCATCTCTTTAAAGACATGCGCGCCCGTGACAAAGTGCTTTGTGTGGCCTTCGGGATCTGTGCTCAGGCAACGCTAGGTGACCATCTGGCCTTCACGGCTAACTTCCAGCCGACTCTGGTACTGCCGATTATGGTGGGTAAATTTATGGCCGGGGCTATTGCGGTGGCGATTGCGATATTTATTTCCGTACCAGAAGCGCAGCGAATGGAAAAACGCGATGAATTAAATGAGAGTGAATCATCCGAAAATAAAATGGCCGCGCAGTTAAGCCAGTAACGCGATAAGCACGATGGTACTCATGAAGTTTACATACTGCCTGTGATGAAAAACGATTAATAGCATCAGCTTTTTATCACCTGCGCCATGAACTGAAGCATCCTTTTAATTAATAAACTTTGTGCAAAAAGGTTAAATGAAGATCTTTATTCTTTTGAATATTATTTAGCAGGCGGCACTCATCTGGTTGCTACCAGAAAAGGCACTACCGAATTATTGCAGATGGCCGATATTTTAAATCAGGGTTAACCGTATTGCTGTCGTAAGCAATCATGTTTTCCCTCTGAGTAACTTTTTCAGTTTTTATCAGACTCTTATATTACTGAGGTTTATATGCGTAAAGTTTTCCTTGCCTGCCCGTACAGCCACGCAGACGAGAAGGTCGTTCACGAACGTTTTCTGGCCTGTAATAAAGTCGCCGCGAAAATCGCCGAGTCGGGAAATGTTATTTTCAGCCAGGTCACTATGTCTCATCCGATTAATCTGGTGCTCGAGAAAACGGAGAAGGCGAATATCGGCAAGATGTGGGCGCCGATCGATGCTGTGTTTCTTGATGCCATGAGTGAGCTGATTATTCTGGACCTGGAAGGCTGGGACAAGAGTGCCGGGATTCAGCGTGAGATCGAATTTTATAAAGGAAGAGATCAGCGGGTGAGTTTGTGGTCTGAGGTGGCGGGGGAGTTTAATTAATCTGGTTGGCATAGTGCTGACTCGGGCGGGTGGTGGAGCCTGCGGGCGGTCCTCGCGCCGCTTCGCGGTTCCTTCACTTCGCTCGTCAGCCTCACGGACCGGCACAGACGCGCGTCCTGCGCGGCTGTGCCTTTCGCCTGCGTCCTTGCAGGCGAATCCTGGCTTTCCTCTCTCCGTTCAGCGCTGCGGATTGCCCGCAGGCTCCGCCACCCACCCGCGTTTTGATATTTGTGTAATCTGAGAAAACCTTATAAGGCAGAAGTCGATCTGAATTTATGTCCGAATCTGGCTTCCTATCTCTGTTCTGCACTGTGGATTGACCACACTCTCCGTAACCTGCCTGCGTTTTGATAGCTATATCGCTTGAATTTTTCCAGGGGGAACGTCGTGTTGGGCTGATGAACTGAATCGGGATTACTGACTGTACTCAGCAATGCGGATTATTTTCATGCAATCTGGCTAGCTCATTTAAGCCCTTGCAGCGTCGAGATAAAAGTCGAGGTGTGGAATAGCAGCAGAACACAATTGAGAAACCCCATTTGAAGGTAGCCATAGCGCGTCGGGCAGTTCTGGCAAGTATGGCTCAGCGACTAAACGTATGTGGCAAGAGTTGGCGCATTCACAGGAAGATCCGCAGCTTTGCGGCTGTTCATTGAAAGAAGCTTATGGCCAGGAATTCAATACAGCACGCTTCTCACTTCGAACTTCACTGCTTTTTAACCGCAAGCAGGATCTATGCAGGTGGCCAGCCTTTGCGGCTGCCGGGTAATCCGCAGCGCTGAGGTGAAGGCAGCAGGCCAGGAGACGCCAACAGGGATGTGGGCGTCAGGTGAAGCTGGTGCAGGGAGGCACCATCTTCACCGTTCCGGCAGGCCGGATGCCGTAACCGAAGGAACCGCGCAGGCGGCGCGAGGACCGCCCGGAAGCCGCAAAGGCTGGCCACCGTTCACCATTATTCCAGCAACAAAAGGTCAACCGATCGGCTCAGTGCTCACGCTAGCGGGTGGCGTTACCAAAGGAACCGCGTAAGCGGCGCGAGGACCACCCGACAACCGCAAAGGCCGACCGCCATTCACCATTATTCCAACAACAAAAAAAGCCGCTATCTCAATGTCAGCGGCTTCGAAACCTGAACTTCCAGCATGGGATCGGCACTACAGCGCCAGCATTTAGATTTCAGTTAATAATCAGGCAATCGTCACGCTCAGCACGCTCTCCGGTGTCAGCCCCGCCACATCAATATTCTTCAGCAGAACGCGCCGCTCCGGCATACAGCGATGACGTTTACGATAAAGCTCTTTCTGACCATCATGAATCACGATCTCCCCGCTGTACGCTGCGTTGACACGCACGTTCAGCGTCACCGCACCACGGCCGTCCTCACCACAGCGAATCACATTCGGCGCAGAAATACGGAACACCTCGGCCAGTGAAACTGGCACGCTGAAACTTCCTGCATCCTCACTCTTCAGGGAATCCGCGACCGCATGCCCGACCTGCTGGCCTTCCTGATAACACTGATCGCCCATGTCCGCCGGATGCGTCATATTGCCGACCGCGTAATAGCAGGGATCGGAACAGCGCCCGGACTGGTCGAACAGCGGCCGACCGCTGCTCGGTTCAAAGGCCAGATGGCTTTTACGGATCAGCGTATACTCGCCGGTGAAACGCCCGGTGAAGATAATACTGTCGCACTCCACTAACTGCGTCCGGCCTTTCGCATCGGTGAACTCCACACTTTCCACCCGCTCAGCGCCGTTAATTTTCGTGATATGCGCCCCCAGATGCAGCGGCACCCCCATCAGTTTTGCGTACAGCGCGCTGGGGCGAAACGCCACCGGTCGGGAATTCTCATCAATCAGCGCCAGCGCTTTGATTCCGGCGTTGCGCAATGTCCAGATAGTCGAGAAGCTCACCAGTTCGGAACCCACAATCACCGGACGGTTACAGGGTTTCAGTTTCTTCAGATAGATAAACTGTTGCAGCGCACCGGCAGTGAGTACGCCCTGCGGACGAAGGCCGCTGACAAGGCGAGCGTGACGGGGCGTTTCGCGCACGCCGGTGGCAATGATCACCCGCTTCGCCTTCAGGGTTTCAAAAC
The DNA here is from genome assembly GCF_025947915.1 of Erwinia sp. INIA01. Taxonomy (NCBI): domain Bacteria; kingdom Pseudomonadati; phylum Pseudomonadota; class Gammaproteobacteria; order Enterobacterales; family Erwiniaceae; genus Erwinia; species Erwinia sp. INIA01. The sequence continues at coordinate 92,297 of NZ_JAPDNC010000001.1, forward strand.
CGCGATCGGACGACACGTCAACTTCACCGCCCGGCTTAATATTCACCACGGTGGTGCTGGTGCGGATTTCATATTTTCCGGCAACACGTTTGAGAATGCGCGCCGCCCAGTTATGGCCGTTCATCGGTCGGAAATAGGTCTGTAAACCAAAAGTGGGGTGGCGGCAGTGGCGGGGAACGCCACCGGCTTCTGCTTCGCGTTCAATTAACAGAACGTTGCGAATGCCGTCCTCAAGCAGAGAGCGGGCTGCGGCAAGCCCGGATGGGCCCGCGCCGATAATAATGACTTCATACTGATTGCTCATTCGACTTTCCCGACGACCAGTGTGTTTTCAAAACGATGACCGATGATTTCAGCAACGTTATTACTGCAAAAGAAGCCGTTGCAGCGCCCCATCATTACCCGGGTGCGGCGTCGTAACGCGCCAATGCATTCGGGCGGGATGGCGGATTCAAACGTCGCTTCCAGCTCGCGGCGTGTGACCAGCTCGCAGTGGCAGACAATGCCGCCGTTACCCGGACAGGTGTAATCCCGCGTTTCATACTCTGAGAGCATCGGCATACGTGGCCATTGCAGCTCGGAGGGCGGGTTCAGGGTAAATAACGCCGGGAAGTGCTGCTGATAAAGCGATTCCACGTGGCTGGCGATCCCCAACGCGGCGGTTAATCCGGTGGAACGAATTCCCCCGACGGTGATCCAGCTGTCCTGCGGGTAATGAAAAATCCGATACTCTTTTTTCTCGGTGGCAGGGCGCAGACCGGCGTAGGTCGCTGTGACCGGATAGTCTGTCAGCGTCGGTAGCATCAGGCTGCCTTTCTCAATCAGCCCCTGCATGACCGTCTCATCCACGTCCGCACGATGACGGTCCTGCTGTTCCTCCGCCGTGGGGCCGAGGATCATGTTGCCAAAAATGGTTTTACACAGCAGCACGCCTTTGGTGGTCGGTGTAGGAACCGGAAGAATAATGGCGTTAATCTGTGATGCCGAAGCCTTGTCATACACCAGGAACTGCCCCTTGCGCGGGCGAATTTCAAATTCCGGGGTGCGCCACATGCCGTCAATCAGATCGCCGTGATTCCCGGCGCAGTTGATCACCAGCCGGGTCTGTACACGGCCTCTGCTGGTCGTCAGCTCCCAGCCGTCATCGGTGGATTTCACACGCTGTACTTCACAGTTGAAAGCATATTGACCGCCGTGCATCACCGCCTGAGTCATATAGGCCAACGGCGAGCTCCACGGATCGATGACGTATTCTCCCGGAACGTAAACGCCGCCGAGTGCGCCTTTCGCCAGGTGCGGCTCGCGGCGATAGACTTCCTCAGAAGAAATCTGTTCGACGTCGAACACGCCATTGTTATGGGCCTGCTGCACAATTCCCGGCAGGGCCTCCAGCTGCTCCTGGTTCCAGGCAACGACGATGGCCGTCGTTTTCAGCAGCGGCAAATTCATCTGCTGATGAATGGCCATATATTCTTCGTAACCAGCCTGCATACATTGCAGTTCCAGGCTCCCGGTAGGGGCGTCAAAGCCCGTGTGGAGGATGGCGCTATTCGCCTTACTGGCACCGGAAAGAATATCTCCCCCTTTTTCCAGCAGCATCGTGCGTGCGCCCATCAGCGTGAAGCGCCGGAATACCGCACATCCGACAACGCCACCGCCGATCACCACCACATCAACATTTTCATTCAACTGTGTCATAAACATCATCCCGGCTTCAGGTTCTGTCATTATCTAAACATAAAAACCACACAACCACAACAACAAAACAGCGTATTAGCCACACTAAAACCACATCAAACTTTTCCAGAAAGTTGCCCGTTAACGCCGGAAATCCACAGGTAACTGGCTGTTATAAAGATAAAATACATCAATCTTCGACGAAAACAGGCGGCCTTAATACGCCTCATTCGCCTTCCTGGCATCAGAAACCAACATGTGGTTTTAGTGTGAGTTTAATTATGCTGGGGGGATGAGCGGCTCTGCGGGCTCGCGCCGCCTTAACCTTTTAGTGAATTAATATTTTCGCTTGATATATAAAGCGGAAGAAAAATTCCATACAATTTACCGGTATCACGACTCATCCTGGCAGAGAACGAGCGAAAGCCAGCATCGCCGCACCAGCAAAGCAGACATAATTTTTCAACGACTTAAGGACTTAACATGTCGTCACGGCAGGGCCACGCAGATATCTTTTTGGTATGCACCACTATGATTGCCGCATTTGGCTGGATCTGTTCCAGAGAGGCAGTGTCCGGTATGCCCACCATGGCATTTCTTGGTTTGCGTTTCCTGCTGGCCGGCCTGCTACTGCTCTGCTTTTGCAAACGCAGCGAATTAAGACAGGCTCTGCATCATCGCCGGTCGGTCCTGATCAGCGGCCTGCTGCTGGCCTGCTGTATGCTGCTGTGGATATACGGCGTCGCCACCACCCGATCGCTGGGGGAGGGAGCGTTTATTATGAGCCTGTCGATGCTGTTTGTTCCGATTGTCGCGTGGGTGATTTTACAGGCTCGTCCGTCGGCGTCATTCTGGGTTTCCCTGCCCGTGGGTATGGTGGGGCTGGGCCTGCTGACCCTGAAAAAGAACATTGTGTTTGAGCCAAGCCAGTTCTTTTTCCTCGGCTCGGCCATCCTGCAGGCGATCTACTTTTGCTATAACACCAAATACGCCAGCTTTGTATCCGTGCGTCCACTGGCGTCCTTCCAGCTGATCTGTACCGGCGTGATTGCTTCCGTACTCTCCCTGCTGCTGGAAACCTGGCCACCGCAGGTTGCGCTATCCACATGGGGATGGCTGGCCGCCAGCGTGCTGATCGCCACCAGCCTGCGCTTCTGGCTACAGCTGAAAGGCCAGAGCATGACCAGCGCCGCCAACGCCGCGCTGATTATGCTGCTGGAACCGCTGCTGACCGTGGTCGCCGCCGCGCTGTGGTTTACCGAGATGATGAGCCTGCAGCAGATGCTGGGCTGTGCGCTGATCCTGCTGTCGCTTTTATACTATCGGGTGAGGGCGGGAAAGCAGGTAAGCAGGTAATCCCTTGACTTTGAAAGCTATCACTAATGTTGCTGAGCGGACTGGCGGCTGCCTCACCAGGATAATCCGCAGCGCAGAACGGAATAAGGAAGCCCGGATTCGCCCTCAGGGAAGAGGGCGAACAAGTGAATCAGAGCGCCTTCTCAATAAACAACGGCACCTTGCTCAGCGCAGAAACCTTCTGCAGATAAGCTAAACAGGCCGGGCTGAACGGGAAATCTTTTACGATGCTCAGGCTGTTCAGCACGGGGAAAAGAATAAACTCGGTGGTTGATACCTTACTGAAGTTTTGCAGATAAGGTTCAATCTCAGCCAGTTTTTCCACCGTCTCAGCAATAAACGCCTCGCTCTGCGCCTGCAGCTCTTCCAGATTACCGAAAGCGGCGATTTCGCGCTGGGTATAGGCCGCGCGGGCTTCCGGCGTTGCCAGCTCGGCAAAATCAGCGCGGGTGAAGCGGGGAATAGCCAGTTTATAAATCGCACCGGACGCCTGCTTGCTCCACTCAACGATCGCCTGATCCGCAGGCTCCGCCGCCACGCGATCGCCCTGCAGGCCATCAACGTAGTGAACGATATCCATGCTCTCCGGCATATAGGTTCCGTCATCTTTCTCAAGGATCGGCACCACTTTTTTACCCACCATCCGGGTTGGCGTTTCCACATCGCCTTCCATAATCACCGAAAGCTCAACGGGCTGATTCTTAAAACCAAAAATCATGCGCGCGCGGTTACAGAAAGGGCAGTGCTGATAGATATGTAGCTTCATCGTGTTTCCCATGGTTGATTCAGATATTTTTTCTGCGGCTCGGTGAGTTACCCTGGGGCAACATCACCGCCGCACTGAGCTAAGTTATACGAGGTTCGGGTGGCTGATATAAATCGTTTTTTGATCGTTAACGGCGATTTCTTCCGCAAAGCCTTCCCGAACGATCGCTCGTAGATCATTTCTGGCGGTATTATCAGAGATCCCCAACGCCTGGCTCACGTCTGCTGCGGTGTATTCCTTGCCCTCGCTCGACAGCATCACGTTCAGCAGCGTAACCTGCCTTGGGCTGAGACGGGTTAGCGCACCTGATTGAAAAAGCTGGCGGTCCAATGCCGCAGCCCGCTGGGTCAACTTATCAACGTGCTGCAGCAAATGCTCCAACGCTCGCGCAATAATACGGGCCTGATACTCAAGGAAATAGGTCAAATCCATGCCGTCAGTCTCACTGTACTGATAGCTCAACGCATATTTTACCGGGGCCGAATGGAGCAGGCTGCTGATCGAGATATATCTGAAGGTGTCGTAATCTGCTTTCAGCATAAACCAGTAAAATAGCGCTCTGCTGGTACGCCCGTTGCCATCCCTGAACGGATGTTCGTGAGCAATCATAAAATGCAGAATGCATGCTTTGATCAGCGGATGGATATATACCGCCCTGTCATTAACCCAGCCACAGATGGCTTCAAGGCGTTCCGGCAGCAGAGCGGCAGCAGGTGGCTGATGCACAATGTTGCCGTCATAGTCGGCAATGACAATGTCGTCGGTGGTGCGGAATTCACCGGGTTGGTACTTTTCGTCATCAATACCCGCCATACCCGTTGCGTGGAAACGCCGGATTAAATCAGGCGTTAAGGGCTCACTTAGCCAGTCGGGTATTTCAGCCATCAGGCGGGCATTACCGGCGATCATATGTTCATCAGCAGTACGAGGCTCGCGACCGCTTTCCAGCATATTTCGCGCAACCAGCGTAGTGGTGTTCGCGCCTTCCAACTGGCTACTGGTAATAGGTTCATCCAGCCGTAGCTGGCTCAGTTCAGCTCCCGCGCCTTTTAGACGCTGCGTCAGTTCCTTCAGCGCCAGTCGGGTTGCATGCTTATCGACCCTCTCGCACACTGCGGCCATGGCTGGCGTGATAATCAACCCGGCCTGCTGACCGGCTTCATCATGATAGTTAATCCATTGCATTGCCGCGTTACGGGCGCGACGCGTCATCGACCAGGCAAGATCCACGTTATCGCGGCGCGAAACGCGATGTCGAAATTCGTCAAAGGGCAGATAACGGCCTCTTTCATCGACCACCCGGTTATACTGCTGGTGAGCCGCAAAGTCAGCGCCGGAGAGCGACTCCAGCGGGATTAATGCAGGCGGTCGTTTAATTGACATAGTGACTACCTCAAAATTATTCAGTTTTGCGATAGTATAGTACAACTGATGGAATCTATCTCAAATTCATTTTTTTTTGAGATAGATATAAAGGTTGATTCTCCATAATCGATAACACGCTGCGCTTAAATAGCAGCCAGGACACCGCTCTGAGTGGTCTGGTTCTACTGCGCACGTCGGGTCGCCAGTGCCGCCGACCACAGCGCATTTTTGCAGCGGGGGCAGGGCGGGCTTTCACCTCCGACAATATGCAGGCTCAGCCCGCAGCGGGTGCAGGCATATAACCCCGTATCGGGCACCCGGGTGAACGCGGGTCGATGTTCCGGCGGCAGCACGCTGAGGCCGGGTCGCACGTCCCGATCGTCGAAATAATACAGGCTCAGCTGCCCGTCCAGTTTAATAAGCGCCAGCCGCACCTGCCCCAGGTGCTCAACCCCGCTCTGGCGCAGCTCCATAAAGAATTCATCTTCGGAGATGTTCAGCCCGTTCTGTGTCGGAGTAGGGGAAGTGACATAAGCATAGTTGAGGGAGTGTTCAGCGGTTTATTGCATTAAAAATACACGGCAATTATCGCCGTATATTTTTCACCATATAAACCTTAGCGACCCTCACCATCAGGCCGATGGTGAACGTATTCCACGACCGTGCCATCAGGATGAACGGCATTAAACGCTGCTCCGGTCGGCACGACCTGAAGAGGAAAAACGATCGTTGCACCGGCAGCAACCAGTTTGTCGTACCAGGGCTGAACATCGTCCACCAGCAGCGTGCCGGTTGTAGACGTAAACGGGGCCAGCGCATCCTCGCTGCCTTCGATCAGCAAAAACGCACCGACCATCGCCAGCCTTAAGCCTGCTTCCGGGAACGGGAATCCGCCATCCGCTCGGGTTGATTGCAGATGCTCGTAAAAGGCCACGCTGCTTTCCAGTTCACCGGGTTTAACAAAAACCCGGATCAGCACGCGCGGCGTTTTAAGTAAAGAGGTGTCGTTGCGGTCACGCCAGAGATGATTGAAATCACGTAGTGTCGTCATCGGTTTCTTTTCCACCTTAGCCGCTCATCGCCGCCGCATAAACCAGGGCGACGACCCGGCAGTCAGAAGTTTTTATCCAGCGAAATACTGATATTGCGCTGATGGTAGTCGTAAAAATCGATGTTACTGTTTACCCGTTTATAGGTGAAATTCAACTTTGGCATAAGACCAAACAGGTCGAGATCGCGGTGCCAGACGGCCAGGCTGTAATACTGCTCGTTGTCCCTGCGCCGGATGGAAAAAATATCGCTGTCCGCCTGGTACTGGCGGCGGGAAAACGCGCCCATCGCGGAGAAAGAGAGTTTCCAGGGCAAATCAACCTGTGCGCCGGTGCGCAGCCCGATGCGGCGGTTATTTTCACTCTGCGTCAGCGTTTGCTGATCCAGCAAATCCACGCCGCCAAACAGGGAGACCCGCGAATTCAGGGCGTGGGAAAGGGTAGTGGAGGAAAGCCGGTTATGGCCGCGCAGGAATGCATAGTCGCCGTTGTCATAGCCGAGTTTCTGATACTCCAGCGCCTGGCTAATCTGCCAGCGGGGCGAGAGCAGATAACTGTATTCCGCACGAACGCCGGGGCCGGAAGAGTAGCTTTCGGTGCCGTACCAGCGCTGCTCATAGAACGGTAGAACGGCAAACTGCTGACGGAAATCCCGCCACTGATATCCAGCATAAACGCGCCCGGTGATGTCATCAAAGCGGTGGTTGTTCCAGTAGCTTTTGCCATACACCGTGCCGAGGAAGCGCAGGCCGTGCTGGTTATACAACTGCACGTCTTTTTGCAGCGCGCCGCTGAACTGCACGCCCTCGCCGCGCTGCGGCAGGCTGTCTTTATTGCGGATAAACAGGCGATCGCCGATGCGTACGGTGTCGCCCGACGAGGCGTTATTCACGTTGCTGTCGTTAAGATAGCTGAGGCTGAAACTCCCCGTGAGCGGGCTGCCGCGGTGAATACGGTCCAGGTACTGCGCGATAATCTGCTGAACATTCTCCGGCGGATTGCTGCTCAGCACCCGGCGGAACTGATATTCCGCGGCGTCGGTCTGCCGGTTTTCATACATTGCCCGCGCCAGTTCCAGCCGCACCGCAGCAAAATCGGGGTGGGCACTGAGTATCGCGCGATAGTGTTTTATCGCCCGATCGTAATGGCCTTCGCTGCGGGCCAGACCCGCGCGGGCAAAGTGGATCAGTATCTCGTCCGGCTGCGGGGAAGCGGCGTAAACCGGTAAAATCGCGCGCACGATCGGCCACTGGCCTTCACTGACGGCACGGTCCAGCATCGCTTTGGCCAACTCAGGCTGCGCCGCAAGATCGCTATTGTTAATGTGTTGCGTACGGCGGCTGTCGCCGGTGTCGGTCGGCTGTTCAAGCCGGTCTAAATGACTGGCGGCGGGAAGATACTGGGTTTCAGGTGGTGCAGCAAAAAGCATACTGACCGGGCACAATAATCCCAGTACAGCTAAAGCCCGGACTTTCATAGACATTACCATTGCAGGAAAACCGGCCAGGCTGGCTGGCCGGAAAGGGATTATTTTTTCGTCGCACCAAACGAGGTGTTCTTGGTGCTATCGCTGAACTGCGCGATGCCACCCAGCTCTTCGGCTGCCGGGCCGTTGAAGTGGCCGATAAAGGTGCCGTTCTCGCCGCCGGACTGGGCATCACCGCTGAAGCCACCGTTGCTGATCTTGCCCTGCATGGCGACCGCACTGCCGTAATCGTCACCGGCGGCGATGTTGCCGTTAATGGTTTTCGCCGCGAAATCCACGTTGAAGGTAGCGTCGCTGCGGGTGCTTTCGCGCATGCCGCTACCGGCATAGGTCGCCGTGCCCTGAGTCGGTACATTGGCCGCCAGCGTGGCATCGCCGGTGTAGAACACGTCATGCGTGCCCTTTTCAAAATGCGTCCAGGTGCCGTAGGTGGTGTAGCTCATCGTGCCGCAGCACCAGGACGTGGCGGAAACCTGAGTACCGTCGGTGCGGGTCAGCATCTGGGTGAAGACGCCAGTCACGACAAGGCCCGGTTGGCGCATGGTGTACTTACTGCCGTCCGGCGTGGTGTAGGTGTAGCCGGAAACAGTCCCGCCGGTTGCGTAGCTGGCTGCCGGTGAAGTGGGCAGCGTTGGGGTGGTGCCGCCGTTATTCTCGCCGCCGCTGCCGTTGCCGCTGTCGGTTTCGCCCGGCGAGGTGGTGACTGGGGGAGCGCTGTCGTCGCCACCGCCACCGCCGCCTCCACCGCAGGCAGTAAGTGCAATAACGGAAAGTAACAAGGTAGTTTTAAAGTTGAACATTAATGAAAGCCCTTTGATTGTAATAATCCATGTCTTTTTGCGTATTTTTGTATACATAAAGTTACACGGAAAAATTGGGCCTTCCCTATAAATAATCCTTACCTGACAGCATTATGAGAATTATCCGAACTGAAAGTTAACCATCGTTAGATTAATTACCATCGAGGTGGTAATAACAAAAAATCCGCCATGATTTAAATGATAACTAACCAGAAATAGTCATCTGTTCAGTAACATAAGAATCATCCTGCCAGTGCACGGCAGCATCACGACTTATATTTATTATCAACAAAAGGGTTATTCCCCGGCGCAAAGGCGATGAATGATATTGCCTGCAGCCTCAGAGGGTCAGTCAATGAGAAGAGTAATTAGTCGATGTGGTAAAAGCACGCGGCAGAACGCCGCGTGCGGGGAGTTTTAGATATCCGGGAAGGTCAGGTTGTTGCCCGGCGCTTCGCGGTTGAGGTGGATAAAGTTCAGGTGACGTTCGTACTGATCGAGAATATCAATAATCACCTGTTCCTTGCTGTAATCCATCAGGTCGTTGCCCTGGCTGCCCTCCAGCAGGAAGGTTTCCAGGCGGAAGTAGCTGGATTTCCCGCTGCGGGCGCGGTAGGTAAAGCCCGGCACCGAGTATTTCTGCGGCCACACCTGATAGACGAAGTCCTGCTCGTCGCCCAGATGCACGCGAAGTTCCAGATGGCCGAGGTCTTCCCCTTCCTGGGCCGGCAGGCTTTCCAGCATCACTTTGCCGCCGCGCAGCTCCAGCTCCTTCGCCACATCCTGCATCGCCGGATAAACCACCGTCTGCATCATCTGCTCGGTATAGCGCGAACCAGGATAGTTCATCAGGCGCGACAGGCGCTTTTTCCAGCTTAACCGATCGTGTGCGCTGGCCAGATACGGGGCGGTATCGCGGTTGGCACTCACCCGGCGGTAATCTTCCACCTTCAGCGATTTATACAGACCGGCCATCACAAAGAAGATCACAAAGCTGAACGGCAGCCCCATAATCACCGTGGCGTTTTGCAGCGCGGAAATGCCGTTGGTCATCAGCATACCGAGCGTCAGCAGACCGATGGTGACCGACCAGAAAATACGTATCCAGTTCGGCGCATCACTGTTGATGTCCTTCAGTTTGCAGGTGAAGTTGCCCAGCACCAGCGATCCCGAATCCGCCGAAGTGACGTAGAACAGCATACCGGTGATCGTCGCCACCGAAGCGCTGAACTTAAAGGCCGGATACTGTGCCAGCAGGCTGTAGAAGCCGCGTTCGGCATGGCTCATCACTTCCTGCGCGAATCCTGCATCGCCGTGAATGATTTCATACAGTGCGGCATTGCCGAACACGGACAGCCACAGCAGGGTAAAGGTGAAGGGGATAATCAGCGTGCCGAGCACGAATTCACGAATGGTACGGCCGCGTGAGATACGCGCCAGGAACAGTCCGACAAACGGCGACCAGGCCACCCACCACGCCCAGAAAAACAGCGTCCAGCTGTTCATCCACTCAACGGGGCGATCGAAGGCAAAGGTGTTCAGCGTCATACCGGTAAAGCGGTTGATATAGTCCCCGACGTTCAGCACCAGCGCGTTCAGTAAGAATTCAGTGTTGCCGAAGAACAGCACGAACAGGATCAGGAACAGCGCCAGCGCCACATTCAGCTCGGATAAAATACGAATGCCTTTATCGACGCCGGAGGTGACGGAAATCGTGGCGATAATCACCGACAGCACGATTAACGCCGTCTGGGCACCCAGCCCTTCCGGGATATCAAACAGCACCTTCAGCCCGTAATTTAGCTGCACCACGCCGATACCCAGCGTGGTAGCGATACCGAAAATGGTGCCGATAACGGCGGCGATATCCACGGTGTGGCCGATGGGGCCGTTAATGCGTTTACCAAAGATGGGATACAGTGCGGAGCGAATGGTCAGTGGCAGGTTGTAACGGTAGCTGAAGTAGCCCAGCGCGATGCCCATCAGGGCGTACATCGACCAGCCGGTCAGGCCATAATGGAACAGCGTCCAGACCATCGCCTGACGGGCCGCTTCGAACGTTTGCCCCTGGCCTTCCGGTGGCTGCATATACTGCGTTACCGGTTCAGCCACCGAGAAGAACATCAGATCGATACCGATGCCTGCGGCGAACAGCATCGCCGCCCAGCTCAGGATACTGAACTCCGGTTTCGACTGCTCGGGCCCGAGTTTGATCGCGCCAAATCGCGAACAGGCCATAAAAATCACAAACACCACATATAACGTAGCGGCCAGCATGTAATACCAGCCAAACGTGGCGGAAACCCAGTTAACGGCGCGCAGTATCCAGCTCGCCATGAGGTCGCTGTAGAGAATCGTCATCAGGGAAAACAACAAAATCAGCCCGGCGGACGTGTAAAACACCACGGGATTGATTTTGTCCTTTTCACTGGCAGGTGGATTATTCATCAATTACCTCTGGTTTTTAAATCAACAAAAAGAATTCACAACAATTACTTGCGGTTCGTAACGAATCGCCTGCAACACATACATACTAGCAACAAAACATTTTATATTGAACGTTCAATCAATAAAAAGTTACACTAGCGTCTCGTTTTACTCGTGGAGTTGAGGTTATGCCAAAGGTAGGGATGCAGCCAATCAGGCGGAGACAGTTAATAGATGCCACGCTGAACACCATCAATGAAGTCGGCATTAACGATGCCACCATTGTGCAGATTGCCAGGCGGGCTGGCGTGTCTACCGGCATCATCAGCCATTACTTCAAAGACAAGAACGGCCTGCTGGAAGCGACCATGCGTGACGTAACCCGTCAGCTGCGCGACGCCGTCGCGGCGCGGCTGGAAAAACTGATCGATGCCGGGGCAGAAGCCCGCTTGTGCGCGATCGTTGAAGGGAATTTCGATAAAACGCAGGTCCACAGCGCCGCCATGAAGGCCTGGCTGGATTTCTGGTCCAGCAGCATGCATCAGCCTTCTTTACACCGCCTGGAGCGGGTCAGCAGCGGCAGACTGTTCAGCATGTTAGTGGTGGAATTTCGCAGGGAACTGCCGCGAGAAGCGGCGCGCATTGCCGGGCACGGACTGGCCTCGCTGATTGATGGCCTCTGGCTACGTGCCGCGCTGAGCGGCAAACCGTTTGATGAAGAGCTGGCGCTGGCGTTGACCCGTCAGTTTATTCGTCAACAGCTTGCACGAACCGAATAACCTGAGAAAGGAGATACCATGTCACGATTCCCGGAGCAGAAACTCTATATTGATGGCGGCTACGTCGCAGCAGAAAGCGGTGAGCGTTTCGACACCATCAACCCCGCGAACGGTGAAGTGCTGGCCCAGGTTCACGCCGCCGGTGCCGCCGACGTCAACCGCGCCGTCGAATCCGCACGCAAAGGCCAGAAGATCTGGGCCGCGATGACCGCCATGGAACGCTCACGCATTTTACGCCGTGCGGTCGACATCCTGCGCGAGCGCAACGACGCGCTGGCAGCATTAGAAACGCTGGATACCGGCAAACCGCTGAGCGAAACCGCCAGCGTTGATATCGTCACCGGTGCGGACGTGCTGGAGTATTACGCCGGACTTGCACCTTCACTGGAAGGTCAGCAGATCCCGCTGCGTGAAACCGCATTCGTTTATACCCGCCGCGAGCCGCTGGGCGTGGTGGCCGGTATCGGCGCGTGGAACTATCCAATCCAGATCGCCCTGTGGAAATCCGCTCCGGCGCTGGCCGCCGGTAATGCGATGATCTTCAAACCGAGCGAAGTCACCCCGCTGACCGCGCTGAAGCTGGCTGAAATCTACACCGAGGCGGGCGTGCCGGACGGCGTGTTTAACGTACTGCCCGGCATCGGTGCGGTCACCGGACAGCTGCTGACCGAGCATCCGGGCATCGACAAAGTTTCCTTTACCGGTGGCGTCGTGAGCGGCAAGAAGGTGATGGCCAACGCCGCAGGCTCAACGCTGAAAGAGGTGACGATGGAGCTGGGCGGTAAATCGCCGCTGATTATCTTCGACGATGCCGATCTGGATCTGGCGGCGGATATCGCCATGATGGCCAACTTCTACAGTTCCGGCCAGGTCTGCACCAACGGCACCCGGGTGTTTATTCCGTCGGCGCTGAAGAGCGCGTTTGAAGCCAAGATCCGCTTCCGCGTTTCCCGCATTCGCGCCGGTGACCTCAACGATCCGCAAACCAACTTCGGCCCGCTGGTCAGCTTCGCCCATCGCGACAATGTGATGCGCTTTATCGACAGCGGCAAGGCCGAAGGCGCACGCGTGCTGTGCGGCGGTGAGCGCTTAACCGGCGAAGGCTTCGACAACGGCGCGTGGGTGGCACCGACCGTATTTACCGACTGCCACGACGAGATGACCATCGTCCGCGAAGAGATCTTCGGCCCGGTGATGTCGATCCTCAGCTATGACGACGAAGAGGAAGTGATTCGCCGCGCCAACAAGACCGAGTTCGGCCTGGCCGCCGGTGTGGTCACCCGCGACCTGAACCGCGCGCACCGCGTGATCCACCAGCTTGAGGCCGGTATCTGCTGGATTAATACCTGGGGCGAATCCGCCGCTGAAATGCCGGTGGGCGGCTACAAGCATTCAGGCATCGGCCGCGAAAACGGCGTGATGACCCTGCAAAACTACACGCAGTTGAAGTCAGTACAGATTGAGATGGCCACCTTCCAGTCGGTGTTTTAATCCCTGCTTAGAGGAGCAACTCATGGAATTTGATTACATTATTATCGGTGCGGGTTCGGCAGGTAACGTGCTGGCCACCCGCCTGACCGAAGACGCCAACATTAACGTGCTGCTGCTGGAAGCGGGAGGTCCGGACTACCGCTTTGATTTCCGCACGCAGATGCCAGCGGCGCTGGCCTTCCCGCTACAGGGAAAACGCTATAACTGGGCGTATGAAACCGACCCTGAGCCGCACATGAACAACCGCCGTATGGAGTGCGGGCGCGGTAAAGGCCTGGGCGGTTCTTCGCTGATTAACGGCATGTGTTACATTCGCGGCAACGCGCTGGATCTTGACGGCTGGGCGCAGCAGCCCGGTCTGGAGAACTGGAGCTACCTTGACTGCCTGCCGTACTATCGCAAGCTGGAAAACCGCGACACCGGCGCCAACGACTGGCATGGTGCAGATGGTCCGGTGAGCATCACCACGCCGAAAGCGGGCAACAATCCGCTGTTCGCGGCGATGGTGGAAGCGGGGGGGCAGGCAGGCTATCCGCGCACCGACGATCTGAACGGCTATCAGCAGGAAGGCTTCGGTCCGATGGATCGCTTTGTGACGCCGAAAGGCCGCCGCTCCAGCACCGCACGCGGCTACCTGGACCAGGCCAAACCGCGCCCGAACCTGAAAATCATCACTCACGCGCTGACCAACCGCATTGTGTTCGACGGCAAACGCGCCGTGGGCGTGGAATACCTGGTGGGTGACGGCGATACGCTGCATCGCGCCAGCGCCCGTAAAGAAGTGCTGCTCTCCGCCGGGGCGATTGCCTCGCCGCAGATCCTCCAGCGCTCCGGTGTGGGCCCGGCTGAGCTGTTAAAACAGTTTGATATCCCGCTGGTGCACGACCTGCCCGGCGTGGGTGAGAACTTGCAGGATCACCTGGAAATGTACCTGCAGTACGAGTGCAAAGAGCCGGTTTCGCTTTACCCGGCGCTCAAATGGTGGAATCAGCCGAAAATCGGCGCGGAGTGGCTGTTCAACGGCACCGGTATTGGTGCCAGTAACCAGTTTGAAGCCGGTGGCTTTATCCGCAGCGATGCCGCGTTTGCCTGGCCGAATATTCAGTATCACTTCCTGCCGGTGGCGATTAACTACAACGGCTCCAACGCGGTAGAAGCTCACGGCTTCCAGTGCCACGTCGGTTCAATGCGCTCCAAAAGCCGGGGCCGCGTGCAGCTGAAATCCCGCGATCCGCGCCAGCACCCGAGCATTCTGTTTAATTACATGGCAGATGAAGAGGACTGGGTTGAGTTCCGTGCGGCAATCCGCATCACCCGCGAGATTATCAATCAGCCTGCGCTGGATGCCTTCCGTGGCAAAGAGATCAGCCCCGGTGACGCGTACCAGACGGACGAAGAGCTGGATGAGTTTGTGCGCAATCACGGCGAAACGGCGTATCACCCGTGCGGCACCTGTAAAATGGGCACCGACGAGATGGCGGTGGTCGACGGAGAAGGGCGCGTGCACGGCCTGGACGGCCTGCGCGTAGTGGATGCCTCGATTATGCCGCTGATTATCACCGGCAATCTGAATGCCACCACCATTATGATCGGTGAAAAGATTGCCGACGCCGTTCGCGGCCGCGCGCCGCTGCCGCGCAGCACCGCCGACTACTACGTGGCGGGCGATGCGCCGGTTCGCGGCAAGCCTTTGCGTTAATTCTCTTCCGTTCAGACTCCGGATGGCGTGGAGCAGGGATGCTACGCCACGGGGTTTACTCGCTAATCGACTAACTCAAACTTAAAAACGCTCGATGCGGTTTCTGCCGTTACCCTTCGCGGTGTACAGCGCGGCATCAGCGTTTTTCAATAACAGGTTATAGTCAGGATGGCCGTTATGGATCGCATAGCCGATACTGACGGTGATCTGGATAGTTTCTCCCGGCAGCACTTCAAACGGCGTACTGGTGATCGTTCTTCTTATCCGCTCCAGCGAGGTGCGGGCGTCGAACTCGCCGGCCTCCACCAGGATCAGCAAAAACTCTTCGCCGCCGTAGCGGAACAGATAATCGCTCGAGCGGATATTATCGCCCAGCAGCCCGGCAATATGCATCAGCGCACGGTCGCCAACCGGATGGCCCCATTTATCATTTATTTTCTTAAAGTAGTCGGCGTCAATTATCGCTACGCTGAGCGGCAATTTATTTTCAATTGCCAGGCTCACCTCGTGTTTTAATATTGTTGGCAGATAGCGTTTGTTGAGCAGATTCGTCAGCGCATCTTTACCGTCCTTCATATTAGAAGCATCGCTGAATAACATCTCCAGATTCATATGTATCTGCTGGCAGTTGGAATGAATAACGCGTAACAGCTCCTGCGTTTTTTTCACTTCCAGCTCCACGCTGGTATCAATGCCCAGTATTTCCCGGTCGATAACATCGATTAACTGGCGAATTTCACTAACCTTACGATCTTCACCGAAATTCTTAACGCATTTATGCCGGAACCACAGGCCAAATCCGGAACTGGACAGGCTGATTAACGATTCCGTCTTCCTGGCTCCGCTGACCAGGTCGTACATCACGGTGTTTTCCCAGCTGGACAGAGCCGCCTGCTGCTTGCCCTGTTCCAGGTCAGAATTGTTCATCAGTACGTGCAGACGATAGGACTCTTCATTCTGCGTAGCGCGGTGATGCGACATCGCATAAGCATGACTCATGAGTTCTATCGCCATATCAATAGCCATTGATGAGTAATGCTTCACTTCAAAAATGACCGCACGATCGGCGTCATACTCTTTCAGATACTGGTAGATGCCGTATTTAATCTGGCGGGAGCCGCGCTGAACAAACTGGATGGGAATGCCGATTCGTGCATGGACTCCGCCAATGTGGTACTGCTGTTTGGCCAGCGGTTCCAGCTCATCGGTCTTCACGCAAAGTACGGCTTTTAGCCATTTGATCAGCGAGCGACTCAGCTGCACCTGAACCAGTTCATAAGAAAGATGCGAGGCGGTATCAGGGTCTTTCAGCATGCTGTCGTAGAATTTACTGGTCAGCTTTTCCGACTCGCATTCAGCTATCTGAGATAATAACGCCACGGTATCTTCGCGTAGGCTCTTTCTTAAAGGAATCCATTCATTAAGAATGACTGATATGTACTGATCTATCTCATGTTGCATAATTCTACACCAGTGGAAATTCAGACGATTTTAACAACAACTTTATCATGGCTTTAGCATAAAACACTAATGAATATCATTTATTTTGCGGGGTGGGAATTATTGATAATAACGCAGACAGTCTTAATAACTAGCCCTAAGATTCTGGCTTTAAAACAAAATCAGGTATTAATTTAAGACGAAATTTGAATTAACCAAATTTATTTAAACCTCTGACCAGAATCGTTGAATAACGTTTTTATTTCACCCTCCTCTGAGTTTTATCATCAACGCCATTCTTTTTCCCGAGAATTTTCATACTGATAGATTGCCGCACTGATGTTACAAATAGTGTTTACATGTTAACAGTTATTAATATAATAAGAATTATCATTATCGCTGGCAGATATGATTTTTATCGGCTGGAGGACGCTGACAGCCGCATTTTTCTCCTTATAAGGGAATTTGATTACCATGAAGTACCGTTACCTTTGGGCTTTAAATCCTTGTTTACTGATGATGTGTTCCACCGGGAGCTGGGCGGAGGGGCAGAAAGACGACACGCTGGTGGTGGCCGCCAGCCGCGCTAACCACAGCGTGACCGATATGGCGCAAACCACCTGGGTAATAGAGCAGGGTGAAATCGAGCAGCAGGTGCAGGGCGGGAAAGAGCTGAAAGAAGTGCTGGCGCAGCTGATCCCCGGTATGGATGTCAGCAGCCAGGGGCGCACCAACTACGGCATGAATATGCGCGGCCGTTCGATGATGGTGATGGTGGATGGCGTGCGCCTGAACTCCTCGCGCAGCGACAGCCGCCAGCTGGACTCCATCGATCCGTTTAATATCGAGCGCATCGAAGTGATTTCCGGGGCCACCTCGCTTTATGGCGGCGGCAGCACCGGCGGCCTGATCAACATCGTCACCAAAAAAGGCCAGGCGGGTACCCAGGTCGAGTTTCAGACCGGGCTGAAAAGCGGCTTTAACAGCCATAACGATCGCGACGAGAACATTGCCGCTGCGGTCAGCGGCGGTGATGAAAAAGCCTCAGGCCGGGTATCGGTAGCGTATCAGCGCTACGGCGGCTGGTATGACGGCAAAGGCAACGAAGTGATCATCGATAACACCCAGACCGGCCTGCAATATTCAGACCGCCTGGATCTGATGGGCACCGGCACGATCAATATCGACGAGACCCAACAGCTGCAGCTGACCACACAGTATTACAAAAGCCAGTCCGACGGTAAGCACGGCCTGTACCTCGGCGAAAACTTCTCGGCGGTCACCGGCAGCGGCAACGCCTATAACCAGGGCAATCTGGATTCCGACCGGCTGCCGGGCACCGAACGCCACCTGATTAATCTGCAGTACGCCAATACCGATTTCTGGGGTCAGGATCTGGTAGCGCAGATTTACTATCGCGATGAAAGCCTGAGTTTCTATCCCTTCCCGACGCTGTCCGCCGGTAAAGTCACTTCGATTGGTGCCTCACAGCAGAAGACCGATTTCTACGGCGGCAAGCTGACCATCAACAGTAAGCCGCTGGACGATCTGACCCTGACCTGGGGTGTCGATGCCGAGCATGAATCTTTCAATGCCAACCAGCAGTTCTTTGACCTTGCTCAGGCGGCTGCCAGCGGCGGCATGAAGCTGGACAATGCTTACAACGTCGGGCGCTATCCGGGCTACAGCATTACCAATCTGGCCCCGTTCCTGCAAAGCAGTTACGACATTGCCGCGATAACCCTGAGCGGCGGCGTGCGCTACCAGTACACCGAAAACAAGGTTGAAGATTTCGTCGGTTACGCGCAGCAGCAGGCTATCGCCAGCGGCAAAGCGACCTCCGCCGATGCCGTGCCGGGCGGCAAAACCGATTACAACAATCTGTTATTCAACGCGGGCATCCTCGGCCACCTGACGGAACGCCAGCAGCTGTGGTTTAACTTCTCGCAGGGCTTTGAGCTACCGGACCTGGCAAAGTATTACGGTTCCGGCACCTATCAACTGAACAACGGCCACTACAACCTGCTTAACAGCGTCAACGTGAATAATTCCAAACTCGATGGTATCAAGGTCGATTCTTACGAGCTGGGCTGGCGCTTTATCGGCGATAACCTGCGTACGCAAATCGCCGGTTATTATTCGCTGTCGGATAAAACCATCAGCATCAATAAATCCGATATGACTATTAATATTGATGACGATAAGCGTCGGATTTACGGTGTGGAAGGGCAGGTGGACTACTTCTTTGACGACGGTGAATGGAGTACCGGTGCCAACTTTAACGCCATCAAATCTGAAACCCGCGTTGACGGCCAGTGGAAGAAGCTGACCGTAGACAGCGCCAGCCCGTCGAAAGTCAGCGCCTGGATCGGCTGGGCACCGGGAGACTGGACGCTGCGCCTGCAAAGCACCCAGACCTTCTCACTGTCCGATGAGGCCGGTAAGAAAATTGATGGCTACAACACGGTGGATCTGCTGGGAAGCTACGCGCTGCCGGTCGGCAAGCTGAGCTTCAGCGTGGAAAACCTGCTGGACGAGGATTACACCACCGCATGGGGGCAGCGTGCGCCGGGGCTCTACAGCCCGACCTACGGCGCTGCTGGGCTGTATACCTATAAGGGCCGTGGCCGCACCTTTGGCCTGAATTATTCGGTACTTTTCTGATGACATTGCCGCCTGTTAACGCAGGCGGCTTTCTGAATCGGACGAATTGTCATCCGAAGACAATCCATCGGCGGATCGCCCGGCGGTTATTTCACCTTAAACTTTCCCTGCTTCCACTGTTTTACCGTATTGGCTTTTGCTGCCGGGCTTTGAATATAACCAATCCCCCACGAGCCCACGCCATACTGGTAAATCTGGTTTTTATACGCGCCCTCAGCGCTGGCTTCTTTCGCATAGGGTGCCACGGTATCCTGGAATGCCATAATACCTTCATTGGTGCCAAAGTCGGGCCAGTCGGTAATAAACTTTTTAATATCCGCTGCACCTTTCTTGCAGGCTTCAATCAGGTCGTTATAGGGGATTTTTGCCTCTTCTTTGATTAACGATTTGGCATTGTAATCGCAGTTATATTCAATATAGGCACTGACCGCTTTATCGTAATCCGTTTCGGCAAGGACGGGCTGGGACAGCATCGCTGCGGCGATAAAAACACTGTATTTCATCTAGTTACCTCTCCATAAACCTGTCATAACGCACGCTAAGTTGCGTTTCCATGATCCTCAGTCGTGTCACGTCCTGGCTCTGCCTGACGCGTTCAGATTGAGGATGTCCACCGTTCTGCTTATTAAGATATCGGTGTCTGATGATTATCAAATGTAGCGACACATCCTGACATCAGGCTATTTTTAACACAACATGAAAGTTATTCATTGGAAAAATAAACCCAGTGACAAATTTCATTACGCGAAATAAGGCGGTGGATTTTTAAAATCTACTACGAATCATCCCATCACCATATCACCCGCATGATTCCGATTTCATCTTAATAGAATCCTTACACTTGCTTTACAATTTGTCATGTTTTAATCTGCGCGCGCAGTTTAAGGATTAATATAATTACCCACAGGAAATATAATGAAAAAAAGTATTATCTGCATGATGGTGATGGCTGGGATTTCCGGAACGGCTTCCGCTGAGTCTTCACAATATATACCGAATTTATCCTCTGACAGCCTCAGCGTTGCCACCTCCGTGGGCCTGCTGAGCGGCAAATCAACCGAGCTGGTTTATGACGAAACGACCGGCCGTAAACTCAGCCAGCTGGACTGGAAAATCAAAAATGTGGCGATCCTGAAAGCGGATTTCTCCTGGGATGCCTACTCATTCCTGACGCTGAACGCGCGCGGCTGGACATCGCTGGCATCCGGTTCCGGTCATATGGATGATTACGACTGGGACAACAGCAATCAGTCAGGCTGGACCGACCATTCGTCTCACCCGAGCACCGACGTCAACTACGCCAACGAGTATGACCTGAACGTGAAGGGCTGGCTGCTGCGTGGCGAGGACTACAAAGCCGGGATCGTGGCCGGTTATCAGGAAACGCGCTTTAGCTGGACGGCGACCGGTGGGTCTTACAACTACGATAACGGCAGTACCGTGGGTAACTTCCCGAATGATCAGGTCGGCATTGGCTACAGCCAGCGCTTCACCCTGCCGTATATCGGTCTGGTAGGTCAGTACCGCTTCAATGACTTTGAATTCAATACTCAGTTCAAATTCAGTGACTGGGTCCGCGCGCACGATAACGACGAACACTACGTTCGCGAACTGACTTTCCGTGAGAAGACGTCCGGCTCTCGCTATTACGGCGTGTCCGTTGATGCCGGTTACTACGTGACGCCAAACGCCAAAGTTTTCGCTGAATTCAGCTACAGCAAATACGAAGAAGGTAAGGGCGGCACGCAGATTATCGACAACAGCACCGGTGAGTCTGGCTCAATCGGCGGTGATGCGGCCGGTATTGCTAACAAAAACTACACCGTGACCGCGGGTCTGCAGTATCGCTTCTGATCCTGACATCGCGTGAGGGAAGCCGTCAGCGACGGCTTCCCTCATCTCTTACTGCTTCTCCAGCCAGACCTGCGAAAGATTCCCCTCCACGCCGTCGGCGGTCACCGAATGATCGTGAACCTTGCGGTTGTAGATAGTAATAAACTGCGGTGATATCAGATTGATATCGGGCAGTTCCTGTTCAACGATTTTCTGGAAGGCTTTAAACTCCTCAACGCGCTTCTGCGGATCGTTTTCAACCTGAGCGGCTTCCAGCAGACGGTCAACTTCCGGGTTGTGATAATCCGATGCATTAGAGAACGGCACGCCCTTGCGGAAGTTTTTCGACCAGTACACGCGCTGCACGCCCACCGTCGGGTCGTACAGATTGCTGTGCCCGTTTATGGTGAAAGAGAAGTCCCTGTCGGTATAGATGCGGCGCACAAAGCTGGAGAGATCCTGAGCGCGCAGCGTGACTTTAATACCGATTTTCGCCAGCGCCGAGCGGGTGTATTCCGCCGTTTTGCGCAGATCCTCTGAGATTGGATTGTAATCCAGCGTCACGCTAAACCGCGTACCGTCGCTGCCTTTGGCAAAGCCCGCCTGATCCAGCAACGCATTGGCTTTCTTGATATCAAAGTCATAAGGAGACGGAGACGGGTCGTGATAGGCCTTAATCCCCGGCGCAATCGGTGACGCTGTCACCTGACCCAGACCAAAGTAGGCCACCTGCAAAATCACATTCCGGTTAATGGCATGGGCAACGGCCTGCCGCACCCGCAAATCTTTGAAATGCGGATCGTCGAGGTTGAACTGTAACGAACTGACGTTGTAGGAGTAGCTGTTGCCCTTGGTTTCAAAGCCCAGCTGCGGCAGCGTTTTCAGCCGCGCCACATCATTAAGCGCCACCGGGGTACGATAGCCCAGATCCGCATCGCCGGTTTCAAACGCCACCGAGCGCGCTGCCGCATCGGGAATAAACTTCACCACCAGCTGATCCAGGTACGGGCGATTGTTATCCCAGTAGTGAGGATTCCGCTTATAGAGGATGTAGCTGCCCCGCACCCACTTGTCGAAGACATACGGACCGGTGCCAATCGGTGCGTTGTTGTGCGGATTGGTCAGTGCGTCAGTACCGTCGTAAATGTGTTTGGGCACAATCGGTGACTCGGCGGCGGCAAACGCTTTAATCAGATAGGGGGCGGGTTTCGACAGCACCAGCACCGCCGTCAGCGGGTCGGGCGTTTCCACTTTCGTGACGTTGGCGAAGGTACTGGAGGCACGCGGATGCACCTTTTTCAGCAGCTCAATGGAAAACGCCACATCGGCAGAGGTGAAATCCTGCCCGTCGTGCCACTTCACGCCAGGGCGCAGATGGAAGGTGTATCGCGTGCCGTCCGGGCTGACCTCCCAGCTCGTTGCCAGCTGGGGTTGAGGATTGAGCTCATAATCATAGCTCAGCAGCCCTTCGGTAACCTTGGCGCTGACGCTGAGCGCAGGCGTGGCAACCGTGGTCAGCGCAATCAACGCGGGCGGCTCATAGTTCAGAACCAGATTTAACGTACCGCCCTTTTGCGGCTCGGCGGCCTGTGCGCCACCGCCAATCAGGCTGGCACCCAGTGCCAGTGCCAGCAGCGAGCGGCGAAATGTCTCAAGCATGTTTTACTCCGTTTTATTCGTTGATTGAGCCGAATGGCCGTACGATGTCGCAGCGGCCTGGGGGCTGATAAGCTGGTGGGTGAGGTCGCGGGAAACGCTGGCGGCAGGGCGTTCGCGGGGATTGCCCAGCCCGCCGCCGCCTGGCGTTTCCACAATCAGATGGCTGCCCGGCGGCACAATCTGCCTGCCTTTACCGGACAGCGTCTCGCCGGTGGAGAGCGTCACCCGGCCCGGCGCACCGGCCAGACCGCCCTCGGCCCCCTGTGCAGGGAAGTGGATGCGATCCCAGGCAGCACCCAGCTCCATTGGCAGATCCTGGCCGTGTGACAGTTCGATCACCTGGCCCAGCCCACCGCGCTGCTGGCCCGCACCGCCGGAATCCTGACGGTATTCTTTGCGCCAGAACACCACCGGGCTGATCGACTCCAGGATTTCCAGCGACACGTTACGTACCCCGCTGGGGAAGGACGTGGTGGACAGCCCGTCAAGCCGGGGACGCGCGCCGGTGCCGCCGGTTGAAAAACTGGTGATGGAAAAACGAGGCTGCGTCAGGGTATTAACGGCATCGTATTCCGGCAAAATATGGCCGCCGGAAAGCTGAATATTCCACAGGCAGGATGCCCCCTCGGCCGGGACTTCTCCGGGGCGTGCCTGCCGCAGGCAGTTGAACACCACGTCGGGCAGCATCTGGCCAATAATATGGCGGGAGGTGACCGCCGCCGGATAAGGCGCATTGAGTATCGACCCCTCCGGCGCATCAATTTTAATCACACCGAGAGAACCGGCATTATTGGGAATATCGGCCCCGATCAGGCATCGAATGCCGAAGGAGGTATAGGCGTCGGTATAGGCCTTGACGACGTTAATCCCTTTAGCAACGAAGCCCGCACTGCCGGCAAAATCAACGTGAATGCCGTCGTGGCCGAGGGTCAGTTTCGCCTGTAGCCGCAGCGGCTGGTCGTAGCCGTCAACCCACAGTTCACTTTCCCAGCTGCCGGCAGGCCAGCTTCTGACCGCTTCCAGCATCGCCTGCTCGGAGCGCGTCAAAATATACTCGCCCACCTCCAGCAGATCGGTCAGGGCAAACTCGTCCAGCAGCGTCAGCAGACGGCGGGCACCCACATCGTTACAGGCCACCAGCGCCAGAAAATCGCCCTCCACCTGCGCCGGTTCCCGAACGTTGGCCTTCACGATATTCAGCACGGTCTGGTCGAGCCGTCCGGCATGGATAAATTTGAGGATCGGCAGGAACAATCCCTCATGCCAGATCTGCTGACCGTCCGGTCCCGGGCCTAACCCGCCGATATCAATCACGTGCAGCGTAGAGGCAAACAGCGCCACCGGGCGCTGGTGATGAAATACCGGCGTAACCATGGTGATATCGTACAGGTGTCCGGTGCCTTTCCAGGGGTCGTTGGTCAGCAGCACATCCCCAGGCTGTAGGGTATCCAGCGGGAATTCACGCAGGAAATGCTTAACCGACTCCGCCATCGAGTTGACGTGCCCCGGCGTGCCGGTAACCGCCTGAGCGATCATGCGCCCGTCAGGTAAAAATACCCCGGCGGACAGATCGCCCGCTTCGCGCGTGGCAGTACCGAATGCGGTGCGGATCAGCGCCTGCGCCTGCTCTTCTACCACCGAAATCAAACGATTCCAGATCACCTGAGACTGAATAACCTGTTGGCTCATTGTGCCGCTCCTGACAGGGGTTGACGTTCCAACAGCAGATGGCCTTCGCGGGTGCTGCTGACCGTAAAGCGTTCATCCACCAGCGTGGTGGTTTCGGGATCGACCACGACCAGTGGACCGGGGCGCTGCCCCGCGTGCGCAATATCGGCACGGGTCACGACCGGCACCTGAATCCGCTGCTGCTGTTGAAGGGAGTAGATCGTGCGTTCGGCCGCACCGGCAGTCGGCACGGTCGGATCGCCGGGAGCAGGGAAGGCAATTTCCGGCGCGGCCGTGGTGGCAGTGACCGTCCAGCTGATGGCTTCCACCGCCACGTGATCGAGGCTGCGGCCGTAGAGCTGGCGATAGGTCCGGGTAAAGCGTTCATGCAGTGCGGTCAGCTCCTGCTCATCAACGTGCTGCCCCTCAAGCGGTATCGCCACCTCATGTCCCTGACCGGCATAGCGCAGATAAACGCTGCGCTGTAGCGTGACTTCCGCCGTTTCATCGGCCTGCTGAACGATGCGGTGGGCCTGCTCGCTCAGTGTTTCCAGCAGTGCATTGACGGCAGGATAGTCGGGGTTATCCAGTCGCTGATAAAAGCTGCGCACGGCCTGATAGGACGCCGGTGCCCACAGAAAACCGAGCGCCGACCCCACGCCAGCGGCATGCGGGATCACCACGCGATCGATGCCCAGCTTGCCGGCCAGTCGGGCGGCATGCAGCGGTGCCGCACCGCCAAAGGCAATCAGCGTGTAGCTGTCCACCTGCTTACCGGATTCCGTGGCGTGAACACGCGCCGCGTTAGCCATGTTCTCGGCAATAATTTCAGTGACCGCCAGTGCGGCTTCATCCGTTCCCAGCCCCAGCGGTTTGCCGATCTGCTGTGTCAGCGCCGCAGCGGCTTTAGCAACGTTCAGCTCGACTTTGCCACCGGCAAAACTGGCCGGATCGAGCAGCCCCAGCTGCGCATTGGCATCGGTAATCGTGACCAGTTCGCCACCGAGGTTGTAGCTGACCGGGCCGGGGGCAGAACCGGCGCTGTCGGGCCCCAGCTGCAGGCGCTGTAAATGATCGATGCGGGCAATCGATCCCCCTCCGGCACCGATTTCCACCAGGTCGATCACCGGAATGCGAATCGGTAAGCCGGAGCCTTTCTGATGACGATGCACGCGGCCAAACTCAAAGCTGCGGGAGATTTGCGGCTGGAAACGATCGATAAAGCAAATTTTGGCCGTAGTACCGCCCATATCGAACGACAGAACCTTTTGCAGACCGAGCTGGCTGGCGATATTACTCGCCAGAATCGCACCGCCCGCCGGGCCGGATTCCACCAGACGGACCGGTTCGCGAATACCGTTTTCCAGAGTGGTAATGCCACCGCCGGAGGTCATCAGATAGGGCGGAACACGCAGACCGCGCGTTGCCAGCTGCTGTTGCAGGCGGTGCAGATAGCCCGCGACCAGCGGCTGCACGTAGGCATTGGCTGAAACCGTTGACAGCCGCTCGTACTCACGGATTTCAGGGCAGACCTCGCTGGAAAGTGACACGGTCACACCGGGCATCAAATCGCGCAGGATCTCAGCGGTGCGCTGCTCATGCTGCGGATTGATAAAGCTCTGCAGATAGCCAATCGCCACGCTCTCGAACTGCTGCGCCCGAAGCTCTGCCGCCAGCGCGACAACCTGCGCTTCGTTAAGCGGAATGCGCACCTGTCCCTGGGCATCGATGCGCTCTTCTACGGTGAAGCGCCATTCACGCTCAACCAGCGGCCTGGGCTTTTGCAGAAAAACGTCATACTGGGCAAAGCGATCTTCCTGGCCGATTTCGACCAGGTCGCGGAATCCGGCGGTGGTAATCAATGCCGTACGCGCGCCTTTGCGTTCAATCAGCGCATTGGTGGCTAATGTCGTCCCCAGAATCAACGCATCGATATCGCTGAAGGCTAATTTCGCCTGAGCCAGCACGTCGCTGATGCCGGTAATCACCGCACGTTCCGGTGCGTCGGCACTGGTGAGAATTTTTGCGGAAAATTGCGTACTGCCGTGCAGCATCACGATATCGGTAAATGTCCCGCCAACATCTACAGCAACCCGGTTAACGGGGCCGTTACCCCCTCTCTCTGACATACCTTCGCCTTTATACATAATAAAAAGTGGAGGGCGTCATTAACCGGTATCAGGTAAACGATGGCTACTGAGTATTTCGGGTTAACTCATTCGTTATTTGCAAAAGCGGTCATGGCTCCTCAATCGTCTTATTTCAGAAAAGGTTTCCCGGAAAAATTATTAAGTGAGAAAAACATCGCCTGTTAATTTCGACCCTCTCCACAGATTGTGATTTAAGGACGCTGGCTATGCAGCGAGAGCGCCATTGGCTGCTGATATTTCTGTTTAAAAGTGCGCTTCAGGTCGTGCCAACGTTTATTGGTATTCTGTTGATTATGTTTATCATCCTCAAAACCATTCCCGGTGATGCCGTTGACGTGCTGGCCGGGGAGTCGGGCGGAGCCAGCGCCGCCAGCATGGCGCTGATGCGTGAGCAGTACGGTCTTAACCTGCCCGGCTGGCAGCAGTTTCTTAACTGGGGCAGCCACATCCTGCAGGGTAATCTGGGATTTTCCCCCCGCTTTAATACTCCGGTCAGCACGTTGATTCTTTCACGGCTTCCCGCCACGCTTATTTTAATGCTGGCCGCGCAGGCCATTGCGTTAATTATTGGCGTGATTTTCGGTGTGCTGATGGCGTTATTCGTCGGGCGCTGGCCTGACCGGGTATTATCACTCGTCAGCCTGCTGCTTTATTCCCTGCCCGGATTCTGGATTGGGCTGATGCTGCTGGTGCTGTTTTCCGTGCACCTCGGCTGGCTGCCCAGCAACGGCAATATGACTATCGGTGCCGATCTGCACGGCTGGGCCTATATCAGCGATCGGCTGAAGCATGCGGTGTTACCGGTTCTGTCGCTGGCGAGTTTTTTCCTGGCGATTTACGCCCGCCTGACGCGCGCGGCGATGCTGGAAATCGCCCATCAGGATTTTGTGCGTACCGCTCATGCCAAAGGGCTGTCGCCGCTGCGCGTCACGCTGGTTCACACCCTCCGCTGCGCGTTAATTCCGCTGGTCACCGTGAGCGGTATGCATATCGCGACGCTGCTCAGCGGCGCGGCGGTGGTGGAAACGGTGTTTTCCTGGCCGGGGCTGGGCAGGCTCGCGCTGGATGCGGTGATGGCGCGCGACGTTAATATCCTGCTGGGCATTCTGCTGTTCTCCTCACTGATGGTGATACTCGCCAACTTTATTGTGGATCTTCTCCACGCCTGGTTAGACCCCCGTATTGCGAGATGATCTATGGCCACTGTGTCCGTTGTATCTGTTCATTCCCCGGTTAACCGCCGCGCCCTGCGCCAGTTTCTGCGCAACCCGGCGGGCATCGCCGGGTTAATTATCCTGCTGCTGACCGTCGCGATGGCCGTTATCGCCCCCTGGCTGTTCCCCGGCGATCCGCTGGATATGGTCGCCTCACCGCTGCTGGCGCCGTTTACCGACCCGGCGTGGCCGCTGGGAACCGATGCGATGGGGCGCGATCTGGCCGCCGGTATTTTTCACGGCGCGCGCGTCTCGCTGCTGATTGGGCTGGGTGCCACGCTGATCGGGCTGCTCCTCGGTACGCTGGTCGGCAGCCTGAGCGGCTATTTCGGCGGCAGCGTTGACTATCTCCTGATGCGTATCACCACGCTGTTTCAGACCATGCCCGCCTTTCTGCTGGTGATTATCATTCTGGCGATCTCCACGCCGACAGTAACCTTAATCACCCTCAGTATTGGTGCCACCACCTGGCCGACCATCGCGCGACTGGTGCGGGCTGAATTCCGTACTCTGCGCGGGTCTGACTTTGTGCTGGCCGCCCGCTGCCAGGGCTTTTCCTCTGCGCACATCATCTTTCGCGAGATGTTGCCCAATGCCCTCCCGGCAATCGTGGTGACGTCATCGGTGATGGTGGCTTCCGCCATACTGATGGAGGCTGCACTGTCCTTCCTCGGCCTGGGCGATCCTAACGTCGTGAGCTGGGGTTTCCTGATCGGCAGCGGCAGGGAAATGCTCCGCACCGCATGGTATCTGACCGCCGAGCCGGGCGTTGCGCTGGTGATAACGTTGCTGGGGCTGAATCTGCTGGGCGATGCGCTAAATGACGCCTTTAATCCAAGACTGAGTGACCAATAATGCAACTGCTTCTCTCCGTGGAAAACCTGCACATTCGTTTCGGCAGTCATGCCGCGGTTAACAACGTGAATTTCAGCCTGGTACAGGGTGAAATGCTCGCGCTGGTCGGTGAATCCGGCAGCGGGAAATCCGCGACCGCGCTGGCGATAATGGGGCTGCTGTCAGACCAGGCAAAGGTCAGCGGGCGCATTGAATTTGCCGGACGCGATGTTGTGAAACTGCCGCCGTCCGCCCTGCGAAAACTGCGCGGTGATGCGCTGTCGATGATTTTCCAGGAGCCGATGACCTCACTGAATCCGGTGTACAGCGTCGGAGCACAAATCGCAGAAACCCTGCGGATTCATCAGCGTCTGTCGCACAGACAGGCCCGCGCCCGCGCCATCGAACTGCTGGCGCTGGTGAATATTCCCGATCCTGCCCGGCGGGTGGATGATTTTCCGCATCAGCTTTCCGGCGGCCAGCGGCAGCGGGTAATGATTGCGATGGCCGTTGCCTGTGAACCCCGACTGCTGATCGCCGATGAACCGACGACCGCACTCGACGTCACGGTGCAGGCCAGCATTATGTCGCTGCTGGACCGGCTGCGCCGGGAACTTTCGTTGAGCGTACTGATGATCACCCACGACCTGGGGCTGGTTTCCCGCTGGGCCGATAGCGTCGCCGTGATGCACAACGGCAGGATTGTCGAGCAGGGGGCCGCCGAGGCGATACTGCACCAGCCGGGCCATGACTACACCCGTGGCCTGATGGCCGCCTCGCTGACGGGCGAGCGCGATCTGCACTATCGCCAGCGCCTGCTCACCGAAATTCGCCACGACGGTGCCGATCGCTTTCATCTCCATCAGCCCGCTACGCTGTCGTTTCCTGAGGCGGCCAGCCAGCGGGAAACGCAGCCGCTGCTGTCGGTCAACCAGCTCAATGTGAGCTACAGCCGGGGCCGCACGCGCATCCCCGCCCTGAAAGACATCAGCTTTGATTTACACGCCGGTGAAACGCTGGGCCTGGTCGGCGAATCGGGCTGCGGGAAATCAACCCTGTCGCGAAGTATCTTGCGCCTGCTGCGCCCGGACAGCGGTAAGATTCTGCTGGACGGCAAGGATCTTACCCCTTTGCCGGAATCCGGGCTGAAAAACCTGCGCAGCAGCGTGCAGATGATTTTTCAGGACCCGTACGCGTCGTTAAATCCACGGCAAACCATTTTCACTATTCTGGATTCCGTACTGCATCTGCACGATCCCGCTCCGGCATCACAGCGATTACAGCGCATTCATACCATGCTGGACCGGGTGGGCCTGCCGAGGCAGTCGCTGCATCGCTACGCCCATGAGTTCTCCGGTGGTCAGCGCCAGCGTATTGGCATTGCCCGTGCGCTGATTGTTAAACCCCGGCTGGTGATCTGCGATGAGGCGGTTTCCGCACTGGATGTCTCGGTGCAGGCGCAGATCCTTAATCTGCTGCTGGAGATGAAGCAGGAACTGGGTCTGAGCTATCTGTTTATCTCCCACAACCTGGCCGTGGTGCGTTATATGTCAGACCGGATTATGGTGATGAATCAGGGGGAAATCATTGAAGCAGGGGATGCGGCCGATGTCTGGCACCGGCCGCAGCACGCCTGGACCCGCCAGCTTCTGTCGGCGGTTAGCGGGGCGGAAGCGCGTCAGCCGCCGTTGCCCACAGCGGCGGAACCGTCATTCGTCTTCTCGCCGGGTTAAAGCGCGCGGCGTTTAGCCGCACGCTGCCGGGTGGGCGCTTTCAGCGCTTCGACCTGTGCGATGCTCATCGCCGGGAGTTCGAACAGGCCGGTCATCTCTCTTTCCAGCCGCAGGGCAAACACCACCTTCATAAAGTTTTCCAGCGTCACTTTACCGTCGCTTTCCAGCTTTTTCAGCGCCGAGACTGAAATCCCCGCCTTTTCGGCCAGCTCTTTTTGCAGCAGGTTGCGGCGTAAGCGATGCTCACGCAGGCGTTGCCCCAGCTGAGCAATCAGTGTCGATTCAGAATAGAGTTTAAGAGACATAATAAACGCTCCTGATAGTTAAAATCACCGACAAGGGGTGTTTTAAGCTCTTTTATTTCAACGAATAACTTTAACCGCTAGTCTATCACAAGAGTTGTTTTAACGCCTTTAAAAGCAATAAACCCACTCTAAAAGCTTAGATTAAGACTCTTAAATCTATTGTGAGTGATATGTCATCTCAGTAGCCATTAAGTGAAGAATCCACTTCATGCGTTTTTCGGCAAAGCTAAGTCATTTTTGTTATTCGTGATATCCGGCAAATCAAGGGAGATTAAGGGGTTACAGACCGTACCGATTATCTCAGTGACTTGTAATGCAGGAGAAGTAAGGTGGATAACAGCCCCGCAGCCGGCGCAACCGTCGGCGTGGACGTCGGCGGAACCTTTACCGACTTTGTTCTATTTGACCCGCAGCGCCAGCAGCGTTTTTACCATAAACAACCCAGTACGCCCGCCGATCCTGCCCTTGCCGTCAGTGAAGGGCTACAGGCGATCCTGCAAAAAAGCCATTTACCGGCCAGCGCGCTGTCGCTGGTACTGCACGGCACCACGCTGGGGCTGAATGCCATTATCCAGCGTCGCGGGGCGGATATTGCCCTGGCGATCACCGAGGGCTTTCGCGATGTGCTGGAGATTGCCCGCGCCCGTATGCCGTCCTCGTTCGATTTTCACGCCGATCGCGAAGCACCGTTTTTACCGCGCCGTCGCGTGGTGGAGATCCCGGCGCGTTTCAGCCCTGAGGGTGAGGTGACGCAGTGGCCCACCGAGGCCGCGCTGGCACAGGCTGCCGAAGAACTGGCCGCGTTAAACGTCAGCGCGGTGGCGCTGGTGACCATCAATGGCTATGCCAACCCGGCGCGGGAGGCGGAACTGGCGGCAGAACTGGCCGCCAGGCTCGGCACTGTGCCGGTACTCTCTTCAGCGCAGCTGTGGCCGGAAATTCGCGAATATGAACGTACGCTGGTGGCCGGGCTTAACGCCTATATCCAGCCGCTGATGCAGCGCTACTTTACCCGCCTTAACACATTACTGACCGGGCAGGGAATTCAGGTTCCATTATTGATCACCGCCTCTAACGGCGGCGTGCTGCCGCTGGATGCCGCTCAGCAGCGCCCGGTGGATACGCTGCTCTCCGGCCCGGCATCCGGGGTCACGGCCGCATCACGGCTTGCCGCAGGTCGCGGCTTCGTTTCCTTCGATATGGGCGGCACCAGCAGCGATATTTCGCTGTCGGCAGAAGGGGAAATCGAGCGGGTAAACCGCACCGAAATCGGCGGCCTGCCGCTGATCCTGCCGGTGGTCGGCGTATCGGCCATCGGCGCAGGCGGTGGCTCGCTCGTGCAAGTGGATGAATACGGCATCCTGAAAGTCGGGCCGGAAAGCGCCGGAGCCGATCCCGGACCGGTTGCCTACCGGCGCGGCGGCACGCAGCCGACGCTGACCGACTGCTACCTGGTCAGCGGCATCCTGTCTGCTGAAAACCGCCTGGCGGGCAGTATCGAACTGGACCGCGAAGCCGCCACGCGCGCGCTTCAGCAAACAGGCGAAACGCTGGGGATGGAAGCCGCCGAAGTTGCACGCGGTGCGATTGCGGTGGCGACGGCCCAGATGGCCACCGAGCTGAACAAGGCGCTGGCACAGCGCGGTCTTGCCTCCGATGAGCTGACGCTGATCCCGTTTGGCGGCGCAGGCCCGACGCACGCGAACTTCTTCGCCGCCGAAGCCGGGCTGCAACGTATTCTGGTGCCGCTGCGCCCTGGAACGTTCTGCGCCGACGGCGCTATCGGTGCAGATATCCGGCGAGATTTTGTCCGCAGCCTGCGGATAACGCTCACGGCGGGCAGCTGGAGCAAAATCGCCGCCACGCTTGAAGAACTGCATCAGCTGGCCGAAGGCTGGTTTACTCAGCAGGCCAGCCGCCTCAGCAGCCGGGTTGATTATGGCGTGGAAGCGGATATGCGCTATGTCGGGCAGGCCTACGAGCTCAGCGTGAGCCTCGGTTCTCCGCAGGACGTTACGCTGGAACAGCTCAGGGCCAGATTCCAGCAGCTGCACCAGCAGCGCTACGGCTTTATTACTCCGGAAGCCACCGTTGAGCTGACGACGCTGCGCCTGTATCTGAATGCGGCGCTGCCGCAGCCTGAGGACAAACCGTTCGATGCGCAAACGGCCCACGTTGCCCCGGCGAGTCGGCCGGTTTTCCTTGCCGGCGGCTGGACGGAGGCCGAGATCTGGCAGCGTGAGAATCTGCGCACCGACAGTACGATTCACGGCCCGGCAGTCATCGAACAGGATGACACGACCACGGTGATTTTACCGGGCTGGACGGCGCGTCCCGATGCCCACGGCAATCTGTTGATCGTCCGTATTCCGGGAGGCACAGCATGAAGCTTGATGCGATTACGCTTGAAATTCTTAACCAGAAACTCACCGCGCTGACGGAAGAGATGTGCCATATTCTGCAACGCACCGGCCGCACGCTGTACGTGAAAGAAACCGCCGACTTCTGCTGCGCGGTGGCGGATTTGCAGGGGCGTTTTTTTGCCTATCCCAAAGGCATTGGGGTGTCCGGCTTCGTCGGGCTGAATGCCCTGACGGCGATTTCCGCCGTCGGTGAAGTGGCTCCTGGCGATGTGATCCTGACCAACGATCCGTGGCGCTCACGGGGGCTGGCCACCCATCTTCCCGACCTGCAGCTGCTGGCCCCGTGGTTTATTGACGGTGAGCTGGTGGCGTGGGGCTGGGCATTCCTGCACGCCTCAGACGTTGGCGGGCGCGTGCCGAGCAGCATCTCCCCCACCAATAGCGATATCTACCAGGAAGGATTGCAGATCCCACCGGTGAAGCTGCTGCGCGCCGGGGAGCTGAATCGCGATGTGATGGCGATCCTCACCGCCAACAGCCGCACCCCGGAGGCGATTAGCGGCGATATTCAGGCGATGCTGGCGGCGCTGAATGCGGGCCGCGAGCGTCTGGGCCGGATTGCTTCACAGCACGGTGTTCCGGCGGTGCGCCAGGCACAGCAGGATTTGCAGGCTTACTCGGCGGCGCGTGCGCGACAGGTGCTGAAACGCATTCCCGACGGCGTTTATCAGTTTGAAGACTATCTGGATGATGCCGCAGGCAGCGGCCTGCCGGTACGGCTGGCGATAACCGCCACCTTTACTGACGGCCAGGTCCACCTGGATTTTACCGGCAGCGACGCGCAGGTGGCGGCCGCCATCAATATTCCCAGCCACGGCGATCCCCACGCGTGGCTGACGCTGCGGATACTTGCGCTGGTGTGCACGCTGGATAAAACGGTGCCGCTGAATGCGGGCCTGCTGGCTCCGGTTACGCTGTATGCGCCACCGGGCTCGCTGGTCAATCCGCACTATCCGGCCGCGGTGGGCGTGCGCCATGCGGCGGCGGTAAGAGTAAACGACTTGCTGAACGGACTGCTGGGCCAGCCGCTGCCCGACGTGATGCCTGCCGCCAGCGGCGGAACCATTATCCCGCTGGTGATTGCCGAGTCGGCGCGTCACGGCCGGGAACAGAATGTGCAGGTGATTGAGCCGCTGGTCGGCGGCGGCGGTGGGCGGGCAGGGCGCGACGGCATCGATGGCCGCGATAACAGTATCTCCAACCTGGCGAACAACCCGGTCGAGATGGTAGAGGCGGAAACTCAAATCGAAATTCGCCAGTACGCGCTGCGGCCCGGTTCCGCAGGCGCGGGTCAGTGGCGCGGTGGTATGGGCCAGCAGATCCGTGTACGGATTTTACAGGACGACAGCACCCTGCTGGCGCGCGGCCTGGAGCGTATGCTGTTCCAGCCGTGGGGCGTGCAGGGCGGTCAGTCCGGTGCGCCCACCACGCTGACCTTCAATCCTGACAGCCCCGAGGCGAAAAAACTCGGCAAAATCGATCTGCTCATCGTCAACCGTGGCGATGAAGTGCTGCTGCAAACCCCGGGCGGCGGCGGCTGGGGCGATCCCTGGCTGCGCGATCCCCTTGCGGTGCAGCGGGATGTGGATAACCAGTTGCTGACCGCCGAACAGGCGCTGCGGAACTACGGCGTGGCGATCGGCGCACAGGGCGTTGATGACGCCGCCACGGCAGCCGCCCGCAGCCAGCCGCGCCAATCCGATAATGCAACGTCTGACGCGCGGGCCAACTGGCTGAGCGTGTTTGACAGTGCCGCACTGACCCGGCTGAACCGGCTGCTGTATCCGCTCAGCCCGGCCGAACGGCAGCGCCATAAGCAGGCGGTCTTTGCCGCCGCGCTGGGCAGCCTGCCGGAGAATTTCCCCCGTTCTGTTTCTGCCGATCCTACCCCTGCGCGGCGTGCATTCGCCGACGCGCTGGAAAGGCTGGCCGAGCAGCTTGCCGTTTCAGAGACCTTAATACCAGGAGACAACCATGCCTAATATTCATAATAAAAAACGTCTGCTCGCCGCGCTGGTGGGCATCTTTATCGGCCACGCCGCCGTTGCGGCCGAGGCCAGCAATTCGGTGGTCGTGGGCGTTTACGGCGGAGACTGGGAAAAAAACATCCGCGCCTCCGGCCTTGAGCAGTTTGCTAAAGATAATCACCTGAAGCTCACCATCGTGCCGGGCGCGGACGCGGAATGGTTTGCCAAACTACGTGCCGCCAAGGGACGCCGCGCGCCGTATGACGTGGTGGTGTTCCAGCCCGATACCGTCCAGCGCGCGCAGGCTGCGGGGCTGCTGCAGCCGCTGGATGCCAAAGATATCCCGAACCTGAACAACCTGTATAAAACCGTGCAGTCGCGTTTTGTTTACGATAATCAGACCTATGCCGCCGCGTTCAGCCTCGGTCAGCTGGGCCTGGCCTACCGCACCGATCTGGTGAAAAACCCGCCGAAAAGCTGGCTGGATCTGTGGAACCCGGAATATAAAGGCCACGTTGCTATCTCCTCACCGACCTATGCGGCCGGGCTGCAGTTCTTTGCCGGTCTGGTTCATGCGCTCGGCGGCGAGCTGAATCAGCCTGCGGCGGTGGACAAGGCATTCAGCAAACTGCAGGAGCTGCGCGGCAATGCCGTGGCGTTCCCGGACAGCCCGGGCGCGATTCAGACGCTGCTGGAGCGCGGCGATGCGTGGGTGGTGCCGTACTGGGACGGCCGGGTCTTTGCGCTGAAGCAGCAGGGGATGAAGATTGATTTTGTCTATCCGTCGGACGGTCCGGTGGTGGGTGCGGCAAACTGGGTGATCCCGAAAGGTGCACCGAATCTCGCCAACGCCTACAAACTGGTGAATGCCATGTCCGCCCCCGAGGTGCAGAAAGCGTTCTCGGATAAGTCACTGTACGGCATGACCAACAAAGACGTGCAGTACAGCGACAGCCTCAAGAGCCAGGTGAAGGTGGGTGAAGAGGCCTACAGCAAGCTGATCTGGATCGACTACAGCACGGCCACCCCGCAGCTGGCCGACTGGACCCGTCGCTGGAGCCAGGCGCTGGGCGGTAACCAGTGAGTTCTGTCGTCATCGACGGCGTGGCGCGGCAGTTCGACAACCACCGCGCGCTGAATGACGTCAGCCTGACCATCGCGCAGGGGGAGTTTTTCTCCCTGCTCGGGCCGAGCGGCTGCGGTAAAACCACCCTGCTTAACATCATCGCCGGTTTTCTCGCCCCGAATCAGGGGCGGGTTTTACTGGGCGGCAGGGAGGTGACCGCGCTACCGCCCTACCAGCGCAATATCGGTATGGTGTTTCAGAACTACGCGCTGTTCCCGCATCTGAGCGTGGGGGACAACGTGGCGTTTGGCCTGAAGGTGCGTAAGGTTTCCCGCAGCGAGCAGGAGAAGCGCGTGGCCGATGCGCTGCGGCTGGTCCGGCTGGAAGGGCTGGCGCAGCGTATGCCGCATCAGCTTTCCGGCGGGCAGCAGCAGCGTGTCGCGATTGCCCGCGCGCTGGCGATTGAACCCCAGGTGCTGCTGCTGGATGAACCGCTGTCCAACCTGGATGCGCGGCTGCGTAAAGAGATGCAGGACGAGCTACGGGCGATCCAGCAGCGCGTCGGTATCACCACTATCCTGGTCACCCACGATCAGGAAGAAGCGCTGACGCTCTCGGATCGCATCGGCATCCTAGGCCACGGCGAGCTGCAGCAGGTCGGCACCCCGGCGGCGCTGTATCGCCAGCCCGCCAATCGCTTTGTGGCGGAGTTTATCGGCCAGGCCAATCTCTTTCCCGTCGCGACACAGGGTGAAGAGTACGCCGCGCGCGAGCACTTTGTCGCCGACGGCGTGCCGCTGCGGCTGCGGGCGGCCACGGCGGTGAATGCGGATCTGCTGGTGGTTCGCCCCGAGCGCGTGCAGTACAGCGCTGAACCCGGTATCGCCGGAGTGAATGCCTGTGCCGCCGTGGTCAGAGAGGTCAGCTTTGCGGGCGCAACGCTGCGGCTGGCGTGCGATCTACCGGGCGGAGGAGAAATCCGCGTACAGCCCGCCGAGTCACACTTCGCCCGGCTGCCCGCGCCGGGTGACCGCTGCTGGCTGCACTGGCAGGCCGGGGATGTGATTGTTCTGCCGCAGCAGGTGCGGGGTGATGATGCGCACGCGTAACCTGTTTCCCTGGCTGATGCTGATGCCCTGCCTGCTGTTTCTGCTGCTGTTTTTACTGGTGCCGCTGCTGCTGCTTTTCGACCAGAGCCTGACCGATGTCGACAGCCTGCTCAATCCGCTGCCGGGATTCAGCCTGGCACAGTACGTGACGATCTTCCGCGATCCCCAGTACCTGCACGCGCTCTGGACTACGCTGTGGGTATCGCTGCTGACGGCGGCCATCACGGTGCTGCTTGCCTGGCCCGCCGCCTGGCTGCTGGTCAACGCCTGTCAACGTCACTGGCGCACGCTGCTGTACGTAGTGCTGATTTCACCGCTGCTGACCAGCGTGGTGATCCGCACCTTTGCGTGGATTGTGCTGCTGGCGCAGAACGGCCTGATTAACGGCTTTTTGCTGTTTACCGGGCTGATCCCGCAGCCGCTGAGCCTGCTGTGGAATATGAATGCGGTGGTGATCGCCTACGTGCAGGTCATGCTGCCGTTCGCCGTGCTGCCGCTGATCACCTCGCTGAATGAGATTGCCCCCGCGCTACGTCTGGCGGCGATGAGCCTGGGTGCCACGCCGGGGATGACCTTTCGCCGGGTGATCCTGCCGCTGACGCTGCCGGGAATGCTGACCGGTTTTATGATCGTCTTCTCGCTGGCCGCAGGCAGCTATATTACCCCGCTGCTGATTGGCGGACGCCTGCAGCCGCTGCTGCCCATTGCGATTTATCAGCAGGCGATGCAGATTGCTAATCTGCCGCTGGCGGCGGCGCTGTCGTTGACGCTGCTGGTGATGACGCTGGCGGTGGCGGGCGTGGCCGGTATTTTCCTGAAACGCTGGGAGAAAAAAAATCATGGCTGATGCCTTACACCGTCTGTCGCTGCGGCTGAGCCGCCTGGCCGTCACCCTTGCCGGTATTATTGTTTACCTGTTTCTGGCGCTGCCGGTCGTGGTGATCGTGCTGTCGGCGTTCAGCCCGGAGCCTTACCCGCAGTTTCCGCCGCAGGGGCTGTCGCTGCGCTGGTTTGAAGCACTGTTGCAGGACCCGGCCTGGACTGAGTCACTGTGGGTCAGCCTGTTGCTGCTGGCGATTGTCACGCCGCTAACGGTGGTGCTGGGCACCTTTGCCGCCTGGTCGCTGGCGCGGCTTAATTTCCGCTACCGCGAGGCGCTACAGGCATTTATTCTGTCGCCGCTGATGATCCCGCAGGTGGTACTGGGCATCGCGCTGCTGTACGTGCTGACCGCCGCCGGGATCGCCGGAACGCTCAGCGGGCTGGCGATCGGCCATGCGGTGGTGGCGTTGCCCTACGTGGTGCGCACCATCAGCGTCAGCCTTGCGGCGATGGATAAACGCCTTGAGTCGGTGGCGATGAGCCTGGGAGCCGGGCGCTGGTATACCTTCCGCACGGTGACGCTGCCGCTGATTAAACCGGGAATTTTAGCCGGTGCGGTCTTTGCCGCCGTTACCTCGTTTGGCGAGGTGTCGGTCAGCCTGTTTATGACCGCTCCCGGCACGATTACCGTCCCGGTGCAGGTCTTTAACTATGTCGACCAGACTTTCGATCCTACGGTGAACGCCATTTCGGTGATTTTTATCGTCATTGCCATCCTGCTTTTGATGGTGATTGAGAAAACCATTGGCCTGGTAAAACTGAATCAATCGGGTTAAAAGTAAAACGTCTGGCCCATGGGGCTTATTCCATTTGGGCCAGAATGAAAACCTATTGTTCTTGAGGCGCTATAACACAGAATATATCATGTATTCTTTAAGCCCGAAGAGAGCCCGTTCCGATGACGCATTCCCGCCTGCTGTCCGTTGAAAATCTGTCGCTGGAAACTGCCGAAGGCCGTTTGCTGGTCGATAACGTCTCGTTTCATCTCGACCAGCGGGAGATCCTGGCGCTGGTGGGGGAGTCCGGTTCTGGTAAAACGCTGACGTCGCTGGCGGTGATGGACCTGCTGCCTGCGGGCGTGCAGAAGGCGTCAGGCGAACTGACCTTTGCAGGCCAGCGGCTGGAATCCGGCAACGTGCAATCGCTGCGCGGCTGCCGCATAGCGACGGTATTTCAGGAACCCATGTCGAGCATGAATCCCACGCTGCGCATCGGCGAGCAGATTGCCGAAGTGCTGGTGCGTCACCGCCAGATGAGCTGGAAGCAGGCACAGCAGGAGGCGATTGCCCTGTTGGATCGCGTGGGCATCGTCAACCCCGCGCTGCGCGGGCGGCAGTACATCCACCAGATTTCCGGCGGTATGCGCCAGCGGGTGATGATTGCCAGTGCGATAAGCGGCCAGCCGCAGTTGCTGATCGCCGATGAACCGACCACCGCGCTGGACGTGACCATTCAGGCGCAGATCCTCAGCCTGTTGCAGGATCTGCAGCGGGAAATGGGCATGGGTATTTTGCTTATCACCCACGATCTGTCGGTGGTCGCCCGCTATGCCGACCGCGTGTGCGTGATGCAGCAGGGGCAACTGGTGGAGCAGGGGGAAACGGTCGCCACGCTCGGCAGCCCGGTTCACCCCTATACCCGCAAACTAGTAGACGCCTCGGTGGCGCAGCTGCCGTCGCAGGCCGCCGTCAAAACGCAGCCGCTGCTTGAGCTGAACGCCATCTGCAAAAGCTATCCGCTGCCGCGCCCGCTGCCGTTCTGGCCCGCTAAGCGGCAGACCGTGCTGCACCCGCTGGATCTCAGCATTGCGCAGGGTGAAATTGTCGGGGTGATCGGCGAATCCGGCTCCGGCAAAACCACGCTGGGCAGCGCGGCGATTGGGCTGATTGATGCCGATAACGGCGAGATCCGCTTCCAGGGCGAGGCGCTGCGCGGGCGGCAGCGCAAAGTGCTGCGCCGCCACTGTCAGATCATCTTCCAGGACCCTTACTCCAGCCTGAATCCCAAAATCACCGTCGGCGAGCAGATTGCCGAACCGCTGCGGGTCTGGCAGCTGCGCAAAGGCGAAGCGGCCGTGCAGGCCCGGGTCAAAGAGCTGTTAACGCTGGTGGGATTACAGGAGCAGCATGCCGGTCGACTGCCGGGCGCGTTCTCCGGCGGGCAGCGCCAGCGTATCGTCATTGCCCGTGCGCTGGCGATGGAACCGAAGCTGCTGGTGGCCGATGAAGCGGTCGCCGCGCTGGATTTATCGGTGCGCGGCCAGATCCTGGCGCTGTTTAACGAACTGCGCCACAAGCTGGGTTTATCCGTATTGTTTATCAGCCACGATCTCAGCGCGGTACGTCAGCTGTGCGACCGTATTGTGGTGATGTATCACGGTAAAGTGGTGGAAGAAGGGGCAACCGAACGGGTTATCAGCCAGCCGCAGGACCCGTATACCCTGCAACTGCTGGCCGCAGCGCCCGATGTCCATCAGGCGCTGGCACAGCGCTCAGCTGCCGCGCAGTAGCGGCAGTTCAGGATGTTCGGCCCACTCGTGCCACGAGCCGACGTACACTGAAACATTGCTAAAGCCCGCCCGTTTCAGTGCGGCCAGCACCGTTGCCGCACGGGCACCGCGATGGCAGTAAACCTGCAGTTTTGCCTCTTCACGCAGTCCGGCATTCAGAGCACGCTGGCGGATCTCCTCCGGCTTCAGGAAATGACCACCTGACACCACATCCTCCCAGAACAGCAGTGCGGAATGCGGAATGCGCCCGGCGCGCGGGCAGCAGTCGTGGGCAAAACTGCCGTCGAACTCGCTGGGTCGACGGGCATCAACGTTAATTACCGCGACGCCGTCGGCCTCCTGTACCTGCTGACGGGTACAGACCAGATCCCGCTGCCAGCGCGTGGCTTCTGCGGCGGGCTGATGCGCGATCGTCCGGCTTAATCCCTGCCCGGCAGCGGTGGCAAACCCGGCTTCGCGCCAGGCCTCAATGCCGCCGTCAAGGATCAGCGCATCCTCATGGCCGAGAAGCCAGGCAAACCAGGCACCGCGCGGTGAACGCATGCCGACCTGATTCTCAAAAAAGACCGGCGTGGCGC
Organism: Erwinia sp. INIA01; assembly: GCF_025947915.1. Classification (NCBI taxonomy): domain Bacteria; kingdom Pseudomonadati; phylum Pseudomonadota; class Gammaproteobacteria; order Enterobacterales; family Erwiniaceae; genus Erwinia; species Erwinia sp. INIA01. The sequence continues at coordinate 133,226 of NZ_JAPDNC010000001.1, forward strand.
CGGGATAGCTCGCCAGCAGCGGCTCGAGCGCGCTGGCGGCCTCAGCGGCCATCACCGCCAGGCCCGCTTCGGTGCTGTCGGCAATAAAATAGTCATAAACGTTACAGTGTAGCGCGCCGGGCAGCGTGGCCTGCTGCCATTCGGCGGCATCGCGCACGTCTATCAGCAGAAAGTGCTCGCCGCGCGACTGGCGCAGGTGCAGCGCTTGAGCTGAGATAATCATTGAAGTGCTCCCGTAAACAGCGGCTGCCGTTGCCCGACCCCGTCACGTTCCGCAGCCTGTAGCACGCGGGCGGCAAGGGCGATATCAAACACGTTGAGGCCAAATGAAGAGAAGTAGACGCTGTCATCCGCTGCGGCGCGCCAGCCGTCCAGCAGCAGCGCGGCCAGATCGGCGGCCACCTCCTGCGGCTGAAACAGCCCGGCGCGGTACATCTGGAACAGGCTCTTGGCGCTGCGTTCGGCAAAATCGCCCCACGCATCTACCACCACCCGATCGCTGACGCGAATGGCGTCAAAGCTGACCTCGTGGTAGCCCACCTGAATCACAATTCGCCCCGGGCGGACGGCGGTCTCGGTTAACATCGGCTGGTCCGCACTGGTGCAGGTAATCACCGCGTCATACGGCTGTGCCAGCGCCTGCTGAAGATCGCTTTCCAGCGTCAGATCGGCGGCGGGCAGTATTTTTCCGGGGGTGCGGTTCCAGACGCCAATCTGCGCCAGGCCCGGGAACAGCTGCCTGAGCATCTGCAGATGGGCCTGCGCATGGATACCGCTGCCGAGCAGTAGCACACGCTTCACCGGCTGCGGTGCGGCGTGCTGTAGCGCTACGGCGGTAACGGCGGCGGTACGCGCGGCGGTTAACGCGCCGCTGGCTAACAGGCCGCGCGGCACGCCGTTCTGCGCATCGTTAATCAGCGTTACGGCCAGCGCGGCGGGCAGGGCATCCGGGCGCAGGGGCCGGTGCGCCGTCCATTTCACTCCGGCCGCATTGAAACGGCCTCCGACGCGGGCGGGCAGCGCATAGGCTTTGCCCAGCGGCGTGGCGAGGTCGACGGCGTTCTCAGCGGGCATCTGCGCCTCGCCGAGCCGCATCAGCTTCACCACCTCGCGGACATCCTCCAGCGCCAGCGCCACATCTGCGCCGCCCAGCCGGGCGACGTCAGCGTCATTAAGGACGCGCAGCAGGCCGTCCATTACTGCTCCAGCAGGCGGTCGGCAAACGGATAAAGCGCAGGAGAACCACCACAGTGAATAAAGGTGACGCGCGATCCCTGCGGGATCTTGCCCTGCTCAACCAGCGAGAACAGGCCGTGCATCGCCTTGCCGGTATATACCGGATCTAACAGCACGCCTTCCGACTGCGCGAGTTTGTAGATCGCCTCGATGCCGCCATCCGACGGCACGCCGTAGGCCTGGCCGACAAAGCCATCCTCAATCCAGATATCTTCCGGCTGCCACTGTTGCGGCCACTGCAGAAGATCGGCGCAGTCCTGTGCCATCCCGGCAATGCGCGGCTGGAACCAGTCGGCTTTCGCGCTGACGCTGATACCCACGACACGGCTGTCGGGCCAGTAGCGTCGCGTGCCGACATGCAGCCCGGCCAGCGTACCGCCGGAACCGGTCGGCGCGACGATAAAGTCCGGGGCAGCGGTGCCACCTGGCTCAAGCTGCGCGGCGATCTCTTCCACCGCACGCACATAGCCGAGCGCACCCAGCGGCGTCGCGCCACCGAGCGGAATGATCAGCGGGGTTTCGCCGTTGGCAACCGCCTTATCGGCGTGTGCCTGCATCGCCCCTTCGATCTGGGTGAAGTAGCCGTCCGGGTCAAGAAACTGCACTTCGGCCCCGAACAGCTTGTCCAGCAGCAGGTTCCCCTGCCAGCTGGATGGCGGGTTGCCGCGCAGCACCAGCACCGGACGCATACCGAACTTACGAGCGGCAGCGGCCACCATACGGGCATGGTTAGACTGATGCCCGCCGGTGGTGATCACCACATTAACCCCGGAACGGCGGGCTTCGGCCATCAGGTACTCCAGCTTGCGGACCTTATTGCCCCCGCCGCCGAAGCCGCTGTAGTCATCGCGTTTGATGCTCAGCGTAATCCCCAGCGCCTCGCTGAGCCGGGGTAGCGGCTCAAGCGGGGTGGGGAAGAAGCCGAGCGGAACGCGTTCGAACTCTTCAACTGATTTCATGGTTTTTTACCTGTTTTAATAGTCTTTGGTGTTTCCCTGGTGTGGCGCGCGACCCGGCCAAAGGCCGGATCATTGAATCCTGTGAGCCAGAGGCTCAGCGACTGCTGGAAGCGTTCAAGTCCTTCCAGCGTGACAAACTCATTAACGGCGTGGGCGTTACCGCCGTGGCCCAGCCCGCCGATCAGAAAGGCCGGGGCAACCGCCGCAAAGGCGTAGGCGGGCGCACAGCCCGGTGCCCACGGCCAGATTTGCGGCGTGGCGTCCAGCGCCTGATAGCTGGCAATCAGCGCATCAACGCCGTTGGCACTGCGGCCGAAGCGAATGCCGGGATAGCTGTCGAACAGTTCAAGTTCACTCCCGGCCAGATCCGGCTGCGTCAAACGCTGGCGGGCGCGTTCGATCATCGCGTCCTGATCAAATCCCGGCGGGATGCGGAACGCCAGCTCCGCGCTGGCACGATACGGGATCACCCCACGGCCGCCGGACGGATTGCTGTGCAGTTCGGCCAGCGTCAGCACGGCGCTGCCGAGCAGCGTTTGCAGGCAGCTGAGCGTATCGCCTTCAATCATCAGCCGCTGGCTGCGGCGAAAACGCAATTCATCTTCCAGGCTGAACGATTTGGCCAGTTCGGCCAGTAGCAGGTTGGCTTCTTCGTCCGGCATCAGGCGGCCCAGCACGCCTCTGTCGGCGGCCGGAGAAATGGCGTTCAGTGCATTGACCAACTGCCACGCGGGGCTGGCAATCCATCCGGCGTTGCTGGCGTGAATGGCGGAAGACGGCCCGCCCCATTCGCCGCCGGTGACGCTCAGGCGACCGGTGGCCAGCCCGGTAAAACCGAGGTAAATGCGCGGTGCACCACCACCGTATTCGCACAGCGACGGAAACAGCACCGCCTCTGCAGGTGCAATCGGGCAGGGCTGCTGTGCCAGATAGCGGCGCAGGGTGCCGCTGCCCACTTCCTCTTCGCCTTCCAGCAGAATTTCAATATTGAAGTCCAGCCGCTGCTGCTGAAGCTCGCAGAGCAGGATCAGCATGGCGGCCACCGGACCTTTATTGTTTTCGGCACCGCGCCCGACAAATACCCGGCCCAGTTCAGGCCAGTCGCAAAGACCGCCAACAAACGGGGAGACGTCCCAGCCGCTCTCGTCAGCGGGCATCACGTCATACATGTTGTAGAGCACCACGGTGCGCTCAAAGCCGTTATCAATGCGCACGTGCACCAGCGGCGGCGTGTCGTGGGACTGTACGGCCACCGGCAGCACCACGGCTGCATCCAGCCGCTCGACCATCCACTGCTCCAGCCAGGCAGCCAGTCCGCGCTGGGCGTCCTTCTCACCCGCTACGCTGCGCCAGCGGGTCAGTTCACTCAGCAGTTCTAACGTGGCATCTAGGCGGCTCACAGGCGTATCCTCGGGTTGAGTGCCAGATAAAGCAGATCGATCAGCAGATTAATCACCACAAACACCAGTGCAGCCAGCAGCACGATGGCCTGCACCAGCGGGAAGTCGCGGTTCTGGATCGCCTGAATCGCCAGGCGACCAATACCCGGCCAGGCGAAGATGATTTCCGTCACCAGCGCGCCGCCGAGCAGCGAGGCAAAATACATCCCCTGTACGGTAATCACCGGGATCAGCGCATTGCGCAGGCCGTGACGTACAACGATGCGCCAGGCGCTCAGCCCTTTGGCGCGGGCGGTGCGAATATAGTCCGTTTGCAGCACATCCAGCAGGCTGGCGCGCGACAGGCGCGCAACCGCACTCATGTAAAACGCGCCGAGGCTGATCGCCGGCATCACCAGCGCGGCAAAAGTGCCGTAGCCGCTGGAGGGCAGCCACTGTAATTGCAGGCTGAACAGCAGGATCATCAACAGGCCGAGCCAGAATACCGGGATGGCCTGGCCGCTGAATGCCACCAGACGGCACAGCAGATCCAGCCAGCTGTGCGGGCGCAGGGCGCTGACGATACCCAGCAGCAGCCCGAGCACGGAGCTCCAGGCCAGCGCGCTGACCGCCAGCAGAGCGGTGGCCGGAAGCCGTTCGCCAATCAGCGCCAGCACCGGCTGGCTGTAGCGCAGCGACTCACCAAAATCACCGTGAAGCACGCCGTTAAGGTAGTGGCCGTACTGCCACAGCAGCGGGCGATCGAAGCCCATGCTGTGGCGAAACGTATCAATTTCCTGCTGGCTGGAGCCGGGCGGCATCATCAGCGCAGCGGGATCGCCGGTAATATGCAGGCTGAAGAAAATCAGCAGCGAGACGCCAAACATCACCAGCAGCGACTGGCCGACGCGGTTGAGCAGCAGGTTCAGCATCTTAATCCAGCCTCGTATGCGTGCGGCGCAGCAGGGCATCGCCCAGCAGATTGCAGCCGATTACCAGGGCGGCAATCACCAGCCCCGGATAGAGCACCAGCCACTGAGACAGCAGCATATAAGAGCGCCCTTCGCCAATCAGATTGCCCAGCGTCGGCGTCGGCGGCTGAATACCCATGCCGAGAAAACCGACCGAGGCTTCCAGCACGATCAGGCGTGGGATATCCAGCGTCAGCAGGACGATCAGCGGGGTAAACAGATTCGGCAGAATGTGGCGGAACAGGATGCGCAGGGTAGAGAAGTCCATCGCCCGCACCGCCTGTATATATTCCAGTTCGCGGATTTCCAGCGTTTTGGCACGGGCCACGCGGGCATAAATCGCCCAGCTGGTGCAGCCCATAATCACAATAATATTGGTCAGCGACGCCCCCATCAGAGCAATCACCAGCAGAATGAGCAGGATAAACGGAATGGCCAGCTGGATATCGATCAGGCGCATCAGCAGCGCATCCACCCAGCCGCCAAGATAGCCCGCAATCATCCCCAGCGTGGTGCCGATGACCGCGCCGATCAGCGCCGCCAGTACCACCACCAGCAGCGACAGCCGCGTACCGGAGAGTATGCGCGACAGCAGATCGCGGCCCAGCTGGTCGGTGCCCAGCCAGTGGGTGCCCTGCGCGCCGGGGCTACCCGGCGGCAGGAAGATTTCCAGCAGATTATTACTTAACGCATCGGGCAGGGGCAGCCACGGCGACAGCAGTGCTGCGGCGATAACCGCGATCAGCAGGGTCGCGCCAATCACGGCATCACCATAGATCAGTCGCCTCGGGCGACGGCGCAGCACGGCGGTCGGTGCGATCATTTCAGCCTCAGGTCATACAGTGGGATACGGGCATCCACGCGGCCTTTAAACACCAGCGAATCGCTGTGGGCGTAAAGGGTGTCTTCCCGATACAGCGGCAGCAGAGGCTGCTGTTCGGCGACGCGCTGCTGGATCTGCTCCAGCACCTTTTTGCGCGCTACGGGATCAACAATCTGACGGCTCTGGTCCAGCAGTTTGTCCAGTTCGGCATCATGCACGGTGGAGTACGGCTCGCCGCTGCGCAGGATCGGGAACAGCGCGGCGTCGGCATCCAGGGTCTGGGTTGAACCCCAGGCCAGCATATAAACCGGAGCCTGTTTCTGCGCCGCGACCTGCTGGGTGTAGACCGACCATTCCGGCACTTCCAGCTGGGCTTTCACGCCGATGACCGCCAGATCCTGCACGATGGCCTGCGCCACATCGGCGCTGGCAATATAGCGGCGCGGTGCCTGGAAGCGCAGAGTGAAGCCGTTCGGGTAACCCGCTTCCGCCAGCAGGGACTTCGCTTTCGCCACGTCCTGCACGGTAGCCGGAACCGGCAGATAGCCAAAGTCATTGGCTCCGGCGGTGGTGCCGGTCGGCGTACCAAATCCGTGCAGCAGCTGCTGGGTATACGCCTGGCGGTTCAGCGCCAGTGACAGTGCCTGGCGAACGCGCACGTCGTTAAGCGGTTTTTCCTCATCTTTCAGGCCCAAATAGATGGTCAGGCCGCCGCCTTTCACCTGCTCCAGCTGCACGTTCGGGCGGTTTTTCAGCGCCGGAACCAGGTCGGCAGGCACGTTCTCAATCAGCTGAACTTCGCCGGTCAGCAGCGCGGTCAGGCGCGCGGTGGCTTCCGGGATTGGACGCCAGGTGACCTGATCGATAGCCGGCTTGCCGCGCCAGTAGGCGTCATTGGCGACCATCACCACTTTTTCATCCGGGATAAAGCTTTCCAGCTTGTAGGCACCGCTGCCAACCGGCTTGCGGGCAAACTCGCTGGCACCCACTTTTTTCACGTAGGCAGGCGGGACGATATAGGCCGGATAGCGGCTCATCCGCGTTGGCAGCAGCGGGTCCGGGCCGTTGGTGGTGATGCGAACCTGATTGTCGCCGACCGTCTCAACGGATTTAATCGTGCGGATGTAGGAGATGGTCGGCGCGTGGTTTGCCGGGTCGAGGATGCGGTCGATGGAGAATTTCACCGCTTCGGCATTCACCGGCTCGCCGTCGGTAAACTTCACGCCCGGGCGCAGGGTAAACAGCCAGGTGGTGGCGTCCACCGCTTTCCATTCGGTAGCCAGGCCCGGCTGTAGCGACATATCGTCACCGCGGCGCACCAGAGTATCGAAAATATTATCCACGAGGGTAGCGGATTCTTTCAGAAAGCCGGGGTCCATTGCCGTGGCGGACGCCGCCTGGCCAATGGTGATCTCCGCCGCCTGCACACCGGCAGGCAGCAGAGCAATAAGCAATGCGGTAGTGGCAAACTTCACTGCAGGTAGTCTCATAACGTTTTCCCAAATTGCCATCGGCAAGGTAGTGAAAAGAGTGAATACTGTGAGGACAATGCTGTGTTTTTGTAATACATGATATATCCTATAGTCAGGCTGAATAGCAATAAAACATTAAAATTAAATAACCATTTGCGATATCCGGGAAAGGACTAAAAAGCATGATTGAGATGGAAAAAGCGCAGCGACTGAGTCTCACCGCGCAGGTGGAATCCACGCTGCGCAGCGCGCTGATTGTGGGGAAACTCAAGCCGGGTGCCAGGCTGGTGACCCGCGATCTGGCGGCACAGCTGGGTACCAGCATCACGCCGGTGCGCGAAGCGCTGCTGCGTCTGGTTTCTGCGGGCGCGCTGGACGCCACGCCCGCGGCGGCGTTTCTGGTGCCGGAAATCACGCTGCAACGCTATCAGGAGATCACGCTGATCCGTAAGCAGCTTGAAGGTTTAGCGGTGAGGTCTGCCGCGACGGCCGTGACGAAAAAACAGCTGACGGCGTTAAAAAAACTTTGTGCACGCTTTATGCAGGCCAAGCTGAGCGGTGACGTTGAGATGGCGCTGGAAGCCAACCGTGCATTTCGTTTTACGCTTTACAGCTATGCGAAGATGCCAACGCTGGAAGCGATCATCGAGCAGCTGTGGGTACAGATTGGCCCGTGCTTCAACTATCTCTACCCGCAGTCAACGGAGATGGCGCAGGGGCATCACAACTACGACCATTTGCTGGAAGCGTTAGAGGCGGGTGATGCTGAAACCTGCGAGAAGCTGATTCTGAAAGCGATCGATGACGGCGCGGAAATCCTCACCGATCACTATTTCAAAAAAGCCTAGCGGCTCGTATTTCTGGAAAACTGCCATAAAAACCAGGGCGCGCCGATAAACGCAGTGAGCAGCCCGGCGGAAACCGGCCAGGGCCAGGCAATATTGCGCCCCAGCCAGTCGGCCAGCACCATCAGCGTTCCGCCAATCAGCGCAGCGGCGCAAAGCTGATGGCGCAGCGCCCGCGCACCCACCGACCTGGCGCACTGCGGAGCCAGCAGGCCGATAAAACTTAACGGCCCCACCAGCAGCGTCCCGGCGGCGGTGAGCAGGGATATCAGCAACAGCACCAGCAGGTTGGTGCGCGGTAAATGGATACCCAGCGACTGTGCGGTGAGTTGCCCCAGCCCTAACAGCTGTAGCCAGCGCTGCATCAGCAGCGCCAGCGGGCACAGCACGGCGGCGGCGATCAGCGCTTCAACGGCCATGTCCGCATTAATCCCGGCGGTAGAACCGGTGCTCCAGTTCAGCAGCATCAGCGCACGCGGATCGCCGCTCAGCATCAGGATCGTATTCAGCGCCCCGGCCAGACTGGTCAGGCTCAGGCCGATCAGCACCACCTTCTGCGGATTAAACCGGCTGCGCGCACCAAACAGGAACAGCAACAGCATCGCCAGCAGGCTGCCCACGATTGCCGAGGGCAGCATAAAGGTCATCGGCAGCGGCGTGAACAGCACGGTCAGTAATACCGCCAGCGCGGCACCGCTGCTGATGCCGGTCAGCTCCGGGCTGGCCATCACATTGCCCGTGAGCCGCTGGATCAGTTCGCCCGCACAGGCCAGCATCATGCCGGCACAGAGCGCACCGGTCATTCTCGGCCAGCGCCAGGCCAGCAGATGTGAGCTCAGCGCCCCCGGCGGTTCGCGGTTCAGCCACAGCGAGGCGGGCAGCGCCAGCGCTAACAGCAGCAGCAGAATGCCCAGCTGACGGGTTTTAAAACCGGCGACCGTCGGGGCGGCAGGCTGCACAGTCGGTGAACCCGTTACCCGCTGCCGTAACAGCAGCACCAGCAGCAGCGGCGCGCTTAGCAGCGCGGTAATCGCCCCTGCCGGAATATCCCCGGCGGCGGGGGAAAAGCGCAGGGCCAGCTGATCGACCAGCGTCAGCATCACCGCACCGGTCAGCACCGTGGCGATCAGTTGATGCAGAAAACGGCGGATGCCGCTGGCCCTGACGATGGCCGGGGCGGCCAGGCCGATAAAACCGATAATCCCCACCTGGCTGGTGATAATGGCGCTGATCGCCACCGCCACGCTCAGCGCCGCAATGCGCACCTTCACCACCGAGATCCCCAGCCCGCTGGCCTGCTGTTCCGACAGGCTGAGCACGGCCAGCGGCCTGACCAGCAGCAGGCTGATAAGCAGGGCAGCGCACAGCGCGATCGCCAGCAGGATGCCGCTGCGCCAGCCGCTCTGGGTTAACGCACCGGCCTGCCAGCTGAACAGGTCGCTCAGATAATCATGATTAAACAGCACCAGCAGGGTATTGAGTGAATTGCCGTACAGGCTCAGCACCATCCCCACCAGAATCACGCTGAGCGGCGCAAAACGGCGGCCGGAGGTCAGCTTGATCAGCAGTAAAACGGCGAGCGCCGAGCCGCACAGCGCAAGAACGGGCAGGCCCAGCGCCAGCAGGCCGGGCGCGAAGACCAGCGCGGCCGACATCGCCAGATTTGCCCCGGCGGCCACGCCGAGCGTACCCGGTTCCGCCAGCGGGTTTTGCAGCACCTGCTGAAACAGCAGTCCGGCCAGCGCCAGGCCCGCGCCGCACAGCAGGCTGACCGCAACGCGCGGCAGGAAGCTCTGGTCCAGTAACAGGGCAGCAAGCGTTGCCGGATAGCGTGCCACCAGCGCGAAATAGTTCATCGCCACGCAGGCCAGCGCGGCGGCGAAACAGAGAAGCAGAATAACGGCGGCGATCGTCGATCTCATTGCTCCGCCTCCAGCGCCCGGGTGATATCCCCGGCCAGCGCCAGCCCGGTCGCGAGTCCGCCGAACGGGAAAAAACTTTCCAGATGCGTGACGCGGTCACTTTTTACTATCGGTAACTGCTGCCACAGGCCGTTGGGCTGCCTGGCGCGCATCAGTCGCGTCATCGCGGTGGGTAATTCGGTATAGAACAGCCGATCGCAGGGCAGATCCGCCAGTTCCTCAATGCGTACGCGTGCAATATGGGCGGCGTTGACCGCTTTTTGCCAGGCGTTACGCAGGCCAAGCTGGCGGATAATCGCATCCGCCAGGCTGCCGCTGCCGTAGATTGTGGCGTGCTTACCGTCCTGATCCAGCACCATCACCAGCACCCGCGTCTGCTGACGCGCCGTGAGGCGCTGACTCAGATCGTTAATCTCGGCCTGCACCCGCTGTAGCCAGCGCGCGGCGGCAGCATCCGCGCCCAGCCGCCGCCCGGTTTGCTGCGTCCAGTCGTGCAGCGCCTGCCACGGATCGCCCGAGGCATACCAGCCCGATACCGTTTCCAGCTGCGCGATAGCCGCCATTTTTGCCATCACCGGTGCGGAAAGCATATCGCTGATAATCAGCGAAGGGCGCAGGGCATCGAGCAGTTCCATATTCGGTTCCCAGAACGGCCCGATGTCCTGTACGCCGGCAGGCAGCACAGGCTGCGGGATGCGGCGTCGAAAATAGCCGGTATCGGAAATCGCCAGCGGCGTGATGCCGATACTGAGCAGCGTTTCCGCCGCCGCCCAGTTAATCGCCACGATACGCTGCGGGTCCACCGTCGGCAGACCCGCACGCGCCGCCAGCGGCAGCATCATCAGCATTTTCAGACAGTGACGGCGGCTGAACTCCGGCATCAGAAGTTCAGTTTCAGCGAGCCAATAAAGGTGCGTTCCTGGCCCGGGTAGCAGCTGGTATCGCCATCGCAGGTGCCCACGTAGTGGCGGTCGAACAGGTTCTGCACGTTCACGCCAACCTGGATATTTTTATTCACCTGATATTTCGCACCGGCATCCACCAGGGTGAAGTTTTTCACCTGGATGGTGTTGGCGTTATCGCCGTACATGCTGCCGACGTAGCGCACGCCGGTGCTCAGCATCAGCCCGTCAAACAGCCCCTGATGGAAGCCGTAGTTGAGCCACGCGGAGGCCATGTTTTTCGGCACGTTAGCCTGCTGCTTGCCTTCGTCACCGTTGTTGCTTTTGGTGATTTCGGTATCGGTCCAGCTGTAAGACGCCAGCGCATCAAGGTTATCCGTCAGCTTCGCCTGAGTTTCCCACTCGACACCGCGGGAACGCACTTCGCCGGAGGCCACCTGATAGCCAGTTGCCGTGCCGTTAACCAGCTCATTGGTCAGCACGTTGGACTTGGTGATTTCAAACGCCGCCAGGGTCATCAGCAGATTGCTGTCCGGCTGGTATTTTACCCCCACTTCATACTGGTGCGCCTTGCTCGGATCGAATGTGCGGTTCTGACTGTCGGTGCCGCTGTTGGGTATAAACGACTCGGCGTAGCTGATGTACGGTGCCAGACCGTTGCCGACCAGGTACGTCAGCCCCGCGCGGCCGGTCCAGGCATCTTTATCAATCCACGAGGTGTTGCTGGTCAGGTTATTCTGCGTGCGCATGCTGATGTCGTCATGGCGACCGCCCAGCGTTAACAGCCACTGGTCCGTCAGGTGGATCTGATCCTGTACATACACGCCCAGCTGTGCGGTGGTCTGATCGTTATTGTTGAGCGCATAGGTCGGGTCGGCAATATTCAGCCCGTATACCGGGTTAGTGATACTCAACGCCGGGGCAACGGCACCAAAACGCTTGGCGTTGCCGTCCAGCCAGCTGTAGTCCACGCCGGCCAGCAGCGTATGCGCTACGGACGCGGTATTGAAATCCATCTGCAGCTGGTTATCGACATTGAAGGCCTTCATGTGCTCATCAAAACGAATCGCGTTGCGCGATATGGTGTTGGTGGTGAAGTCAGGACTGCCCGGCAGCAGGTTATTCAGGATGGTATCCGTCTGCCCGTAGCGCAGGTTCTGGCGGAACTTGACGTTTTCACCCAACTGCTGGCTGAATTCGTAGCCGACGCTGTACTGCTCCTGGCGGAAACGGTTGTAGCTGTAGTCACCCAGCAGGGTATCGGTGGCCCGACCGCCCGGCGTAGTGAGTACGGCGATGGTGCCGCCGGACGTGTCGCGCAGATAGTCAGCACGCAGGGTCAGGCTGGTGTCCGATGAGGGGATCCAGGTCACCGTTGGCGCCAGATACACGCGGTTGTCTTCCACGTGTGGCCCGTCGCGATACTGGAACTGGGTGTCGCTGTCGCGGGCCAGGCCGACCACGCGGTACAGCCACTCGCCGTCCTCGTCCAGCTTGTCGCTCATATCAAACTGCGCCTGGCGACGGTTGAAATTACCCAACTGTACTTCCACTTCATGCACGCCGCGCGCGTCCGGCATTTTGCTGACGCGATTCACGATCCCGCCCGCATCACCCAGTCCGAACAGGGTGGAAGAGGGGCCACGGACGATATCAATACGTTCCAGCGCGTACGGCTCGGTGCGGAAATAGCTGTAGCTGTTGTTCAGCTGGCGCAGGCCGTCGCGATAGTCATTGGTGGTCAGAGCGTTAAAGCCGCGAATGTAAATCCAGTCGTAACCCTTGGGGTCGACGCCGTAGGTTTCCGTTTTGACGCCCGGCACGTAGCGCAGCGCCTCTGTGACGGTCTGCACGTTCTGCCGATCCAGCTGCTCGCGGGTGATCACTGAAACCGACTGCGGCACTTCAATCAGCGGGGTATCGGTTTTGGTGGCAGTCAGGGTCTGCTGCGGTACAGCGGCAGCGTTACTGACGCTGGCGGTCACGGTCAGCGTACCGTCGCCGGAGGCCGATGGGGTAATGGAGACGGTCCCGCCGATCAGTTTCCACTCCAGCCCGCTGCCGGCCAGCAGCTGTCCCAGCGCCTGTTCAAGGCTCATCGGGCCCGATACCGCCGGAGCGGTTTTCCCGTCAAGAGAGGCTGGTGCGGCGATAAGCTGCACGCCAGCCTGCCTGGCCAGCTGGTTCAGTGACGTTGACAGCGGCTGCGCAGGCAGCGAAACGGCGAGGGTTGCCGCCGCATAAGCGCCGGACATCGGCAGCGCGGCGGCGATAACTACGGCGAGGTGCTGTGTACGAAACGCGCGTAAAGCAGAAAAAACGGCCATTCATGATCCCCAGATTTAAGATGAATAATAATCATTCTCTTCTGAAGACGCAGCGCGAAGACAAATCCTGACGTCGTTTTTAATTATTTTTTCGTTCAGCAGCAGATGAAACGATAGTTAACTGATTTTTATCGGTTTTTATTTTCACCGGCAGCACCAGCGGCAGCGATTTCGCAAAGCTCCCGGCGCGGTCGGTATCAAAGCTTCCGCTTACTCTCAGCGCGGCAACGGCGGACGATCCCGGTTTGATCGACACGTCGCCATAGCGGGCAAATTCCGCCAGCGCCATATCCAGGCGCGTATTGTCCAGCACGATGCGGTCATCGCGCCATGCGGCAATGCTGTCGGCGGGCAGGGTGGTACGTGCGATCAGTCGCCCCTCGGCATCACCTGTTGCACGTTCGGAAGCGTGCAGCACGGCCAGATGCGCACTGGCCTGCGGCAGATGCAGATGCTGCATCGCCCGCCACCAGCCGTTCTGCCAGCGGCCGCGCGGGCCAACGCGCACGGCACCGGAGCTGACCGCCACATCGGTGCCGTCGCCGCTCATGGTGTGCGGCAGGTAGCGCACGCTGAATTCGGTGCCGACCACGGTCACCCGCGACGGGCCGCTGAACACCGCAAAAGGCTGCTGCGGGTTATGCGCCACCTGGAAGAAGGCCTGTCCCTGCGGCATCTCCACTTCCCGGCGGCCGGGGTAATAGCGCACGGTCAGCTGCGTCCCGGCATCCAGCGAAACTTTACTGCCGTCGGGCAGATCGACGGTGCGCATCTCGCCGCGACCGGTCTGCCAGCTGGCAGTGTAAATCGGGGCGGCGAATTCACCGCGCAGCGGCAGCCACAGCACTGCCGCCAGCATCAGTAGCGCGCAGCCGAACGCCAGCGGCCGCCAGACGCGGCGGCGAACCGGCACAGGGCGCAGATGATTAACCGCGTCGGCGGGGATGGCCGCCGTTTGCTGCCACAGGCCGGACAGGTCCTGATACTCCGCCCGGTGTGCCGGGGTTTGCAGCCAGTGCTGAAAGGCGTCCTGCTCGGCCCGGGTCATGCCCTCCTGCTGGCGAAGCAGCCAGCGGATCGCCTGTTCGGCAACTGCCTGCTTATCTTGCGTCGTCATTGTGGCTTCCCTGTTGCTTCATCCCGCCAGCTCTCACGGCTGGCGCGGCAGGCCAGCATGGCGCGGATAATGTGTTTTTCCACCATATTGATTGAAATACCCATGCTGGCAGCGACTTCACTCTGCGACTGGCCATCAATGCGATGGCGGATAAACGCCTCGCGGCAGCGCGGTGGCAGTTGTTCAATGGCGGCAACGATATGGTCGATGTACTGCTGGTTCTCCAGCTGGCTGTCGGGCTGCTCGTGACCCGGCGCCGGCAGTTCGTCAGCGTCCACATCCGGTGCATCTTCATGTTGTTTATGCAGACGATAGCGATCGACCAGCAGGTTTCTGGCGATATGGTAAAGCAGGCCGCGGTGCGAGGAAACCTGTTCCGGAGAGGCCAGCGCACGGCTGAATGTCTCCTGGGTCAGCTCTTCCGCGAGGTGTTTGTCCCGCAGTTTGCCACTCAGGAAACGGAACAGTTCGGTGTAGTAACGCTCAAACGCTGACAAAGTGGCTTCCCAACAACCGCATATTCTGCGGGGATGATAAAGAGACGGAATGTTTGAATGAAAATAGTTATCGTTCTTAACGACCAGCGGCAATCATATCGTAAAAATAACGCGGGAGTGAGTGAAAAGAGTGCGCGGTTAACGCGGGTGCTGGCGGGCGAACATCGCGCTAAACCAGTCGATAAAGACGCGAACCTTCGGGGATAAATAGCGGCGATCGGGATAAAGAACCGAGACGGGCTTGGCAACGGTGGAGTACTCCGCCAGCACCTCGGTCAGCCTTCCGGCCTGAATATGCGGTTCCAGCGCGGCGCGTAATGCGTGCAGCATCCCCAGGCCGGACAGCCCGCAGGACAGCAGCACATCGGAATTGTTAACCAGCATGCTGCTGGCCGGGCGTCGTGAAACCGTTTCTCCGTTGACCGTGAACTTCCACTCCATGATTTCGCGGCTGTGCTCGCTGAAAAAATTTACCGCTTTATGCCTGGCAAGATCGTCGGGCGTCTGCGGTGTTCCGTACTTTTCCAGATACGACGGTGCGGCACAGGTCGCCATCGCTACGCTGCCAACGTGGCGCGAGACCAGACTGGAGTCTTTCAGTTCGCCCAGCCGGATAACGCAGTCGATACCTTCCGCAATAAAATCCGTCAGGCGATCGGATGCCGTCAGCACGATTTCAATCTGTGGGTACAGCGCCTGGAATTCGTCCAGCGCGGGAACGAGGATGGCGTGGGTCAGCGCCAGCGGCGCATCAATCCGCAGACGGCCGCGCGGCGGTTTATCCGTCGACACCGAGGCCATCATCTCGCCGACGTCGGTCAGCAGCCCTTTAGCACGCTGATAAATTTCCTCACCCTCTGCCGTCATGCTCAGGCTGCGCGTGGTGCGATGCAGCAGCTTTACCCCCAGATCGTCTTCCAGTTGCTGTACCGATTTACTCACCGCCGGACGGTGCAGTTGCAGGGCATCTGCCGCACGGGTGAAGCTACGCAGTTCAACCACCTGAACATAAATCGCCATCAGTTCCAGCATGTTAGCGCGCATCGTTTCTCCACTGAAATCGTTCACCCACCGGGTATCAATACAGCGAAGTATACCCTGGCGGATTGTTTCCCCTGCAATAACAGTGAAGTGCTTTTCCACGGCTTTTTCCCGCCGCACGCAGTTTTTATGATGGCCGCCACTTAACTCATACCGTGGAGACGCAAAAATGAAAGCATGGTTACTGAAAGATTTTGGCCTTGAGAATTTACAGCTCGCCGAGGTGGAAACCCCAGCGCCGGGTCCGGGCGAACTGCTGGTGAAGGTGGGGGCGGTATCCCTCAACTTCCGGGATAAGGCGATCGTGGACGGATTCTATGAACCACACCGGGTTCCTAAACCGCTGATCCCGGTGTCCGACGCCTCGGGAACCGTCGTGGCAGTCGGTGAGGGCGTAAGCCGCTTCACCGTCGGCGAACGGGTTAACTCACACCTCTATTCGCGCTGGCTGGACGGCGAACCCGCAGCGGATGAGCCGGACTGGTGCCTTGGAATGCCGCTGCCGGGCGGCCTGGCCGAGTATATGATTATTCATCAGGACAGCGCGGTGAAAGCCCCTGACACGATGAGCGATGAGGAAGCCTCAACGCTGCCGATTGCCGCACTGACCGCATGGTATTCGCTGATGGATATTGGCAACCTGCAACCGGGCCAGACGGTGCTGGTACAGGGAACCGGTGGTGTCTCCGTCTTTGCGGCGCAGATAGCCCATGCGTATGGCGCACGCGTTATCGCCACCTCCAGCAGTGATGCCAATCTGGATCGGATTAAACAGCTGGGTGCCGATGAAGGGATTAATTATAAAACCACGCCGGACTGGCATAACGCCGTGCTGGCGCTGACCGACGGTAAAGGGGTTGATATCACTATCGACGTCGCCGGGGGGGACGGGATTAACCAGTCGGTGGCCGCCACGAAGGTTGCCGGAACCATCGCGCAGGTCGGCTTTCTGACCGGGCAGACATCGCAGCTGGACCTGATGCCGGTGATTTTCCGCCAGACCACGATCCGGGGTATCGCGGTAGCGCCGCGTTCATCGTTTGACCGCATGAATCCGTTCCTCACCGAGCACAACATCAAGCCGGTGATTGAGCAGGTCTACGACTTCCGGGATGCGGTGAAGGCCTTCGAACACCTGTCACGCGGTGCATTTGGCAAGGTCGTTATCCGCATCGCTGACTGACGGGGCGGGCTCACGGGTTAGGCATCAGCCCGTGAGCCGTCTGATTACCAAAAATCGAGGCTGTGATGCAGCTCCGGGTTCCTACGGCGAGCGGCACTCTTTCCGGTACCGCTCTGCTGAGGTTATTTCGGCAGGCTTTCCAGCGCGGCGCGCAGATTTTTCAGCGAGGTGGTGATGATGCTCCAGGCATCCTTCGGCTTATCGTGTTCGATGATAAACCACTTCACGCCGCTGGCCTTCGCGGCGGGTAAAATCGTTTTCCAGTCCAGCAGGCCTTCGCCCATCGGGGCAAAGTTCATTTCGTCATCGCGGATGCCGATCGAGGCATTATCCTTGGCGTGAATAGCAAACACGCGGCCCGGATACTCTTTCAGAATGCGTGCGGGGTCCTGACCGCCGCGTGATACCCACGCCGCATCCATTTCCAGCTTCAGGTTGGCGGGTTGCGAGTGCTTAAAGATGATGTCCAGCGCGGTGACGCCGTCGTACTTCTTCATTTCAAAATTATGGTTGTGGTAGCCCAGCTGGATGCCGTCCTTGTGCAGCTTCGCGCCCAGTTTATCCAGCCGCTGCGCGTAGTCGATCCAGCCCTGGGTGCTGTCCGGGCGATCCTGCGGTTCAATCCACGGCACCACGATGGTGCTGTTGCCTACCGCCTTGTTAAAGGCCACGGTTTGCTGATAGTCCTGCTCCAGCGCCTTCAGCTGGACGTGTGAAGAGGTGACCGTCAGCTGGTTTTTCTCCAGCAGCGCCTTCAGCTGTGCGGCATTCAGATCGTGCGTGCCGACCAGCTCCACGTGCTTAAAGCCCGCCTTGTGCGCCATCGCGAACTGCTCGGCTGGCGTGCCGACATTGCGCAACGTATACATTTGCAGCGCGATTTCATCATCCACCTGCGCCGCTGAAACAAAGCCCGACGCCGTGCCCAGAGCCGCCAAAAGGCCCACCGTTGCCATCAAATTTTTCATCAATTTTCATCCTGTTATTAATAAGTAATCGATTACAAACTACGATCAAAAGTAATCGATTACAAAATGCAGAAGTGATTTCTGTGATCGGGGTCATTATGCCGGGGAGGGGAATGGGCGGTACAGGAACCAAACCTGGGACTAACGGATCTGGTGACGTAGCCCAGCGCGAACATGAGCATTCCGGATTGATCGTTTAACAATTTAGTGCCCAGGATTGGTCGGATTAATCACTCGCAGGTCGAAATCAGAAACTGCTGCATCAATTGATATTCCACTTAAGGGATGAGCTACCCGCATTGATTATTTATCTGCGTGATGGTGAATCATTAAAACTTTTTCATCCGATACGTTTTCGGTCACTACCGTTAGGTCTATTTATTATTGAAGTGAGACCGCCAGCCGGGTCAGAACCCGTTTCAGTAAAATTATCTGGCAGGGCAACGCGGGCATACTATACAATCGCGGGCGTGTTCTGATGGTAGAATCCAGCAGCGCAATCTTCACGTAACCCACAGAATTAAAACATATAAATCACATCCTCAAAGGCAAGGCAGCATTAAACCAGGCAGTATAAATAATAAGTATTCCAACAAATCAGATGGTGAATCTGTTGGAAAATAACGCTTCGCCAGCACAACAATATTAATCGGACTTTACATGAATAAGAAATTGAGTCTCGCTGCATTAGCCGTTACGAGTGTTATTTTTAGTTCAGCGTCTTTCGCTGCCGGCTTCGACTGTAATAAAGCCAGCGGCTACGTTGAACAGACCATCTGTTCCACCCCAGCGCTGTCCGCGCTGGACGATAAAGTGAGCGGCTTATACGGCCAGGCGATTAAGCAGAACCCGGACAATAAAGCCGCCATCAGAAAATCGCAGCTGGCGTGGTTAAAAGAGGTTCGCAATAAGTCCACGTCATTCACCGAGTTGCAAAACGCCTATGTGAACCGCGTGAACGACCTGAATGCGATCGTCGGGGGCAGCGCACAGTCGGCGGCGGTTTCCGGCAGCCAGCCTCAGTCTGCTGCACCGGCAGCGGTCGCTCCCGAACAACAGGCCGCACCCGTTGCTCAGAGTGCAGCGCCCGTAGCGAGTTCGGGCCAGGCGTCGGTAGAACGCTCCTGCCAGGTGCAGGTCACCTACAGTAAAGATGCTGTCGATCAGTACATCACCAACCAGAAAACCCAGCCAAACCGGCTGCGCGTCACCGATAACGGCGAAAGCTTTATCATCCACTTCGATCGTTTTTACGGGCTGGGCGATATGAACAGTGAATTTATTTCACCGCGCGGCAAGGAGTTTATGAACGTTAAGCAGGAGCAGGACGGCACCACCTCCTTCTACCGCAAAAGCGAGGCCAACGGGTTCCTCAGTTTTATCTTCACCTCGGTGAAAGGCAGCATGAAGCCAAGATTTGATGCCAATCTGTATGACTGCCGCACCGGCGTAGCGGCAAGCGCCAGTCAGCAACAGACAGCGGTGAATGCACAAGCCAGTGCAGCACCTTCCGCCGCCGGTGAAGTGAAAACCTACCATTTAACAGCGACATCGGCGGTGCTTGAGCCGATTGAGATGGACTTCCGCAGCAACTCGGCGCTGGATATGAAAGTCTATAATGACGCTAAAAATTATGCCGACGGCAGCGATGACCGCTATCGCATGTTAAGCATCTACCGGGATTACGGCGTGTCGGTGACTGATTTCGACAACATCGTTATTCCGCAGTGCCGTGCCGAAACGGACAGCCTGACGAATGAGAGCAAGGCCGTGCAGAGCCAGTGGGGCACGTTCAGCAGCGATCCTTCCACCCGCGAGCGTCAGCAAAAAGAGCGGTCGGAATATTTGCAGCAGTGGACGCAGCGCTTCAAGGTGGCAACGGACAAAATGCAGCAATGCTGGTCGGAAACGGCATTGCGCGTGCCTCAGCATACGCCTCGCTGATTATTTTCCCCTGCCCGAACGGAAATCGAACGCGTTCCGGCCGGGTTAAAAAAATACCCCGCACAGGGCGGGGTATTTTCCTTTCATCGTTATTTCAGCGAACCCGAAGTCAGCGTCGCGCTGTTTTCCGCTGGCGCATCCCGCTGAATATCCGGTGCCGGGCTGTCCAGATCGCGGCGGATGCCGATGCGGAACACCCCGGACAGCATCAGCGCACCGACAATGGCGATTGCACCCAGCAGATAAAGCCCCGCCGCCGGAGAATTGAAGGTGTTTTCGGCCCACACGCGGATGTTTGGCGCAACGAAACCACCCAGATTGCCCAGCGAGTTAATCAGTGCAATCCCTGATGCCGCCGCCGCACCGCCCAGATAGCTGGTGGGGAAGGTCCAGTAGATCGGCTGCACCGCCAGCAGACCTGCGCAGCCGATGCACAGCACGATGAATGCCCAGACCGGCGTTGCCGCTAACATCCCTGACAGCGCCACGCCAAGGCCGCCGCACAGCAGGGTAATGGTGCCGATCCAGCGCCTTTCTTTGCGCTTCGTCGACAGGTGCGGAATATACCAGGCCGCAAACAGGGCACAAAGCCAGGGAATACCGGACAGCACGCCGACGATAAAGCCGACTTTCTGGCCGGAAAGAGCCGCCACCTGCGAAGGCAGGAAGAACGCAATCCCGTAGGAACCCACCTGGATGGTAAAGCAGATCATGCACAGATAGAGCACGCGCGGATCGCACAGGGCTTTCAGGATACCCTGCGGGCCGTGGTTGACCTTAGCCTTCTCTTCTTTTTCAATCACCCGGCTGAGAGCCTGCTTCTCCTCTTCGTTAAGGAACTTACAGCGCCGATCGGCAGGCTTATCGTCAAGATAGAAATAGGCTACCACGCCAACAAACGCCGCCAGTAATCCCTCAACCAGGAACATCAGCTGCCAGTTGTGCAAGCCCCACATACCGTGGATGGTTAATAGCGCGCCGGATGCCGGGCCGCCGAGAATAAAGGCGATCGGCGGACCAAACCAGAAATAACCGGCGACCTTGGCGCGGACGTTCAGCGGGAACCAGAAGGTGAGATAGAGCATCACGCCCGGCATAAAACCGGCTTCCGATGCACCGAGGAAGAAGCGCAGGATGATAAAGGTTTTCTCGTCGTGGGCGAACATCATCGCCGCTGAGATCAGCCCCCAGGTCACCATAATGCGGGAAAGCCAGACCCGGGCTCCGACTTTATACAGCAGAATGTTGCTGGGCACTTCGAACAGCGCATAGCCGATAAAAAACACCCCGGCACCAAACGCGTAGGCAGCATTACTTAAACCGGTATCCACCTGGAATGCCTCTTTGGCAAAACCAATATTGGCACGATCTAAATAAGCCATTACATACATTAATGCCAGAAACGGCAGCAGGCGGATAATAGATTTACGTACTGCCGAATTAACAACTTTATCATCTTCAGTCTGACTCATAGGAGTGCTTCCACGTTGAGTGTTATGCAGTCGGTCTCTTCGATAATAACGTCATAAGGCATTCTGACTATCCCGCCATTATTTCATGGCGGGATAGCAGAAAATTGACAGGATTAATAGTGAGAGGTTTTTAATTTAACCATTCGCGACCGTCAGGCCATGAATAATCCAGTAGGGTCTGAGCTTTCATTTTCACGCCGTAGCCCGGTTGCTGTAACGGATAATATCTTCCGCGTTTAATGACTAAGGGCTCTTCGAAGTTTTCATGTAAGTGGTCAACATATTCCAGCACCCGGTTTTCCAGCGAGGCGGAGACAGCAATATAATCGAACAGCACGATATTGAGCGAATACTGGCACAGGCCGACGCCGCCGCCGTGCGGGCAAACCGGCACGCCAAATTTCGCTGCCATCAGCACCACGGCCAGCACCTCGTTCAGGCCGCCGAGGCGGGCGGGATCGAGCTGGCAAAAGTCCATCGCGCCGGCCTGGAAGAACTGTTTGAACATCACGCGGTTGTGGGCGTGCTCGCCGGTGGCAATGCCGATATCACCGATTCTCGCCTTAATCGCCGCATGGCCGAGAATATCGTCCGGGCTGGTTGGCTCCTCAATCCACAGCGGGTCGAACTGTGCCAGCTTGCGCATGGCCGCAATGGCCTGGTCTACGCCCCAAATCTGGTTGGCGTCCATCATCAGCTTGCGGTCCCAGCCCAGCTCCTCACGCAGAATGGCCGCACGCCGCATGTCCTGCTCCAGATCGGCTCCGACTTTTTGCTTCAGGTGCGTCCAGCCATCGGCGACCGCCTGGCGTGCCAGCTGGCGCATTTTTTCTTCCGAGTAGCCCAGCCAGCCCGCAGCGGTGGTATAGCCAGGGAAGCCGTATTCAAACATCTCCTGTTCGCGCTGCACTTTCCCGCTCTCGACGCGGCGCAGCAGGGTCAGCGCCTCTTCCGGGGTTAACACATCGGTAATGTAGGTGAAATCGATGCACTTCACCACCTCTTCCGGCTTCATATCCACCAGCAGTTTCCACACGGTTTTATTTTCCGAACGCGCCCATAAATCCCAGAGCGCATTAATAATTGCCGCGGTGGCTAAATGAATAACGCCTTTTTCCGGCCCGACCCAGCGCAGCTGACAATCACCGGAAACCAGCTCGTGCCAGAACTGGCCGAAATTAGCGGTAATTTCCTCCAGCGTGCGGCCAATCACAAATAATTCGGCTAATGATTTAACTGCGCTGACGCAGAGATCGTTTCCCCGGCCAATAGTAAAAGTCAGTCCGTAGCCTTTTAAATCTTCCCGATCGGTTATCAGGGTGACATACGTTGCGGAATAATCAGATATTGCATTCATCGCATCAGAACCGTCGAGGTTTCTGGACGTTGGGAAACGAATATCTTTAACGCTGATATCCTTGATCGCGATCGCCATTTTATCTCCTGATTTATTTATAGGTCGTTATAAAAAGTAGGGTAGGGCTCAGTTGATAATTTGAGTGTATCGGCGGTTTTAGAACGAAAGATGAGCACGTGGTTATATTTTGATGAGGTCTGAGTTTTTATGTTTTTTATGTGTTTTTAATTTGTTTCTGAGATGTTACGAAAATAATAGCTGCATGAACGGCTTGAATCATCATCAAACACCCCCTGAGAGTAAAAGACAGGAAGGGCCTGTTATGACACGGTGATGGCGGGTTCACGGCACAGAGAGACATCAAAATCAAAGGGTGCTACCAGTCCATGACGACCCGGCAGAAGTGCCGATACCCTCATGGTCTGGTTTTTTATTGGCGCTAAATCCCTTCAGGCTGAGTGAACAAACACGCAGCCAGGAGTGACTCAACGGATAAAGCGGGTAGAGAAAGCAACCGGCAGCATTACGCCGCCTGATCCTGCGGGATCTCAATATCCGCGCTGATACGCAGCCCTTCGCTGTCAAAGACCATGCACTGATGCGGATAGAAAGACGGGCGCAGAGATTGATAAGGACGGAAGGAAACATCGCCGGGCAGCAGCATTTTAAAGCCGTCGTGGCCGTAGCTCTGACCGAACAGATAGGTATTGTTGCCCAGCCGTTCCACCACTTCACAGTGGAAATCCAGCTGCAGCGGGGCGTCGCTGTTGATGCGCAAATGCTCAGGTCGAATGCCCAGCGTCAGCGCCTCGCCCGGTTGCAGCAGCCGCTGCGGGGCAGGCAGCGCCAGGGTGTTTTGCCCTTCGTTAATGCTGACCAGCAGCCCGCTGGCGCTGCACTCCACGACCTGGGCGGGCAGGAAATTCATCTTCGGCGAGCCGATAAAGCTCGCCACAAAGCGGTTAACCGGATTGTAGTAGAGGGCCATCGGCGAGCCGACCTGTTCAACCTTGCCGTAGTTCATCACCACAATCTTATCGGCCAGCGTCATTGCCTCAACCTGATCGTGGGTGACATAAACCATGGTGGTTTTCAGCTCCTGATGCAGCTTGGCGATGTGCAGGCGCATCTCCACGCGCAGCTCGGCGTCCAGGTTTGACAGCGGTTCATCGAACATAAACACCTTCGGATTACGTACAATCGCCCGGCCAATCGCCACGCGCTGGCGCTGCCCGCCGGAAAGCTGCTTCGGTTTGCGGTCCAGCAGGTGGGAAAGCTGTAGCGTTTTGGAAACCATCTCCACCTGGTGGCGGATCTGTTCTTTCGGTACGCGATTGACCTTCAGGCCGTAGCCCATGTTTTCCGCCACGGTCATATGCGGATAAAGCGCGTAGGACTGAAACACCATCGCCACACCGCGATGGGCGGGGGCGACGTCGTTGACCATCTCATCACCAATCAGGATCTCGCCGCCGCTGACTTCCTCCAGCCCGGCAATCAGCCGCAGCAGGGTGGATTTGCCGCAGCCGGAAGGGCCAACGAATACGGCAAATTCGCCTGCCTCGATATCCAGTTGAATATTTTTCAGCGTTTCGGTTGCGCCGAACTTCTTACTCACGCTTCTCAGTCTGATGCTGGACATGCGAATCCTCATCGGGAATGTTTTTCAGGGTTAAATGTATTACGTATTACAAATCTTCACTTATGCGCTTCAACCGTTGTGGGAAGCGGGTTGACTATAACCCCCTGGTGGTAAGCACCCTACCGGGTATTTTGATTTCTGTAACGTCGATCACACATTGATAATTATGGGCTGGTGGGATCGGGTGCTCTTGCGTAGCGTATGACATCAATACGTTGTAGTTCCTCTCGCTCTACAGGCTGACTTCCACCGGTTAACGACCCGCGAATTCAGCAATAAAACATAAAAATGTCATACCTTCACATGAGGTCAGCAATGAAATTAAAAACGAGCATCACGCTGTTACTGTCCGCACTGATGGCCACGCAGGCCGCTTACGCCGCACAGCAGCTCACCGTCTGGGAAGATATTAAGAAATCTGACGGCATTAAAACCGCCATCGCGGATTTCCAGAAGCAGCATAACGTTGAAGTCAAAGTGCAGGAGATGCCTTTCGCTCAGCAGATTGAGAAGCTGCGTCTGGATGGCCCGGCCGGTATCGGCCCCGATGTGCTGGTGATCCCGAACGACCAGCTGGGCAGCGCCGTGGTGCAGGGCCTGCTGTCGCCAATCACCGTGGATGCGGCACATCAGGCGGCGTATACCCCGTCGGCGATGGCCGCGTTTATCCAGAACAACGTGGTGTACGGCATTCCGAAAGCGATTGAAACCCTGGTACTGATTTACAACAAGGATCTGCTGCCGTCGCCGCTGAAAACCCTCGACGAGTACCGCACCTTCTCGCAGAAGCAGCGTGAAGCCAAACAGTACGGCCTGCTGGCGAAGTTCGACCAGATTTACTACAGCTGGGGCGCGATTGCGCCGATGGGCGGCTACATCTTCGGCAAGGATGGCAAAGGTGGGCTGAACACCCACGACATCGGCCTGAACACCCCGGGCAGCATCGAGGCCGTCACCTATCTGAAAAGCTTCTTCACTCAGGGCCTGCTGCCGGGTGGCATCCTGGGGGATAACGGACTGAACGCCATCGACTCGCTGTTTACCGAGAAAAAAGCGGCGGCGGTGATTAACGGCCCGTGGGCGTTCCAGCCGTATGAAGCGGCGGGCATCAACTACGGCGTGGCACCGCTGCCCGAGTTGCCAAACGGCAAACCGATGAGCTCATTCCTCGGCGTGAAGGGCTATGTGGTCTCCACCTGGAGCAAGGATAAAGCGCTGGCGCAGCAGTTTATCGAGTTCATCAACCAGCCGCAGTACGTCAAAGAACGCTATCAGAAAACCCAGGAGATCCCACCGCTGCTGGCGCTGATGAATGACCCGATTATCAAAGACGATGAGAAAGCCAACGCCGTTGCGGTCCAGGCCGCCCGCGCCTCCGCCATGCCGGGCGTACCGGAAATGCAGGAAGTGTGGGGACCGGCGAATGCTGCTTTGGAGCTGAGCGTGTCCGGCAAGCAGGAACCTAAAGCGGCACTCGACGGCGCGGTGAAGCAAATCACCATGCAGATTGAAGCGATGCAGGCCAGTAACCAGTAAGCCAGCGTCGTATCGCGGCCCAAATCAGGAAGCAAGAAGGATAATGGTGTGATGATTTCCCCCAGTGAAAAACTGATGCTTAACAAACGCTCGCGGCAGCACGCCGTAACTGGCGTACTGCTGGCGCTGCTGCCGGGCTTCGGCCAGTTCTATCATCGCCAGTGGGCCAAGGGATTGTGCTTTTTAATCCTGCTCACCAGCTTTGCCGGTGTGTTCCATGATTTTCTGCAGCAGGGGCTGTGGGGACTGGTAACGCTGGGGGAAGAGGTGCCGCGCGACAACTCGATCTTCCTGCTGGCGGAGGGTATTATCAGCGTGCTGATTATCGCCTTTGGCCTGACGCTGTGGGGTCTGTCGTTCCGCGACGCTTGGCTGAACGGCCAACGCCGCGATAACGGCGACCAGCTGCACGGGGTACGCAAGCAGTATCAGATCCTGCTGCGCGAGGGCTTCCCCTATCTGATGATCACCCCGGGGTTTATCCTGCTGGTGTTTGTGGTGGTGTTTCCAATCCTGTTCGGGTTCGCCATCGCTTTCACTAACTACAACCTGTACCACACGCCGCCCGCGAAGCTGGTTGACTGGGTCGGGGTGAAGAACTTCATTAATATCTTCACCTTATCCATCTGGCGTTCCACCTTCTTCGACGTGCTGCAGTGGACGGTGGTCTGGACGCTACTGGCAACGACGTTACAGTGCAGCGTGGGCGTGATGCTGGCCATTCTGGTGAACCAGAAAGATCTGCGCTTTAAGCCGCTGATCCGCACCATTTTCATTCTGCCGTGGGCGGTGCCGGGCTTTGTCACCATTCTGGTGTTTGCGGGCATGTTCAACGACACCTTTGGCGTGATCAACAATTCGATTCTCGACTTTTTCGGCATTGCGCCGAAGGCGTGGATGACCGATCCGTTCTGGACCAAAACGGCACTGATTTTAATGCAGACCTGGCTCGGCTTCCCGTTTGTGTTCGCCATGACCACCGGGGTACTGCAGGCGATTCCAGACGACCTGTATGAAGCGGCGATGATGGACGGAGCCAGCGCCTGGACGCGGCTGAAAACCATCACGCTGCCGCTGGTGATGTACGCCATCGCGCCGATCATCATCACCCAGTACACCTTCAACTTTAATAACTTCAACATTATCTATCTGTTTAACAACGGCGGCCCGGCGGTGGCCGGGTCTAACGCCGGTGGCACCGACATTCTGGTTTCGTGGATCTACAAGCTGACCATGTCGTCTTCGCAGTATGCGATTGCCGCCACCATTACGATCCTGCTGTCGATTTTTGTGGTCGGCGTGGCGCTGTGGCAGTTCCGGGCCACTAAATCGTTTAAACAAGATGAAATGGCGTAAGGGCACAGTCATGGCGAAATCAGTAAGTATTAAACGCGAAAAATGGATGCGCCTGTCGCTGACCTGGCTGGTGGTGCTGATGGTTTCCACCATCATTATCTATCCGCTGGTGTGGACGGTGGGCGCGTCGCTGAACGCGGGCAACAGCCTGCTCAGCAGCTCGATCATCCCGGAAAACGCGTCGTTGCAGCACTACCGCAATCTGTTTAACGGCACGGTGCCGTACCTGAGCTGGTACTGGAACTCGATGAAAATCAGTTTCTTCACCATGGTGCTGACCCTGATCAGCGTCAGCTGTACCGCCTATGCCTTTTCGCGGTTCCGCTTTAAAGGGCGGCAGAATGGTCTGATGCTGTTCCTGCTGTTGCAGATGATCCCGCAGTTCTCGGCGCTGATTGCCATCTTCGTGCTGTCGCAGCTGCTGGGCTTAATCAACAGCCACCTGGCGCTGGTGCTGATTTACGTTGGCGGCATGATCCCGATGAACACCTATCTGATGAAAGGCTACCTCGACGCCATTCCGAAAGATCTGGACGAGTCGGCACGCATGGACGGCGCGGGGAACTTCCGCATTTTCATTGAGATCATTATGCCGCTGTCGAAGCCGATTCTGGCGGTGGTGGCGCTGTTCTCCTTCACCGGCCCGCTGGGGGATTTCATCCTCTCCAGTACCATTCTGCGCAGCCCGGACCAGTTCACGCTGCCTATCGGACTGTACAACCTCGTGTCGCAGAAAATGGGGGCCAGCTACACCACCTATGCCGCAGGGGCGGTGCTGATCGCCGTACCGGTCGCCATCCTTTATCTGGCGCTGCAAAAATACTTCGTTTCCGGCCTGACATCAGGCAGTACAAAGGGATAAACCATGAAGCGTAAATCACTGTTAATCGCCCTGGCGCTGGCCTGGGCGACCCCTCTGCTCGCCGCCACGCCGTCGGTCATCACCCCGATAGGCCAGGTGCCTGCGGATTTTGTTAAGGGCGCGGATATCTCCACGCTGCCGGAGCTGGAAAAGCAGGGCGCGAAATTCTACAACGCCAACAACCAGTTACAGGACCCGATCGCCATCCTGAAGGCTAACGGCATCAATACCATTCGCCTGCGGCTGTGGGTTGACCCGTATGACCCGAGTGGCAAAGCCTACGGCGGCGGCACCAACGATCTGAACACCACGCTGGCGCTGGCCAAACGTGCCAAAGCGGCGGGAATGCATCTGCTGCTCGACTTCCACTACAGCGATTTCTGGACCGATCCGGGCAAGCAGTACAAGCCGAAAGCCTGGGAGAAGCTGACCTTCCCGCAGCTGGAAACGCGCATTCACGACTACACCCGCGACACCATCGCCCGCTTTAAGGCGGAGGGCGTGCTGCCGGAGATCGTGCAGATCGGCAATGAACTGAACGGCGGCATGCTGTGGCCGGAAGGCAAAAGCTGGGGGCAGAACGGCGGCGAGTTTGATCGCCTGGCGGGACTGCTGAAATCGGCCATCGCCGGTCTGCGTGAGAACCTCAGCGATCCGTCGCAGGTGAAGATCATGCTGCACCTGGCGGAAGGCACCAAAAACGACATGTTCCGCTGGTGGTTCGATGAAATTACCCGCCGCCAGGTGCCGTTCGATGTGATCGGCCTGTCGATGTACACCTACTGGAACGGACCGATCTCCGCGCTGAAAGCCAATATGGATGACATCAGCCAGCGCTATCAGAAAGACGTGATGGTGGTGGAAGCCGCCTACAGCTACACGCTGGAAAACTGCGACAGCGCCGAGAACAGCTTCCAGGCGAAAGAAGAGAAAGACGGCGGCTATCCGGCAACCGTGGCGGGCCAGGCGGCCTATCTGCACGACCTGATGTCGGCGGTGCTGGCGGTGCCGAATCATCGCGGCAAAGGGGTGGTGTACTGGGAGCCGGCCTGGATACCCGCCAGCGGCAATACCTGGGCCACGCCGGAAGGCATGAAGTACATCCACGACGAGTGGAAGCAGGGCAACGCCCGTGAAAATCAGGCGCTGTTTGACTGCCGCGGCAAAGTGCTGCCGTCCATCCAGGCTTTTCATTAATTGACCGGCCTGCGGGCCGGTATCTCTGACAGATTAAGGAAGAAGTATGACTAAATTCCCACCGCTGGCGGCCGGGATCACCCGCCTGTTGCACGGCGCGGACTATAACCCCGAGCAGTGGTCGCACACGCCGGGCATTATCGATGAAGATGTGGCGATGATGAAGGAGGCCCACTGCAACGTGATGTCGGTCGGCATCTTCAGCTGGGCCAAGCTGGAACCGGAAGAAGGGCGCTACGACTTCAGCTGGCTGGATAACGTGCTGGAGAAGCTGTATGCACAGAACATCCGCGTGTTCCTCGCCACGCCGAGCGGTGCGCGCCCGGCCTGGATGTCGCAAAAATATCCTGAGGTGCTGCGCGTGGGCCGCGATCGCGTGAAGGCGCTGCACGGCGGGCGTCACAACCACTGTATGACCTCGGCGGTGTACCGCCAGAAGGTGCAGGAAATGAACGGGCGGCTGGCAGAGCGCTACGGCCATCACCCGGCGGTGATTGGCTGGCACATCTCCAACGAGTACGGCGGCGAGTGCCACTGCGACAGCTGCCAGCAGGCGTTCCGCGACTGGCTGCAGCGCCGCTATCAGACGCTGGAACAGCTGAACCACGCCTGGTGGAGTGACTTCTGGAGCCATACCTACACCGACTGGTCGCAGATTGCCTCGCCTTCGCCGCAGGGCGAGATGTCCATCCACGGCCTGAACCTCGACTGGCGGCGCTTTATGACCGATCAGGTGGCCGATTTCTGCACCCAGGAGATCAAGCCGCTGAAGGCGGTGAATCCGGAACTGCCGGCTACCACCAACTTTATGGAGTACTTCTACGACTACGACTACTGGAAGCTGTCGCAGGCGCTGGACTTTATCTCCTGGGACAGCTATCCGACGTGGCACAACGAGAAGGATGACACCACGCTGGCCTGCTACACCGCGATGTTCCATGACCTGATGCGCACGCTCAAGCAGGGCAAACCGTTCGTGCTGATGGAGTCCACGCCGGGGGCCACCAACTGGCAGCCGACCAGCAAGCTCAAAAAGCCGGGCATGCATATTCTTTCCTCGCTACAGGCCGTGGCGCACGGCGCGGATGCGGTGCAGTACTTCCAGTGGCGCAAAAGCCGCGGCTCAGTGGAGAAGTTCCACGGCGCGGTGATCGACCACGTGGGTCATCTGGATACGCGCATCGGCCGCGAGGTCAGCGAGCTGGGGCGGATGCTGGACGCCATGACTCCTGTGCTCGGCAGCCGCGTGGAAGCGCGCGTGGCGATTATCTTTGACTGGGAAAGCCGCTGGGCGATGGATAACGCGCAGGGCCCGCGCAACATCGGCCTGCACTACGAGCGCACGGTGGTGGAACACTACCGGACCTTCTGGGAACAGGGCGTGGCCGTTGACGTGATCAACGCCGATGCTGACCTGACGCCTTACACGCTGGTGATTGCGCCAATGCTGTATATGGTGCGCGACGGCTTTGCCGAACGCGTGGAGCGTCATTTGCACAACGGCGGGCAGTTCGTTGCCAGCTACTGGACCGGCGTGGTGAATGAAACCGATCTTTGCCACCTCGGCGGCTTCCCCGGCCCGCTGCGGCCGCTGCTGGGTATCTGGGCGGAAGAGATCGACAGCCTGACCGACGAGGAATCAAACGGGATTCAGGGCATTAAAGGCAATGCGCTGGGGCTGAGCGGCCCGTATCAGGCGCGTGAGCTGTGCGAGCTGATCCATCTTGAGGGGGCCACCGCGCTGGCCCGCTATCAGAGCGATTTCTACGCCGGGCAGCCGGCGGTCACGGTGAATGAGGTGGGTGCCGGTAAGGCGTGGTACATCGCTTCGCGCAACGATCTGACCTTCCACCGCGACTTCTACGGCGCGCTGATTAAACAGCTGGCGCTGCCGCGCGCGCTCGATGTGACCTTGCCGCCGGGCGTGACGGCCCATCGTCGTACCGACGGCGAGCAGTCGTTTATCTTCCTGCAGAACTACACCGCGGCAGAGCACAGAGTCACGCTGCCAGCGGGGATCAGTGACCTGACGGACGGCTCGCCGCTCTCCGGGGTACTGGTCCTGCCGCCGTGGGGCTGCCGCGTGCTTCGCGCGCCGCTGTAACGGCGAATACACAGGCGGGCGCAAGCCCGCCTTTTTTTATGTCCAGAAGGAGAGAAATATGGTGAGTCTGAAATCGTTTAAGCACTACTTCAGCCGCGAAGCGCTGCCTGCTGAAGAAGCCCCGGCCGACAACGCGCTGCTGGATCGGCTGTTAAGCTGCTTTGGTGGCCGCGACAATATCGTGCAGGTTGATGCCTGTCTGACCCGGCTGCGGGTGACGGTTAAATCGCTGTCTGCCGTGGATTCTGCCGGGCTGCAGCAGGCGGGGGCGATCGGAGTGGTGATCCTCGGCCACGAGGTGCATGCCATCTTCGGCACGCAGTCTGACCGGCTGCGCCAGCTGCTGGATGCGCGTTTCTTTGGCGATGCCTGAGCTGACAGGGTGACGTTGTCACAATAAAAAAAGGATAACCGGTAACGGTTATCCAATAAAACAGCCAGTGTTCAAGCAGTGATCGGGGAGCGAGCGGGGGAGATTACCACCAGGCCTCAACCTGGACGCCGAAGTTCCAGGTATCGCTGGCTGTACCATCATCGAAGCTGTTGCCCTGCTCGGAGTCATTCAGGTAGGAGGCAAACACGCGCAGTTCAGGGCGAGACATAAACTCAGGACCGGCCGCCAGACCCAGCGCCAGGGTATATTTCTGCCCGGCCTGTTTGTAATCGCTGCCGTCTTTGTACTGATCTTTCTGCCAGAAGGTGCCCGCTTCGCCGATACCGCGCACATAGTCGGTAAACTGGTACTGCGCACGGCCCACGACGGACAGCAGGGTGCTCTTATCGCTGTACGCCGTCAGATCCTGCGCAGAGCCCCAGGTAATCACCTGGTTCAGCGACAGGCGGTCGGTGATCGGCAGCAGGCCGGTGTTAATGATGCGATAGCCGGTGGCGTCGCGGGTGTCATTCCACATATCGTACCAGCCGCCGCCCTGCGAGATAACGTTCTGCGCCAGGCCTTTATTCGCATACTGGAACACCAGCTTCTGGTAGCCGCCCCACATATCCTGGCTGATTTCACCGGTCAGCATCACGCCGTTGTCGGCATCATACAGCCCGCCGTACTCTTTCTGCTTTTTGGTGGTGTTCGGCATGGCGTAGTCGATACCAAACTCGGTCCAGGCACCGCTCCACGGCTTCCAGCCAGCGTAACGCAGGTCGAGGTAGTTGATGTTGACGTCGTTATCACCGTCTTCACGGTAATCCACGTCGTTCGCATCGCCACGTATCCAGGCGAATGACACCGCGCCCGGGCCGACGGTGTAGTTTTCAATACCAGCACCGGAGCCGGAAATATTCCAGTATTTGGTGTCAATAATGTGCAGATCGTGGCGCTGGTAGTAGCGCTTACCGCCCCAGATCACCGCATTCTTATCGCCCGGGATCAGGCCTTTAATTTGCAGATTCAGCTGACGCAGACCAAACTGCGCATCGTCGCCGAGGGTGGTTTCGTTATCGTTGGAACCATCAGAGACCATGCTGACCATGCTGTCGACGTAGAAGCTGACGTCGTCCTTTTTATAGACTTCGCTACCCAGCTCCACCTCGCCGTAGGTATCGCCTTCGTTGCCGAGACGACCAAGCTTGTTCTTCTGCCACTCCTGAATGCCGCCGTCCTGCGACACGCCCACACCGCCGCGCAGATAGCCGTGGAAATCAATATTATCGATGGCTGCGTATAACGCCGGGGAAGTCAGTGCCGCAGCAAGTGCCACAGCGGTTGCATGTAGTCTGGTATTCATGTCACCCTCGTTTTTGTAATACGTTCACAATGTGAGAGCAGTAAACGCCCAGTGACGAATCCCCTGCAATTCAAATGTCAAGATTGTGTGATTTACTGCAAGTTTTTAGGCGCTTATTGTAACGTTTGGTGAGATTGATCACCGAAATATGAATGTGAACGTCAGACTTTTTTATGATTTTTTCGACAGTGTGACGGGGTTAACCCGGCCAGGGTTTCGGCTGTGTTACAATTTCCGCATCTGCTACCAGGGAAGCGAGCCATGAAATCGAAGAATTCCACTTTAGAGGATGTTGCCCGTCACGCCGGAGTGTCTTATCAGACCGTTTCCCGGGTGCTTAATAAGTCTGCCAACGTCTCCGAAGCGACGCGCAGCAAGGTTGAGAAGGCGATAGAGGTGCTGCGCTACGTGCCTAACCGCCTGGCACAGCAGCTGGTCGGTAAGCAGAGCACCACGCTCGGGCTGGTTACCACCTCGCTGGCACTGCATGCCCCTTCACAGGTGGCGGCGGCGGTAAAACGCTACGCTAACGCGGCGGATTACCAGGTGCTGATCGCGATGATTGATGAGAACGTCAACCAAAGCCTGCAGGATTGCATCAACGAGCTGAAGTCACAGCGCGTCGATAAAGTGATTATTAACGTGCCGCTGGAGACCGCCGATGCAGAGCGCATCGTGCAGGAGAACGACGATATTCTGTGCCTGTTCCTCGACGTCGATCCGTTTTCATCGGTGTTTAACGTTTCGTTTAACCCGGCGGACGGCACGCGCGCCAGCGTCAAATACCTCTACGAACAGGGGCACCGCGAGTTTGCGCTGCTGGCAGGGCCGCAGCACTCGGTTTCCGCCCGCCTGCGGCTGAAAAGCTGGCTGGAGACTCTGGAAGGGTATGGCTTACAGCCGGTCAGTGTGATCCACGGTAACTGGGATGCGCAGAGCGGCTTTAACGGCATCCTGCAGATGCTGCACGAAACCCCGCGCTTCAGCGCGCTGCTGGTCGGCAACGATCAGATGGCGCTGGGCGTGCTGAGCGCGCTGCACCAGCGCGGCATGGCGGTTCCGGGGCAGGTTTCGGTGGTGGGCTACGATGACACCTATGAAAGCGCCTTCTTCCACCCCGCGCTGACCACGGTTTCCCTCGACCTCGATTTACAGGGGAAAGAGGCGGTGAGCCGCATTTTGCAGGCCAGCGAAGACGACCACAGTCGATCGTCCTCGATCCTGCCCGCACGCCTGGTGGTGCGCAATTCCACCGCCGCGCTGGGGTCGGGTACGCAGGATTTTGCGCAGATCGCCGCGCAGCTGCGGCAGATTGCGAGTCGGTTGCAGTGAGGTGAGGTGGGGGTATCGGCTGGAGGTCGTTCAAAAATATCTGTGATTGCCTGATGTGGATATGTTCCATCCCGCATCAGGCAGAACGCGATGTATGAACGGTCATTCAAACACGAAGGGGTTAAGGAACTGCCTTTTCCAAAAATAGCGGCGATCGATCTCAGTCAGGCTGGCTTCTTCGCAGACTGCGTCCCAGTGCTCACTTATTTTTTCGACCTGCCCATCAAAAATTTGCGCAGCTTCCGCCGGAGAAAGCAGGAAATTATGCGCGGTTGCCATGCAGGCGCTGCGCTGGCTGAAGCGATTATTACCGGCAATCAGCATCGCCTGAGTGGCCTCATTTCCCGCCCGCCCCTGGGGGCAAATGTCATACGCTGGCGTCAGCGAAAGCCTTTGCCCATCCCAGAAGGCGGCATGGTTGCGGGCGTGGTCGTCGGTGTTGCCACTGAGGATGTTGAAACAGATACGGGCGAACAGTTCACGCAATGTCTCAGCAGGGCGTTCAAAACGATGGCGAATCAGTTGTGCAAACTCTTCATAGCTGGCATAGCGCGCCATCATGTCGTCCAGGCCAAACAGCGTTAATGCCGACACCATCGATCGCCGGGTCCAACCGGCCTCAGCTTCAACCCGATCGAAGCGCTCAATCAGCAGAATATCTTTGCCTGCGGCCTGCGCCAGACGAACCGGTGCACAGTTTATCCCGCACATCGCGGCCAGTCGCATGGCGATAAACTCCGCTTTCACCACGCTGTAAAGGTCGTTACTCGCCGAAAACTTTGCGATGTATTTTTTATCGTCTTCTTCTATGAGGGCTTTAGGTCGGGCACCGCCGATTGAACTACCGTGAAATAATGCCTGGTCAAGCTCAGGAGTCAGCGGAACACCTTGTTCCACCCGTTCAGCCGAACGCAGCAGTTCTTCCATTGCCACATTTATTGCGTAACGAGGCTCATATTCCGTTGCCGAACGCTGGAAATCCAGCGCGCCAATCCGATCGGAACCGGATTCGAGCAGGTAGGTCAACTCATCCAGTAACGCGGTATCCGTATCGGCACCGCGTATCCCCAACGTACGGTTAATGATCACACGGCGTCCCCATGCATCCGGCGCACTGTCGCGGATTGACGAAGGCATCGTCAGACCCGGCAGCAGGGGTAAAATACCTGGCTGCAACGGGAGTTCAGGCAGGTAAAGCGGGATGGCAGGGGAGCGATCGCGGACGCGTTCCAGATAGCTGCGGCCATAGTTAAACACCAGTTTTCCGGTATTGTCGTAACTCAGCCGTCCGGCGACCACAGGTGCAGTTTCACCTGGTAACCAAATCCATACAAATGCCTGTTGCGGCGCGTTTTCAGAAGTCATCAAACGTCTCCTTCGCTGGTTTACGAATCCTTCGTGGCATCAGGCTGAGCTTTTCCTCGGTTTGCCTGCGATAGGTTATCAGCCGGTTGACGTCGGCTGTCGCATCGAAGAGAGGAATTCCGAGGAGTGCCGCAACTTCGAATACAACTCCCAGCTCGCACTTCGGATCGGCTTTTTCAATTCGCTGCAGCATACTCCGCGATATGCCTGCGCGTTCCGCCAGTTCCGATTCCGTCATTTTTTGATTTTTACGTTCAAAACGGATCATTTCAGCGAACAATTTGATCGCCTCAAGGGTGTAGCGTGAGTAAACCCTCTGTATCGAACGCGGCATTTTGACCTCCTTAAAGGTCATTAACTGACATAGTGCATCATATGGAAATCAAATTATCATTTTACTCTTGGAACTTCAAACTTAATGGACGCCATATGAGGCTTTATTGTGGTTTATGACTCATACATGAGTCATAAATAGGTGTTGATGGCGTGTCAATGATGTTTGAGCTGATGTTCGAACATTAGCTTAAAAATTCCCCATGCTTTGTACGCTCAAAATAAAGCGGCTTGCTCAAATTTCTTTCGGTACTCGCGTGGGCTCAGCTGATTGTGCTGACTGAACACACGTGAAAAATAAAGCGGGTCTTCATAGCCGACGGCGCGGGCAACCTGAGTGACATTCAGCTGTTTATAGCGAAGTAAATCACAGGCGCGTGAAATACGCTGCTGTTCCCGCCAGCCGTAAATGGTTTTGCCCATCTCTTTCCTGAATATATGAGTAAGGCGTGAGGCGGAAAGGAAGGTCATGCGTGCCAGTTCTTCAATTCGGGTATCTTCGGACAGGTGCTCATTGATGTAATCGCAGACGGTCTGAATACGGGGATCCCGGTTATGACGATTGCTGGCCGGCTGAAGCTGGAAGGCCTTAAGAATGATGCGCTCAAGCGCATTCATGGCCATGGCATCCTGGAGCAGTGCCCCGACGGCATTACAAGATATCACCTCTTTGAAGAGCTGAACCATTTGCTGGCTGTGCGATTTGTCAGCAAGCAACATACGGCCGATGTCGCCCTGTTTATTGTCCCAGCGCAGCCAGTCAATCCAGTACGGGCGGGGGATAAAATAGATCCAGAGATGGTCCCAGGCAATGCTCTCTTTAGCCCTGCCGTAGTGATGAATTACGCCGGGCGGGAACAACAGCATCTCATCCTGCTGGCAGTAAAACTCGCCCTCTGCATGATGAATGATCCCTTCACCTTTCAGCGTCAGGTTAATCATGTAGCCTTTCATTCCGTTGGGGCGGTGAATAAAAAAATCGAGTTTGCTGCCGGGGCTGATTGGGGTAAAGCCGGAAACCATGAATGCGTTAAAGGTGAAGCTTCTCATAAGCGGAGAAAAGCTTAACATACCGGCTTCGTTCAGTTCTTCCATTGGTACCCGTCCCTGTTTCAACGCTGCAGATACTATAGGGAACCCCCTCCATTACTGAAGGGGGGATGTACTCTTTTTGTCGTAGAGATCACTTCAAATTTAGCAAACTGTCGCCGGTGACTGAAACATCGGTGCTGTCAGCCTGCTGATAACGACCGGCAGACAAATCCTGCGCGACCCGATGGTAGAACCCATCCAGCTTGTAAAACCAGAGCAGTACCAGGTTTAGCGCCGCGAGGATGAGCGGGAAAAAGATAAACAAAAATTCGATAGTCCGGATGACGGTTTCAGACTGAGGGGCGCTTCCACCACTGACAAACCCGGCCGCGCCCAGGATCCAGCCTACGCTTGCCGTACCCAGCCCCATACCCAGCGTCTGCCCCAGCGTACCCGCACTGAAGAGAATGCCTTCAATACGCAGCCCGGTTCGCCATTCACCGTAGTCGATGGTGTCTGCCAGCAGGGCGAACATGGTGGCACCAATGCCGCAGAATCCCACACTGCGTACCGCCGTTCCCATAATCACAAACAGCGCATTCTGCTTGTCGAACAGCGGCAGCAGGTAAGCAATACAGCAAACGATCAACCCGAGCATGGCCAGGCGCCGCTTGCCCAGCTTTTTAAGCAGCGTCGGAATGATCATCAGCGTAAGCAATCCCGGTATGTACTGGGCCATGCTGATGTAGGCAATCAGTGAGACATCCGAAAGAACATATTTCGAGTAATACACCCCGACTGCCGACAACGCGGTGAGGCTGGTGAAGGTAATCATCAGATAGAAGAAGATGATCAGCCAGTAGCGATTTGCCATGACTGAACGCGTAACCTGTCTGGCATTAATTCTCTGGCTGTTGTCGCTGCTCACCGGTTCTACACGCTCGCGGGTACCCAGCGCGGTCAGAAGCAGGAACAGGGCAGTGAACAAGCCAAATATAGCGAATACGATAATCCAGGACGTACTGCTGTTGCCGAAAAATGCCACCATCGGCAGGGTTAACACCCCAACGGTAAGCGATCCACAGGTTGAGAACCCTTTCCGGAAGACACTCAGCATGCCGCGCTGATAATTGTCACGGGTGATCAACGCCAGGAGCGATCCGTAGGCAATGTTATTTGCGGTAAACATAATATTGATCAGCAGATAGGTAATGCAGACGTAGACGACTTTCAGTGTGTAACTGACGTCCGGAATGGTCGACATCAGAAAGGCCGACAGGCCAAACGGGACGGCGGTCCACAGAACCCACGGCCGGGCTTTGCCCAGGCGGGAGCGCGTCTTATCGATGCGTATGCCGACGTAGATACAGATAATGCCATCCAGCACGCGGGCAAAGAACATCAGCGATCCCACCAGCAGAGCAGAGATGCCCACCACATCGGTGTAGTAATACGCCAGAAAAGTCACCATTAACGTGTAGGTTAAGTTGGTGCCATAATCGCCCACGCCAAAGGCCAGGCGTTCCCGGGTGCCGATACGCTGCAGATCCTGATTCGATGAGTTAGAGGTCATCATTCTTTCTCCACTTCAAAAATCGCCACGCCCCAGTCAGCCAGTTCAAGCGATTGCCCCTGCCGGTAACGCTGCCCGCTCAGTAACTCCTCGCCAGCCTTAAACGGCAAGGACAGGGTCTGTGGCTGGCTGGAATAGTTCAGGAAGAAAAGAACGGTATTGCCTGCGCGGTTAACCGCACGCCTGACCGTAACCGGATAACCCGGCGATAGGGCTGCGACGTCCAGAGCCGCTTTTTCAATCAATCGAAGCAGCACCGCCTCCACGGCCTCAGAACTGATGCTGCAGCCCACGTAGGTTGCCGTTCCGGCACCGTAGCGGTTATGAACGATAGCCGCGTATTTATTCCAATAGGGGTGCTGATAACTGGCCCAAACCTGGGCCCCGGCATCGGCCTCCAGCAGTTCCATCCAGTCAGCTACAGCGGCTTTCCCGGCAGGAATGTCCAGCTGTGCAGACTGCAGGGTCACCTCGTGTGGCTCTACAAATAGCTGATAGCTTGCACCCACCGCTTCTCTGATGACGGCCGGCTGCCGGTTCATTCTGACTTTGAGGTGTTCATTAGCAAAGCCCGACCTGAAGGCGTACAGGATATGCCCGCCCCGTTCGGTAAACTGATTCAGGCGTTGCAGAGATGACTCAGAAACGGCGTAAAGCAGGGGGGCTACCAGTAGCTGATAACGTGACAGACGGGGATCGTCAACGGTCAGAATGTCTACTTCAATGTTGAGACGGTAAAGAGCATCATAATAAGCGCGAACGGTGTCGTTATACTGATGTTCCTTGTTACGACCAAACTGATGTCCGCTGTAAGGATGCCAGTCAACGGCGGTCAATGAGTCGTGACTGACGAGCAGGGCAACGCGATTATGTTTTTTCAGGCCCGCAAGATGCGGGGAAAGGCGGGCGAATGCCTGGCCGATATCTTTCGCCTCATCATAAACAGGGTTTGGCTCCAGATCGTGACTGAGCAGTCCTTTCCAGTACGTTTCATAGGAGTTATGCAGGGAATGCCAGTGCCAGTAGCTTACCATCGCTGCGCCGGAAGCAATGTGGCTGAAAGCCTGAAGGCGGAGCTGGCCGGGGTAAGGGGTCCAGTTTTTAAACGCCTGCGCCTGCGTTTCCAGAACCAGATAGTTTGCGTCCTTCGTTGTGCGCGCAATGTC
Organism: Erwinia sp. INIA01; assembly: GCF_025947915.1. NCBI lineage: Bacteria > Pseudomonadati > Pseudomonadota > Gammaproteobacteria > Enterobacterales > Erwiniaceae > Erwinia > Erwinia sp. INIA01. Next base: position 172,878 of record NZ_JAPDNC010000001.1, read on the forward strand.
CCCGCAGAAGGCAATTTCTACCCCGGTAAGCTGATGCTGGCCCGGGTGATAAATATCCACGCCGGTAATGTCCAGCACTGACGATGCCGTGAAATGATCGACCTCTCCTCGCACACCAAAGGACCAGGTCCGCCACTCGAAATCGAAGTTATGGGTGATGAACTGACCGGGCAGGCGATACTCGCTGACCAGCGTTGCCTGCCAGGCCAGGAAGTCTGTCACCAGGCCGCGCTGATAGCGCTGGAAGGCGGCGCCCAGGCTGGCGTTGATGGTACTTTCCAGCGGCGGGAAATCCTCCCAGGCGTCGATTCTGTTACTCCAGTAATCAAGGCCGTACTCGGCATTCAGCTTGTCGAGATTGCCATCAAACTGCTTCTTCAGCTGCTCAATAAAGCCCCTCTGAACGGGTGCTCCGCAGGTATCGTAGTATTTAGTCTCATTATCGATCTGATACCCAATGACGGCCGGGTGACTGGCGGTGGCGGTCAGCAACTCGCGAATAATCCGCTCTGCATATCGCAGGTAAACAGGGCTGGTGATATCCATCTTTTGGCGGTGACCATATTTATTCACCCCCTGCGGGGTGGTGGCCATGACCGAAGGGTGTTTTTTCGCAAGCCATGCAGGAATGGCATAGGTTGGCGTACCGATGATAACGGCGATGTGGTTAGCATGCATACGGTCCAGAACGGTCAGCACGCTGGAAAAGTTAAAATCACCGTCCTGTCGTTCGTAGCTGCTCCAAGTGCTTTCCGCAATACGAACCACATTGATGCCTGCCGCCTTCATCAGCCGTATATCTTCATCCAGCCGTTCTTCAGGCATATATTCACGGTAGTAAGCCACACCATAGAGTAATTTTTCCACTTTTATCCTGCCTCTTATTTTAAGCGTTCGGCAGATAAATTAGAGGAAGTTGGTCGGTGATAGATAAAGCATGTCGCTGGCAACATAGAGAAACTCGCTGCCCGGTGAGTCTTATGAAGGTCATCACAAAAGGACGGCGTGAAGCATTAAATCATTTTGTTCTGGCTACTGCATTCGGAAGTTAATCCAGGGTATATGACTCATTCCTGGTGTAAAAGCAGCTCAGACCGGCCCTTGACCTCAACTTAACTTAAGGTTTTAGAATGCCTGCTCTTAACTTCTATGGGCAAATTATGGATATGAACGAAATAGATGTTGGTTTCACGCATGTTGCATTTGTCGTCAGAAACCTGGATAGAAGTATTGCGTTTTATGAACGCTATGCCGGTATGTCTGTTGTTCACCAGCGCGAACCTGATGTTCCCGATGCGCGAAAAGTGGCATGGCTGAGCGATCGAACCCGCCCGTTTGCCCTCGTTTTGGTACAGTCAGATAATGTGACGGACACCCCATTAGGGAACTTCGGTCATCTGGGCGTTGCCTGTGCCAGTCGCCAGGAAATTGATGAAAAAATTAGTTTGGCACGTGCTGAAAATGTTTTGCGGAAAGAACCTGTAGATGCAGGCGATCCAGTGGGTTATTACGTTTTCTTCGCTGACCCAGACGGCAATACGTTGGAGCTCTCTTACGGACAGCGCGTAGGGCTGGAGTCCTCGGGTAATGCTATAAAGCAATAAACCACAGTTCTGATTGTTGTCAGGACAGTAAACTGCCTTCCGCCTGATGAAGGGGAAGGCATGCCTCATATTGGATTCAGGGCACTGATTTTCATAACGCCAGATATTAAGTTGCTGTTGTCAATTAACTATTGACGGACACGGCAGGTTCCACCGATAACACTTTAGCGGAGATAGTTAATTTAACATAATTAGTATTATGCGCACCAAGTACAGGTGTTAATTATGTTAAATATCAACCTGATAATGTCACTTTTTAGCTAGTTTATAATGTCACCCAGTTACGGCGCGTTTACCACCTTTCATTTTAACTTGGGAACTGAGGATGATATTTCAACTTCGGGTAAACATTTATTATTGGTGCAACTTAGTCATATCCGCTTCGAATATACGGGCATTTCTATTGGGCTAGTTATTTTGAGAACCTAATAAACTTCCGCATAAGCAATCCTATAAAAAGCATGACGAAAACGTACATATATCACAAAGATTATCTTATTCTCGACCACGAATAACATTGCAATAACATCAATTAAAAATACCAATACAACAGGAAACACGATATGAGAATAAGATCTTTGGGATGGGTATTTACCTTGCTGACGCTGGCAGCACAAAGCGCCATCGCCGACCCCGACCTGAGCAAGACCACCTTGAGCGTGGCCAGTACCGGCTGGAAAGTCGAACAGGCGGTGTTAAAGCTGGCGAAACTGGACGATACGCCCTATCGCGTTACGTATCAGGCCTTCCAGGGCGGCGCGCTGGGGCTGGAGGCGATGGCGGCCAACAAAGTGGATTTCGCCGTCACCAGCGAAATTCCGCCGGTATTTGCGTCGCTGGCAGCAAATAAAGGTAATTTCAAAATTATCGCGATTAAAAACAGCTCCACCCTGCATCAGGAATTGATCGTTCCGCCCAATTCGCCGATAAAAAGCGTGGCGGAATTAAAAGGCAAACGCGTCGGCTATATTAAATCCACCACCGCCCATTATTTCCTGTATCAGATGCTGAAAAACGCCGGTCTGAAATGGGACGATATTCAGCGTGTAGAAATTACCACCGCCGACGGCGTCACCGCGCTATTCAGCGGCGGTATCGACGCCTTCGCCAGCTACGGCAATTCGATTAAAGCCGCCGAACTGCGCGGCGCTACCCAGTTGGCCAGCGCCGAGAATATTCTGTCCGGCAATTTCCCAATCGCGGCGTCAGAAATTTCGCTGCAAGACCCCGGCAAACGCGCCGCCTTCGCCGACTACATCGGCCGCCTGAACGCAGCTTACCACTATGCCGAAACGCACCCGGAAGACTGGGCTAAAGTCTCAGCCGACCCAACCGGCCGCCCCTACGACGTCGCGCTGTCGGACATCAAAGCAGAGTACGTCCAGGGCCCGTCCCGCTACCTCGTGGTTTCGCCTGAAGCGCTCAAGTCCCAGCAGGACGTAGCCGACACACTGTACGCCACCGGGCTGCTGGAAAAACCGGCCAATGTCGCCACGTTCTACGACTCGACGCTGGACGTTCCAATCAATCAGGCCCTTGCCAAATACCTTCCCCGATAACTTCACGGAATGACCGCCATGCAGAAAAATCATCCCGTTTCACTCACCGCCGAGTCGGTGATTCAGCAGCCGCGCGTTATCTCGCCGCCGCGCTTCAAACCTGCGCTGGCGCGGCTGCTACGCCTGCTCGCCCCGTGGCTGCTGCCAATTGTACTGCTGATCGTCTGGCACCTTTCCAGTCTGAACGAAGCCAGCCGCTCCATTCTGCCGTCGCCGCTTGAGGTAGTAACGCGTGCCATCACCAGTCTGGAGAACGGCGATCTGGCCGAAAGCATGTACGTCAGCGCCCGGCGCGCCATCGCCGGTTTCCTGCTCGGTGGCAGCATCGGCTTCGTGCTCGGCCTGCTTAACGGTGTGTCGCGGCGGGCTGAAATTACCCTCAGCACCACGATCAACATGGTGCACAACATCCCGGTGCTGGCGGTGATCTCGCTGTTTATCGTCTGGTTTGGCATCGGTGAGGAAGTGAAAATCGCCATGGTGGCGTTCGGCGTGTTTTTCCCGGTGTACGTCAATACCTTCCACGGTATCAGGAACATCGATCGCGGTCTGCTGGAAATGGGCAAGGTCTACGGTTTCACGCCGCTGCAAATGTTCCGCGACATCATCTTCCCCGGCGCGCTGCCTTCGATTCTGGTCGGTGTGCGGCTGTCGCTAAGCATCATGTGGCTGGTGCTAATAGCTGCTGAAACCATCGCCTCCGACGCCGGTATCGGCTACATGGCCATCACCGGCCGCGAGCTGATGCAAATGGACAAAGTGGTACTCAGCATCATCATCTATGCGCTGCTCGGCAAACTGTCCGACGTCATCGCCTCGTCGCTGATGCGCCGGGTGCTGCGCTGGCGCAACTAACAGGAACTCCATCATGACGTCCCCCAACGGCTACGGCATTACCCTCGACAACGTCAGCAAGCGTTTCGGCGACGTGCCCATTCTCAACAACGTTAGCCTGACGCTGGCACCCGGCGAGTTCGTCGCCATCGTCGGCCACAGCGGCTGCGGCAAAAGCACGCTGCTGCGCATGATCGCCGGGCTGGAACAGCCTACCAGCGGCACCATCACCATCGACCGTCAGCCGATCGACGGCGTCAATCCGCACGTCCGCGTGCTGTTTCAGGAAGCGCGTCTGCTGCCCTGGCGCAGCGTGCTGGACAACGTGCGTTCCGGCTCTCCGAACCGGGACGACGACGTGGCGCGAAGCGTGCTGACCAAAGTCGGGCTGGCCGATAAGCAGCGCAGCTGGCCGGGCGTGCTGTCCGGCGGGCAGAAGCAGAGAGTGGCACTGGCGCGCGCACTGGTGGCCGAACCGCGCGTGCTGCTGCTGGACGAACCGCTCGGTGCGCTGGATGCACTCACCCGCCTCGACATGCAGGCGCTGATCGAGAATGTCTGGCTGGAGCAGCGCTTCACCGGCATTTTGGTTACCCATGACGTGGACGAAGCCGTGCGGCTGGCGGACCGGGTGATCGTTATGGCGCACCAGCACATCGCGTTGGATGTCCGTATCGAACTCAGCCGTCCACATACCGCCGAAGAGGACCAGTTGCACTACAAGAAACTGATTCTCAGCAAGATCCTGCACCTGCCGGAACATCAGAGCCCACAGGCAGAATTCACCATCTGAGAGGAATCATCATGCTTACTATCAAGGCACCGGAACAGTATCTCAACCAGCCCGATCTGCTGTCGCAGGCGGGCGAGCACATCTCGCGCTACGGCAAACGCGCCTTTATCATCACCGGCCAGACCGCGTTCGAACAGGTCGGCGGCACGCTGACCGCCAGTCTGGGCGAGCAGCGTATCGCCCACCAGACGGTGACGCTCAGCGGCTACCCGACGCGGCGCATCATCGAGCTGTTCAGCCAGCAGGCTAAAGACTTTACCGCCGACGTGATTATCGCCATTGGCGGCGGCCGGGTGTGCGACACCGCCAAAGTGGTGGGCGATCGGCTCGGCCTGCCGGTAGTGGCTGTGCCCACTATCGCCGCCACCTGCGCCGCCTGGGCGGCGGTGTCGATCCTCTACGACGAAGAGGGCGACTTCGACGCCGTACACCTCAACCGCCGTTCCCCGGTGCTGGTGCTGGCCGACACCAGGGTGATTCTGGCCGCCCCGGCGCGCTACACCCACGCCGGGGTGCTCGACACGCTTGCAAAATGGTACGAAACCGAGCCGAACCATACGCCAGACGTCCATTCGCTCACTCTGCCGCAAATGATCCACACCGCGCGACTGGCGTTCGACGTGCTTTCGCGTCAGGCAAGGCAGGCCATTGAAGAGGGGCAACGCGGCGTGATAACGCAGGCCGGGCTGGACACCGTCGACGCCATCATCTACCTGGCCGGACAGGTCGGCACCCTGCACGACGGTCGCTACTTCGGCGGCTTCGCCCACCCGTATTATCAAGCCTCCACCCGACTGGCCCATACCCGCTACCGCCTGCACGGCGACAAGGTGGCGCTGGGGCTGCTGACGCAGTTCGTCATCAGCGGCACCGACTACGACAGCTTCCGCGAGCGCGTGCAGCTGTTCGAACAGTTCAACCTGGCGCTGACGCTGGAAGAGATCGGCATCAGCGACGACATCGACGCCGATATCGCCCTGCTGGCGCAGGAAACCTTCAGCGAGCTGCAACGCCTGACGCGCCTGCCCTTCGCCTCCGGCCCGCAGCAGATTGAAACCGCCATCCGCCAGACCGACCGCTGGGTGCGGCAGATCCGTGCCGCCGTTCCCCATCACACCGCCGCCTGACAGGAGCCTTAAATGATCCCGACCCATCGTAAAATCCTTGACGATCTCAGCCCGTTCATACCGGCGAGAACGTTGGAAGCCACCCGGCAGGAGCTGGGCACGCAGCAGATCCTCAATCTGTCGGCTAACGAGAACACCTTCGGCCTGTCGCCGCGGGTGAAGCAGGCGCTGCTCGACCACTGGAACGATCTCAGCTACTACCCGGACTCCACCGCCGCCGCGCTGCGGCGGCAAGTGGCCGACTATCATCAACTGCCGCCCGAACAGTTGATTTTCGGCACCGGCTCTTTCCAGTTGATTGAGCTGGTCGCCCAGACGTTTCTGTCGCCGGGTGATGAAGCTATCGCGCTGACGCCGTCCTTCCCCTACTACTACAACGCCACCCGTCAGATGGCAGCCCGTTTCGTTTCCGTGCCGCTGCAGGATTTCACCATCGATCTGGAGCCGCTCAAACAGGCAATAAACGACAAGACCCGCGTCATCTGGCTGTGCAACCCCAACAACCCGGCGGGCGGCATCGTGACCGAGCCGACTCTGCGCCAGTTTCTTCAGTCGATCCCACGCGATATCGTGGTGGTGCTGGATGAGGCCTATGTGGATTTCGTCGACGACCCGGATTTCCCGGACAGCCCGCGCCTGCTGCGCGAGTTCGGCAATCTGGTCATCCTGCGCACCTTCTCCAAGGCCTACGGGCTGGCGTCGTTCCGCATCGGCTACGGCATCGCCCGCCCGGAACTGATCGACCTGATGAGCCGCCTGCACCTGCCGGTCAACATCAGCACCCCGTCGCAGCTCGCCGCCATCGCCAGTCTGGCGGATCGGGACTATTACCAGCGGGTCGTCGATGGCGTTAAGGCGGGACGGGAACTGTACTACCGGACGCTGGACGCGCTGGGACTGCGCTACATCCGCTCGCACGGCAATTTCGTGCTGTTCCATACCGGGCTGCCGAACAGCCAGCCGGTGGTCGACGTCTATTACCAACAGGGAATATTGATTCGTGCGGGCGAAGGATTCGGCCTGCCGGGTTGGCTACGCGTCACCATTGGCACGCCAGAAGAGAACCGGCGGGTGCTGGCGCTGCTGCCGCAGGCGCTGGTACAAACGGAGCAACGCCGCACCCTGCAGATGATTTGAACGGGGCTGCACGGTCAAACGGGCCTGTCATCTGGCCCGCTTTCCGTTATGTGCCGGGAAATACGCTGGCGGATTATCACCCTCAGCAGCAGAAAAATCAGCCTTTCTCCGTCTGCACAGACAGCGAATTTTTCAGCATCTTCGCTGCCGCGACCTTTTCTATATCTTCCAGCGCCACGCCTCGGGTTTCCGGAACGTAACGCGACAGGAACCAGTAACAGACGACGTTAAACACCACGAAGATCCACATGGAGAACGCGCCGTGGAACTGCTCCTGTAGCCAGGCATTGTCGTTGACGATCGGGAACACCAGGGTGATCAGGAAGTTGCTGATCCACATCAGACCCACGGCCAGTCCCATACTGAATTCACGGATTCTGTCCGGGAAAATTTCCGAGATCATCACCCAGGCACCCGCACCCCAACCCATACCAAAGAACAGCGTGAAGATCAGGATGCCGCTGATGGCGATATAGCCGACATCATTGGTGTACAGACCCCAGGAGGCAATCAGCAGCCCGACGATGGCACCGACGGTGCCAATCTTCATGATCGGCAGACGGCCGTAGTGGTCGAACAGGTGCATGCCGATAAATGCGCCAATACCATTGAGCAGGGCGACAAAAATCGTTTCGAAGAAGATGATGTCTTTATCACTGGTGGTGTCTTCCAGCATCATCGGGGTGTAGTAGTTGATGACGTTGATGCCGGTGAACTGCTGTAGAACCGCAATCGCCACACCAACTACCAGGATATAGCGCAGCGCCAGGTTGTCCGCCAACGCGCCTTTGCTCGCTGTGTTTGAGCTTCTGGCGGGTGATGATGGCAGCTGAAACAGCTGACGGGCCTCTTCCTGATTAAGCTCCGGATAGATACGCGACAGCACTTTAATCGCCTGCTCGCTGCGGTTATGCCGGATACACCAGTGCGGCGACTCCGGTAAGCAAATGATCAACACCAGCATCGCCAGCGACGGCACCAGCTGCACAGCCATCATAATCCGCCAGCCGGTTTCGACCATCCAGGCCTGCGGCATGCCGCGTGCAATCAGATAGTTGACGATAAACACCGCCAGCACGCCGACCACCATCGACAGATCGTACGTCCCGGTTGCTTTGCCGCGCATTTTGGCCGGCGACATTTCAGAGATATACATCGGGGCCACCGTCGCTGCCAGGCCCACGGCGATACCGCATATCAGCCGCGAGCCGGTAAACAGCGTAAACGAGTCCGCGACGGCCGAAAAATAAGAGGTCACCACAAACAGGATGGCGCTGAGCAGCATCACCGGTTTGCGGCCGGTTTTATTCGCCATTTTCCCGGCGGTCAGCGCACCAATCACCCCGCCAAAGATCACGCTGGAAACCGCCCAGCCGGTTTGAACCGAATTCAGGCCGAAGGTGTGCTGAATCGACTCCAGCGTGGCGGCAATCACCCCTTCGGAATAACCAAACATAAATCCACCGGCGGAAGCCGCCAGGCAGAGCATATACACGTAACGGGCATTAAACCTGTGTTTATAAGACATGGTATTGCTCTCCGTTATGCCTTGGCAGGCAGAATGGTGCTGAGCCAGTCACGCGCTCTGGCGACGGTGATGTCCGGGCACTCCAGCGAAGGATCCTGCTCGGCTTCTACCACTACCCAGCCCTCGTAACCCGAGCGGCGGATAAACTCGAACAGCGGCTGGAAATCAATCGCGCCGTCACCGGGGATGGTAAACATGCCGGCCCACACCGCATCGTTGAACGAGAGATCGCCGCTGCGCACGGTTTCCAGTACCTGCGGACGCACGTCTTTCAGGTGGATATGCTTAATCCGTGGGCCAAACTCCGAAATCAGATCGACGTAACTGAACCCGCCCGTCAGCGCATGTCCGGTGTCCAGCAGCAGGCCGACTTCATCGCCGGTTGCCGCCATCAGCTGGCGAACTTCATCGCGCGTTTCCACCACCATCATCAGGTGGTGGTGATACGCCATAGCCAGACCGTAGCGTTCCGCCAGCGCCCTGGCGAACTCAGTCAGCCGCGCACCATACGCCGCCATCTGCGCCGGAGTTAACTTCTTACGGCGGGACATGGGCACATCCAGCGCGTTCTCCGCCATCGCGGCGCACTCGCCGTACACCATTACCCGCGCCCCGGTTTTCTGCAGCAGCGTGGCAAACTCATCAACCGCGATCAGTTCCTCATTCACGCTGCGCTCGGCGAGAAAACCGCTGTGCCAGCCGGATGCCAGGGAAAGGTGATAACCGGACAGCAGCGTATTCAGTTCGTCAGGATCGCGGGGAAATAAACGGCTCATCTCAACGCCTTCATAACCCGCAGCCTGCGCGCCCGTCAGGCATAGCTCTGCCGTGGCATCTTTACCAAACTCTTCTATGACTTCATTGGCCCAGGAGAGCGGACTGATTGCCACTCTCACCGGTAAACGGGGAGCATTATTTGTTTTCATATTATTCTCTACGTCACGCATTAATACAGGGAGGTATTAAGGTGATAACGATCGAATTCATTAATTAAGAATGAACGTTAACACCCGAGGTTCGATAATAGTTAAATTAATTCGCGTATTTTTTAATGGAGGCTAACAGCTCCTTTGTTAATAAAGCAGGATCGCGTTCCCACAGGCGCGGGCTGATTAATTCAATTGACCAGGCTCCGTTATAGCCAGTGGATTTAACGGCTTCGGACCAGGCGCGAAGATCGATTTCCCCTTCTCCCGGTATGCAGTCGCGTAATACCGTTTCATCCCAGGGTTCCTGCGGGCTGTGCGGCACGCGGCCGTCACCGAAGTGCACGCCAAAAATCATATCTTTATCCATCGTAGCGACATCCTGCGGCGTGGCGCCGGAGGCATAGAAGTGCCAGAAGTCGACCACCACACCGATATTCTTCTTATCAATCCGGCGGATCACCTCCCGCGCCTGGCTTAGCGTGCGGAATTTGGTGAAGGCGGGCAGCTCGATCATATAGCGAATGCCGTGCTGTTCACCGATGGTGGCGATAGCAGAAATATTTTCGCTCATGATGTCCATGATCTTGTCATCAGCATAATGGTCGATGCCGGTACGCGGTAATATCATGACGGTTTCGGTACCCAGCTCAACGGCCTCACGGGTGATTTTTTCCGCTTCGGCCAGCAGCTGCTGCTTCTCGCTCCCCTCATGCCGTTCAATTCTGTCGAGTGCGCTGAGAAATGAAATGTAAAGCCCCGCATCGGCAATAATCTGTTTTATTTCCTGCGTGGTTCCGCCATTTTCTAAATAGCGCACCAGTTTAGGATAAAATATTTCCAGCGCGTCGAACCCCGCCTCTTTCGCGAGTCGTACATCCGTTATTAAATTACCGTGGCTGGTCGAAATACCATGTAATGAGGTCAGCATTATAATCACCTTAATATGCAGATAATAAGATCGTTATTCCGGCAACCGATTTTTTAATCGCGCCGCCCGGCAGGCGCTCTGATTATGCAGAGCGCCGTTTAACAGACTATTCAGGGTAAAATTGAATCAGGGTAAGGCGTAGGCAATCACGTAATCGCCGCGATTTTTATTGGTGCCGGTGCGAGTCGCACCGCCGTCCACCACCACGATGTACTGCTTACCGTCCTTGCCGATATAGCTCATTGGCGTGCCCTGCCCGCCGACCGGCAGACGGGTGCGCCAGACTTCCTTACCGGTATCGTTGTCGAATGCGCGCAGGTAGTAGTCCAGCGTGCCGTGGAAGAAGCTCAGCCCGCCCGCTGTGACCAGTGGACCGCCGAGGTTGGGCATGCCCAGTGGAATATACAGGTTCGGCACAATGCCCTCCTTCGGTAAAAAACTGTTATGGATCGGTGCATCCTGGATGCCGCCAAGCGGCACCTGCCACTTAACCTGGTTGTTCGCCAGATCGATAGCGGTCAGCGAGCCGAACGGCGGTTTGAAGCACGGTGTACCCAGCGGTGACAGGAACATCCCGCGCTCCACGCCCCACGGCGTGCCCTTCTGCTCGGAATATTCGCCTTCGGTTGACGGTTTCAGCCCCCCCTTCGCGGCCTCCTCACGGGACAGGAAGCGCCCCACCATCGCCATGCGAATGTCATTGACGTAAAGCACACCGGTCGCCGGGTTGATCGCCATGCTGCCCCAGTTCTGGCCGCCGTAATAACCCGGCCAGATCAGCGTGTCCTGCTTATCCGACAGCGGCGTCCACTCCCCTTCGTAGCGCAGCTTCTTGAACTGCACGCGGCAGTAGAGCTGATCGAAGATCGTGGCTCCCCACATATCGGACTCTTTCAGCCGGTCGACGCCCACGGAGAGCGCAGAGTAAGGCTGGGTATCAGCGACCTGCATCCCCGGCATGACATCGGTCGGCACTTTACGCTGCTCCACCGGGTAAACCGGCTTGCCGGTACGGCGATCCAGCACAAAAATCTGGCTGCGCTTGGTGCCCTGGATGATCACCGGAATAGTGGTGCCATCCTTCTGCGGCATATCGTACAGAATCGGCTGAGTGGAAACGTCGTAGTCAAACTGGTCAATGTTGGCGGTGCGGAAGTGCCAGCGCTCCTTGCCGGTTTTCAGGTCGACGGCCACGATGGCATCGTTGTACTCGTTAGAGTACGGATGACGGTCGCCGGTCCAGAAGTCAGGCGTCTGGTTACCCGTCGGGAAATAGGCCAGACCCAGCTTAGGATCGTAGGCGGCGGTGCCCCAGAAGTTAGGCGTTTCAATCGGATAGGTCTGCCCAACCGGCAGCGGGCTGCTGTCGCTGGCACCGCGTTTCGCATCCCAGGCCCACAGGATCTTGCCGCTTGCCACATCATAGCCACGCACAACGCCGCCGGGCTCGCCAACGGTCAGGTTATCGTTCAGACGGCCCCCCACCATGATCACCCCGTCGGCCACCAGCGGCGCGGAGGTGACGTTATAACTGCCCTGCTGTCCCCCTTTGGCGTCAGCGGGCAGGCCCACGGTCAGATCGACGTAGCCGCCGTTGCCAAAGTCTTCACACAGTTTTCCCGTTTCGGCATCCAGCGCCACAATGCGGGCATCGATGGTCGTTTCAATGATACGTTTGCGGCAGGTGGCCGCAGCGGAAACTCCCGCTCCGGTAACCTCGCCGGTGGTCGGGCTGGTCGCCGACAGCGCGTCGAGATCGGCATAGCCCACTCCGCGGCATCGCTTCCAGCCCTGGTTGCTTTCGAAGATTTTCGGCTGCGGGTCGAAACGCCACTTCTCTTTACCGGTTGTCGCATCAACCGCAATCACCTTACTCAGCGGCGTACACAGATAAACGGTGTCGGCGACTTTCAGCGGGGTAACCTGATATTCGGCACCGTCCACCGCCATGTCTCCGGTGCGATAGGTCCAGGCGACCTTCAGATCCTTGACGTTGCTTTTGTTGATCTGGTCAAACTGGACATATTTTTCGCCGAGGGTGTTACGCCCCCAGGCCGACCAGTCGTTGCCGCCTTCGTGACCGGCCTGAGGATTAATCACCGGCGCGGCTTCGCCCGATGCGGTGACTTCCGCATGGGGAATAAAGATGCCGCTAATCAACGCGACCAGGGCAATAAAGAAGGCACCGGCCGTGGTAAACGCCGACTTTTTGCCGGGGGTCGGCAGGCCATTTTTCCGGGTCAGCCACGGCGCACACAGGGACGCCAGCATACCGATACCGAGGAACACCGTTACGCGCGGCAGGAACTGCCAGAAATCATCGCCAATTTCCCAGCAGGCCCAAATCACGCTGTACAGCGCCAGCCCCAGCGCAACCGGCCAGGCGAAGAAACGCCTACGCATTAAGCCGTAGCCGGTGATGCACAACAGAACCCCTGCGAACAAATAGAACCAGGCTCCCCCTAATACCGCGAGCCAGGCACCGCCTGCCGCCAGTGCTGCTCCCAGGATAATCACCAGTGCACCGATAGCGCCCAGTAGCCAAACAGATTTTGTCATTTTGTCTTCTTCCGCTTACTTGCCATTGTTATCCGTGAGGCATCGATTAATACTTCGCACGCCTCTTATTGATACATAAAGTGTCAAATTAGACGCAAAGTAGATCGAAAGAGACAATTGAGACAATGAAAGAAGATCAAAAATGAGACGCAAATCGAATTTTCATTTCAAAAATGCTTGAAAATGAATCATTCAATCTGAAATAGTGCAAAAATAAAGCTAGCTGGACATCAAGTTATGCCAGCCATTGGGTTTCTTCACCGAAATGATACAAAAGGACTCAAAAGATACTCCTCATCTCACTGCATGAAGAAAATTCTGTATGAATTCAATTCATCACATTTGACACTGACCCCAGCGGTCAGATGAAATCCAGTACGTCGGCGACCGGGCGGCGCGGTTTCTGCGGCCAGTTCTCGGGCAGTGCCCTGCCGACCGACACCAGCATCACCGGCAGCTCCGAGTCGGCCAGCGCAAACGTCCGGGCCACCGCATCCGCATCAAAACCGATCATCGGCGTTGACCCCAGGCCCTGCGCATGCGCCGCGTAGATCAGCGCCGTCGCGCCAATGGCACCGCTTCGCACCGCCTCATCACGCTGGCGCTGCGGCTGCTCAAAATAGAGGCCGCGTGCGGCACCTTGCCATCCTTCCACCATCTGCGCGGGCATGATCCCCGCCGCCACGGCTGGTGCCAGACGCTGCGGCAGCACGCTGTAGTCGATCAGCTGGCCGCAGACGATAAAGGTCACGGCGGCATCGGTGATCTTAGGCTGGTCCCACGCGAGCGTTCGCAGCGTTGCTTTGGCTTCGGGGGTGCGCACGGCAATAAAACGCCAGTTCTGGAAGTTGAAAGCCGTGGGGGCAGTGGTTGCGACGCGCACCAGTTCGCGGATTTGCTCGTCGCTTAACGTGGCAGCCGGATCATACAGGCTGGTGGTTGTGCGGCTTAAAAGGGATGCGATAACGGTATTGCTCATGGTTATTCCTGTAATTGATTAGACGGGTGGTCAATGCCTGCGCGACCTTCAGAGCCCGATGCAGACCACATGTATAACGATCGTTATAAATCTAGGGGAGCCGGACCCGCCCTGTCAATTACTTTTGTAACGATCGGTATTTATATCAATTAGTGAAGGAGCCTGAAATGAAACAGAGGGGATCTGCACGCAGCCTCAGGTTAAGGCCAAACGCACGCCCGGCAGCTAACCGCCGGGCGAACTTAACAGTTACTCGGGATAGCCAATCCGTTCCGGCTGGCGCTGCATAATAATTTTACCGTGTCGAATCGAGGTCAGCACCCGGGCCTGACGGCACACCGCATCGTAGTCATTTTCGGCATCCAGGATCAGCAGGTTCGCCGGGCGTCCTTCGGCAATACCGTAGTTATCCCCGAGGCACATCGCCCGCGCGCTGTTATCGGTAATCAGGTCGAGGCAGCGCTGCAAATCGTCATACCCCAGCATATGGCAGATATGCAGACCGGCATCAAGAATGCGCATGATGTTGCCGTTGCCCAGCGGATACCACGGGTCCTGGATCGAGTCCTGCGCAAAGCAGACGTTGATCCCGGCACGGTCCAGCTCCGCCACCCGCGTCACCCCGCGACGTTTCGGCCAGGTGTCGAAGCGGCCCTGTAAATGAATGCTCTCCGTTGGGCAGGAGATAAAGTTAATACCCGAGGCCTTAAGCAAGCGGAACAGCTTGGAACAGTAAGCGTTGTCGTAAGATCCCATGGCGCAGGTATGGCTGGCGGTTACCTTCGCCCCTATCCCGCGTACCCGCGCTTCTTCCGCCAGCACTTCCAGAAAGCGCGACTGCGGATCGTCGATTTCATCGCAGTGTACATCCACCAGGCAGTTGTGGCGCTCGGCCAGGTCCATCAGGAAAGTCAGCGAACTGATGCCCTTCTCACGGGTGAATTCGTAGTGCGGGATGCCGCCCACCACGTCGGCACCCATCTCAATGGCGCGGGTCATCAGCGCGCGGCCGTCGGGGAAGGATTCAATGCCCTCCTGCGGGAACGCCACGATCTGCAGGTCAATAAGATGAGCGGCCTCTTTTTTCACGGCCAGCATGGCCTCAAGCGCCGTCAGGGAGGGGTCGGTAACATCAATATGGGTACGAACGTGCTGCACGCCATTATCGCGCAGCATACCAATGGTTTTCAGCGCGCGCTGGCGCGTATCTTCAATCGTGACGGTCTGTTTGCGCTGGCTCCAGCGGGCGATCCCTTCAAACAGCGTGCCGCTGCGGTTCCACTCCGGCTCGCCCGCCGTCAGCGTGGCATCAAGGTGGATGTGCGGCTCAACAAACGGCGGGATAACCAGTTTTTGCTGCGCGTCGAGATCGTCGGTCCCGGCCACCTGCACAGAGGACTGCTCGGTGATGCGGTTAATCACGCCGTCAATTAATTCAAGGGTATAGAGTGATGCTTTATGGCGCAGGCGCGCGTTGATCAGTTTCATAGATGTTCCCGTAAATGGTTTTGTGACATACGCCAGATCGTCAGCGCGACCGAGGCGTTGAGATGGAACTGTGGATGACCGATCGCATAGCCGGTCAGCTTTTCAATACGTTGAATGCGTTGATGCAGGGTGTTGCGGTGGATGCCCAACCGCTCGGCGGCCCTGACCACGTTGCCGTTCTCCTGAAACAGCGTTTCCAGCGTCTCCATCAGCAGCCAGGGGCTTTTGCGGTCACGCTCTATCAGGCAGCCGAGGTGGTCATGCATAAAATCACTCAGCAGCGCCGGGTCGTTAATGGCAGAGAGCAGCTTGATAAACCCCAGCTGCTGATAGTCGCTGATGCGCTGCGCCGGGCGCAGGTTTTCACTCAGATCCAGTGCCTGACGCGCCTGCGACAGCGCGCGCTGATAGTCTTGCAACTGCTGTACCTTCGCCGACAGGCCGCACAGCAGCGACAGCCCCTCATTGCCTTCCGCCAGTTCACGCAGCCACTGCTGCAACCACGTTTTCTGCTGATAAAAATCATCTTCCTCGTCCGGCAGCAGGAAGATAAACATATTGCCGCGCTCGACCAGCGGAAAGCTGTTGCCCTGCTGATTCAGCTGCTGCTGCAGGCGCTGGCGTAGAGTACGGCGCGCCTGCTGTAGCCAGGCTTCGGCCTGCTCGGGGGGAAACTGGCGAAACAGGTTCTGTATCCCCTCAAGGCGCAGTGCCGCCACCCGCAGCGGGCGGGTGAAATCCAGCTGCTGATGGATTGCGCGCTGCTGTAGCATCTGCAAATCGGGATAATCTCCGGTTAACAGCTGCATCAGAATATCGCGCTGCGACTGCAGGGCATTTTCGCTGCGTACCAGGGCGGTGCCGATGCGTTCGGTCACGATCACCATCTTCAGCAGATAGGGCTGCTCGATCAGTGGAATACCCAGTTCATCGGCCAGTGCGATAAGGCGCGGCGGGATTGACTGAATATAGGCGTCACCGGTGAGGATCACCATGCCGGCGATCCCGCGCTGTTTGCCCTCCATCAGCAGCTGGATCAGATTGTCCTCATCGCGGGGATGATTGATGCCGGTGATAAACACCAGCTCTCCCCCCATGATCCAGTCCGCGATAGTTTCGTTTTCCGCCACGTAGTACCAGCGCACCGCCAGCTGCAACCCCTGCCCGCCCGCGCGCAGCCGCATGGCGGAGAGCCCTTCCAGAGCAAGGATATCGCTTAGCGTCAGGCTCATGGCTACTGCTCCGCGACTGAATCGGCGGCGGGCTGGCGTTTGCCGAGGCGGGTCAGAGCAATATAGACCAGCGCGGAAACAGTAATACCCACCAGCGGTGCGATCCACGGCGACAGATAAGCCACCACCGCCCCCACCGCGTAGGCGCAGAGCCCCGACCAGTTAAAGCGCGGTAAGCGGGCTGTGTGCAGTAAAGGATAGCGGCCGCCGCGATAGAACCAGTAGTCGGCGAGGATAACGCCGCCGATCGGCGGGATAATGCTGCCCAGCAGAACGAGGAATGGGATCAGCATTTCATACATACCACCAATCGCCAGCAGAATACCGACCCCAGCGGAAACGACCGTCAGGGTGCGGCGGCGCTCGCTGCGCAGCAGATGGCAGGCGGCCGCCGAGACGTTATAAATCGTCGGCCCCTGGATCGTCAGCAGGTTGAGGCACAGCATCACCACCGCAGCGGCGGACAGCCCCTGCAAAATCAGTACCTCGACGATATCGGCCTGCTGGTAAACGATCGCACACCAGGCTCCGGCCACAATCATCAGCCCGTTACCGATCAGGAAGCTGCTCATACTGGCCACGATGGCGGTACGGCTGGAGCGGGCCAGGCGCGTCCAGTTTGTCGCCTGGGTCGCGCCGCTGGCGAAGGTGCCGAATACCATGGTAATCGCCGCCGACCAGGTCATGGTTTCGCTGGCGTTCGGCTCGATCAGGGTCATCGCCTGCCAGCCACCGGCGTGATGAGCAGCGATGTACATCGATATCACCAGCAGAATAAACATCAGCGGCACAGACACGCGGGACAGCGCATCCAGCCCCTTGTAGCCCACCAGCGCGGTGACGCAGAACAGAATACCGAACAGGATCATCAGCGGAACGGTCATCACCTCGGGTATGCCGAGGATTTTGACCAGTGAAATAGCCACGGTCGCCGTTCCCCAGGCGTACCAGCCCAGCTCAGCGAAGCCCAGGATAAAATCCGCCAGCTTGCTGCCGATTTCTCCGAAGCAGAAACGCCCCATCAGCACGGTATTCAGCCCGCTGCGGGCCGCGATCCAGCCGAGCGACGCAGCATAGAGGGCCAGCAGCAGGTTACCAATCACGGCAATCCACAGCAGGTTAACAATGGAAAACGAGACGCCAAGTTTTCCTCCCGCGAACATCGTGCCGGTAAAGAACGTAAAGCTGAACAGGACCATGGAAATCGAAAATACACCCTTGCGCCCCGAGGCGGGCGCTTCGACGAGCGGGAAATCATTGCTGTTTGACATAGTTAACCTCTGAGTGGCTGTCTGAATGGCTATGCCAGTAACAGCAAGAGATATGCCAAAAATATCCGGGCAGAGACTACATAGCAAAGTGGGCACTTTGCACATAAAACACCGCTAACGCGCGGTCAACTGTCATGAAAGTGTGCAGAGTGCAGGCTTTCGCACCATGACGGAGCAGCGGTGTATGTATGCACATCTACTCAAAGTTCGATGGCCTTTATTTTAAAAAAAAACTAACATTGCGGCTCTTTTTTACATGTGATTAACAAGCCTTACATTTTGTAAGGCTTTAGTATTGTCGTTAGCGCATGAGTTACACCTAAGGGAACAATTATGTCGGGTTACAAAAACACCAAAGCGGCGGCCGTTTGGCTGTCAGTTTTGGGTGCCATCATTCTGCTGATGGCCGCTTTCTTCATCTACTTCGGCTGGCAGCTTGTCAGCCTGCACGGCAGCGCCTACTTCCTGATAGCGGGAATCGCGCTGCTGGTCTCTGGCATCCAGATTATCCGCCAGCGTTTTAGCGGCGCGGTGCTGTATGGCGCAGTGCTGGTGGGCACGGGTATCTGGGCGCTGTGGGACGTGGGCCTGGATTTCTGGCCGCTGGTTTCAAGGCTGCTGACGCTGGCCGGATTTGGCATTTTAGTGGCGCTGTCGCTGCCGCTCCTGCTGAAGCGGTCGGGTAAAAAAGCCTGCTGGAAATTCTCCGCATCGCTGGCCGGGATGCTGGCGATCGCCTTCGGCGCGACCCTGGGCGGGATGTTTGTCCCTCATGCGCCCATCAGCGCGTCGGGTGAGTCTCTGCCGCTGGTGAAAGTAAAGCCGGGTGAAGAGCAGGTCAACTGGGACAATTATGGCAACACCTCGGGCGGTTCACGCTTTGTCGCGCTGGACCAGATCACCCGCGACAATGTGAAAAACCTGCAGGTCGCCTGGACCTACCGCACCGGGGATATCCCCGTCAGCCCGAACGGCGGCGGCGCAGAAGATCAGCAGACGCCTTTGCAGATCGGTAACCGCATCTTCTTATGCACGCCGCATAACAACGTGATTGCCGTGGATGCCACCACCGGTAAAGAGCTGTGGAAAACGGAAATCAACGCGAAGCAGAAAAAGTGGATGCGCTGCCGTGGGCTGGCCTACTTCGATGCCCAGGCACCGTTAAAGCAGCCTGATATGCCGGACTCCACGCCGGTCGCCAGCGTGTCCGTTCCGGCAGCGGCCCAGTGTCAGCGCCGCATTCTGATGAACAGCGTCACGCCTGAGCTGATCGCCCTGGATGCCGACACCGGTGAGTTCTGCCATGACTTTGGCAACAACGGCCGGGTCAGCCTGAGCGACCATATGGGCAAAGGCGCGGACAAAGGTGAGTACTATCCGACCTCCGCACCGACGCTGGCGGGCACCACCGTGGTCATCGGTGGCCGCGTGGCGGATAATGTGGCGACCGATATGCCCGGTGGCGTCATTCGTGGTTTTGATGTGATCACCGGCCAGCTGCGCTGGGCGTTTGACCCGGGTAACCCTGAGCAGAAACAGGCACCGGAGGGGGATAAAACCTATACCCGCTCCACACCGAACGTGTGGGCACCGATGTCTTACGACAGCCATTCAAACACCGTGTATATGCCAACCGGCAGCGCAGCGGTAGATTTATGGGGCGTCAAGCATAACGATCTGGACCGTAAGTTCGGTGCGTCGATGGTGGCGGTTGATGCCAGCACGGGCCGGGTAAAATGGGTGTATCAGACCGTTCACAACGATCTGTGGGACTTCGATGTTCCGATGCAGCCGTCCTTCTCTGATTTCCCGGGTGCGGACGGTAAAAAAACGCCGGCGCTGATTTTCGGCACCAAGTCAGGCCAGCTGTTTGTTCTGGATCGTGCAACCGGCAAGCCGCTGACCAAAGTGGAAGAACGCCCGGTCACCCAGGGGCAGATCCCGGATGAAAACTACTCGCCGACGCAGCCCTTCTCCGTTGGCATGCCGACCATTGGCGCGGATGTGCTGAAAGAGTCGGATATGTGGGGCGCAACGCCGTTCGATCAGCTGCTGTGCCGTATTCAGTTTAAATCCAAACGCTACAACGGGCTGTTCACCCCGCCGGGCACCGATCCTTCACTGAATCTGCCCGGTTCTTTGGGCGGTATGAACTGGGGCGGACTGTCGACCGATCCGGTTAATAATTTACTGTTTATCAACGATATGCGCGTGGGTCTGGAAGTACAGCTGATCCCGGCTTCGCCAGAGATTCAGGGCATGAAGAACGACGGCAACGAAGCGGCGGCCATCAGTCGCCCTCTGCCGCTGTCAGGCACCCCGTATGCGATCAATGCGAAAGTGCGCTTTATGTCGCCGCTGGAAATCCCCTGCCAGAAGCCACCGTTCGGCACGCTGACCGCCGTTGACCTGAAAACACAGAAAATTGCCTGGCAGGTTCCGGTTGGTACCGTCCAAGATACCGGACCGTTCGGGGTGAAAATTGGCCTGCAGATGCCTATTGGTATGCCGACCATTGGCGGTACGCTCGCCACGCAGGGCGGCCTGGTGTTTATTGCCTCAACGCAGGACTACTATCTGCGCGCTTTCGATACCTCAACGGGTAAAGAAGTGTGGAAAGCCCGCCTGCCGGTCGGCAGCCAGGGCACGCCAATCAGCTACAAATCGCCGGTAGACGGTCAGCAGTATCTGCTGATCTCCGCGGGCGGCGCGCGTAATTCACCGGATCGCGGTGATTACGTGATTGCTTATAAACTGCCGTGATTTAACAGGTTGGAAAGCCGGTCATCCTTAGCGGGATGACCGGTTCTGACCCCACGAAAATGCCTCTGCCACAGTAATCCTACCCCACTCCCCCGCGTTAAACCGCCAGCATTCGCCTGACGATTTTCCCCGAAAACGTTTTAGGCAGCGACTGCCGGAAATAGATCCGCCGAGGCAGCACATGCCGCCCGCATCGCGCCGTCAGCGTTTCGCGGATCTGCTGTTTCAATATCTCCTGCTGCTGCGCATCTGAATCCTGAGTCACCACGTACAGCGCGACCATTTCGCCGAGAAGGTGATGCGGTACGCGGGTCGCAACCACTTCCACGATCCCCTCCAGCCCGGTCAGCGCATTTTCGATTTCGGCCGTTGCCACCCTTTTGCCGCCAACGTTGATCACTTCATCCATGCGGCCCCGCACCACAATCCGGCCATTTTGCCTGACCGCGCAGTCGTGGGTCAGGTAATGCCAGCGCCCGGCGATGTTGATCCAGTATTGCCGGTCGTGCGCCTCATCGCCGTCCCATAACGTCAGCATCGCGCCGGGGCCTAATGTGTCTTTCACCACCAGCAGCCCGGCAACGCCCTCCGCGCAGGGCTGGTGCGTTCCCGGATGAACGATATCTACCCTGCGGCTAAAAACGGCGTTCAGCGCCGATCCTTCCCCGGCAAGCAGCGGCCAGCCGGATTCCGTCTGCCAGTAGTGGTTTTCACATCTCACCGCCAGATGATTTTTAACCCATTGTTCGGTGGCATCATCCAGCGGTTCCCCCGCAAGATACAGGGTGCGCAGGGAAGAAAGGCCGCGCGGCGCGCCCTGCTGCCGTGCCAGACGAATTGCGCCGGCAATGGTCAGCACGCGCGTGATGCCCAGTGCATCAATCATCTGCCACCAGCTCTGGCCGGGGGCGTTTGCCGGGCTGGCCTCGCACATCACCGTGGTTAAACCCGCCAGCAGCGGCGCGTAAACCCCATAGCTGTGCCCGGTTACCCAGCCGACATCCGCCGAGGTAAAGCAGATTTCATCGTCGCCGAACCTGAACAGATGATGCAGGCTTGCCAGCAGGGCAACGGCATAGCCGCCGGTATCCCGCACGATGCCTTTCGGCGTGCCGGTAGTGCCGGAGGTAAACAGAATATGGGACGGCTGGCTGGACTCCAGCCACACGCAGGGCGCGATCTGCCCCTGGTGCCGGGCGAGGTGCTCAGCGAACTCAGCCGTTGCGGTATCAACGACCCGCATCGTTTCTGACGAGGGCGGAACAGGCGGCAGGATGCCGCGCCCGCGCGGGTCGCCATGATGCAGCAGCAGTAAAGGGCGGCAGGCCGCGATGCGCTGAGCCAGGGCATCGCCGGTCATCGCGGAATACACCACAACGTGTACCGCCCCAATACGCGCACAGGCCAGCATCGCCACCGCGGCCTGCGGCGTCATCGGCAGGGCGATCAATACGCGGTCGCCCGGTTTAATGCCCCAGTGAATCATCAGGCTGCTGAGCGCATTGACCTGCTGCCACAGTTCGCGATAGCTCAGGCGATGCGTCTGCCCCTGATAATCGCGATGGATAATGGCGCATCGCTCCCCGCGCCGATCCAGATGGCGATCCAGCGCGTTGAAGCACAAATTCGTGCGGCCATCAGCAAACCAGCGGCAGCGCGGCCCCCGTTCCGTTAGCGACATCACCTGCCGGAAAGGGCGCTGCCAGTGGATACGCCGCGCTTCCTGCTGCCAGAACGCCAGGCTGAATCCATCCCGATCATCGTGCATCGTTAACATAGTCATTTTCAGCAGGCTCCGCGCGCGCAGCGTGATGTGCAATATGTTTCGCCAGCCATTCGGCGTCTTCGCCCACCCCTTCAAAGCGGCCCGATCCCCACGTCCACAGCCACGGCAGACCGAGGAAATAAAGCCCGGGATGCACCGACACGCCGCGGGTATGGCGCGGATAGCCGCTGGCGTTAAAGGCGGGAGCATCAATCCAGCTGAAGTCGGTGTGAAAACCGACGGCCCAGATAATAGCGCTGATATTGCGCAGGTCTATCGGTTTGGCCCCGGGCTCAGGCTGCCACAGAGGCTGATAGCGCGCCTCCGCCGGGGCATCAATACCCTGCTCGACAATCCAGGCATCAATACTGTCTTTGATTTTCTGCGAGGTGGCGTCCGCGCCATCAAGATTGTGTTGCAGATCATCGGCCGTCAGCAGCTGGCCTTCGCGATAGCCAAGCAGCCGCCCGTAAAGCTGCATGCCCTGTAAGGCAAAGGCCCGCAGATCGATGTCGCGTCCGCCGTCGCGCCCGGTGACGTAGTGGTTGGTTTTGCGGCGGGCGTCTTCGCCCAGCGGATGATTGTCCACCGTTAAACGGTAATGGCCCATCTGCTCCAGCCACTCAACCACATCCTTGCCGCGATAGAAGCGTGCCACGCGGGGCGCGCTGCCGACGCATAAATGCACGCGGCGGCCGTCAAGATGCAGATCTTCGGCGATCTGCGCGCCCGACTGCGCGGACCCCACCACCAGCACCTCTCCCTCAGGGAGTTGCTGCGAGGATTTGTAGTCGGCGGAGTGCACCTGAGCAATGTGTTTCGGGAGCTGTGCCGCAATTTCAGGGAAACGCGGGCGATGGTAATTGCCCACGGCCACCACCACCCGGTCGGCGAGAAACTCCCCGGCGGAGGTGCGCAGCTGGAATCCTTCACCGCGCTGAGTCACCTGCTCCACCGTCACCCCTTCACGCAGCGGGGCGTTAAAGCTGCGGGCATAGCGTTCGATGTAGGCCACGATATCGTCACGAAGCATAAACCCGTTCGGATCGCTGCCGTCGTAGGGGAACCCCGGCAGCCGACACTGCCAGTTAGGGGTCACCAGGCAGAAATTGTCCCAGCGCTGATGCCGCCACGCCCAGGCCAGCTGATGGCGTTCCAGTACGATATGGCGAATGTGCTTTTGCGTCAGATGCCAGCTCATGGCGAGCCCGGCCTGCCCGCCGCCAATAATGACCACAGGATAATGATTGTTCATAAGGTGTCCGCTTGTTGTCAGGCCGTTACAGGCTTAATAGTTTCGACAATGACCAGCTGCTCCGGGCTGAACTGCTGCGCCCTGAGCCTGATGGCCGCCGACTGATCCATCGCGCTGGAGCAGAAATAACCGAATTTTGCTTTCACCCGTTCGCTGGCTTCATCCAGCGCGCGGACCGTCGTGGCGATAAACTCATCCAGCCGGTAGGGGTGATTGACCAACAGGTGTTTCTCAATCGCCGTAGACGGGGAATAACAGGTTTCTTTGCTGCCGTCCGGCCAGCAAACGACAAAGTGCATTGCAGGCATTGCTCGCTCCTTTCTAGTGATTGCTCATGCCGGTTAACGGCTGTTGGTCAAGATCCCAGTAGCAGGCGCGCTGCTGCCCGAGTTGCATCATCAGCTGTTTGTCAGCGGTGAAGTGGCCGACGCGCGCGCAGGCGATACCGCCGCTGTTAAACTGCTGCTGTACGGCTGAACACTGCTCCGGCTCCACGGCCAGCAGGAAACCAAAGCTGGGGAAAGCACACAGCCACTGCTCAAGGTCAACCTGCGGCGGAATGGGGATCTCAGCCAGATTGATTTCAGCCCCGACGCCAGCGCTTTCCAGCATCATGACCAGTGTACCCGCCAGCCCGGCCTGGCTGATGTCCTTCGCGGCATGGACCCGGCCCGACGCTGCCAGTTCAGGCAATAAGGCCAGCGCGTGCCGCAGTGCGGCAGGGTCAGCCTCCGTCGCCGCATCCCAGTTGTGGCCCGGTGGATGCCAGCGCCCCTGCAAATTGATCGCCACCATCAGTGCCTGCCCCGGCTGTACCAGAAAGCTGCTCAGCGGATGCCGCGTTTCGCCCAGCACCGCCACCGCAAGCTGCGGCCGATCGCAACGCAGGTTGGTATGCCCACCGACGATTGGGACCTGATAAGCCCGGGAGGCGGCTGCCATTCCCTGTACGATCCGCCCGGCGTGCGGCAGCGAGTCGTCCCACAGAGCATTAACGATCGCCAGCGGTCGCCCGCCCATCGCAGCGATATCGCTCAGGTTCACCATCACGCCACACCAGCCGGCGAACCACGGATCTTCCGCGACAAAGCGATTGATAAATCCCTCCATCGCCAGCAGCTTGTACCCCTCGCCGTCGGGGATCAGCGCGCAGTCATCGCCGTTGGCACAGGGGCAGGGCCAGGCTTCACGCAGCTGCTGCGCCACGGGCTGAATATCCTGCTTATGGGCCAGGCCGCTGAAAGTATGCAGACGGGAAATCAGCGCGGTCAGTTCGTTTTCCATCATGCCGCCCCCGTCAGGAAGTCCGCGGTCCAGGCAACGCGTGACCGCGTGGCGCTGCCGATCACCATCCCGCTGCGGGGATCGTGGCAGGGAGGATAGAAATTAAGGTCGGCCTGCATGCGCACATGCCGCACGCCGTGCAGGTCGAAACTGTCCAGCGTGTGCCAGTGCATCCGTCTGAACAGCGGTTCGTTCTGGTGCTGAACCTGGGCATAAAACGCCGTGCAGCCCAGCGCATGGGCGCTGCATACCGCCAGCCGAATCAGGGTCGGGCCGAGCTGCCCCTGACGTCGGTAGAGGCTGTCCACGGCCAGTCGGGAACCGATCCAGATGCCCGGCTCCGGCTGATGAATACGCACGGTGCCCACCACCTCATCGTGCCAGCCGCCGACGCTGCCCAGCGCGACCAGCAGGCGGGCGTGCTTATCAATGTCATCGCGATCGTCGCCCTGGAACAGCTTTTGCTCATGGCAGAAGACGCGCTGGCGCAGGTCATAGGCTTTTTGCCGTTCCCACGGCAGCGTGACCCATTTTATGGTGTATCCCGCGTAATGATTCATCGGTACTCCTCAGGCCATCGCCTGCTCAAAACTGGAGAGTGACGAACAGGCACCGCAGCGGCCGCAGCCGGCTTTGATATCGCGGGAGCGAAGATTGGCCTGATTCAGCATTTGTCCCAGCGGTTGCAGAATTGACGTCATAAAGGCGCTGTCCGGCGCGGCGTGATGCTCCAGCGGTGTGCCGCTGATCGGTACGAACGGCACAACGAAGGGATAAACACCCAGCGCAATCAGCTTCTCCGACAGCGTCAGAATGGCCTGCGGCGTATCCCCCAGCCCCGCCAGGATATAGGTACTGACCTGGCCGCGACCGAATACCGCCACCGCATCGGCGAAGGCAACCAGATACTGATCGACGCTGACCTGCGCTTTGCCCGGCATGATGCGCGCACGCACTTCTGGCGTAACGGCCTCCAGGTGCATACCTAATGCATCGATACCGGCATCCTTCAGGCGCTGAAACCAGCGCGGGTCGCCCGGCGGTTCGCACTGCCCCTGTAGCGGCAGATTCACGGCGGCTTTAATCGCTTCGGCGCTTTCCACCAGGATGCGCGCGCCCCGGTCGCTGCCCGACGGCGTGCCGGTGGTCATCACCATATGTTTAACGCCGTCTAATTCCACCGCCGCTTTAGCCACTTCGGCCAGCTGCTGGGGCGTCTTGCGGGCGATGGTACTCCCTGCCGCCAGGGACTGGCCGATGGCGCAAAACTGACAGGCTTTGGCCCGGTTCTCATAACGAATGCAGGTCTGCAATACCGTGGTGGCCAGCACGTCGGTGCCGTGCAGGGTCGCAATCTGTGAATAAGGTATTCCCTCCGCCGTCTGCCGCTCATAGAAGCGCGGCTTGCGGGTAATCCCGATCTCCCGCACGGGAATGCTCTGGTTATACAGGCGGGTTGTACCCGATTCTTCGTGCTTCACCTGCCACGGTGAACGGTGGGCGGAATGGGTGTAGACCGGCACCATCACCGTCACGCCGTCAATATTCATCGCCTGGTGATCGGAAGGCCCCGCCCCGCCGTGGCGGCTGGCATGCTGCTGCTGCGGGTTGATCACCTGTACTCCCTGGGTAAGAAGCTCGGTGATCAGCTGCTGACGATTAAGTGGGGCGTTCTGCATCGCGCGCTCCTTCTGGTTCAGCCTCAGGGCTGTGGGGGATCACGTAACGTGCTGGTGTATTGTTCAGCACCAGGCTCAGCAGCTCCGGGCGGGCGTAGTGACCCACGGAATCCATCATCCGCTTACGTTTGGTGATCAGCGCCATATCCAGATCGGCCACCAGGATACCTTCACCTTCCGTCAGCGGCGGCACCAGATGGCGGCCTTCCGGAGAGATAATCGCGGTGTTGCACCCGCCGCGCAGCCCCTTCTGCAACGCGGGATCGGCTGTCAGTTCACCGATCTGCG
The DNA here is from genome assembly GCF_025947915.1 of Erwinia sp. INIA01. Taxonomy (NCBI): domain Bacteria; kingdom Pseudomonadati; phylum Pseudomonadota; class Gammaproteobacteria; order Enterobacterales; family Erwiniaceae; genus Erwinia; species Erwinia sp. INIA01. The sequence goes on from NZ_JAPDNC010000001.1 coordinate 199,880, forward strand.
CCTCCGTCAACCAGCCGGTGGCGTTGATCACAAAGCAGCCGGACTCCAGCGCATGATGGCGGATGGTGACGTCCATCTGCTCCGCGAAAATCGGCCCCACCAGCGAACCCGGGAACTGGCTGCAGTGGATCTCCTCGTGCTGGGTCATCAGGCTGTAGCGCGCCAGCGGGTTGTAATGCTCCCAGCAGGCCAGCGCGCCCACGCGGCCGACGGCGGTTTCAATCACTTTTAGCCCGGCACCGTCCCCCTGCCCCCAGATCATCCGCTCATGATAGGTTGGGGTGATCTTGCGGCGTTTGAGCACCAGCTCTCCGCTGGCATCAAACACCAGCTGCGTGTTGTACAGCGTGCCGCGATCGCGTTCATTCACCCCCAGCACCACCACCATCTTGCGCACGCGGGCGCGTTCGCCGACGGCATAAGTGATTGGACCGGGCACCACCACCGCCTGCTCGTAAAGTTTCAGATGTTCAGCACCGGCGGTCATCGCGGGAGTGATAAACGAAAAGTACGGGTAATAGGGAACAAAGGTTTCAGGAAATACGATGATTTCAGCGCCCTGTTCTGCTGCCCTGTCGATTGCCTCGAGTACTTTGGCCAGCGTTTTGCTGGCCTCGTAAAGATCGGGAGCAATCTGAGCTGCAGCGGCGCGGATAATGCGTGATCCAGCCATCTTGCACCTCCGCTTACATGGTCCAGGTGTCAATAACCAGTGCATTGTCACGCACGTGCAGCAGCTTAAGATCCAGCACATCCAGCGGGTTGATCGGGCGCACGCCTTCCAGCAGTGACGGCTCGCCGTGACCGTACAGCGCCTGGAGTGCAAAACGGCAGGCATACACTTTGCCGCCCTCGGCCATAAACTTGTTCAGCTGGTTGGCATAGTTCTGATGACCGGGAAACGCTTCCGCGCCGATCGTCGGGTAGCCACGCTGTACGCCCAGTAAAACGCCCGGACCGTAAAGCAGGATCGAGGTTTCGAACCCCTTACGCTGTAGCCGTGTGGCCTGCAGCATATTGACGAAGCCAATCGATCCTTCAAAGGCCACCGTATGGAAGGTCACTAACGCCTTCTGGCCCGGTTCCGCTTTCACATCCTCGAACACCTTCTCTTCGTAATCGACAAAGAAATCACCGGTGGCATGAGCTGGTAATGTGACTTTTGGCATAGCACGTTTCTCCCGTTTAGTGTCTGGGGGAGTCTGGCTCCCCATGTTGGCGCATCCGCAGGTGATGCTGTATTAACGGGAGCAAGGGACGTGCCAGCCGCGATTTCACCCGATGCAATCAATCTCCTATCAATTGCCTATTTTGTGAGCCAAAAAATTTTTTACCCGGCGTAATTCCCTGACTTTCGCACGGACATCAGCGGGCCATAACGGCATAAATGCACTGGTTTGATGCTGTTTTGCACCAAAAAAGCACACAAAGAAAATCATCATGCAATCAATGATGCAATCAATGGAAATTTGATTGCAGAGGGTCACGGCGGGCGGCATAGTGTGGGTCTTGCTATGACCCGAGGCGCGACGACGATGCTGACCAAACTCTCCAGCAGCTGGAACACCCATCTCACTCATCAGACCCAGCGCCCGGCTTATCTGCTGATCGCCGATATCATTGCTGACGGCATTAACAGCGGGGAGTTTCAGCCACGCGACCGGCTGCCGCCCCTTCGCGATCTGGCCGTGTCGCTGTCGCTTAACTACACCACCGTGACCCGGGGCTATGCCGAAGCGAAACGACGCGGGCTGATAGATTCCCGGCCGGGTTTGGGCAGCTTTATCCGCGGCAAGGTGCCTGCCGTACCGCTCACCGGCGGCAGCAGTTATGAGATGACGATGAACTCGCCGATTGAGCCGGGTGAAGAGCTGGCGCAGGCTATCCGCGACGGGGCCGTTAACATGTTCGCGCAGAAAGACATTATCCACCTGCTGCGCTATCAGGATTTTGGCGGAACTGCTGACGATAAGGTGATGGCTAAAGTGTGGCTGGAAAAGCAGCTGCCGCCGGTCAGCGTTGAGGAGGTGCTGATTACGCCCGGTATCCACAGTGCGCTGGTGGGGTTATTGACTCTGCTGTGCCGCCGGGGTGGCAGTGTGGCGGTGGCCTCGCTGATTTATCCCGGTCTGAAAGCCATTGCCAGCCAGCTGAACATTCCACTCCAGTCGCTGCCCTGTGACGAAGACGGCCCGCTGCCGCGTGCGTTTGAGCATCAGTGCCAGACGGGAAATATCGGCGCGCTCTACGTCAACCCGACGCTACAGAACCCCACCACGCTGACCATTCCCCTGCGCCGACGCGAAGCCCTGGCCGATGTCGCCGAACGCTACAGCATTCCAGTGATTGAAGATGAAGCCTATGCCGCGCTGGCAACGGAGCATATTGCGAGTTTCAGTGAGCTGATACCGCAGCTGACCTGGTACATTACCGGCATGTCGAAATGCTTCGGTCCCGGCTTACGCACCGCGTTCGTTAAGGGACCGGGCAGACGCAATACGGAGCTGCTGGCCGGGGCGCTGCGCGCACTGAATGTGATGGCGAGCCCGATAACCAATGGCCTGGTCGCGCAGTGGATTCAGGATGGCACCGCCGACCGCGTGCTGGACTCGATTCGAGTGGAAGCCGGCATCCGCCAGAAGCTGGCGGCGGATATTTTGCAGCCGTTCACCGTGCGTGCCTCTAAGCAGGGATTTCACCTCTGGCTGCTGCTGCCGCGCCACCATAACTGGAATCCGGCAGAAGTGGCCGTGAAGCTGCGCGAACTCGGCGTCAGTGCCGTTTCCAGCGCGGCGTTCTGTACCGATAATAATCCCCCCGACGCATTGCGCATCTGCCTGGGCGGCGCGTGGTCACGCGAACTGTGCGCAGAAAATCTCCAGACGATTTCCCACGTGTTGCAGTACCCGGAGCACTATCACAGCATCCTGTTGTAAAATAGATAAAAAGGGAGGGAGAGGATGTTAATGCGACAAACGATGGTTAGTTTTACTTCAGCGCTTTGCTGGATAAGCTTCTGGATCGGTACGGTTCTTGTCGGCACGTCATGGCTTTACGCCCGGCTACAGGGGCTGACATTTCTGACGGGCATTGAAAAGGGGTTGCTGGCCTTACAATCCCCGGACAGCACCGTGGCGTTATTACTCTCCGCCGGTGCGATGCTGATTGCCCTGGGGTTAATTTTCGTTCCCCTGTACTACTCTGCGCTTTTGGTCGGTGCCTTCGTCAAAATTCTTACTCGTCGGCCGATCAGGATCTGACAGACTACCGAGGGATCGGAAAATGAGAAATGAGTTCGAGGTTGTCTATACCACCAGTCCAACATCCGAAGATATCTACGGTGAGATTCTGTTCGACAGCCAAATCCTTTGCAGGCTGATTAAAACAGACGATGAGGACGAAGAAGTGGAAATCGAATTTTTCTTCGATCAGATTGTTCTTGAGCGGGAAGCTGAAAGGCGCTTTCCGCTCACGGACTTCATGAATATCCTGCAAGAAGTCGAGGGTGAACTGATTCGCTGGCTCAAAAATATTAATAACGCAGAGGAAATATAAACGATTCAATTACCGTTCTGTATCCTGCTTATCAACGTTTCAACCGCCATCAGCCCTGGTAACTATTTCCCTGGGTTAAGCTCAGAATGGTCAATGGCGACATCCTCAACGCCATATTTGGCGAGGATCTTTTGGTAAGTGCCATCTTTGATCAATGAATTGATCGCTTCGACCCAGTATTTCGCATTGCCTGAAGATTTACTGACGGGAATTCCGGCATAGACCGTGTCAAAGATGGGTCCGACGCGCTTTAAATCAGCCTGTTTCTGCAACAGCCAGCCATTCTCCCCGGTATAGCCCAATGTGGCATCTGCACGACCGGAGCGCAGCGCCAGCCAGGTCGCGCCGCGATCGGGGAACTGGCTCACTTTCACCGCTGATTTGCCACTCGATTCACACTGCTGTGAAATGTGCTCAAAGGTTTTCGTCGACGGATGGCTGGCAAGCAGCGCAACGGTTTTACCACACAGATCGCTGAGCTTCACGTCCTGTTTCAGGGGGGAGTTTTTCAGCACAATCAGCTGATAGCCTGCCCGCACCGTTGAGGCGATATCGACCACCTGCTGACGCTCTGGCGTGGCGTCCAGCCCGGCCGCCAGCGTGAATTTCCCCGACTGAATCGCCGGTATCACGGCGGCAAAATCACCGCTGGTCACCGCTAATTTTGCACCCAGCCGATGCGCTGCTTCATTGGCAATATCGTAAAAATAACCCGTTGGTTGCCCCTGGTCGTTTTTGTACGACAGCGGCTCCCAGTCATACTGGATTGCGGTGACCAGCGTTTTTCCCTCGTAGGGTGAGTTGGCGATCGTGGTGGCATTAGCCTGGCTCGCCGCCAGCAGGACTGACAGTGCAATAAAGCTCTTTTTCATTCTTTTTTCCCAAGTTGAAGTGACGGCTACAAAGCCTGAATTAAAGAAACGTTGCCAAATGAACGCGCCGCCAGATAGCCTTCCCGCGTGGCTTCAGTGAGTCCGCGCGGTGCACGGGCATCCCCCACCAGCTGTACAGAAAACCCGGCCTGCTTCGCGGCGAGATACAGCGCGTTATTCCCGGCGGGGATCAGTGAGGTCACCAGCATGGCGAATGAATCGGAGAGCGGGTTCCACGCACCGCTGAGCTGATTTTGTACCTGTAAACATCCCTGATGCAGCGCCACGCGGTGTTCCGCCTGGAAATGCACGCCAAGCTTCGCCAGACGACTCACTGCGGGTAGCCGAACGGTGTCATTCAGTCCCTGTCCCGCCCATTTCAGGGAGGTGACAAACTCAATCTGATGGCCCTGCTGCGCGAGAAACTCGGCCACGCTGAGTGCCGCGCGGCCGCCCCATTCGTCATAAACCATCACCGAACCGGGAACGCCGGAGGCGTGTTGTAACGCCTGATTAACGGTGAGGATCTCGCCCGAAAAACCGGCATGCCCGCTGCTGACCGCGGTTTCCTGGCTGCCGGTGGCGATAATCACCCGATCGGCAGCCGCCGCTCGTAATTTGTCCAGCGTCACCTCTTCATTCAGGCGGAACTCTGCCCCGCTGTGCGTCAGTTCGCGGACATACCAGTCGATGATATTGCGCAGATCCTGGCGATGAGGCACCTGCTCAATCAGCGCCAGCTGCCCGCCGGGGCGCGATGCGCGGTCATACAGCACCACCTGATGCCCCTGCAGGGCCGCATTACGCGCGGCCTCCAGACCGGCAGGCCCGGCTCCGACCACCACCACTTTTAAGGCTTTTTCGTTGACCGGTGCCTGCCAGCGCGCTGCCTCGGCTTCACGTCCAGCAACCGGATTGAATGCGCAGTGAATAGGCTTGCCGTCGGCAACGCGCTGCCAGCAGCCGGACTGAATACCGACACAGGGGCGCGTGCGGTCGCTTGCTCCCTGCTGCGCGTTACGCGGCAGATCGGGATCGGCGACCAGTTCACGCGCCATGGTGACAGCGTCACAAATACCCTCGGTAATTAACCTGTCCGCCAGCGCCACGTTCAGCACGCGCCCGGCCAGCCAGATCGGTAAATGCGGTAACTGTCGCTTCAGCGTCGCTGCCGCCTGCTGCCACAGCGCAGGCGGGAAGCTGGCGTCCGGCAGATTGGTTGCCACCCCCCAGCCGCTGGAAAAATTGCCGCCGCTCACGGAGAGATAATCCAGCAGGCCGCTATTACCCAGCGCCACAATCTGCTCGGTGAGTTCCGCCCTTTCTTCCGCCTGCGGTGCCAGTTCCAGATTGACGCGCGCGCCCACGACTAATCGGGTGCCGATGCGGGCGCGGATCCGTTCCAGGATCGCCAGCGCAAAACGGCTGCGGTTTTCCGCGCTGCCACCCCAGCGGTCCTCCCGCACATTGGTTTCCGGGCTGAGGAACTGCTGCACCAGATTGCCGTGGCCAAAATGCAGTTCAATGCCATCCACTTTCGTCTGCGCGACGGCCTCCGCAGCGGCGGCGAAATCTTCGATGATTTGTTCAATCTGCGCCTCATCCAGCGCCAGCGGCACGCGAACCGCGCCACCGTATTCGCGCTGCGGGATCGCTGACGCAGAAAACAAAATTCCGTCGCTGCGATTCGGGCCAAGAAACGCCTGACGGCCGGGATGATTAAGCTGCACAAAGCAGTAAGCACCGTGCGCCTGTATCCTGCTGGCCAGGCGATCGTATTTGCCGTCCCGCGCTTCATCGTGCACGTAAAAATCACCGCAGCCCGCACTGACCGCATTCGCCTGGGTGATCACTACAGCCGCGCCGCCTTCAGCCCGCCGCGCTTCGTAGGCCAGTAAATCTTCGTTGTGCGTGCCCGGCCCCAGAGACGTACCGTGGCCGGAGTTGATGATGCGGTTTCGCAGCAGCAAATGCCCCACCCGCAGCGGTTGGAAAACGGCCTCAAATACCGGTGCTTTAACGATGATCTCAGACATGTTCAGCCTCGCTGCGCAGAGAGGAGATTTGTTGCAGGAAGGCCCGCGTCCGCGGTTGCTGCGGATCATCAAGCACCTGCTGCGGTGAGCCATATTCCACAATGTGGCCCTTATCCAGAAACGCCACATTGCTGGCAACCCGGCGGGCAAACTGCATTTCATGGGTGGCAACCACCATAGTGATCCCGGTCGCCGCCAGATCGGTCATCACCGCCAGTACTTCATTAACCAGCTCGGGGTCGAGCGCGCTGGTCGGTTCATCAAACAAGATCAACGCGGGATCGCGCGCCAGGGCACGGGCAATGGCCACGCGCTGCTGCTGCCCTCCTGAAAGCGATGCGGGCCAGGCATCCGCTTTGTGCGCCAGACCAACACGTTCCAGCAGCGCGCGCGCTTTATCTTCGGCTTTCCCACGCTGGCCCTGCAGGCGCGGGGCCAGCATGACGTTTTGCAGAACGGTCAGATGCGGAAACAGGTTGAACTGCTGGAAGACGAAACCAATGCGATCGCGCTGCTGCCGGATGATTTTTTCCGGGGCGGTATATAAGTTGCCGCCTCGCTCAACAATGCCCAGCGGCGTGTCGTGAAAAAACACCACGCCGCTGTCCGGCGACTCCAGCGTCGCCAGCAGGCGCAGTAGGGTACTTTTACCCGAACCCGATGGGCCAATCAGGCACAGCACTTCGCCTTCGACAATATCGAGGTCGATATGCTGCAGGACGATGTTATCGTCATAGCGTTTCTGTAAACGACGGGCGCGCAGCACCGTCGACTTTTTATTATCCAAAGCCGGGACAGGGGATTCGCTCATAGCAGAACCTTAATTATTTTCGATGATACCCGCGACCGTAATAACGCTCGCTCCAGTGTTGTAATAAAGACAATATGGACGTGACAACCACATACCAGAATGTCGCCACCAGTAATAACGGAATAATTTTGTAATTTCGGTTGTAAATAAGTTGGGCAGAGTAGAGTAGCTCCGTCACCGCCACCACGCTGATAATTGATGTGCCTTTTAAATTATCAATCAGGAAATTTCCCAGGGCGGGAATAATCGTGCGAAGCGACTGCGGCAGGGTGATTTTGATAAATATCTCTGACGGCGAAAGTCCCAGCATGGTGGCCGCTTCTTTCTGCCCCTGCGGTACCGCCAGCAGCCCTCCCCGAATAAACTCCGCTGAATAAGCCATGCCGTGCAGGGTTAAACCGAGAATCGAGGCGCCAATCGCGCTAATAAGATCGTTCGTTGACACGCTGAACCAGGGAGTATCGCCGGGCCAGCCCAGCGTCAGGCGCGGTACAAGATAGCCAATGTTGAACCAGAACAGCAGCTGAACCAGCAGTGGCGTGGCGCGAAACAGCCAGATATAGCTCCAGGCGAAAAGTGAAACGACCGGATTACGCGAGAGCCGCATTAAAGCGACCACCACACCAAATACCACGCTCAGCAGGGTCACCAGAGCGGTCAGCCAGAGTGTTGTCCACAGGCCTTTCAGGATCTGGCCGTCAAATAAATAATGCCCCACCAGCGGCCAGTCAAATGCCGGGTTTTCCGCTGCCTGCCAGATTAAAATAATTAAGATGGCGCTGAAGGCGATCGCAGAAAGATGTCTGCGCCAGCGCCACGCCTGGCGAACGCCGTGTTTTTCTTCCGCCTGATTAATACGCTGTAGCGTGTCGAAATTAGAGGACGAAACGGCCTGATTGGGCGGTCGAATAGTATGACCCGGCACAATTTTCACCAGGCTTTCATTTATTTCACTCATGATATTACCGGTTAACAATAAAGGTAATGAAATGGCATTAAGTCAGTTATCACTATTCTGCTCAATGCCGATTTATGCATTCCTTTGCCGGTTTTTTACGATGTTGACGGGGGCTTATTTAGCCGGGTTGATCACCACCGTTTTCAGCGCCACGCTTTCTACACCGTATTTCTGTAAAATCTTTTGATAACTGCCGTCAGCAATCAGCGCATTCACCGCGTCAGCCCACAGCTGGGCATGACCCTGCTGTTTATCTACGGCGAAACCGGACTGACCGCTGTTAAATACCGGCCCGGTAACTCGCCAGGTTGGATCTTTTTTAACTATCCAGCCCGCTTCGCCGGTATAGACCGGGGTGAGTTCCGCCTGACCGCTTTTTACCGCCAGCCATGCCGCTGACCGCGACGGATAGATGGCCACCTTCAGCGCCGGTTTGCCCTGCTGCTGGCAGGCCGCTGCCTGCTGGTTCAGCGCATCAATGGTAGATTGCCCGGCCAGGGCTGCGACGGAATGACCGCAGAGCGATGTCAGCTCGCTGGAAAGCTTGACGGTGCCATCGCTGCGGGTAATAAACGAATAACCGGCATCAATCAAAGGCACGATATCCACGACCTGCTGGCGCGGTACGGTGGCATCGGTGCCCAGCGCCAGATCGTAACGGTGGCTTTGCAGACCGGGAATGAAGGTATCAAAAGTGCCATTCTTAACGTCCAGCTTCGCGCCCAGCTTATTTGCCGCCGCTGAAACTATTTCGTAGAAATAGCCGCTGTTCTCCCCTTTATCGTCTACAAAGACGACCGGTTCGTAGTCATTCTGCATAATGCCGTGCAGCTGTTTATCTTTTAACGTTATTGCTAAAGGCGCGGCCAGTGCAGCGTGCGTCAGGCTACCGATTAAAGCAGCCAGTAATATTTTCTTCATGAGATACCCGGTGATTATCGAGAGTAAACCGCCTGCGGTTCAGCAAAATGCCGTTCAGGCGAAAAGAGAGGCCAGTCGCGGGCAATATTGACTTCGCCTGCAACGGCCTCAGACAGCAACTCGCCCAGCGCGGGGGCCAGTTTGAAGCCATGCCCGGACAGGCCAATGCCAATCCAGACGTGGGGATGGTTTTTCAGTTCGCCAATCAGCGGAGCCTGATCGTGGGTGTAGGCTTCCGGCCAGGTGCCGCCGCCCACAATGGTACGGTGTGCGCCGTTCACCGCATCCGTCACGTGACGATCGAGGCGCTCGTGGAGAACAGGCGTCAGACTGCTAGTGGCTTCCGTGGCGACAAGTTCGGGGTCGTGCTGTTCATTCAGCTCGGCATCGCCCACAAAGAATTTAAAGTTTTTGCCATCCGGCAGGGGCTGGGTATTCCACATCGCCCGCCCGGCGCTTACGCGCATCGTCGGAGGAAACGCCACGCTGTCGAAGCCGGTTTCTTTGCCCACGTGGAAGCTCATACCGAGTCGGCGTGAGGAGATGGGTAAATCGGGGAGCAGCCGCTTGCTCCACGCACCGGTGGCCACAATCACCCGATCAAAAGTGCTTACCTTACCGTTAATCGTCAGTTCGACCGCGCCGTCTCGCGCCACAATCTCGTCGATTTGAGTCTGTTCATGAATCTTTGCCCCCAACTGCTGCGCCTGCCCGGCGGACGCCAGCAGCAGTTCATGCGTCAGCAAAATGCCCCCGGCGGGGTCAAAAATGCCTTCCTCATCTTCATCAATATTCAGGCGCGGGAATCTCTGATTCAGCGCCGCGCGCGATAGTCGCTCATGGGGCAGATTTTGTTGCTTCGCCGAGTTTTCCACTGCCGTAAACCACGGGCTGTCAGGCGTGCCGATGGTGAGGCATCCTCCCCCCCAAAATAGCTGTGTCTGTTGTTCCTGCTCCAGCTGATGCCAGAGCTGACTGGCGCGCTGTAGCAAGGTCGTGTAAGCCGCGCCTTCACCGTAGATCAGTCGATGCTGACGAGAACGGCCACCTGATGCACCGATATTATTCCCGACGCGATACTGCTCGAATCCCTCAACGTGAAAACCTTTGCGTGCCAGTGCCAGCAGGGTTGCACAGCCCAGCGCACCCAGTCCTACCACTGCTATCTTGATGGTCATGATTGCGACAGCCTTAAAAGAAAATACGTTCTGCGCTTGTCGAGGGCTCTCCCTTACGCGCAGCGAACAGGCGGCGCGGGGAAAGCGTTCAGCATCAGGTGCGCAAAATATTAAACGGGTGACAGGGCGAAATAATCGATATGGCTTCTGCCAACATTCATTCCGCCGGAATAAGACAACCATACTGGAATGGTCAGAGGGGGTTGTAAAATCACTATATCGGCTATGTAATTCGGTAAAACAGATATGCCGCGAATTATATAACGGTTTCTTTATTCTTTAATGAACCTAATGAATAAAAAAAATTTTTAAACTCTTTTTAAAAAAGGCCGGGATTTATCGTTATTTCAGTGAATCAATATAATAATCCGATCGTTGTGGGTTGAATAAGCCGTCATCGGGTATTTTTACCGCCGACAATAAAAAGGTTACGCCAGTTGCGTAACCTTTTTAATTGAGCGTTTTACTTTATGAGAAAGCGAGGGTTAACTCTTGCCGTTCTCCCATCCCCCTCCCAGCGCCTGATACAGCCGTACCAGCGCCAGCGACACATTGGCATCGCTTTTTACCTGCTCCTGCTGCGAAGCCAGCAGCTCTTTTTGCATGGTCAGCACGTTGAGGAAGTCGGTGGCACCCGCCTCGTACTGCTTCGATGCCGCCGCCAGCGCGATGCGATCGTTTTCCACCAGGGTTGCCAGCTGGCTGCGCTGGCGCTGATAGGTGTCGTAATCCACCATCGCGTCACTCACTTCATGCCAGGCCTTGAGCACCGTGGACTGGAAGTGGATTGCCGCTTCCTGCTGCTGTGCTTTTTTCAGCGCCAGCTGGCCGCGCAGCCGTCCGCCTTCAAATATCGGCAGATTCAGCGACGGACCGAAGCTGTAAAGGCGCGATCCCCAGTTCCCCAGCTGGCTAAACTGCATCGCCTGTAACCCGACGTTGCCGCTCAGGGTAATACTCGGATAGAAATCTGCGGTCGCCACGCCAATATCGGCGGTGGCCGCATGCAGCTGCGCCTCGGCGGCGCGGATATCCGGTCGGCGCTGCGCCAGCTCGGACGGCAGACCAACCGGCACTTCCGGCGGCGTCAGCGGCAGCGGTCGGCTACCGGCCAGCCGCTCGGTTAATGCCCCCGGGTTTTCACCCAGCAGGAAGCTTAGCGAGTTCATCAGGTGCGCTTCCTGCTGTTCGAGGATCGGCAGGGTCGATTCCACCGAGGCTACCTGCGCCTGCGCCTGGGCCACCTCCAGCCGGGTAGCCACGCCGTCGTCCATGCGGATGCCGGTCAGCTTCAGGCTGTGGCGGGCGATGTCCAGGTTTTGCAGGCTGATATCGCGCTGGAGCTGCACGCTGCGCAGCTGGAAATAATCACTGACGGTCGCCGCCTGCACGGTTAACAGCACCGCACGGCGCTGGTCGTCGCTGACCTCTACGCGGGCGGCGGACGATTCGCGTTCCCGCCGCAGCCGTCCCCACATATCCAGCTCCCAGGATGCGCCGATGCCCGGCTGCCAAACGCTCCAGGCCTTTTTACCGCCCAGCCCGGAGATATCCTGCAGCCCGTTCTGGCTGTTGCGGGCGCGCTGGTACGACGCCGTGGCGTCAACCGACGGCAGGCTCTCCCCGGTCACCACGCGGTGCTCCGCCTGCGCCTGTAGCAGACGCGCGCCCGCCGCCTGCACATCAAGGTTGCTGCGCGCGGATTGCTCAACCAGTGCGGTCAGGGTGTCATCATGGAAAATTTGCCACCACTGCGGCTGCAGTTCGCGTTCAGCAATGCGCCCCGGTGCGTGACCCTGCGGCCACGTCTGCGGGCTGCTCACATCAGGCGGCGTGAAGTCCGGGCCGACCATGCAGCCGCTCAGCAGCAGAATACTGGTGGCTAAGGCAGTCAGTTTCATGATTTCTCTCCTGCCTTCACGGTATGAATAGTGGCCTCCACCGCCATGCCCACCCGCAGCTGTTCCGCCTGCCGCTGACCGCCGTCGAGTTCAATTTTGACCGGAATACGCTGCACCACCTTAGTAAAGTTGCCGGTGGCGTTATCCGGCGTAATCGCCGAGAAGGTGACGCCCGTTGCCGGGGCAAAGCTGTTTACCACACCGTGCAGCAGCGCCCCGTTGAAGCTGTCGACGCGGATATCCACCCGCTGCCCTGGCCGCACGTGCTCAAGCTGGGTTTCCTGAAAATTGGCCACCACATAGGCTTTATTCAGCGGCACCACCGCCAGCATCGGCGTGCCGGGCGTGACGTACGCCCCCTCACGCACGACGCGCTGCCCGACCCATCCGGCAATCGGGGCCAGGATTTTGGTGTACGACAGGTTCAGTCTGGCAGTATCCAGCATCGCCTGCGATCGCTGTAGCTCCCCCTGCGCCCGCTGGAATTCCGCCTGTAACACCACGGTTTTCGCCCGGGCGGCGTTGAGCGTGGCAGTATCGCGTGCCACGTTGGCCTGAGCGGTGTCGATCCGCGATCGTGCCAGCTGGGCATTTTGCTGGCTGCCCGCGCCGTGGGCGGCCAGGTCGAGATAGCGCGCCAGCTCCGCTTTAGCAAAGACATAACCGGCCCGGCTGGCGGCCAGCGTGGCGTCAGCCTGAGCAATCATCGACTGCTGCTGCGCCAGGCTGGCACTGGCATTGTCCACCGTGGCCTGCTGTACCACCACGCTGGCCTCTGCCGCGTTCAGTTCCGACAGCAGATCGCGGTCATCGATCTCCACCAGCAGCTGCCCCTGTTCCACATACTGATTGTCTTTTACTGCCACCCGCGCAATTTGCCCGGTGATACGCGGCGTGACCACGGTGTAGTCGGCGCGGATAAAGGCATCGTTGGTTCGCTGGTCGGCGCTGTCGCCCAGCAGGCCAAACCCGATCCCTGCCGCCACGGCCAGTACGGCGGCTCCGGCCACAAGCGGTACGTTCTTCTTAGTCAATTTCAATAAAGTCATGTTCAAGCCTTATGCATGAGAAGCGGCAAGCGGTCGCGGTGGATACACGCGGGTTGCCATTAAAGGAATAAAGAAAATCAGAATCGCGGTCAGCAGAGTCATCACCTGATAAACGTCGGCGGAAGCCAGTACCACCGCCTGCACGTGGATCTGTTCCGCCAGCGCGGACAGGCCTTCACCGTCAGAAGGAGGGATCGACAGCGCCTGACCGCTGTTGCCCCACTGATTGACCAGCGTGTTGGAGTGGAAATGTTCACGCGCGGTGGTCAACCCTTCCAGTACGCCGCTACCCACCACCGCCGCCATGCCCTTCACGGTGTTAAACCACGCGGAAGCAAATGGCCCTTCGGCGGGCGGCAGGCCGTTGGTCGCCAGCATCAGTAGGGGTATCACCGCCATCGGCTGCCCGAGGATTTGCAGCATTTGCAGGCCGTAGAAGTTGTCGCGTATCCAGTCGGAGGTCATAGCGCTGCCGAGGTAGCAGGTCACGGCGATCAGACCCAGACCGCAGGCCAGCACCCAGCGGCAGTCAACGCGAGTGAAATTGCACAGCGCCGAGACCAGCGGTAGCGCAACCAGCTGACCCAGCGCCACGTACAGCGCCAGCGGCACGGTTTGCAGCGGCCGGTAGCCCTGGATCTCCGCCAGATACCCAGCCGGTATCCCCGGCACCGCCACCAGAACAACCAGCACTCCGCCGAGGGTAATCAGCGAAAAGGTTAAGTTACGCCGCGCCAACTGCTGCACTTTGAAAAACGGCAGCGGATGGAACCATTCGTTGATCATAAACAGCGTCAGGGTTGTCAGCCCCAGCAGCAGCATCCGGCAGATAAACGGTGAATCCAGCCAGCCCAGCCGCGTGCCCTGCTCCAGCACCACCACCAGCGAGGTAATGGCCGGGAGTCCGAGCAGCAGACCAACCCAGTTGAACTGCGCGAAGCGTTCCAGCCGTAGCGGGTCCTGTGGAATACCCCAGGAAACGGCGGCCATCGCCAGCAGGCAGATCGGGATGATTTGCCAGAACACCATTTGCCAGCCGGTGTACTCGGTCCACAACGCCGCCAGCGGGATGCCCAGATTCGGTCCGAACGTTGCCGTCAGCGCATAGGCCCCCAGGCCGTACAGCTTGATCCCCGGCGGTAAAAAGCGCAGCGCCGCGCTCATCAGCATCGGCGGCAGGCAGCCGCCAAACAGCCCCTGGATCGTGCGCAGCACGTAGAGGGTCGGCAGATTGGGTGCCAGCGGGCACAGCATCCCCGCCAGCATAAACACGGCGGTCACGCCGAAGGTAAAACGGCGCAGCGACAGCGTGGCCGAAAACCACGGTGCAAACGCCATCGCCGCCACCTGCGCGGCTTCATACAGCGTGGTCAGCCAGCTGCCTTCATCGTGGCTGACCGACAGCACGCCGCGAACGTCGGTCATGGCGATATCCGTTACGTGCTCGTTTAATCCGGCCACCAGCGATGCCAGCAAAATACCGGTCAGCCCTGTCATGATGCGCAGGTCAAACGCCGCCACGGGCGGCGCAGCTTTGGGTTGCGCGAGTGTTTGCATAGTTCATCCTTTCCAGTCGATCAGGCGCACAGTCTAGAAAGATGCAGGAGGGACAGGAATTGCGATGTGTGCAGCCGAGGCGTGCGTCTGGCGCACTGGTCAGATGCGCCCGGAGGCATTTATTTACCCGCCTGAGAACCGGAAGATGCGTGCTTTAACCCTGCCTAAGAAGGAAACAGCATGTTTAATACGATACTGGTCGCGCTGGACGGTTCGCCGCAGTCGCTGGCGGTGATTGAGCTCAGCCGTAAAATCACCGCCGGACACCCGGCAACAATACATATTCTGTGCGTGGTCGACGGCGCGTATCTGCTGCCAGAGGAAAACTATTTTTACCTGGAGGAGCAGCATGCAACGGAGGCCAGCGACGGTTTGATTTACCCTCCGGCCGATCGCGAATATCAGGCCGCGCAGGAAACGGTGAACCAGGCCGTTGGCAGCCTGCGCTGGGAGAATCGCAAGGTGAGCGGGCTGATCGTCGGCGGTGAGCCAACGCAGGTGATTATCCAGCAGGCAGCAAGGCTGAAGGTCGATCTGATTGTGATGGGGCACCGGCATTTATCGTCGCTGAAGCGCTGGGTCGAACACTCCATCGTGAAGGAAGTGATCGACCTCGCGGCCTGTCCGGTGCTGGTTGAAAACGAAGAGACGGAGCAGTCGTGCTAAGCCAGGTTACGCCCCATCGGATTGAACACAGAGTTGGTGAATAGTCCGCCGCAGCCACTGATGGGCGGGATCGTTCTGGAATCGCGGATGCCAGGCCTGCACGATGGGAATGGCATCCAGCTCCACCGGCAGCGGAAACGCCCGCGTTTTAATCCCCATCTCCTGCACCGCGCGGACCACGTGGCCCGGCAGCGGCAGTATCAGATCGGAGTTCCCCAGCGAAAACACTCCCGAATGGAAGGTCGGCACCACCAGCGAGATATGGCGCACCAGCCCCAGCTCCGCCAGGCGTTTGTCGATCGGCCCCCGCGCGCGCCCGCGTCGCGACACGCTGATCTGCTCGTAGCGGGCAAAGGATTCCGGGGTGATCTCGCTGGCGAAAATCGGATGATCCTCTCGCGCCAGCCCCATAAAATGGGTGGAAAACAGCGACTGCACGTGGATATCGTCCCCCAGCGGTCGCATCGCGCTGATATACAGATCCACCTTGCCGTCGCGCAGGCTGTCTTCATCGCTGCCGTTTTCCGGGGTAAAGCGCAGGCCGACATTGACCGCCTCCTGCCGCAGGCGGCTGAGCAGCACGCCGCCAAACGCGCTGATAAACACATCGTTGGCGTGCAGCGTGAAGGTGCGCTCCAGCTGGGATAAATCCACCCCCGACTGCGGCTGAAGCAGGCGAATCGCCTCGCCCATCACCTGATGGACTTCGTCCCTGAGCGCCAGCGCCCGGGGGGTGGGCACCATTTTCCGCCCCGACTTAACCAGAATCGGGTCGCCCAGCTGATGCCGGATACGGGTCAGGGTGCGGCTCATCGCCGGCGGGCTGAGGTTCATTCTGCGCGCGGCACCAATCACCGAACCCTCGTCCAGCAGCGCATCCAGCGCAATAATCAGATTTAAATCAGGAATTTTCATCGGTCAGGAAAAATTCTCCAGCACGGAGATAAACGAATGGCGATCGCCCTGCCCGGTTGTCAGCTTGACGCGGCTTTCGATATCGGCCAGATGGTGCTCCATCAGCTGCCGGGCCTGCTGCAGATTTTTATCCTTCAGAGCCTGAACAATCATCCGGTGATGATCCGCGCCACAGTCGTCATGGCGATGATCCTCATACAGCGACATCACCAGCGACAGGCGGGCAACAATTTTCGCCAGGACTTCAGTCAGCACCGCATTGTGCGCAAGGTCCGCCAGTGCGATGTGGAACTGTCCGGACTGCACGGCACGCGATTTCTCGTCACCGTGCTGATGAACCCGTTCTTCCTCGTCAGCCAGTTTTTCCAGCGATTCCAGCTCGGCAGCAGTGACCCTTGCGGCCACCAGCTCAAGTAAAATACCTTCCAGCTTGCGGCGGGCCTCAAACAGGCTGCGCGCTTCCTCAATGCCGGGTTCGGCCACAAAAGTGCCGCGATTGCGTTTGCGCTCCAGCAGGTGATCGCTCTCCAGCACGCCCAGCGCACCGCGAACCACGGTACGGCTGACGCCGAAGTGATCGGCAATCGCCTCTTCCAGAATTTTGCTGCCCGGTTTTAACGCACCCTCGCTGATGGCTTTCGCCAGCGTAATGCGTATCCGCTCAGAGACATCATCATGGCTGTCGGCGCTTTTATCGGCTGCCGCAGGACGGCCGCGCGGCTTTTTCATGTTTTCTCCCTGTTCACACCTGAATTCAGACGGTTGCTTCACTATCTCTGTAATTAAATTCCTGCGCAACTTTTACCTTAAATCGATGCCCTGTGCGGCGCAGAGTGCGCGGATATGATCGGCGGATTGCTGAATAAAGCCTACGGTCTGCGTGTAACCGTAGGGTTGATGCTGATAGCTGGGATAGCCATAGTGCGCGCGTTCATAGCTCTCCCAGTCGGCAATCTCTCCGGCGGCAACCTGCTGTTCAAAGGCATCCAGCATGACGAAATAGGCATCCAGCTCCTGCTCGTTGAGGTCCGGATGGCCCGCGCGCCACAGCGGATCGTCTATCTGAATACACTGCCGTGGCCAGGCCTGGCGCGGCTTATCCTCGCAGGACTGAGCAATTTCAAGCGACAGATTAATCTGCGGATTCACCCCGGCCAGCAGGGCCAGAATCGGGGAAAAATCCACAATACCGCTACCGCAGGGGCGCGGCTGGAAGTCCAGCCCGCCCGGCGCGCGGCCAACGTAGGCGTCCTTAATGTGGGTTTGCCGTACCCAGGGTGCCAGCCTGCGTGCCGCCAGCAGCGGATGTTCACCCCGCTGCAGCATGTTCGCCGTGTCGAGCACTACGCCAACGCAATCCTCGCCTACCGCCTCGATCAATCGCAGGATCTCAAATGAGGTAATCTCGTCATGGGTTTCGATATTCATATGCACACCGTGCGCCCGCGCCGCGGGAGCCAGCAAACGCAGCACTTTCTCCGTGGCCAGCAGCTGATCTTTCCAGCTGACGTCGGTGCGGAAGCGATCAACCGCAAAGCGCCCGGTAAACTGCGGTTTAAAGTTCCCGGTGGAAACCCACAGTTCCCGGCAGCCAATTTCAGCGCCGGTCTCAATCATCCGGATCAGCCCTGCAATAATGTCACCGCCGCCTGCGGCACGCAGTTCAGGCACTTCGGCATTGCAGAACGGATTAATTTTTCCCAGTCCGGCTTCCAGATAAAGATCCAGCTCGTCGGCCCTGCTGCGCAGTTCCCGCAGCGCACCGCGATCCAGCGTGGGGCTCATATCCAGCAGCGTACTGAAGAATACCCCACCCAGCCCCAGAGACTTGACATGATCCAGACTGGCCAGCGCGCCGCGCTTTTTCACTTCCGGCAGCTTCAACCCATCGATACCTAATCTCACGACTCTTTCCTTTTGATAGTTAGTAACGCTCAGAGAGGGTGCAAATCATGTGCCACAAAAGGAAAAAACCACCTAACAAACTAATTTTAAATAAAATTTATATAATTAATTTTTGTTTTAACTATATTCGAAAGTTAATTATTAATTTTGATTGCAAGGATAATAATGACAGTGAAAAGCAAAGCATTTATCTATCACAATGATTTAATTAAATAATTCATCACAATCACCAGACTTTACAGCTCCTGCATCTTCCGGCAACTCCCCACCAGTGTATGCGAATGCACCAATATGAGGATGATTTTGCACCACCGTGAACAGCATTGATGAGTAAAAACAGGATTAATTAAAGATTCATATTTATGCGAAACTTTGTGCGAATTTATATTTTAAATTTATTTTCGTTTAATTTCATATCGTTAAAAACAAAACTCATTCTTTCATTCAATCTGGCACATCGCTTGCTATCTCCTTGATACATCGTTCCTGGCTTTTTTCAGCACCTTCAACCTGGGAAGCACTATGGCAGAAATGCAATCCATGTCCTTACGCAAGCGCCTGAGCGTGCAGGGCCTGACTCACAGCTACGGCGGCAGTAATGCGATAAACGATATCTCCTTCACTATCGAACCCGGAGAAGTCGTTGCGCTTTTAGGGCCAAGCGGCTGTGGCAAATCAACGGTGCTGCGGGCGATCGCCGGACTGATCCAGCCTAAGGCAGGAAAAATCGTGTTGGGGGATGACGATCTCGCATCGTTATCCGCCAGAGCGCGCGGCATCGGTATGGTTTTCCAGAACTACGCGCTTTTCCCGCACCTGACCGTTGCGGAAAACATCGCCTATCCGCTGGCGTGTCAGCAGATTTCCCGCCCGGCACGGCAGAAGCGGGTTGAAGAGATGCTGGCGATGGTGCGGCTCGATGAATTCGGCAACCGTCTGCCGCGTGAACTGTCGGGTGGCCAGCAGCAGCGGGTGGCGGTTGCTCGTGCGATTGCCGGTCGCCCTTCTCTGCTTCTACTCGATGAACCGTTTGGAGCACTGGATCGCGCCCTGCGCTTTGATTTACAGGTGGAGCTGCTGCATCTGCAAAAAACGCTGGGTATTACCACGCTGATCGTCACCCACGACCAGGAAGAGGCGCAGAGTCTGGCCAATCGCCTGGTGCTGATGAACAAAGGCCACGTTGAGCAGATCGATACCCCCATGGCGGTTTACGACCGGCCCCGCTCGCTGTTTGTGAATACTTTTATTGGCCAGGCCAATCAGCTGCCTGCCACCGTGCTGCGTTTTGACGATGACACCACGCTGGTCGGCCTGGCGGACAATACCACGCTGCGCCTGCCGCGCCGTCTCAGCTTTACCCCTGGATCAAAAGTGACCCTGACCTGTCGTCCGGAGGAAGTGCGTCTGCTGCCTCAACCCGGCGAGAACAGCCAGAAGGTGACGGTCACCGTTTCCGTGCCGCTTGGCCCGGTGCTGCTTCATGAACTGAAACTGGACTGCGGCAGCAGCCTGCGCGCCTCTGAGGTCCGCCGCCCCGGTACAGCGGCCCCGTTACCCGGCACGTCACTCTTTGCCGACATTGATACCACACGCTGTCACGCCTTCCCGGCTGAACCGCAACCCTGAATGCTTAACCTGAGGTCAACACCATGAAAGATTTCCCAATCAGTCGTCGTCGGTTTGGTCAGCTACTGGCAGGCTCCGCCGCCGCCGCAATGTTACCCGTTTCACTGCGCGCGATGGCTGCCGATAAAGGCCGCGCGGTAGCGGCGACCTTCCCCGGAACCTGGGAGGATGCCTATCGAACTGTCCTCACGCCGATGCTGCAAAAAGAGGGCTACGGACTGACTATCGCCCCGGCGATGGCGCAGGATCAGCTGGCAAAAGTGATGGCAAGTCGGGGAAATCCTTCCTACGACGCGCTGCTGATGTCACCGGGGCAGATGACGGTGGCAGTACAAAACAACCTGATTCAGAAAATCGATCCGACAAGGCTGAAGAACTGGCACCTGATCGCCCCCGATTTTCAGGGGGAGTACGGGCCTACGGTCACTGTGGAAGTGAACGGCATTGCCTATAACCCGGATTTGGTGCCGCGTCCGCGTGGCTATAAAGACCTTTTTGAAAATCCGGCTTACAAAGGGCTGGTGTCCTGGACCGGCTTTGCCTCGAACACGGCGGTGATGGCCTACACGGAAATCGCCAAACTCTACGGCAGCGGCCCGGACGATATGAAAGCGGTGTTCGACCTGTTCCGCAAATATCCCGAGCAGATGAAAAACATCGTCGACAGTACCAACCATCAGATGACGCTGTTCCAGCAGGGCGAAATCGCGGTGTTTATGTGCAGTACCGGCAACGTGGCGCGCCTGAAAAGCCTGGGGATGAATGCCGAGTTTGTTCACCCGGAAAGTGGTTCCCCGGCCGCCCCGGTCAACATTCATCTTGCCAGCGGCAGTCGCAATGCCGATGCGGTCTACGCCTATATGGATGCCGCCATCTCGCAGGCGGCGCAGGACCGGTTCAAGCTGCCACCGGCCGAAATGTTTCCCACCAACAGCGAAGTCGCACTGACGCCGGAGATCGCCGCCTATGTCACTCGCGAGCAGTTGAAAACGCTGGTCTATCCCGACTGGGACAGCATCAACAAAAATCGCGATGCCTGGATACGCGAATTTGACACCCTTGTTGCAGGCTGAGGTGACGGAATGAAGCAGAGCGGCTTTCCTTATGTTGTTCCGATGCTGGTGCTGTCGGTGCTGTTTTTTGCCGTGCCGCTCGTTGTACTGATCGGATTCAGCTTTATCCACCCCGGCGGGCTTACCCTTGAACACTACGCGCGATTTTTTGGCGATGCTTTTAACTTTCGCGTACTGGTGAACACCGCCCGACTGGGGCTGGAGACGGCCATCGGCACCACCCTGTTGGGCCTGCCGATTGCCCTGCTTTACTGGCACAGCGGGCGCACGATGCGGCAGATGATTATTTTTCTGACGCTGATCCCGATGCTGACCAGCAACGTGGTGCGTACATTCGCGTGGATCGTCATCCTGGGCCGCCAGGGGCCGATCAGCGATGCGCTGATGGCGCTGGGGATCACCGGCGCGCCCACCAGCCTGATGTTTACCGAGCTGGGGCTGGTGATGGCGATGTGTCAGATCGATCTGCCGCTGATCCTGCTGCCGCTGATTGCCATTCTGACCCGCACGCCTTACTCACTGACCGAAGCCGCACAGGTTTCCGGTGCCGGTCCGTGGCGCATTCTGATTACCGTGATGCTGCCCGTCATGCTGCCGGGTCTGCTGGCCGGCTGGATACTGGTGATTGCCAGCACCAGCAGCTCGTTCGTCACCCAGGCGGTGATCGGTGGGGCACGCAACGTCTACGTTCCGCAGCTGATCTATCGTGAAGTCGGCACGCTGTTTGACTGGCCGCTGGCCTCGGCGATTGCGGTTGTACTGCTGCTGTCCACCGGCTGTTTACTGGTTGCCCTCTCCATGATTTCACGCCACAGGAGGCTGAACGGTCATGCTTAATTTTCGCGAGAATCCTGTTCCAGCGCTGCTTTACAAGGTGTTTGTCTACGGTTTTGGCGTACTCTGCCTGATCTATCTGATCGCGCCGATCGTTATCGCACTGATGATGTCCTTCACCGCCGGTCAGACGCTGAAATACCCGCCGGAAGGGTTTTCACTGCGCTGGTATGAAGCGCTGCTGGACCCGGTTCGCTCCGCAACCGAGCATATTGCGGCGGGCAATTCGCTGAAAATTGCCGCTCTGGCGGTGGCGGGATCGCTGCTGTTTGCGGTACCAGCCACCATTGGAATGACGCGCATGAAACGGAAAAGCGTGAACAGCATAGAACCCCTGCTGCTTGCGCCACTGGTGATGCCGAGCCTGGTTTACGGGCTGGCCGCGCTGATTGTCGCCAATTTTGTCGGCTTCCAGCCTTCGCTCTGGCTGACGGTCACCGGTCATATCGTGGTGTTTGGCCCACTGATGTATCGCGCTGCCTCGGTGGTGGCTCAGGGGATGAACCCGTCGCTGGCCGAAGCATCGACCACCATGGGGGCCAGCTGGTTTATGACGCTGCGCCGCGTCACGCTGCCGCTGCTGATGCCGGGCATTCTGGCCGGTGCGTTTCTGGTGTTTATCCAGTCGCTGGATAACGTCACGGTGTCACTTTTCCTCGCGGACGCCAGTACCACGGTACTGCCGCTGCGAATGTTTGCGCTGATTGAAGAATCACTGGACGTCCGCGTGGCGGCGATCTCCGGGATATTGATTGGCCTCACCCTGTTGGGATTACTGGTCGCTCGTCGGGTGCTGGCTCCGCGACCGCAAAATCACTGATCGACTGATTTCACAAGGAACTATTATGCATACTCATGCGACCGCATCGGCGGGCTATCGCATCGGCTCTCTGCTGGCCGATTTCCAGCCGGACTTCACCTTTTCGGCACCGCTGCCTTTGCCGGAAGCCGAGTTCGCCGAGCGACTCAGACGCATCCGTCGCCAGGCGGTAGAGGCCGGTCACGATGCGCTTGTCGTCCATGCGGGCAGCGTCGGCTGGTTTCATGCGTCCAACGCTTACCTGCGTTACCTCTGCGACTGGATGCGCGAAGGGGTACTGATTATTCCCACCGACGCCGACAAGCCGCTGACCCTGCTCTCCTTTTTCACGCAGTCGGTGCTGCTGCCGCCTGCGGGTGAACCGCTGCTGGTTGAAGATATCTGGCAGATTGGGCCGATTGGCCGCGAGTATGCCGATCGCCCCGGCGATGCCGTCCTGAAAACCGCAGAGAAATGCGCGGACATCCTCGCCCGACTCGGCCTGAGCAAAGCGCAGATTGGGGAAATTGGCGATCGGACATCGCTGACCTTCCAGGCCGCGCTGCACACCTTCATGCCCGGCTGTCGCTTTGTGAGCGATAACCCGATTCTCGACCGCCTGCAAAAAATTCGCTCCCCGCGTGAAATCGAGATGTTCCGCGCGGCCGCACAGTTAATCAGTATCGGCACCCAGGCGGCGTATCACGTGGCCAAACCGGGCGTCACCGATCATGAAATTTTTGCCGCCTTTACCGCCGCGCAAATGGCCTTTGGTGGCGAAACCGGTGACGGCTATCAGATTGGCATTAACGAATTTGGTACGCACTGCGGCAAGCCCTACGGACACGTCGTGCGTTCGGGAGATTTGATCAACCTCTATATCTCTAACGTCACCTGGCGTGGCTATACCGCACAAACGGCGCGCATGATTGCCGTGGGTGACATTACCGAGCGCCAGGAAACCGTGCTGGCGGCCTGTACCGAAGGCGTGAAGCGCGCCGAGCGGCTGATTAAGCCCGGTGCATTGATGCGCGATATCAACAATGCCGCCTTTGGCCCAATGATTGAGCAGGGCATGCTGAACGATGCCGAAGCGCGCACCATGCCCTACAACTGGTCTGCGATGCCGGACGGCGAGGCGCGGCTGATCCCGCAGCAGTACGTGCGCGATGTCGACTGGGAAGCCCAGGGGCGTAAACTGATGCATGTTTACCCGGCAACCCATGGACCGCACAATCCAAATCTTGGCCATTCGGTTGGTATGGCGGGCGGGCAAAACAGCTTCAATATCTCATCGCACAACTACGATCGGCTGGAAACCGGCATGGTGTTTGTTCTACATACGCAGTGGCTGGAGCCGCTGTCGGCAGGGTGTAACATTGGCGACTGTTACGTTGTCACCGAGGACGGTTTTGAGAACCTCAGCCGCCATACCCCGCTGGAAACCCACCGCGTTCGCGCCGGAGTCTGATATGAGCCTGCCTGAAAATCATACATGGTTTGATTTTGCCGAACTGAACGAGCGGGAACGCTATAAGATCCTGATCGGTACTGTTATCCCCCGGCCCGTTGCTCTGGTGACCACGGTCGATAAAAACGGTAAACCGAACGCCGGGCCGTTCAGCTTCTTTAACGTGCTGACGCACGACCCGGCCATTGTGGCCATCGGCGTGGAAAACTACAGCGACATGCGTTTTAAGGATACCGCACGCAATATCCGTGAAACCGGCGAATTTACCGTGCATATCGTCGATGATGCGCTGGTGCGTCAGATGGAAATCTGCGCAATCAAATTTGGCCCCGAGGTGAACGAACTGGAGGAAGCCGGGCTGGCCACCGTTGCGGGTCACCGGGTTGGCAGCCCGCGCATTCTTTCCGCCCCGGCCGCGCTGGAGTGCCGCCGCCACACCACCCTGCAGGTTGGCCCGGCGCGGGAAATTATTCTGGGCGAAGTGGTGGGTGTTTACGTGCGTAGCGATGCGGTTAATCCCGAGAATCTGCACATCGATCAGCAGCTGATGGATGCCATTGGCCGCATGGGCGGCAACACCTATTGCCGCACCCGCGACCAGTTTGATGTAAAAACCCTGACCCCGGAGCAGTGGGAAGGGTTATCGCGAACGTAAGGCAAGATAATCCCGCTCACCGTTGATTATCCTTTTTCTTGTGTCCGAAAAGCCGCTGAACATCGGTGTTTCGCCGGTAATCTGATGCAGTTTGATGCTGGCGAAGCGCCGTCGCGGCAGCTCGCCAGCAGCACTAGCAGGTGAAACGACGTTGCTCCGCACCGGACAGGCAGCGCCAGGCAAAGATAACGCTGTTACGCGGCTGCTGTGCCCGCCGGGCGTGCCTCTTTCTGAACGTAGCAGGCGGCACATTCAGATACTTACGGAACGTTCGCGAGAAGGTTTGCTGGCTGGTAAATCCGTTATCAAACGCGATTTGCATAATGTCTTTATCGGTAAACAACAGCGATTGTGCCGCGCGGATCAAACGCCGGGTGCGAATATATTCGGCCAGGTTGTAGCCCGTTTGTTTTCTGAACACGCGCTGGAAGTGCGAATGGCCGTAGCCGCTCTTGCGGGTGACGGTACTGACCCTGATACGTTCGTTATCAAGGTTATCTTCGATCCACGGAAGGATATCCTGTACCACCGACTTGATTCCCCATGCCGAGCATGGCTCCTTGCGGGTTAACGGCTCTCGTTCAGGGCTGATAATGTGCATGTTTTCTCCATTCCGCTCATTTTACAGATCGGACAGCGGATAATTCGAAGTTATTCGCTCGGCGAGCAAGCTAAAAGTGGAGGATGATTATCTACTTAGCGGAGGGGGAAAATAAATTATACAGATGGATAGGTATACGGACAGATAGTGATACGAAGAGATAATTGATTAGTTTTCAAATGGACAATTAAACGCGAAAAATCCCAGCCATGATTCGCCCCCCTCCCCTTTAAGCACGTTCATGCGCTTTTAAGATGTGCCTGAGTGGTTGAACTGCCGTCGTCTGCCCGGCGGAAACATGCAATTTACAGGCAGTCGAATTCCTCGCTCAATATCATTCAAATTTTCTGACTTACTTCAGCAAAAGACAGGGATGTTTTTCATCCCGCCACAGGTCTACTATGCATTCCATCGAGGCGAAACGCTTCACTCAAAACAAAATCAACTGAGGAATTAATCATGAAATCTATCAAAACTTTCGTTGCAGTATCCGCACTGGCTCTGGTTTCATTCGGCAGCATGGCGCAAAACATCACCGCAACTGCCTCTACTCTGGACGCGGCAGAAGCTAAAGTGGCCGCACAGGCAAAACAGAGTGGTGCAAGCTATAAAATTACCGGTGCACGCGTGGATAACCAGGCTTACGTTACCGCCGAGCTGATCAAATAATCTCCCATGCCGGAACTCTTTCCTGACGCCTGTGAACGGTTAATCGCAGGCGGCCGGGAGTGCGCCCTGCATGGGTTTGTTTCACACCGTTCCTCTCTGTTGCGTCGTCCTCATCCGCTTTGCTTATTAATGATAAGAAAAATTTCACGCTGATTTCTCGCGCCTTCCCTCCATCATAATCCGCCAATTTCTATTTGCTTTTTAAACATTGCCGCAGAAAAGCCCGCAAGTATCAAACATCACCGCAAGGCGTTAATTTTATGATCGATTCGGATGTTAATTGCCCATAAAATCCCGATCCACTTTATTCCCTTCTTTTTGCATGGATAATATTGCCGCGTGAGAATATGAAAATAACGTCCGGTACGTTTCATTAATTTTACCTGTTTGAATAATATTATTTAACTATCCACCCAAAAATGAGGTATTAAGGTAAGTATTGACCAATTTGAGAGTAAAAAATTCGCCATGACAACTAAGATTATTCTTAATAACAGTATCAATTCGCCAGCGGGAAATATTTTGCAATAATCACTCCATCATGGTCATTTACAATAAACTGGCCACGAAAAATGCATTTTGCACATGATTTCATCAAGTTAACAACAATCCTGCCGTAAGAAAAATAGTCGTCATTTACAGATAGTTGGTATAGTATTTAATAATTAAAGGATGCGGCCTTTATATAATCCTTACAAATAAAAATATCTCGCACCTTAAAGTACATACCTTCTCGTTACGACCATAACATCAACTGAGAATCTGCCAATGAATCATACTGTTTATCTTGTTGATGATGATGCATCCGTGATTGCCGCACTGACCAACCTGCTTAAATCTGAAGATTATCGTGTCGCCCCGTTTACCTCTCCTCAGTCTTTCCTTGCAGAATCACTCTCCACTGGCCCTTGCTGCCTGATTGTCGATATCAATATGCCAGGATCTGACGGTTTCGATGTGACGCGTGCGCTCAGCGAACGCGGCTACTCAATTCCCACCATCTTTCTTACCGGGTTCGGCACCATCCCCATTACGGTAAAAGCGATGAAGGCCGGAGCCTGTGAGTTTTTAACCAAGCCGGTAGATCCTGAACAACTGCTGCAGGCCGTGGCAGAAGCGCTACGGATTTCCGAACAGGGTATGGAAGCTGCGCAGGAAAAGCTGGCGCTAACCGAGCGCCATCTGACGCTGACCCCGCGTGAAAACGAAGTCATGATGCTGGCGATTGGCGGATTGCAGAATAAACAGATTGCCGCCGAGATGGGCGTCAGTGAGATCACTGCCAAGGTGCACAAGCGCAGGGTGATGGAAAAAATGCAGGTACGATCGCTGTCGGACCTGGTCAGGGCCGCCGAGCGGCTCAGCATCGTTAAATCAGCCAGCCGCTAGCGTTTTCAGAGCCTGTAACATTGCAGGCCCCGAACATTCTCTGAGTCGTTCCTCAGGGAACAGGGGGTGAGCTTTCGGCTTCCGTTGGCAGCGTAAACCAGAACCGGCTGCCACCTTCCGCGCGGTTCTCCGCTTTCAGTTCGCCCTTATGCCTTTTGATAATCCCTTCGCTGATGGTCAGTCCCATCCCCATTCCCTCTTTTTTGGTGGTGTAAAAAGAGTCGAAAATACGCAATATCACCTCATCCGACAGGCCGGTGCCGTTATCCGCCACTTCGAAAAGAATCGTATCCGGGGTCGGATTACACGATGACAGCTTCAGCACGCTGGAACCCCGACCTTTTTCTACCATCGCATCAATCGCATTCACCACCAGGTTCAGCAGCACCTGTTGGATCTGTACCCGCTCGCAGTAAATGTTGTCATTTATCGCGCGCAAATCTAAATCCAGCGAGATCCAGCGCCGCTCCAGCTCCATACGCGAAAGCGACAGAATATCCCGCGCAAGATGATGCAGTTTTGCCGGTGCAAACTCAGAGAGCTGATTGCGGGTCAACGCCTGCAGCCCGCGAATAATGTCCCCCGCGCGCTTCCCTTCACTCAGAATTTCCTGCAGGCCGTGGCAGGCGTTGTCGATATGTTCGGGGCCGCGTTTGATCCAGCGCATGCTGGCACCGGCATTCGCCACAATCGACATCAGCGGCTGATTAATCTCGTGAGCAATCGAGGCGGTAAGCTGCCCGACCGTGGTCGCACGGGAGACACGGGCGAGATCGGCTTGCGCGATGCGTACGGCATCTTCAGCCAGGCGCTGCGAGGTGATATCGGAAATGGTGCCGAAATACTCGCTGACGTCGGGCAGATTTTCGACCGGATCGCCGATGCCCTTGATATAGCGGCACTCGCCGTCGCGGCGAATAATACGAAATTCCGCCTGCATACTGACGCCGTGAATCACGCTTTCTCTGACTAACTCACTGATGCAACCATGGTCGTCAGGATGCACCATAGTCATAAACTCCACCATCGACAGGCTGGTTTGCTCCTGTGGCAGGCCGAGGATGCGGCGATATTCTTCAGAAATCATCATCTGGTCCTTTGCCAGATTCCAGTGCCAGGTGCCGGTATGGCTGATTTTCTCGCCCATAATCAACGAGGTCTGGCTGGCGCGCAGCTGTTTTTCAACCCGACGGCGGTTAACGTTCTCCTCCATCAGCTCGGCATACAGCCGCGCGGTTTCAAGTGAGACGGCAGCCTGCGCGCCCAGCATCGACACCACGCGCGAATGTTCGGCGGTAAACACATCCGGCATCAGGCGGTTTTCCAGATACAGCACCCCGACCATACGCGCCTGCTTAAACATCGGTACGCACATCACCGCCGCGCCGGAGGCCACCAGGTAAGGGTCCTGGCTGAACGGGCTGAACACTTCCGGTTTGCCGGTGCGGATCTCCTGCCCGGTACGGATCACCGCCGACAGCACCGACAGCGGCAAATCCGTAGCCAGCGGTGTTTCCTGCACGATTTTCACCCGAATACCGTCGGCGGTGGTGGCCGCCCGCGCCTCAATTTCCGGCACGCTACCGTCCAGCAGGCGGATCAGCAGGCAGTGCTGTGCACCGGCTCTTTCCAGCAGCATCATCATCAGCGTGTTGATCAACCGGTCGAGGTTAATCTCTTCGGTCAGCGCCCGCACCGCGGTAATCACGCTTTGCAAGTCGCTCAGTTCCGCACTCTGCTCAAACGACACCGTGCTGAAGGCGGCGTGGCGCTGGGAAGAGGCATGGTGAGGATAGCGCAGCTCCAGCTGTCTGACTTTGGCCCCGGCCCCCCAGCGCTCCCAGGCCGCCATGGCCCCTTTGATATAGCCATCCGCCGCCACGCTCAGTCCACAGGTGCTGGCATAACCGGCGGCCAGCTCGCAGGCCAGGCCGTTGATATGGTCAAAGCGGCCTTCGCGCGACAGGGTGATTGCCAGCTCGTACTGCTGTGCGGCCTGCAGTGAATCCCCCTCCAGCCGCAGCATTTCCGCGCGCAGCAGCCCGGCTTTATCGGCAAAGGTGCGCGGATTTTCAACCGCCCAGGTGGCAATCATTTCATAGTGTGCGGCGACAAACTGCCGGTGTTCCTCGGTACAGGTCAGTGAAGTGAGCGGAATAGTCACCGACAGCGCGCTGTAGAGGTGGAAATCAAGCCGGTGTATATGACCGGGAATCGAACCGGTGAGCGGCGCGGCCTGGGCAAAGCAGTCGCTGGCGCAGGCATATTCCCCGGCGAAGAAGTGCGCCATGCCGCGATATAGCCACGACCAGAACTGCATCAGCAGAAGGGGTTCAATGGCGGTGCCCGGTTTCATCTGCAAAATGGGCACCGGCGTGAAGTTTTTGCCGGAGAACGGCTCATCCCCGGCGAAACGCAGAAACAGCACGTAGTCGCGCTGCATCTGCAAAATCACCTCAACGTCCCGATACTGTGCCTTGCTGACATACGCCAGGCCGCGCTCGATGGAGGTCTGCACCCCTTCGAGGTGATCGCCGCGCGTTAAATAGTTCATCACCAGATGGCGCAGGGCCAGGCAGGCCGAGGTGCGATCCCCTACGGCGACGGCGGTATCAAAGGTGGTTTTGGCACATTCGATAGAATAGGTGGTTGGCATGGTCCAGATACTGACCTGGTCCAGCGGCAGCAGCGTCCGCGCCTTGAAGCTGGTGAAATCGTGTTTATAGACCAGTTCGCGGGCCAGCAGCGTGCTGGCAAATCCCCGGCTGTATTCGTTGTAATGATCGCCGCACAGCACGCCATACCAGGAAAGCGCAAACGTCGAGGCACCGGTCATGCCCTTGTCCATAGTCAGATGCAGCATTTTACAGACGATCATAAAGTGCAGGCGCGGGCTGACAAACGCGGCGAACATGCAGGCGCTGGCCATCAGATTCATGATCGCTTCGGTTTTACGGCAGGTCATTAGCGGTAGCGGTCTGAGGCGGGTATAGGGGTTTTTACCCACCTGCTCCTTAAGTTTGATGCGGGCGGCATCGCACTCGGCTTTGTCCGGCTCGCGGTTCAGATGAATGCCGAACACCGCCAGCCACGCAATCGCCGTCTCCAGCGCCAGCTTGCTGTCTGACCGCCGCATATGGATTTCCGCCATCATGCAGGCGGCAATCGCCTTATCGGTGGGGTTCCCCGGTGCGCTGAGCAGCTTAGTGCAGTGGCCCTGCGCGGTCGACAGGTTGCAGTGCAGGAATTCGCACTCCGCTGCTTCCAGGGTAAAAGTGAAATCTTCTTCCGCCGTCAGCGGCGCATCCATTCGCTGTGTGGCCTGTAAAAATCGCAGCGCCGAAACATAATCCCCGGTGCTTTTTGCCCGCCGGGTTGCCAGCAGGATCAGCTGACGATATCGGCTCGCGCTCTGACGAAGCAGCCCGGCGTTTTTAATCGCGGCCACATGATGAACGACTCGAAACAGCGCATCGTTGCTGAGATCCTCATTGGCCCGCTCTGCCAGCAGGCTGGCGGCACGCAGGTGAAGACGATCTTTCTCATCCGTACCGATCAGGTTGATTGCCGCTTCATGCACACGATCGTGAGTAAAAGCATAGTCATCCTGATGCAGGGTAATCAGCTGCGCCACCGCCGCCGGCAGCAGGTGCATGCGGATCTCTTCCTGCGTCAGATTCAACACTTTGCCGGGCAGAGTCAGCCCGCCGGAGCCGCCCAGGCACGCCAGGCTACTCAGCACCTGCCGGGTGATGTCCGGCACAATCTCCATGCGCTGTAAGACCAGACTGGCAACATTTTCACTGTACTGGCAGGCCTTGATCGCATCGAGATCGTAGTGCCAGGTCTGCGGGAATTTACGGTGACTGATTAAGCCGTGCTGCACGGCCTGGCGGATAAACTCCTGAGTAAACAGCGGATTGCCGCCCGTTTTTTCATGCACTA
The DNA here is from genome assembly GCF_025947915.1 of Erwinia sp. INIA01. NCBI lineage: Bacteria > Pseudomonadati > Pseudomonadota > Gammaproteobacteria > Enterobacterales > Erwiniaceae > Erwinia > Erwinia sp. INIA01. The sequence continues at coordinate 231,269 of NZ_JAPDNC010000001.1, forward strand.
CCCGCGCCAGTTCGCAGGTGGCGGACGCCCGCACGTGAAACATGCCCGCCAGCCGACGGGCAATCTGTTTGATGCTCAGGCTCTGCGGCGTAATGTCGGTGACCCGCACAGCCGATGCCCGCAGCGTGGTCAGCAGCCCGCGCATGGTCTGGCAGGGCAAAGTAGCGAAATCCTTGTGGCTCACGACCACCATCAGCGGGATATCTTCACTCTGGCTGAGCAGGTTTTGCAGCAGGGCCAGGCTGGCGCGATCGGCCCAGTGAATATCATCAATCATCATCACCAGCGGCCTGCCGGGGGTGGCAAACGCTTTGATCATGCTACAGGCCATGGTGTTGAAACGGTCGCGGGCATCCAGCGAGTGGATATCGACCGCGAAGTGGCCTTTCTGATTGAGCAATACGCCCAGTTCGGGAAAAAAGTGGATCGCCAGTTCACTGTAGTCACCCAGCAGGCGGGTAAAATGCGCGCGCCAGCGGGCGATATCCATGGCAGGCAGTCCCATCAGTTGCAGGGTCCGCGTGCGGATAGCGGAGATCAGGATACCGTGCGGCAGAATCGGCGAATGCCGATCGGCTTTCACCACCGTCAGCAGCAGTTTCTTCTGCTGTAGTTTTTTCGCGGCGGAAGCAATAAGCGACGTCTTCCCCGAACCGAGTGCACCGCCAATCATCACCAGCTTGTGCTTGCCGCTGTGGCTGAACCGCTCAAATGCGTCCAGCACCTCCTGTGCCTGCGGGTGATCGTAGTACATCACATCCGAAGACGGTCCGGTCTGTGGCAGATCCTGTGAACCGAGGTCAAAGCCTTCAATCTGGCCGTCGGGGGTGATAAGCGACAGACAGCGGCGCAGATCGGCTTGTAGCCCCTCGGCGCTTTGATAGCGCTGCTCCGGCGATTTACACAGTAAACGCAGAACGATTGCCGAGACCACGGCAGGTACATCGTGACGCACCCGTTCAGGGGGCAGCGGCTCGGAGGCAATATGGTGATGCACCCACTCAGAATGCCCGGCTCCCGGCGTGCCAAACGGCAGTTTGCCGGTTAGCAGCTCATACAACACGATGCCGAGGCTGTAGAGATCGCTCAGGCTGCTGACCCGCTGGGTGGTGCGCGTGGTGTGCTCCGGGGACATATAGGCCAGTGTACCGCCCGATGCGGGCAGCTGGGTTTGTAGCAGCACCTCCGAAGCAGGACAGGACAGGCCGAAACCACCGAGCCTGAAACCGCCCTCCCCGCTAACGAAAAAATGGGCCGGTTTGATATCCCCGTGGATCAGTCCCTGCTGGTGCATCATCCCCAGCGTACCGGCCAGCATGGCGGCACTGTGCAGGAAGCTCTCCAGCGATGGCCGCTGCTCACGCATCATATTGGCCAGCGTCTGATAGGCGAAATACGGGTAAATCAGCGCATAGCGACCGTGGTACAGCGTATGGGCAGAGGGCTTCAGCGCCCACTGCGTTGAGAGATTGTCGCGCAGCAGGTACTCATTTTTAAGCAGTTGTGAAACCTGAAACTGAGCGGCTTCGCTGGCGGCGGTGGTGAGAACACACTTTTCGCCTGATGAGGGATGGCGGCATAAAAACCATTCGCTGTTTCCCTCCTGCGCCAGGGCGGTGATGATAAGCTCGTGGGACAGGGAAAATGCGCTGGGTTCAAAGGGAGGATGCGCTTCCGGCAGTGTACTCATCTGCACCTCCTGTCCGTCGCCAGCGCCAGACGCACGCTATCAAGTAGCGTATCGATATCAATGGGCTTCGGTAAAAACGCGATGGCCCCGAGGCTGATGGCATAGCGCAGCGTGTTGTCATCACCGTTGCCGGAAATAATAATACCCGGCGGATTTTCAATACGCCGGGTAAGTTCGATAAACAGCTCAAAACCGCTGATCCCTTTGAGCCTGACATCAATGATAAACAGCGCAGCCTCTGCCAGCGCATCGGCATCATCCAGCAGCGTTTCCGCCGACTCATAAATCCGGGTTGAGTATCCCTCCGACTGGAGCAGGTTACTCAACCCACTGCGAACGGAACGTTCGTCATCAACGACGACAATGCGCTGCGACAGCTGCATGCTGTTATCCTTTGAAATGCTCAGGAACGTGAGAGCGTCCTTAACCAGACTTTTCGTCTGGCGGCGGCGTGCCGCTGATTTTCGGTACGCACTCCTGTTTAAACCAGGTGAGCGTCACCGGCTCTCGTTTAATCAACCGTTTAACCAGCGGGATAATCTGTTCCCCCACCAGCATGCCAAACAGTCCCACCAGCGCGAAAATCGGTGGAGCCGGTGAATCAACGGCGATCAGTGAATAAATCACACCGGCCAGCATGCCGACCAGCAGTGAAATAGCGTAAGACTTTAACATCTTCACCCCATCCTGTTAGCAGAAATCAACGCGACAGGAACTGCGCGGCAAGCTGACCACCGATAACCATGCCCAGCAGGCCAATCAGCGCAATGGCGGGCGGTGCCGGTGAGCGCACGTTCAGCAGCGCGTAAACCAGCCCGATCAACACACCTGCGCCCAGCGAAACGAGTAATGGACTCATGGTTTTCCCCCGTCATAAGTCAAAGCCAGCCGGCGCACGGGGCACCGGCCGGCAAAGAACAATTAACGTGCCGGGACCGGAGCCAGGGTACGGTGTTCGCTCTTCTGACGTGAAGGCGCTTTGTGCACCATGGTGTAGGCGTAATCCACGCCGATACCGTAAGCACCAGAATGCTCTTTCGCAATGTCCATCACGGCGTTGTAGGTATCGCGGTGTGCCCAGTCGCGCTGCCATTCCAGCATCACCTGCTGCCAGGTCACCGGGATCACACCGGCCTGGATCATGCGCTGCATCGCGTAGTCATGCGCTTCTTTGGTCGTACCGCCAGATGCGTCAGCCACCATATAGATTTCGTAGCCGCCTTCCAGCATGGCGCACAGGGCGAAGCTGTTGTTACACACTTCGGTCCACAGGCCGGACACCACCACTTTCTTCTTGCCGTTCGCCGCCAGCGCATCACGCACTTTCTGGTCATCCCAGGAGTTCATTGACGTACGCTCCAGGATGTCCTGGCCCGGGAACACGTCCAGCAGCTCCGGATAGGTGTTGCCCGAGAAGCTTTCGGTTTCCACGGTGGTGATAATGGTTGGGATATTGAAGACCTTCGCCGCCTTTGCCAGCGCAACGGTGTTGTTTTTCAGCACCTGACGGTCGATTGACTGCACGCCAAAGGCCATCTGCGGCTGCTGGTCGATGAAGATGATCTGGCTGTTATGTGGCGTCAGGACTTCAAGCTTCGAGTTAGTCATAGTAATACCCATTGAGGTTAATGTTGCTGGATTAATAAAAAATGACGACGTTAATGACTCTGCATCACCCGGGTCACGGCTCTGTGGAGCGTCCCGGGTTGACCATGGAGCGCAGTCTACGAAGCTTTTTTTCGCCGCACTATTATCTCTGTGTATACCTATACGGAGGGATACCTATCCGTTTGTATAACTAGACGCTCGTCCACCCTGCTGACCATAATCCCGCCATCTACCTATACGTCCTGCCCTTTGCGGCAGCGATTTTCTTTGTCCGTGGCCGTCGGCCTGATTCGGACATCTCAGTTCAGGAGGTTCTATGGTAACGCTGGGTAAAGCAGACCTGATTTTAACCAACGGCCGTTTTCATACCGTCGATCGCGAAAATCCGATTGCCGACGCTGTGGCGATCCGCGACGGCAAGTTTCTGGAAGTCGGCACCCTTGCCGAGGTGATGCAGCACAGTTGTGAAGGCACGAAGATCATCGATCTGAAGGGGCACACGGCAGTACCGGGGCTGAACGATTCACACCTGCACCTGATCCGCGGCGGGCTGAACTACAACCTGGAGCTGCGCTGGGAAGGCGTGCCGTCGATTGCCGACGCCATGCGTATGCTGAGGGAACAGGCCCTGCGCACGCCAAACCCGCAGTGGGTGCGCGTGGTCGGCGGCTGGAATGAGTTCCAGTTTGCCGAGCGCCGCATGCCAACGCTGGAAGAGATCAACGAAGCCGCACCGGATACCCCGGTCTTTGTGCTGCACCTGTACGATCGCGCCCTGCTGAACCGCGCGGCGTTAAAAGTGGTGGGCTACACCCGCGATACGCCAAACCCTCCGGGCGGCGAGATCCAGCGCGACAGCAACGGCAACCCGACCGGCATGCTGATTGCCCGTCCGAATGCGATGATCCTGTACTCCACGCTGGCCAAAGGTCCGAAGCTGCCGCTGGAACAGCAGGTCAACTCCACCCGCCAGTTTATGCGCGAGCTGAACCGTCTGGGCCTGACCAGCGCCATCGATGCGGGCGGCGGCTTCCAGAACTACCCGGAAGATTACGAAGTGATCACCGAACTGCACGAGAAAAAGCAGATGACGCTGCGTATCGCCTATAACCTGTTCACGCAGCGCCCGGGCCACGAGCTGGAAGACTTCGAAAAGTGGACCGATATGCTGACCCCGGGCCAGGGGACAGACTACTTCCGCCACAACGGCGCGGGCGAGATGCTGGTGTTCTCCGCCGCCGACTTCGAGGATTTCCTTGAGCCGCGCCCGGACCTGGCTCCGGGGATGGAAGATGAGCTGGAGCGCGTGGTGCGCCACCTGGTGGAACACCGCTGGCCGTTCCGCCTGCACGCCACCTATAACGAATCCATCAGCCGCATGCTGGATGTGTTCGAGAAGGTGAACCGTGATATTCCGTTCAACGGCCTGCACTGGTTCTTCGACCATGCGGAAACCGTCACCCAGAAGAATATCGATCGCATCAAAGAGCTGGGCGGCGGCATCGCGGTGCAGCACCGCATGGCGTTCCAGGGGGAATATTTCGCCGAACGCTACGGTATTGAAGCCACCAAACACACGCCGCCGGTTGCGCGGATGCTGGAAACCGGCGTGCCGGTCGGGCTGGGAACGGATGCCACCCGCGTGGCCAGCTATAACCCGTGGACCGCGCTGTACTGGCTGGTTTCCGGCCGCACCGTCGGCGGCATGCAGATGTATGACGTCAACGCCCGCCTGGATCGCGATACCGCACTGATGCTGTGGACCCAGGGCAGCGCCTGGTTCTCCAGCGAGCAGGGTAAAAAAGGCCAGATCAAAGCCGGTCAGCTGGCGGACCTGGCCGTGCTGAGCAAAGACTACTTTGCGGTGCCGGAAGAAGAGATCAAAGGCATTGAGTCGGTGCTGACCGTGGTCGACGGCAACGTGGTGTATGCGGCGGGATCGTTTACCTCCGAGGCGCCACCGTCGATTCCGGTACTGCCGGAATGGTCACCGGTGATCAAATTCCCTGGCCACTACCGCAGCGCCCCGCCGCAGGCAAACGGTCGTGCGGCCTTTGCTTCGCAGCCTCACCAGTGCAGCGGCCCGTGCGGCGTGCACAGCCATCACCATGATATCGCACGCGGTTCCAGCGTGCCGGTGGCCGAAGACAACGCCTTCTGGGGCGCGCTGGGCTGCAGCTGCTTCGCATTCTGATCCCCTGAAACACGATTAATTCTGCCGCTCCGTATCACTACGGGGCGGTTTTTCTGCGCCTGAATTCCAGCGGGACGTGCCGTCGTGCCGGCTTTCCTGAGGCGCTTCACTTTAGTCACCGACTGACTCCGAATGAAAGATCGCGATTGCGGATGCCTTTCAGGCCGGGTTGGTAACAGGAGGTGCGCTTATGGCGCAAACTAACGATATTCACAGCGCCACGCCGGAGGTTGCCGAATCACCTCAGGCCGGGTCATCACCGTGGCAGCCGCTGAGCCAGCCGGTCTTTCGCCTGCTGTGGATTGCCACCGTCGTTTCTAACATCGGTTCCTGGATGAACGATGTCGGCATCAACTGGACCATGCTGACGCTCAGCGCCGATCCGCTCAGCGTGGCACTGGTACAGGCGGCCGCCAGCCTGCCGATGTTTCTGTTTGCCCTGCCTTCCGGAGTGATGGCCGACATTGTCGACAGGCGAAAGTATTTGCTGTTTTCCCAGCTGTGGGTGTTTATCGCCGCCGCCGGGCTAACCGTGCTCTCCTTTACCGGCCACGTGACGCCGTTGATCCTGCTGATCGCTGCGTTTCTGCTCAGCGCCGGGGCGGCGATGAGTTCACCACCGTTCCAGGCAATCGTGCCGGATCTGGTGCGCAAGGAGGAACTTGGCCCGGCCATTGCGCTTAACTCGCTGGGCATTAATATCAGCCGTGCCATTGGCCCGGCGCTGGGCGGCCTGATCCTCTCCTTTACCGGTCCGTGGATGGTGTTCCTGCTCAACGCGCTGTCCGTTCTCGGCGTGGCGTGGGTGCTTTATCGTTGGAAAGCGGAACCGGCGGTGCAGCGCCTGCCGCCGGAGCACTTTTTCTCTGCGGTGCGCGCGGGTTTACGCTACGTGCATGCCGCACCGGTTTTGAGAAACGTGCTGGTCCGTACGGTTGCCTTCTTTGTCTTCGGTAGCGCGGGCTGGGCGCTGTTGCCGCTGGTCGCCCGCCGCGAGTTAAATCTTGGCCCCGGCGGCTACGGGATTATGCTGGCGTTTATCGGCGTCGGGGCGATTTTCGGTGCCGTGCTGCTGCCGCGCCTGCGCCAGCGCTTTAACCCGGATCGGCTGATGGTGCTGTCCAGCCTGATGTTCGCGGTTACCCTGCTGGCGCTGGCCTTTGTGCGAAATTTCTGGCTGCTGAACGCCTTCGAGTTCTTCACCGGCTTCTCGTGGATTGCGGTCCTCTCCACGCTGAATCTGGGGGCGCAGCGCAGCGCGGCGAAATGGGTGAAGGCCCGCGCGCTGGCGATATACCTTACCGTGTTCTTCGGCTCCATGACCGTCGGCAGCGCAGTATGGGGGCAGCTGGCCTCGCATTACGGTATTCCGGTGTCTCTGTGCGTGGCCACGGTCGGCATGATACTGGCCAGCACGACGGTACTGCGCTGGCGGCTAAATCAGGACCCGGACCTGGATCTTGACCTCAGCAATGTCGACAGCGCCGTTCCGGCACTGGATATTCATCACGATCGCGGACCGGTGATGGTGAGCTATGAATATCTGATCCGCCAGGAAGATGCGCATGACTTTATCCTCTGTATGCAGGATATGCGGCGCGTCAGGCGGCGCGGCGGGGCCATTAACTGGTCGGTGTATGAGGATATCCTGCAGCCGGGTATTTTTGTCGAAACCTTCATCGTGGGTTCCTGGATGGAGCACCTGCGCCAGCAGGATCGCTACACCATGAACGATCAGAAAATTCAGAACCGGGCGTGGGCATTCCATCAGAAAGATAACGTGCCGGACGTTCGTTATCTGGTGGCCCCGGTTTAAACGGCTCGCTGAACGTTAACGCATAAAAAAAGCGCTGACCGGGGTCAGCGCTTAATGTTACCTACCGCTTAGCGGGTTGGCTGGTTCACTTCCACCGGGCGCAGATCGAACAGCAGGACTTCCGCATCTTCACCCTGGGTAAAGGTCAGCGTCTGCTCGTTGCGCACCCGCGCCCCGTCGCCCTCCTTAAACTCAATGCCGTTGACGGTGATGCTGCCACGGGCAACGTGAATGTAGGCGTAACGATCGTCCGGCAGCGTCACCGTCTGGCTTTCGTCACCGTTAAACAGACCGGCGTAAATCCGCATGTCCTGACGCACCTTCAGCGACCCGTCGGTCCCCTGCGGCGAGACAATCAGCCGCATCTGGCCGCGCTTTTCGCTATCCGGCACGGAAACCTGCTGATAGCCCGGCGCGGTATTTTTTTCCGCTGGCACAATCCAGATTTGCAGGAAGTGGACGCCTTCCGTCTGCGAATGGTTGAACTCGCTGTGGGTCACGCCGCTGCCCGCGCTCATCAACTGCACGTCACCGGGGACAATCACCGAACCGGTTCCCATGGAATCTTTATGCGCCAGTGCGCCTTCCAGCACGTAGGAGATGATCTCCATGTTGCTGTGCGGGTGTGCGCCAAAGCCGCGGGATTTAGCCACCTGGTCATCGTTAATCACCAGCAGGTCTGAGAAACCGACCTGTTTTGGGTCCCAGTAGTTAGCGAATGAGAAGGTGTGGCGTGAATGCAACCAGCCGTGATCGCCCAGGCCGCGCTGTGCTGAAAGTCTTTGCTCGATCATGATGTGTTCCTTAGTTTTTGTTGGGTGGCGAGCGTTTGCCCTTCCGATAGAGACAGAATATAAGTAAACTCATATGCCCAACAATGGCCTGAACCGGCAATCACTGTCACATTTTAGTGGACAATATGCAGATAGAAGACCTCAGAATTTACGTCGCCGTAATTAACGCCGGCAGCTTCACCGCCGCAGCCGAACAGCTGCTGCTGTCCAAGCAGTACGTCAGCCGCCGCATGGCCGCGCTGGAGGCGTCGCTCGGCGCACGTCTGCTGGTCCGCAACACCCGTAAGCTGTCGGTGACCGACGCCGGGCAGACCTTTGCCCAGCACGCACTGAAGATCCTCGACAGCATTCAGGAGGCGGAGCAGTCGGTTTCGGAGCACCGCCGCGAGCTGCACGGCACCTTTCGACTGAGCATGCCGATGTCCTTCGGCATGAGCCATCTGTCGCCGCTGCTGGCCGCCTTTCTGGCCCGCCACCCCGCCGTGCAGCTGCACAGCGAACTGGCGGACCGCTACGTGGACGTGATTGGCGAAGGGTTTGATATGGCGATTCGCATCGGCACGCTGGCGGATTCCACACTGATGGCCCGCCGTCTGGGCGAGCTGAAGCGGGTGATCTGCGCCAGCCCGGCCTATCTTCAGCGGGCAGGCATCCCGCAGGTGGCGGAGGATTTGCAGCATCACGCCTGCCTGCGCTTCGGGCGCGAAGGACAGTACGGCTGGGAGCTGAACGTTGAGGGTAAAACGAAGGTTTTCGCCGTGTGCGGTCCGATGCAGAGCAATAACGGCGAGGTGCTGCGCGATGCGGCGGTGGCCGGGCTGGGTCTGGTGCTGCTGCCGGAGTTTATCGTCGGTGAGGCGCTGAAGCGTGGGGATTTAGTCACGGTACTGGATGCGTGCCATCCGTCGTCACTGACGCTGAGCGCGGTGTATCCGCAGCATCGTCAGCAGAGTGAAACCATCCGCGTGCTGATCGACTTTTTACTGGCCGAGCTGGGCCACTGAAACGCAAACGGGCCACCGCTTCTCAGTATTAGAGAAACAGCGGCCCGTAACTACTTATCAGCGTTTCAGCTTACAGGCTGATGTACTTGTGCAGTACGCGCACCAGCTGTGTCACAAATCCGTACTCGTTATCGTACCAGGAGACGGTTTTCACCAGCTGCAAATCGCCCACTTCGCTGATTTCCGTCTGGGTTGCATCGAAGATCGAACCAAACGGCAGGCCGATCACGTCCGAGGAAACGATCTCGTCGTCGTTGTATTTAAACGATTCATTATTCTCGCAGGCGGCTTTCAACGCGGCGTTAATCTCGGCCACCGTCACTTTTTTCTCCAGCACGCTGACCAGCTCGGTTACGGAACCGGTTTTAGTCGGTACGCGTTGCGCATGACCTTTCAGCTTGCCCGACAGCGCCGGGATCACCAGACCAATGGCTTTCGCCGCGCCGGTGGTGTGCGGAATAATATTTTCTGCCGCCGCACGGGAGGCGCGGAAGTCCTTGCCGCGCGGCCCGTCAACCAGTGCCTGGGTGCCGGTGTAAGCGTGAACCGTGGTCATGGTGCCCACGCGGATGCCGAAGCTGTCGTTCAGCGCTTTCGCCATCGGTGCAAGGCAGTTGGTGGTGCAGGACGCTACGGAGATAATGGTATCGTCCGCCGTCATCTGGTCATCGTTGACGTTATAAACGATGGTTTTCATCTCACCGGCCGGGGCAGAGATCAGTACGCGTGCCGCGCCCGCATCAATGTGCGCCTGCGCTTTTTCGGTTGAGGTATAGAAACCGGTACACTCAATCACCACGTCAACGCCCAGATCGCCCCACGGAATGTTGCGCGCGTCTTTTTCAGCGAAGACGGTGATCGTTTTGCCGCCCACGACCAGCGATTTTTCACCGGCGCTGACGGAGGCCGGGAATGCGCCGTAGTTGGAATCATACTTCAGCAGATAGGCGAGCATTTCCGGCGAGGTGAGGTCGTTAATTGCCACGATTTCCACCGGCTCGTTTTGCTCAAGAATACGACGAAGCACGAGGCGGCCGATACGTCCGAAACCATTGATGCCAATCTTTTTCATGGGGCTCTCCACCATTCTGTTCAGTAGTTGATTACGCCACCCGCTTAATCAGCCGGGTATTGCGCAGCTGTTAAAAAGCATAATCCCCATAACGAAGAACAAACAGCGAAAAGCTTTGTCGTCTAACGTCAAAAAAAGTGAATGAGGCTATTTTCTCCGATGGATCAGAGATTTCGGTAACTCAGGTAAGAGATAAATTGCTGAACGGCGCGGGAGCAGGTTTTGCTGCTGCGTAACGCCAGCCCGATATCACGATACGGGGCACCGTCTATCGGCCGGGTGACAATCTGATGCGGCACGCTTCTCAGGATCAGACGGGGCAAGATGCTGACGCCCAGCCCCTGTGCGACCATCGCCATCACCGCGTAGTCATCCCACAGGGTGAACTTGACGCGCGGGCTCAGCGACGCCGCGCTGAATATCTCGGATATTTCGTGACTGCTGCACTTTTCCAGCAGGATAAAAGGCCGATCGCAAAGTGCGGCAAGGGGAACGAGGTCATTTTCCGCCAGCGGATGATCCTGCGGCAGTACCGCCAGATAATTATCTTTTTCCAGGAATATCGTTTCCAGCCCCGGCTGTGATGGCAGGCGGGTAAAGCCGCAGTCGACGCGGCCCTCGGCAATCCACGACTCGATTTCGCTGTAGTCCCCCAGCAGCAGTTCGAAATCTATATTCGGGTAATCGCGCTGAAAGGCGCTAAGTATCCCGGGCAGCCAGTGGGTGGCGACGCTGGAAAAAGTGCCGATACGGATCATGCCTGACTGCAGCCCGTTAAGCGCATCCACCTCCGCCTGCAGCTTCAGGTATTCCTCACAGACGCTTTTCGCAAAGGGCAGCAGCGTGATGCCGTCGGAGGTCAGCCGCACGCCGCTGCGGTGACGCTCAAACAGCGATACCTGCCACTCTTTTTCCAGATCGTTAATCATCCGGCTAATCGCCGACTGGGAATAAAACAGTTTCTCAGCCGCACGGGTAAAGCTGCCCAGCTCCACCACTTTGATAAAGGCTTTGTATTTCTGAATATTGATGTCCATCCGGCGATTTACCCATCTGATTTTGTCATGCAGCCCATGATAAACATTCGTTTTTATCATTTCAAAGCCGATGGTAGATTGCCCGTTATCTGAAGCGGCATCTGCCCGGCCTGAACCAAAGACATAAGGAACAACGACATCGATGCGTATCTGTAAAACCACCCTGGCCGCGCAGGGCGCGACTTCCGGGTTTGTGCTGCTGTGGGGATCGGCGGCGATTTTCACCCGCCTGGGGCTGGATAACGCCTCGCCGCTGGCCCTGCTGATCGTGCGTTTTAGCATAGCCCTTACCGCCCTGCTGATTATCGGCGGCCTGCGCAAAATCGCGCTGCCCGCCAAAGGAACGCGCCTGCGGGTAGCGCTGACCGGGCTGATGCTGATTGGCGGCTATTCGGTGTGTTACTTCCGGGCGATGTCGGACGGCGTGACGCCGGGAGCCATCGCCACGATTATGGGCATTCAGCCGATTCTGACGCTGTGCCTGACCGAGCGCCGTTTGCAGGGGCTGCGGCTCTGTGGCCTGCTAATTGCGCTGGGCGGGCTGGTGCTGATGGTCTGGCAGAGCCTGATCGCCTCACGCCTGCCCCTCTCCGGCGTGGCCTGCGCGCTGGCCGCACTCGGCTTTATGACCTGCGGCACCCTCATGCAGAAGAAGAACCGCCAGGCACCGGCGGAGATCCTGCCGATGCAGTACGCCATCAGCCTGCTGTTGTGCCTACTGCTGCTGCCGACCGAAGCTTTCCACCTTCGTATTAATGCTGACTTGATCGCCTCGGCGCTGTTCCTCGGCGTGCTGATTTCCGTCGTCGCGCAGCTGCTGTTTTATCGTCTGCTCAGCGCCGGCAGCATCGTGAATGTCACCAGTCTGTTTTATCTGGTGCCGGTGATTACCGCCGTACTGGATTATCTGCTGCTCGGCAACCGCCTGCCGTGGTCCGGCATCGCCGGGATGGCGGCGATTCTGCTGGGTATCGTGCTGGTGTTTCGTACGCCGCGCGTGAGGAAAATTTAATCACCCTACGCAATGGTTCCCCCTTGACACTGCGATAATAAAATATCATAACTGTACCGTACAGTTTAGTTATTATATTTCCAGTTATTTTAAGGAGTGAGCACCATGGCGTTAATCGCACGAAAAATACCCTCTCTGGCCCTGTTAGCCTCCGTCGCCCTGCTGGCCGGGTGTGCGGGATCTGCACCGAATAAGTATGCAGGGCTGGACTCTTCCTCACGGCTGACGGCCAATCCGTCGGAGGACAGCGACCGCATCCCGTTCAAGTACGCGTCCCCGGTTAACTGGAAGAAATACGACAGCATCAATATTGCGCCCGTGACGATTTATCAGGGCAGTGATGGCCAGTTCAACGACGTTGAACGCTCCGACCGCCAGCAGCTGGCGGACTATATGCAGAAAAAGTTCAGCGAGGTGCTGGGTAAAAAATTCAAGGTTGTCTCATCCCCGGCACCCGGCACGTTGAATTTAAAACTGACGCTGACCGGTGCGGATACCACACCGCAGGTGATCGGCACGTTCACCAAATTCGATCTGGCGGGCGGACCCTACAATATCGTTCAGTCCGTCAGAGGCGGGCGCGGGCTGATGAGCGGCTATGTGAACTATGCGGTGGAGATCCATGATGCGGCAACCAACGAGCTGCTACTGGCCTATATCGCCGAGCAGTATCCTAATGCGATGAACGTGGGCGCGACCTTTGGCGCACTCAGCGCGGCCGAAACCGGCATTGATAAAGGTGCCGATCAGCTGCTGGAAAAATTACAGTGAACGGGATACGCCCACGAAAGTAATGCCGTTACCGGTCGGGTTCAGTGACCGCTTCCTTTAAGTCTGCCACCACCAGGGCAATCCTGCAGCGATGCTGGCTGCAGGATTTTTTTAACATCAACATGCCCGGTTTAGCAGGCACCTTTGATAAACAGCGTCACGGCCGCAGATACCATTTCCTGAATTCGCGCTTCGCTGAGGGTTTCCACTTCTCTTTTCAGCAGCAGCTCATCCACTTCCGCTTTGACCAGTGACGTAAACTGCTTTGCCCGCAGTTCCGGTGAGCTGACAGCCAATGCCCCCTCCGCCATAGACGCCTGCATCAGCACGGTTAGTGCGGTCATGCTTTCCCGTACGCCGGATTCACGAAACAGTTCGCCAATATCCGAATGCCCCGCCTCACCCACCACGACGCGATAAAGCTGCATCGCCTGGCTGTCGGTGGTTAACACGCTGAGCATGCGCCTGCCGAACACGGTGAGCTTTTCTTCCAGGCTCAGGCCTGCAGCCTCTTTCCCCGCTAATCCGCTGGCGGCCTGGGTCAGATAGTGGGTGCTGTAGGTTCTGACCACGCTTTCAAACAGCGCTTCTTTGGACGGGAAATAGTTATACAGCGTCGCCTTAGATCCCCCGGCGCGCTTAGCCACTTCATTCATCGATGCCCGTTCATAGCCAAATTCCTGAAACACCGCCGAGGCGGCGGCAAGAATGGCATTTCGTTTTTCATCGGTCAGCGTTCGCATTGTTTCCTCCTAAAACCAGTGTGAATGATAACAAAACCAGTGGGTTCATAATAGGAAGTGCGACGCAAAACAGCAGGTTGGGAGGGGGAATATCGTTAGCAGGCGTGTGGGTTGTCAAGAAAGGAAGCCGTGCCGGGGCATGGCTTCCGTTTATTCGTCCGTAAAAACTTACTCGTTACCGACGGCCTGCTTTTTCGATTTCAGCAGATTTATCACGGCAAGGACGCCGAAGATGCCGGTTAGCAGCGCGGTGATCATATTCTTATCGAGAACATGCACCAGATTGCCCATCAGAATCCCCACCACGCCGAAATCTGCATCCGAGAAGGTGGTGTTGGCCAGTCCCAGCGAGCCGAGGACCGGCAGCAAAGCCACGGGCAGGAAGGTAATCAGCAACCCGTGTGCAAACGCACCGATCACGGCACCGCGACGGCCGCCCGTGGCATTACCGAACACCCCGGAGGTTGCGCCGCAGAAGAAGTGTGGCACCACACCCGGCAGGATCAGTACCAGGTCCAGATGCCCCAGCACAAACAGCCCCACCAGTCCGCCGACGAAGCTGGAGATAAAGCCAATCAGCACGGCATTAGGCGCATAGGGATAGATTACCGGGCAGTCGAGTGCCGGGCGGGCATTCGGCACCAGCTTTTCTGAAAATCCGGTAAAGGCCGGGACAATTTCCGCCAGAATCAGGCGCACGCCCTGCAGGATAATGAACACACCCGCCGCAAAGGTAATCGCCTGAACAATCGAGAAGACCAGATAGTTCTGACCGTGACTGAAGGTGCTTTCAACATACTCTTTGCCCGCTGAAATGCAGAGGATCAGATAGATAATCATCATCGTCAGCGAAATAGAGATGGTGCTGTCGCGCAGGAAGCTGAGGTTCTTCGGCAGGTTCATCTCTTCCGTTGAGCGTGAGCCTTTACCAACCACTGAACCAATCCAGCCCGACAGGACGTAGCCCACCGTACCGAAATGACCGAAGGCGATCTGGTCATTGTTGGTAATTTTTCGCATGTAAGGCTGAGCCAGCGCCGGGAAGAACGCCATGATAAAGCCCAGCGTCAGCGCACCGGTGTAGATTAATTGGATGCCGGTGAATCCGGCCACGGAAAGAATAATCGCGACCATACAGGCCATATAGAAAGTAATATGGCCGGACAGGAAGATATATTTCAGGCTGGTGAAGCGGGCAATCACAATATTTGCCACCATGCCAAACGCCATAATCAGCGTGGTGGACGCACCGTATTCACCCAGCCCAATGGAAACAATCGCTTCATTGTTAGGAATAATCCCCTGAACGTTAAAGGCGTGTTTGAATATATCTCCCAGCGGGGATAATGAACCGACTAAAACCGTGGCACCGCCCGCGAGGACCAGAAATCCTAAAATCGTTTTAATTGTTCCCTTAACCACATCGGGGAAGCTTTTTTTCTGCGCGACCAGTCCCAGCAGCGCCACCAGTCCAACAAGAATGGCTGGCACTTTAAGAATATCAACGACGAGAGATAAAATGTCTTTAATCATCTTGTTTACCTTAGAAACACGATTCGATCATGCAATCAAGACTGGAACCAGGCTTTGATTTTTTCTTCCACTTCATTCAGATCAATGATGTTATTAATCACGATCACTTTTTCCGCTGGAAGGTTAGCGCTGTAAGCAATATCACGGCCCATCACGAAAACATCGGCGGCTTCTTTGGTGACTGAACCTAAATCGGAATGATCGACATCCGCCTGAACGTCAATTTTCTTCAGAACCTTTTTGATGTTCATTTCCATCATAAAGCTGCTGCCTAAACCTGCTCCACACACGGCCATAATTTTCATTGGATATTCCTCTTTATTTTTAATTAATAAGCAGTTTGGTTAATTCTTCGTGGTTAGAAGAATTCAGTATTTTTTGCATCATTTCGTCGTCGGACAATACTTCTGCCAGCTCGGTGATCATTTCAACGTGGCTGTTACTGTCCGGCGCGGAAAACATAAACAGAATGCGAACGGGGTCGTTTTCCTCAGCATTAAAAATAACGCCCTGATTTATCATCAGCACCGACAGGCCCAGTGCTACCGCACCCTCTTCCGGGCGGGCATGCGGTAAGGCAATTTGCGGTGCCAGAACAAAATACGGACCGGTTGATTCTTTCGTGGCGATAATCGCGTCGATATAACGGGGCGTAATCGTCCCCTCGGCTAATAACGGCGCGCCGACTGCGTGGATAGATTCTTTCCAGTCAGCCAGCGTTTCTACGAACTGCACACGTGCAGGGTTTAACCATGAAGCGATGCTCATCGTTTTTCCTTGGATATGAATTTGTTAAAGGTGGCGGCGATACCGCCACCCGGGTATTAATTTCGGGCTAACAGGGCTTTTGCCCGTTCGATCACGTTTTGCGTACTGAAGCCAAAGTGCTCGAACAGCACGGCGGCCGGGGCGGATTCGCCGAAACTGTTCATGCCGATCACATCACCATCCAGCCCCGCATAGCCTTTCCAGAATCCGGCGATGCTGGCCTCAACCACCAGGCGTTTACGCACGGCACCGGGCAGCACCGACTCTTTCCAGGCGGCGTCCTGTTTTTCAAAGCGTTCGGTACACGGCATGGAAACCACCTGCACGCGAACACCTTCCTGCTCCAGAACTTCTGCGGCCTCGGTGGCCAGCTCCAGCTCGGAACCGCTGGAAATCAGCAGCAGGTCGGGCTGCCCTTCGCAGGCTTTCACCACGTAGCCGCCGCGCTTGATGGCTTCAAGCTGGGCGGCGGTTCGCGGCTGCTGTTTTAGCGGCTGACGGGTGAAGATCAGCGCGCTTGGACCATCTTTGCGCTCAATGGCCTGCTGCCAGCCCACCGTGGCTTCAACCTGGTCGCATCCGCGCCAGGTTTCCATGTTTGGCGTCAGGCGCAGCGCGGCAAGCTGTTCAACCGGCTGGTGCGTCGGCCCGTCTTCACCCAGACCAATGGTGTCGTGGGTGTAGACAAAGATGCTGCGCTGTTTCATCAGCGCGGCCATGCGTACCGCGTTGCGGGCGTATTCCATAAACATCAGGAAGGTGCCGCCGTAAGGGATAAAGCCACCGTGCAGCGCGATACCGTTCATGATCGCGGACATGCCGAACTCGCGCACGCCGTACGGCAGATAGTTACCGGCAGCGTTATCGTGAGTAATGTCCTGTGCCTTCGCGTGGCGCGTCAGGTTTGACGGAGACAGGTCGGCGGAACCGCCCAGCAGCTCGGGAAGCCAGTCAATAAACTGATTCAGCGCCTTCTGGCTGGCCTGGCGCGTAGCCAGGTTCTGCGGGTTGTCCTGCAGCGACTGCACGTACTGCTGAGATTTCTCAGCCCACCCGGCAGGCAGCGCTTTGTTGCCACGACGCAGCAGCTCCTGCGCCAGCTCCGGCCATGCCTGCCGATAGCGGGCAAACAGATCGTCCCATTCCGCCTGTAGCTTCTGCCCTTTCTCTTCGGCGTTCCACAGCCCGTAGATATCCTGCGGGATCTCAAACGCGGCATATTCCCAGCCGAGAGACTCACGTACGCGGGCGACTTCTTCCGCGCCCAGCGGGGAACCGTGGCAGTCGTGGCTGTCGGCCTTGTTCGGCGAGCCGTAACCAATGGTGGTTTTACAGCAGATCAGGGTAGGACGCGTCAGATCCCTGCGCGCTTCATTCAGCGCCGCTTTAACCTGCTGCGGGTTGTGACCGTCAATGCTTTCGATAACCTGCCAGCCGTAGGCGCGGTATCTTGCCGCCGTATCCTCAGCGAACCAGCCGTCAACGTGCCCGTCGATGGAGATATTGTTGTCATCCCACAGGGCAATCAGCTTACCCAGTCCCAGCGTTCCGGCCAGCGAACAGGCTTCATGGGAAACACCTTCCATCAGGCAGCCGTCGCCCAGGAACGCGTAGGTGAAGTGATCCACCACGTTGAACTCTTCACGGTTAAATTCCGCGGCCAGCGTTCTTTCTGCCAGCGCCATGCCGACCGCATTGGCGATGCCCTGCCCCAGCGGACCGGAGGTGGTTTCAACCCCTGGGGTATAACCGTATTCCGGGTGACCCGGGGTTTTCGAGTGCAGTTTACGGAACTGTTTAATGTCCTCAATGCTCAGGTCGTAGCCCGTCAGGTGCAGCACGGCGTACAGCAGCATTGAGCTGTGGCCGTTAGACAGCACGAAGCGGTCGCGGTCCAGCCAGTTCGGATCTTTCGGGTTATGGCGCAGGAAATCGCGCCAGAGTACCGTTGCCATTTCCGCCATGCCCATTGGCGCACCCGGATGCCCTGAATTCGCCTGTTGTACGGCATCGATGCTGAGGAATCGTACGGCATTGGCCAGCTGTCTGTTGTCCACATTTCACTCCTGATGATGTTCAAAAAACCTGTTATCCCGTCGGAATCGAGTAAGTACATACAGGTTAAAGTTGTCTAGTCATCTTTAGAATGCACCTCGACTAAGAAGTACACAAGGGGTAAACTGAAAAGATGACCAGACAGGGCGGTCTTTATTTTAAGGCTGTTATATCGATCACACTTTTTCCGGTTGCAGACGGGATGATTCTCCTGTTTGCTGTTGTTCAGGAAGCTAATGACTTGAAATAAGAGAGAAAATGTCAGAAAACATCACTGAAAAACAAAAAGAGGTGATTGAATTCATCCTCAACAAAATCAATGAGGATGGGCTGACGTCCGGAGATAAGCTGGATACGGAAATCGCCATTGCCAAAACGCTGGGGATCACCCGGGCGACGGTGCGGGAAGCCACGCGCATTCTGATCGAGCAGGAAAAGATCTACCGTGTGAAGGGGTCGGGCATCTTTGTCGGCTCCACCGGCTACAGCAATCATTCTGGAAAATTTCATGCGCTCTCCCCCTTTGACTATCAGGCACAAAAGAGCGGACATCAGGGTGTAAGGAAGGTGATTTCCGCCAGCATTATCAAAGTTCCCAGCGCGGCGATGGCGCAGGAGCTGCGGATCAAAACCAATGATCAGGTGTACAAGATCCTGCGTCTGATGTCGTTCGATGACATTCCCGTTTCGCTGGAGTACATCCATTTCCCCGTCAGCCTGTTCAGCACGCTGGAATTCAGCCAGCTGGAAATATCTAAGTATTCCTACATTGAAAAACTGACCGGTAAGGGCGTGCAGCGCAGGGCGCAGAACGTGCGGGCGTTTAACGTCATGGATGAGGATCAGATCCGCTTACTGAATGTGGCCGAAGGCGATGCGCTGATGGAGCTGCATGAGGTGGTTTATCTGGATGACGGCACGCCGTTTGAGGTTAACGTTGCCATCGTGAATACCAATATCCTGCATCTGCGCCAGATAGCCGACCGCGGCGAGTAACCGCGAGCCTGAGGCTCCACGTTTGTTGGCCGATACAAAAGCGCCGGGCATTCACCCGGCGTTTTTCATCTTCAGCCTGTTCATCCCTTCAGGGCTGACCGATCAGCACCTTCAGTTTGCCATCCAGCTGGCCGGACGTAGCTTTCGCAAAGGCGCTGGCCGCCTCTTCCAGTGAGAAGACCTGCTGATAAACAATACCGCGCAGTGCCTGCTCAATCTCCGGCTGCCTGACGGCATCGGCGCTGGCCTGCAGGTCATCGCTGTTATACATATGGCTTGAGGTGATGGTAATTTCGGACGACATAATCTCGTGTAGCCCGACGGTGGATCCCGGCTGGTATTGACCAATAATCACAATCTGCTCGGGCTTACGCTGGGCGGCAATCAGCGCCTCCAGCACCGGATAATAGCCGGTGCATTCAAAGACCACCGGTCGCTGGCGCAGCTGAAGTACATCAACCTCAGCCACCGAGCCGTATACGCGAAAACCCATCCCTTCGAGCTGCGCGATACGCTGCGGGTCTTTTTCAACGATCAACGGATCGGCGCTGTACAGGTACTTGAGCACCAGCGCAGTGACCACCCCGATGGTGCCGCCGCCGGTGACAATCACCGGCAGAGCGGTCAGATCACGCCACTTCACCAGGGACACCGCGTGATGGCCGACGGCGAACGGTTCAATCATCGCCGCCACACGCAGGTCGGCCTGCGGATGCAGTTTAATCAGCTGCGCGGGTTCCACCGCCATCTGCTCGCACATCGTACCGTTAAGGCGAAAACCCATCACCTTACGGCTGACCCGACAGATATTCGGCAGATTATCCAGGCAGTTAAAGCATTCACCGCAGCCAACAAGTGGATTAATCGCTACCCGATCGCCCACCGCAAAACCCTGAGCCTGTTCACCGACCGCGCTGACCACGCCGACCGCCTCATGGCCCTGAATAAAACCCGTTGGCGGCTTCAGCGACGGATGATGCCCCAGAAAGAAATGCATGTCCGATCCGCATATTCCGCTGTATTTAATGTCGACCATGACCTGGTTCGCCGCCAGCGTTGGCGCGGCAACGTCACCCACGTTAATTTCGTTCACTGCCGTAATTTCTACAAATTTCATTATTTTCTCCAGTAGCTGAAGGGCTTTCAGTTACACATCGGAAAGTTGGGGTGTCGCCCCGGATGCTTTCTGCTCGCGCAGTTCCTCTAACAGCGTTTCCAGTTTGGGATCGCCGAGATAGTTTTTGATTTCAATCACCGGCACGTTCTTGCTCATTCTCACGCGATCGGCCAGGTTCTGGTGTACTACCACCAGATCGGCATGGTCCGGGATGCTTTCAATAGCAAAGTGACGCACGGTAATGCCCTCATCCAGCCCCGCTTTTTGCAGCTTTTTACGGAAGGTTGTCGCCCCCATGGCGCTGGAACCAGCACCGGCATCACAGGCAAAGGCGATAAACCGCAGAGTGCCGACGTTAACCGCAGGCACTGAGCCAGTAGCAGCAGTAGTACCCTGAGATTCACGTTTCGCCGCGGCATAGGCTTCGCTCATACCGGCTTCTTTAGTGGATTTCATCTGATCCTGTGAGGATACAAAACTGTCGTTCTCTTCCGTTGAGCGATCGAACTTCAGCACGATGCTGGCACCGATAAAGGTCACGATGGCCGCAGCACCAATGCCGCTAAGGGTGGCGAGGAATTTACCCGGCGGCGTCAGCGCCATAAAGGCAAAGATAGAGCCCGGCGTGGCACCCGCCACCAGTCCGGCATGCATCAGTGAGAATACTTCAATGCCCACCGCAGAACCGAGCATCAACGGCAGGATCATCAGCGGCTTCATATAGACATACGGGAAGTACATCTCGTGGATGCCGCCGAAAATATGGATGATGGTCGCGGCCGGTGCGGATTTCTTTGCCATGCCTTTACCAAATATGCAGAACGCCAGCAGCAGGCCTAAACCCGGTCCAGGGCTGGCGAAGACCATAAAGAAGATTGAGCTGCCGTTAACCGCCGCATCCTTCATGCCCAGCTGATAGAAAATCGCCTGATCGATGGCGTTGTTAAGGAACAGCACACGGGTCGGTTCAATCAGCAGCGCCAGCGTTGGCAGGTAGCCCGTTTTCAGCAGGCCATCAATCGCAAAGGCAATACCGTTGGTGATGCCCAGCATAAACGGTCCGATAAACTCATAGCCCAGCAGTGCCAGCACCATACCGGCAATACCGAGGGCAAAGTTCTGCACCACATTTTCCAGGCCCGCCGGAATACGGTCTTCGAGCAGGCGATCGATCTGCTTACTGACCAGGCCACCCAGCGGCCCCATCGCCATCGCACCGAGCAGCATCGGCACGTTGGTCCCGACAATCACCCCCATCGTTCCCACCGTACCAATGACCGCGCCGCGCTTGCCGCCCACCATCTGTCCACCGGTGTATCCCACCAGCATCGGCAGCATGTAGCGAATCATCGGTTCAACCAGCGATCCGAACTCCTTATTCGGGAACCATCCGGCTGGGATAAACAGTGCGGTAATAAATCCCCACGCCATAAATGCCCCAATATTGGGGATTACCATGGCGGTGAGGAATCCACCAAAGCTCTGCATTCTTGCTCTTATAGATATGTTTTTCATAGGGTTAATCCTGAGCCAAGTCTTTTAAACGAGTTGCTATCCTGATGAGAAAATGCGGACTCCACCCTGTGCAGAATCCGCTGGAAGTGACTTATCGAAACCGTAAGATGTCTAGTCATCTTTATAGTTGATTATTCATCTAAGCATTTCAACCCGTCAAACCATGCCCGGATAAGAATTTATAAAAGTTGTAAAGCACCTCACAGTTTCATGCTGTGAGGGCGAAGGTTGAGGGATAAATGGCAGAGGAGAAGACAGAAAACAACAGCAGGGATCGGAATGAGAGCCTTATCCCACAATCGAGAACAGGCTCTCTTAAATATCGGGATTAACGCTCAACCGTGCTGGCTAACTCTGCCGCCGGCAGGCGCGGCTGCGAACGCTGCCAGCCGGAGCCGTAGCGGGTGTACTGCGGCGGAACCGGCATCACCGCGTTGAGATCGTCAGCGGCAGTGCGTGCCCAGAATGGATCTTTCAGCATTTCACGCCCCACCAGCACTATATCGGCGCGGCCGTTCTGCAAAATTTCTTCCGCCTGGCGGCCGGTTTCAATCAGGCCAACCGCGCCGGTTTTGATATCCAGTTCGCGGCGCAGCAGTTCGGCGGCCGGAACCTGATAGTTCGGATAGGTGTTCACCTGCACCATCGCAATGCCGCCGCTGGAGCAGTCAATCAGATCGATCCCCTGCTCTTTCATCCACTTGCCCCACAGCAGAAAATCTTCCGGGCGGTTGCCGCCTTCGGCATAGTCCGTCAATGAGACCCGCAGGAACAACGGGCCGCTCCACTCGCGGCGCACGGCATCGATTACCTCGCGCACAATGCGGTAGCGGTTTTCCTGGCTGCCGCCGTATTCGTCGGTCCGCGTGTTCGCCAGCGGAGAGAGGAACTGGTTCAGCAGATAGCCGTGGGCGCAGTGGATTTCAATCACGTCGAAACCGGCCTCGCGGGCGCGGCGGGCACCTTCACCGAACGCGCGAATGACCTCTTTAATCTGTTCCACGCTCATCGCCTGCGGCACGCGGGATTCTGCGGTAAAGGGAATGGCCGATGGCGCAATGGACGGCAGGTCGATCCCCAGCTGGCGACCGGCATGGCCAATCTGCGCACCCGCTTTCGCGCCAAAGCGTTGAATGGCCGCCGTCACCCGGGACAGCCCTTCAATATGGCGATCGTCCCAGATGCCGATATCACCGGGTCCAATAGGACCATTCGGCAGCACCGCGGCGGTTTCCAGCATCACCAGACCCGCGCCGCCTAACGCCCGTGCGCCGTAGTGAATCACGTGAAAATCGTTGGTTTCCCCGTCATCAGATGCCGAGTGCATACACATCGGCGACATGGCGATGCGGTTACGAAACTGCACGCCGTTGATGGTGATGGGTTCAAAAAGTAAAGCAGACATAGCAACTCCAAAAAGCGATTGATCTTCAGAGCACTGAAAGTACCATAGGGTTAATTTTCGCTTATACACTAAAAAAATTCATATACTTACCAAAAGGTAACTGTAGGATTGCTATGAAAAAACTACGTAACTACGACTCTGCACCGGGCTGTTCGATGGAAGCCGCACTGCATATAATGGGTGGAAAATGGAAGGGTGTGATCCTCTATCACCTGTTCAAGGACGGTACGCAGCGGTTCAGCGAACTGCAGCGCTCAATGCCCAGCATCAACCAGCGTCTGCTGACCAAACAGCTGCGCGAGCTGGAAGAGGATGGACTGATCCTGCGGCAGGTGTATCCTGTTGTGCCGCCGAAAGTCGAGTACTCACTCAGCGATGAAGGCCGGGAGCTGAACAAGCTGGTGCTGGATCTGAGTCTGTGGGGCCGACAGTGGCTTGAGCGCCGCGGTATGAAAACGGCGATTGAGGAAGATCTGGACGAGCTCAAAAAGGCGCTGGCCGATCCGGTGAAATGATGCGGCAGCGGTAAAAATGAATCACCAGCCAGGGATACCGATGAAAATTATTCTGATGCGCCACGGCAAACCGACGTTTGTGGGTGCGGCAAAAGTCACGTCCCGGGAGATGGCCGACTGGGTTAAGCAGTACGATATTTCAGATACGGGCGGCGACATACCGCCGCAATCAGCCATCGCGTTGATAGAAAAAGAACCGGTTGCCATCAGCAGTCCACTGCCCCGCGCGATCTCCTCGCTTCAGACCCTGGGCTGCGAGCCGGTGCTGGTCGATGAAGTATTCAAAGAGGCAGAACTGCCGCTGTACCTCGTTCCCGGCGTTCGGCTTTCCCCGTTTCACTGGGCGGTGGTTTATCGCCTGCTGTGGCTTTGCGGACTTTCTCGTCAGGTTGAATCGCTGAAAATGGCGAAAGCGCGTGCGGCCAGGGCCGCAGTGATGCTGGTCGAACTGGCCAGGGAAAGTCAGCGCCCCGTACTGCTGATGGGGCACGGGATTATCAACCGCCTCATCGCCCGCGAGCTGAAGTCGCTGTGCTGGCAGGAGGAAAGCCAGCCGGGGAAAGGCTATTGGGGTGCGGGGGTGTATTCGGTTCGGTAAGAAAAGCCCCGGCGAGGACAGTCGCCGTGGGCTTTATGCGGAATAACATACGGACTTACAGTCCCAGGTCTGACAGGCTCGGATGATCGTCCGGGCGGCGGCCCAGCGGCCAGAAGTATTTGCGCTCGCTCTCTTTGATCGGCATGTCGTTGATACAGGCGAAGCGACGTTTCATCAGGCCATCTGCCTCAAACTCCCAGTTTTCGTTGCCGTAAGAGCGGAACCAGTTACCGGAGTCATCGTGCCATTCATAAGCGTAGCGGACCGCAATACGGTTGCCGCCGAATGCCCACAGCTCTTTAATCAGACGGTATTCATGTTCTTTCTTCCACTTACGGTCAAGGAAGCCCTGCGCCTCTTCACGGTTATTGGCGAACTCGGCACGGTTGCGCCATTGAGTATCCAGCGAGTAAGCCAGCGCCACTTTTGCCGCATCGCGGGTGTTCCAGCCATCTTCAGCCAGTCGGACTTTCTCAATGGCCGTTTCCAGAGTGAAAGGCGGAAGCGGTGGGCGAACTTGTGAATCTGTCATGGTGAATCTCCTGTAGATTTTGGTTTAATGTCATCAATCTTTTCGAAATACAGGCCTCAGGAAGAGACCTGTTCCAGTAAAAGCTTCGCCACGTCCCTGGCGTTGTCGGCTGCACTCGCGTCACCCATTACGTATGCCGTGGTGATCGCCCCCTCCATCAGAATCAGCAGCTGCCTGGCCAAAACCGCCGGGTGTTCTACGTTCAGCTGCCCGGCCACTTCAAGGGCGTAATCCAGCAGCTTCTGTTTATGCATCCTGGCTATCTGGCGGACAGGATCGTCAGGGTCCCCTACTTCCCCGGCCGTGTTGATAAACGCACAGCCCCGGAAACCGTCGGACTCAAACCAGCTTTTCAGCACGGTGAACATATTCAGAATGCGATCCTGCGGCGTTTCGCCCTTATCAGACTCGTTTCGAAACCAGTGCATCCACCGCTCGTCGCGCTCGTTTAACGCCGCAGCGGCCACGTCCTCCTTGTTCGCAAAATGGCGGTAAATACTTTTCCTCGCGACTCCTGAGGTCTTAACCAGAAGGTCCATGCCTGTTGCATGGATACCGTTCTGATAGATGAGCTGCTCAGCGGTCTGCAGGATCTTTTCTCGGGTATTGCTCGTTTTCGTTTTCATGCCCTAAAGGTAGAACGATCGTTCTACCTCGTCAACGTATTTTTATAAAAAAGATCCTGGGATGAAGAGGCACGATAAAAAATAAAATATAGAGCGCTGATTTTTATAATAAAAATGAATGCGTCAGTTTCTGGCCTGAAGCGAAAGGATCGAGGATGCAGGCGTGTTCAGGGCAGATTAAGCGGTAGCAGCAGAACGGGTGAAGAGACGGGGGTCAACGGTGGAGATGGCGGATCTGACACCTGATAAGGTGACCACAAGCGCGATCACCCTTAACGAAAAGACTGTAAAACCAATACGCTGTTGTGGCCCGAGGGGAATGGGGTCAATCACTTACTCAGAATAATGAAATTCGATTCTTATACCACTCGGCTCGTAGCACATCATGTGCATTGACGGCCCGCCTCTGAGGAGTGTTGGCCCAAATTCGATTTCAATACCATTGGCCTGCAGTAGATCATGGAGCTGGAACAGCTTCTCTTTGCTGTTAACCCGCAGGGCTAAGTGATGCAGCCCGACATTCAGTTTGCGATCAAAATTAACGGGTTCTTCGGTCTGCGTTTTCCAGAGCGTAATCATTATCGACTCATCTTTCACGAAGATGGCGGGATAATCTTCACGTCGTTTAACTTCCTCCCAGCCCAGTAATTTGGTGAAAAACTCAGCACTTTCTTCAAGTTTGGATACGGCCAGGCCAATGTGATGCACGCCGGTGGTCAATGACATGATCTTTGCTCTCCTTCAGTAATTGATTTGGTCGACGATGGATATGAACGGAACCGTTCTCACTTTACCTCAGGCATCATGCCCTGAGGGGTAAAACGTATCAGGGTTCACATCACACCGTTAAGCCCTTTGCGCTAACCAAACCGCGCCATGCAAAAATCCAGGAAGCTGCGCAGTGCAGACGTCATTCTTCGATCAAGGGCGTAGAGAATATGAACAATGCTGCGCAAATCACTTTTACCGCCGATAGCCATGGCGCGCACCATAATCAGACTCGCGTCGAACGCTGCCATTCGGCAACGCCTGAATCCACCTTTACAATGTGCCGGTCCCGCCATCCGAGCACCACACCTGGCCGGATGTGTAGCTGCTTTCTACCGATGCCATGGTGACGTAGAGCGGGGCGATCTCCGCCGGCTGGCCGGGTCTGCCGAGCGGTGCCGAAGCGCCAAACTCTTTCACTTTCTCCTGCGGCTGGCCGCCGCTGGACTGTAGTACGGTCCAGTAGGGTCCAGGTGCCACGGCATTGACGCGAATCCCCTCTTTACCCAGCTGTTTTGCCAGCGATTTGGTAAAGGCGACGATACTCGCTTTGGTTTGTGCATAATCCAGCAGAATTTCACTGGGCTTATAGGCCTGAACCGAGCTGGTATTAATAATCGACGCCCCGCGAGGAAGATATTCCAGCGCGGCTTTAGTTATCCAGAACATGGCATAGACATTGGTTTTAAATGTCGCGTCAAAATCTTCCGTACTTAACGTTCGAATCGATTCGTTATATTGCTGACGGCCTGCGTTGTTGACCAGAATATCCAGTCCGCCCAGTTTTTCAGCCGCCTCTTTTACCAGCTTCTGACAAAATTCCTCACTGCGGATATCACCAGGCAGCGCAACGGCTTTCCGCCCTTCCGCCTCGATGAGTCGGATGACCTCCGCCGCGTCCGGCTCCTCTTCCGGCAGATAACCGATTGCCACATCGGCACCTTCGCGGGCGTAGGCAATCGCCACCGCACGGCCAATACCGGAGTCGCCACCGGTAATTAGCGCTTTGCGCCCGGCAAGGCGACCACTGCCTTTATAGCTTTTTTCGCCGTGATCCGGCACCGGGATCATTTTACTGGCCAGCCCCGGCATCGGCTGAGGCTGTTCGACGAAGGGAGGTACAGGGTAGTCAACAGGATTAAGGTTCTTGTGAGTAGGCATGTATTCTCCTTCATTTTTTCAGTGAGGTTTAAGCCTGGCACAGATATTCACTTTCACAATAAAACTCTCACTCAGAATGTTAATCGTTAAATTCACACCCTCTTAAAAATAGCAAGCAATCCTCTTTAACCTGTCATACCTTTATAAATTTCAGAGCCTTGTAAAATCGGCATATTTATATCTGAAAGTGTCGCATAACAGAACTCATCACGACATATTTAATTAACATTTAGTCTGTGAATGAATTTAATAAAATAAGAATCAAGATAATAGGAATTAAGCAAGGCGGTGATAATCAGAAAGGGAAACATCCTGTTTCAGCAGGAAATAAAGGGCAGGCCGCCGTCATTAACGGCCAAAAAGTTTGCCAAGAAGATCTCGCAGATGCATCAGCTCAGTTTCATCCGTTGTGGCGTCAAGTCGAACGATTAGCTTAAGACAGACGGAAGTACAGCTAAGATTTTTCCCCTGGCGAAGTATTTCTACGGTAATTTTTCCCAATAGCTCAATTTGATACGGGTGAGTCACCCGGCAAAAATAACTGCTTATCCCACCGGGTTTTTCCGGAAGCAAGCCATCTTGATGCATAGGAAGTCCTGGCTGAAAAAAAAGTGGGTAATATCGCAAAATAACTGATGCCCGTGTTCAAGTACAGTAGAGATTGAAATTGGGGGGAAAGTAGCCAAAAAAGACATTATCCTCCACCTTAGTGCGGAGCTGGATAGCAGTTCCGATCCTGCAGGCTAACCGTGCTGAGGAACAGACTGAAGATTATTGTTAGCAGCACGCCGCACGATGAAGGTTTTCGATGTCTGAGTGACCGGAGAAATGGGTCTCGCAAGGCGTGCTGAAGTAAAGGTTGGGGAGACCCAAACTCAGTTGTCGTGAAGATTAAGGATTTAAGGGTTTATAAATTGAAATCCTGAAGGTATCAGTGCAACAGGCGGGCCAGAAATTTTATCGCTTCCCGACAGGCGTTAACAAAATCTGGTTTTTCAGCATCTTGCGCCATCCTGTGGAGTTCATTAATTATCTCATGAACTGTCAGCTGCTGGTCCGGCTTTAGCAGTCGTGTTACGACAGTTCCTATAACGACATAGATATCTTCAGTGGTAGTGTCATCTATCACAAAACCTCTCTAGACAGGTGGACGAGTTATTATTATAGCACAATCCAGCTTATTGTGCTGGCAGAAGCACTTCCGGCAGGGTTTATCGACTGCGGGAGCGGCATCAGTGGAGCCGTTGTTGTGAAGGTACATCAGCGGATGAACTCTCTTTTTCCCCAGAGCTGTTCAGCCTTTCCGACCGGATTTCTTTTATTGCACGCACTGCCGCATTCACGCGTTCTTCATCCAGTTCGTTGGCAACGATCGCATGAAGTTTGGCCAGTAGCGAATGCCACGTGATGGGGGCATTGTCGTTGAGCAACTCAGTGACCGCTTCACCAATAATATGCTCTGTCATTTTTTCGTCTGAATGATTATTCATCGGTCAATTCCTGTAACGTGTTTAAAACGAAGCTTAACATAAACTCAAAATAAAGATGCCAGAGCAATCCCCCGCACCGTGCTGAACCTGTGGATCAGGAGGCTAAACGAAAAGGTTAAGCCTCCATTTCCCTTTGTTATCTGTTTTTAAACATATCCCCCGCCCGTCAGCGGCTGGCTGGCGTTCTTCAGCACGTTATTCAGCCGCTGCAATGCGTTAGTAAGCTGGGAGAGATCACGCGCGCCGCCGAGGGAAATTCGAATGCCGGACAGTACGCCGCCAACGGGTGAGAACACGTACGAGGGCGTAATTCCAAGGCCGACTTTCGCCGCCGAATGCACCAGCGAATGGGGATCGAACCCCGCCTCTCCGGCCAGCCAGACGTGCAGGCCAAACGGACTGGAAATGATTTTTCCGGGCAGAATGCTGTTGGCTAAAGCCACGCGCTGAGCGTTTTCCTGCCGCAGTTCCTGCAACAGTTCCATCGCCGCCCCGGAGTTAATCCAGTCCGCCGTCACCGCCAGCATCAGCGGGTTAGCAATCAATACGTTGGCGCGGATAACACCCGCCAGCGGCTCCCAGGATGTGGATTCGGGGCAAATCACCCACGCCACCCGCACGCCAGGGGTCAGGCACTTCGACAGCGTGGAGACATACCAGGTATTGTGCGGTGCCAGCGTGGCAATCGGCGCAGGCGGCTCATCGGGCAGCAGGCCGTAAGGGTCATCCTCGATCAGCGTCAGGTTATGCGCTGTCAGCGCTTCTGCTATGGCTTTACGTCGCCCGGCGGAAATCGTCAGGGCCGTAGGATTGTGGATCGTCGGATTCAGATACACCACCTTCGCACCGTAGGTCTTGCAGGCGTGGATCAGTCCGTCGGGGTCCATCCCCTGCTCATCCGCTGCTACGGTGACAATCTGCAAATTATGCTGGCGGGCGGCGGAGATAAATCCCGGATAGGTCAGTTCATCCGTCACCACCACATCACCGGGCTTGGTCAGCAGTGAGAGCAGCGCGCTGATGGCCGTCTGCGCACCCGGGCAGGCGACCACCCGCTGGCTGTCGAACTCGCCGAGCAGCGGTTTCAGCCACTTCACCGCCGCATTGCGCTCTACTGCTGAACCTGCCCCCACGTGATAGGTCATCAGCGATTCCGCATCAATCGAGGACTGCAAACGTTCTAAGGAGCGGCTTATCAGCGGCAGTATTTTTGCCGATCCCGGCGGGGTGTTCATGCTCAGGTCGATATGCGACAGCGTATCCGGCTGATAGGAGATAAACGATCCCCGGCCGCTCGCCGCCTGCGTCAGATTTCTTTCACGCAGCTCATTGTAGGCGCGGGTGACCGTGGTCAAATCCACCTTCAGCATCTCCGCCAGTTCGCGCTGGGTTGGCATCCGGTCACCGGGCAACAGCTCTCCGGCGTCGATCGCGGCGGTGACCATATTCACGATCTGCTTATATCTTGCCCCATTGCCCGGCTTTATTGGATAGATCCAGTGCGTTTTTATCGATGTTGTCTTCTTTTTTTCGGCAAATGACATAGATCACCCTTTAAAATACCCATACAAAAGAGTATAAAAAGCGCCTGTTGTTGCAAATAAAATGCATTTAATCGCTATCTTGTATGGATTTTGTTGGCATATAAACACAAAACCAAAAAGAGGATAACAAATTGATAACAGGGTCGACTAAGAATGGTGTGGAACAGATAAACGTAAAAGCGCTATCTGAGCACCGCGTATTGCCAGAAGGATACAACATTTCGCCTGCGGAACTCTGCATAAATGCGAAGAAATTATAGGGTATTCAGGATGTTGAAGAACACAATAAAATCAGTTAAGGCAATGATTGTTCTGGCAATTATTCCCTTAATGACCGGCTGTAGCTGGACGCTGTTTAACTCCAAAGGACAGGTAGGTAAGGAACAGGGAAACCTGATTATCACCGCGATTCTGCTGATGCTGATCGTGGTGATTCCGGCGATTCTGATGACCTTTGCCTTTGCATGGCGCTATCGCGCAGGGAACAAAAAGGCGAAATACACTCCGGAATGGGCGCATTCCACCAAAGTCGAAGTGGTTGTCTGGGGGATACCGCTGATCATTATCATCGCGCTGGCAATTATTGTATGGATAAGCACCCACCGCCTCGATCCCTACAAGCCGCTGGAATCTGCAAAACCGCCGCTGACCGTTGAAGTGGTCGCCACCGACTGGAAGTGGGTGTTTATCTACCCGGAAGAGAACATTGCCACGGTTAACGAGCTTTATATTCCGGTCGACCGCCCGGTTTCCTTCCAGATCACCTCTGACTCAACGATGAATACCTTCTTCATTCCGCAGCTGGGCGGCCAGATTTATGCCATGGCCGGAATGCGTACCCAGCTGAACCTTATTGCCGATGAAACCGGGCAGTTTGACGGTATCTCCGGCAATTTCAGCGGCCCGGGATTCTCAGACATGAAGTTCATCACCCACTCGACCTCGGACGGTGATTTCCAGCGCTGGGTCAGCGGGATTAAAGCGCAGAACCATCCGCTGAGCTTCAGTGGCTTTAAAACGCTGGCCCTGCCTTCCGAAAAACATCCGGTTGAACACTTCTCAAGCGTTGAGCCGGAGCTGTTCCAGCGGATTATCGATCAGTACATGGATTCCGGCATGGACCGGCACGCAGATGACGCGCACGCCGGGATGAATATGGGTTCAGCCGAAATGCCTGTGAACCACGCAGGCGAATAAGAACGATGGAGCAAGCGATGTTTGGCAAATTAACACTTGATGCAATCCCCTATCACGAGCCCATCGTCATGGTGACGGTGGCCGCCATTATTCTGGGCGGCCTGGCGGTGGTGGCCGGGATTACCTGGTTAAAAAAATGGACCGTGCTGTGGAACGACTGGCTGACCACCGTTGACCATAAACGCATCGGCATTATGTATATTTTCGTGGCGCTGATTATGCTGATCCGTGGTTTTGCGGATGCGATTATGATGCGTACTCAGCTGGCAGTGGCCGGTGGCGGCAGCGAAGGTTTCCTGCCGCCCCATCACTACGATCAGATCTTCACCGCTCACGGGGTGATTATGATCTTCTTCGTCGCCACGCCGTTTATTACCGGGCTGATGAACATCATCATGCCGCTGCAGATTGGCGCGCGCGATGTGTCGTTCCCCTGGCTTAACGCGCTCAGCTTCTGGCTGTTTGTCGGCGGGGTGATTCTGGTCAACCTGTCACTCGGCGTCGGCGAATTCGCCCAGACCGGTTGGGTGGCCTATCCGCCGCTATCGGGGATCAAGTTCAGCCCCGGGGTGGGGGTCGATTACTATATCTGGAGCCTGCAACTCTCGGGGCTGGGTACGCTGCTGACCGGGGTGAATCTGTTTGTCACCATCCTGAAAATGCGTGCGCCGGGCATGAAGCTGATGACCATGCCGGTATTCACCTGGACCACCCTGGTGACCTGCGCGATTATCGTTGCCGCGTTCCCGATCCTGACGGCGGCGCTGGCGATGCTGACGCTGGACCGCTATCTGGATATGCATTTCTTCACCAATGAACTGGGTGGGAATGCGATGATGTACGTGAACCTGATCTGGGCCTGGGGCCATCCGGAAGTGTACATTCTGGTGCTGCCCGCCTTTGGCGTGTTCTCGGAAGTCACTCCTACTTTTGCGCGCAAAAAACTGTTCGGCTACACCTCTATGGTCAGCGCCACGGTGGCGATCGGCATTCTGTCGTTTATCGTCTGGCTGCACCATTTCTTCACCATGGGCTCCGGTGCCAGCGTTAACGCCTTCTTCGGCATTATGACCATGATTATCGCCATCCCGACCGGGGTGAAGATCTTCACCTGGCTGTTTACCATGTATCGCGGCAATCTGGTCTTTACCACGCCGATGCTGTGGATACTGGGTTCACTGGTCACCTTTACCGTCGGCGGCATGACCGGCGTGCTGTTAGCCATCCCCGGCGCGGACTTCCTGCTGCACAACAGTCTGTTCCTCGTGGCTCACTTCCATAACGTGATTATTGGCGGCGCGCTGTTCGGCTACTTCGCAGGCTTCGGCTTCTGGTTCCCGAAAGTCTTCGGCATTCAGCTGAATGAAAAACTGGGTCGCTACTCGTTCTGGTGCTGGATTATCGGCTTCTATCTGGCCTTTATCCCGATGTATATCCTCGGCTTTATGGGGATGACCCGCCGCCTGAACCACTACACTAACCCGGACTGGGGACCCTATCTGAAGATCGCGGAAGTCGGTGCCTTCTTTATCCTGTTCGGCATTCTTTTCTTCCTTGCGCAGATCTACGTCAGCGTCCGCGACCACTATAAACAGCGGCAGCAACCCTGCGCGGAAGATCCGTGGGACGGCCGCACGCTGGAGTGGGCCACCGCATCACCACCGGCGTTCTATAACTTTGCCGTCGTTCCCCATGTCGACAGCCTCGACTACTGGCACGAAGCGAAGAAAAAAGGACTGCCGCCAAAACCGGCTAAATACGATGCATTCCAGATGCCGCGCAATTCCGCTTCGCCGTTTGTGGTGTCGATGATCGGCACGCTGCTTGGCTTCGCGCTGATCTGGCATATCTGGTGGCTGGCGATCTTCTGCGTATTTGGTATGGCCGCCGGCGTCTTTTTGCGCGTCTACGACCAGGACATTGAGTACACCGTCACGGCGGAAGAGATTGAAAAGATCGAAAACCAGCGCATTCATTCAGTTACGGAAAAGGCTTAACTATGAGTAGTCACACACTCACTCCGGCTCTGCATCATCAGGCAGAGCATGACCACGAGCATCACGATCACGGCACCAAGCTGGGTCTGTGGATTTATCTGATGTCCGACTGCATTCTGTTCGGCAGCTTTTTCGCCACCTACGCGGTGTTAAGCGATGCCTTTGCCGGTGGGCCAACGCCGAAGGACATCTTTGAGATCCCCTACGTGCTCACCGAAACCTTTATGCTGCTGCTGTCGAGCATCACCTGTGGCTTCGTGATGCTCGCGCTGCGCCAGGGGAAAAAGAATCAGGTGCTGTTCTGGCTGGCAGTGACCTTTCTGTTCGGCCTCGCCTTTGTCGGAATGGAGATCAACGAGTTCCACCATCTGATTGAGAACAATGCCGGTCCCGATCGCAGTGCCTGGCTGTCGGCGTTCTTTACTCTGGTGGCCACCCACGGCCTGCACGTCAGCATTGGTCTGATCTGGATGGGTATTATGATCCATCAGATTATGACCCGGGGGCTGGGTGGCAAAACCACCCTGCGGCTGGAGTGCCTGAGCCTGTTCTGGCACTTCCTCGACCTGGTCTGGATCTGCGTGTTCACCGTTGTTTATCTGCTGGGGGTCTATTAAATGAGCAAGGCGGTTTTACATTCCGACAGCCACGATAGCGGCAGCTATAAAAGCTATATCACCGGCTTTGTGCTCTGCGTAGTGCTCACGCTGATCCCTTTTATGCTGGTGATGTATCCGGTTGGCCCGCGCTGGGTCACCATCACCCTTTTTGTGGTCACGGCGGTGGCGCAGCTGCTAGTACAGCTGGTTTATTTCCTGCATTTAAATCGTAAGACCGAGGACGGCTGGAATCTGGCAAGCTTTGTTTTCACCCTGCTGATTCTGTTAATCATTATCGGGCTGTCAATCTGGATCATCTGGAGTATGCATTACCACATGATGATTAACCGATAATAAAAATGGCCTGTTGTTTCTATTCAACAGGCCATTTTTCAGTGTTCATTTTTAAATTTCGCCGCGTGCTGTTTAATCAGTTCGGCGCAGGATTCGTTATCGAAGTAATCTCTTATTTTATCTTTACCTTCTCGCTCTGTCTGATTGCAGGCATCAATCTGCTTTAACGAATTTTCCTTTGCGGATGATTTATCCTGCATAGTCATGCAGAGGATCATCACACCATATACCGCCGCGATAAAAATGCAGGCCGCCAGCATCAGCATTAAACATCCACCTTTACCGCGTTCTTTTTTATTCACCCTCTTTAATTCCATAACTGACTCCGCTTAATTCAACCCGCATTGAAATAACAAAAAAAGCCCGACCCCAAAACGGGGCGGGCGTATGAATAGGAGGATCACACACTTAAACAACAACACCTCCCTTGTCGAAATAAATACTACACCCCACATCAGACCAGGTAAAGTTAAATATATAAATAAAACTGTTATAGTTTTTATTTCACTGACTGTTATTGTTAATAACCACCTCTATTTATAATAATGATTACCACTACAATTATGACGTTTATTACGCTTTATGTGGAAAATTAAAAATCCCTCTGCATAGCTTTTTTCTTATCCCTTAATAAGGAATAAAACTGCGGCAATATAAACCGATTGCATATAATCTTGAGTATTGTAACCGATGTATGATGTTCCACCCTTAGCTGACGGCATGGAAATCTCTGGCGGAATCCATCACCGGGGCAACGATTTGGCTGCGGATAACAAAGTCACCGAAACCTTCATTCTCCTCCCGTCCTTCAGACCAGCGGGCGATCAGCTCATCCATCATCTCTATCAATTCAGCGCTGCTGAAATTGTCGCGATAAAGCCGTGGTATGCGCGTGCCCTGCCGGTTGCCGCCAATATACAGGCTGTAGCGATCGGGCGCTCTGCCCACCAGCCCCATTTCCGCCAGCATGGCGCGGCCGCAGCCGTTCGGGCAGCCGGTGATGCGGAACACAATCGATTCGTCACTAAGCCCATGGCGATCCAGTGACTGTTCGAGGCTTTTCACAAAATCAGGCAGTACGCGTTCGGCCTCGGCCATCGCCAGCGGACAGGTGGGGAACGATACGCAGGCCATGGAATTTTTTTCCAGGCTGGTGACCGTATCGTCGATCAGGCCGTGCTGGCGGGCAATGGCATCAATCTGCTGCTTATTCTCCTCACTGACGCCCGCCACGATGAGGTTTTGATTCGCCGTCAGGCGGAAGTCACCCTGATGAATTTTCGCGATTTCCGCAACGCCGCTTTTAAACGGATAGCCGGGTTTATCAATCAGCCGCCCGCTGGGAATAAACAGCGTTAAATGCCACTGCCCGTCCACACCCTCTACCCAGCCGATGCGATCCCCGCGCCCGGTAAGCTGATAGGGTTTGACCGGCAGGAAGCTGACCCCCGCTCGCTTTTCCACCTCGGTTTTAAACACTTCAACGCCCACACGCTCCAGGGTGTATTTGGTTTTGGCATTGCGCCGGTTGCTTCGGTTGCCCCAGTCACGCTGCACCGCAACCACCGCTTCGGCAATTTGCAACGTTTCTGCCAGCGGGATAAAACCAAATTCCGATGCAAGGCGTGGCCAGGTGGAAACATCGCCCTGGGTCATGGCAAGACCGCCACCGACCAGCACATTGAAACCGGTCAGCTTTCCATTCTCACCGATGGCAATAAAGTTCAGATCGTTGGCGTGAAGATCCACATCATTCTGTGGCGGGATAACCACCGCGGTTTTAAATTTTCGCGGCAGATAGGTGGTGCCGAGAATAGGTTCCTTTTCTTCATTCAGCGACACCTTTTCTTTATCCAGCCAGACTTCGGCGTAGGCATTGGTGCGGGGTAACAGATGTTCGGAAATCTTTTTCGCCCATTCGTAAGCTTCAATATGTAAATTCGACTCAACAGGATTGGCCGTGCATAACACATTGCGGTTGACGTCACCGGCGGTGGCCCTGGAATCCAGCCCCAGCCGGTGAAGTAGCTGATGAACCGGTTTAATATTATGTTTTAATACGCCGTGAAACTGTACCGTCTGCCGGTTGGTAATACGAATGCTGCCATATAATGTATTATCGCGCGCAAACTCATCGATACCCAGCCACTGCTGCGGGCTAATTATTCCGCCCGGCAGTCTTATCCTGAGCATCACGGTATGCAGCGGCTCAAGCTTTTGCGCAATACGATCCTGGCGGATATCGCGATCGTCCTGTTGATACATCCCGTGAAATCGAATCAGCTGAAAATTATCGCCGCTAAAGCCACCGGTAATATTATCATCCAGATCGCTGGTGATGGTGCCGCGAAGTAATGCGCTATCGCCTTTTAATCGTTCGTTATCAGAAAGTTTTTCATCGCTCATAATAGACTTACCACTCTTTATCATAATGAGCAGAAAGTTAATCACTGAATACTGACTGTAACAATGCACAGAAATAATTTAGCGAGCTATAACAGTTTACCCTGATTTATCAACCGCTTTTATTTATTACATCTATCAATTAAACAAATAATAAGCCAGCCGTGAAAGGATGACTTATTATTATATCAATTTGAAATATCAATGTGGGAAAGGTTATAGATCAATCCGCATATCACTACAGCGAAGCGACGCACCGGCAAGCTCAGAAGGATACAGATTCTCAGAGATAAAGATAAATCCGTGCTTTTCATAAAACGACCGGGCATTCGGCGTGGCAGAAAGCGTCAGCGAATTGTAGCCGCGCTGCCGTGCTTCCTGTTTGATAACCTCCAGGATGCTCCCAGCCAGCCCCCTGCCGGTAAAGGACGGCAGGGTGAAAATAGCTTCAACGCTGCCGGAGGACAGATCGAGAAATCCGGTCGCAACCGGTTGATTATCCGCGTCTGTTGCCACGAAGAAGGGATGATGGGTAATCGCCCGACGATATCCCTCCGGCATCGCTTCCGGTGTCCAGGCATGGATAACCTCCGCGTCGTAACATTCCCGGCATCCGTGGCGTATCGCCTGATTGCGGACATCCCAGCACACTTCAGCTTCAGAAGGTAATGCCTTTCTGATATTCATCATTGACCTCTCTGCCTGCTTTCCTGCCGGTAATTACGCGTCGCGTAGCCAGGGTGTAAAGGTCACGCCCGTCAGCAGGCCCTCCGGGCTGAGCAGGCGCGTCACCGTCTGGCCCCATGGCTCTTCGCGCTGTGCCACCAGCAAACGATAGCCTGCTGCCTCCAGCGTGCGGGTCGCCGCCTGGATATCACGCACTTCGAATTCGATCCATCCCTGTGGTTCAGGCAGGTCAGATGGCCACCGCTCGCTGCCGAAGCAGGACAATGCGGCCTGCGCCAGCGGCCACAGGGCGAAATGTTTTACCCCACCCAGCGCATCGTGCTCGCTCAGCAGATAATCTTCATTTCCTTCCATCGCCTTTAGCGGTAAACCGACAGCGTCGCGATAAAATGCAGCGCTGGCTTCGGTGCTGCGCGTGACCGGGCCAAAACCGGCAACGAAGAGAACATCAACTCCTGCTAAATCCTGCGTCATGGTGCTTCCCTTTTCATGTTATCGACATCAGTACATTCTGATGTCGATAACTTAGCAAGATTACGTGAACGAGTAGAACAATATTCCCAGGACCAACAGCCAACGGTACGCCGACGATTGAGTAAAATCGATTATCCCTCTGATGAAGTTGAAATTACAGGCTGACACTCGATGGGGAAATTAAGAGAGTTAGCGATAAAGCACTGTTCATGAGCCTGATGATGAAGGTCTGTCGCCAACTGGATGTCATCACCTTCGCGAATCACAATTTCAGGGCGTAATGTGATGCGGGTAAAATGCCCGCGATCGCCATCAATCATCGAGCCTTCTGCACGATCCAGATAGGCACACACGCTGATCCCCGCTTCTGCGCAAAGATGCAAATACCACAGCTTATGGCAGGCCGATGCCGATGCAAGCAGCAGGTCTTCCGGATTCCAGCGCGATTTGTCACCGAGAAAAGCCGGGTCGGACGAACCGCTTATCTCAGCTTTATTTAATGCTGAAATCGTAAAGTCACGGCTGTACGCTTTATAGGATTCCGTACCCTGCCCTTTGTTACCCACCCATTCGATATTTACACGATAGTGATGCTCGCGCTGCGCCATGATGATTTCTCCTGTCTGGAATTTCCCGTTGTTTATTGCCCCAGAGACAGCGTGCTGCTTACCCCGCTCTGGTTGAGAATATCATAATGGTATACCATTAAACCAAAATCAACAGGGGATGTTTATGACACTTAAAACGCAATCCACGGCCAGTCTTCTGGCCGATCGTCTAAGGGCGATGATTAACAACGGTACGCTGACAGAAGGCACCAGACTGGTGGAACGCGACCTCGCCAGCCAGTTTTCAGTCAGCCGCGTTCCGATGCGGGAAGCCATCCGGCTGCTGGAACAGGAAGGGCTCGTGGATCTCTATCTTAATCGCGGGGCGGTAGTCAGAACGCTTTCAGCCGATGATATTCGCCATATTTACCACCTGCGAGCGCTACTGGAAGGCGATGCAATTTTCTACAGCGTACCTGATTTCGATGCCGAATCCCTGGCGCGAGCCGAGCTTGTCCACCATCTTTTGGGTGGTGCAAACGATACAGAAAAGCAAGGGGCGCTGAATCTGGAGTTCCATAACATTCTCTATGCTGCCTGCGGTAATCCACGCCAGCTGCTGCTGATTGCTGAACTGCGCAACCAGATAGAGCGCTATGAACACCTGCAGCGGAAGCTGCTTGCCGATACACCGATGTTTCAAGATGAACACGCCGCTATTCTTGACGCCTGCCGGAGCGGCGATGCGGAGAAAGCGCGTGAAATGACCATTGAGCATATCCTGTCAGCCGGGAAAATCGTTCTGGATGCCGTGGCTCGCTCTGCTGAGCGTAAATCATCATCTTGAAAGAAGAGTCTGAACGGGTTCTTTGAAAACGGTTGAAGCAGGCTCATGCGATAGCGCCGCCTCCCCACAAAGCAAAACCAAATATTAACAAAGTGTTTCAGTTACAGGCATTTGTCGCGTTTTCACAAAAAGGCCGATGGCCTCCTGGTATACGCTGGATCCGCACTCAACGCAGGGTTAAAGACTGACGTTGAGGATCATGACGGATCACCATCGTTAAGGGAGACGCTACGATGAAGACTGTACGTAATGTGACTTACGAATTACTGCGCCGCAACGGCATCAATAAAGTGTTCGGCAATCCGGGTTCCAACGAGCTGCCCTTCCTGAAAAATTTCCCCAAAGATTTTGAATACGTACTGGCCCTGCACGAAGGCGTTGCCCTGGGCATGGCAGATGGCTTTGCCCAGGCATCCGGTAAACCCGCGCTGGTCAACCTCCATTCTGCAGCAGGTACCGGGAACGCGATGGGGGCACTGGCCAACGCCTGCAACGGTCACTCACCGCTGATTATTACCGCCGGTCAGCAAAACCGCGCCATGGTCGCACTGGAGCCGCTGCTGACCAATACCGATGCGACAACGCTACCAAAACCGCTGGTCAAATGGAGCCGCGAACCGGCATCCGCGCAGGAAGTACCTCATGCCTTCAGCCGCGCTATTCATACCGCCACCTCTGAAGCACCCGGACCGGTGTATCTTTCCATCCCGTATGACGACTGGGATAAGCGCGCCGATGAATCATCCGCC
Organism: Erwinia sp. INIA01; assembly: GCF_025947915.1. NCBI lineage: Bacteria > Pseudomonadati > Pseudomonadota > Gammaproteobacteria > Enterobacterales > Erwiniaceae > Erwinia > Erwinia sp. INIA01. The sequence goes on from NZ_JAPDNC010000001.1 coordinate 271,488, forward strand.
AGCCTGCTGAACCGACGGGTCAAAAACGCACGTTCTTTAAGCAGTGACGAACTGGCGGAACTGGTTCAACGCATCAATACGGCAACAAATCCGGTGCTGGTGCTGGGAGCCGATGTCGATGCCGCGCGGGCGAACAATCACGCTGTCGAACTGGCAGAAAAGCTGAAGTGCCCGGTTTGGGCCGCACCCTCTTCGCCGCGCTGCGCGTTTCCAACGCGCCACGCCTGTTTCAGAGGAATGTTGCCTGCCGGAATTGCCTCCATCGGCCGTTTGCTGTCCGGTCACGATTTAATTCTCGTTATCGGCGCGCCGGTGTTTCGCTATCACCAGTTTGAGGCAGGGCCTTTTCTGCCTGAGGGATCTGAACTGATCCTGATCTCCTGCGACCAGCAGGAAGCCGCTCGCGCGCCGGTGGGCGATGCCTGGATTAGCGATATCCATCCCATTCTAAGCCAGCTTGCCGGTCACGTTGCCGACCGCGCTAAAGCCATGCCCGATGCACTGCCTGCACCGTTACCCGTCGCGGCCTCCCGTCCGCTCAAAGCAGAGTCCGTCTTCGATATATTAAACAGCGTCGCCCCGGCAAATTCCATCTTCGTCAATGAATCGACCTCAACCATTCCCGCGCTCTGGCAGCGTATCAATATCGCCACTCAGGGCAGCTACTACCTCGCAGCGGCCGGCGGGCTGGGATTTGCCATGCCTGCCGGTGTTGGTATCCAGCTGGCAAGCCCCGATCGACAGGTGTTTGTGGTGGTGGGTGATGGTTCGGCGAACTACAGCATTCAGGCGCTATGGACCGCCGCGCACTATGCCATCCCGGTGATCTTTATCGTGATGAAAAATGGCACTTACGGCGCGTTGAGATGGTTCGCCGACGTGCTGAATGCCACCGATATTCCCGGCCTGAACCTGCCGGATATCCATTTTTCACAGCTGGCAGAAGGCTATGGTGTGCAGGCCTTCCGGGCCAACACGCCGGAACAAATCAGCGATGCCGTCAGCAGGGCTCGCGCCTCGGGTAAACCGGCATTAATTGAGGTAGAAACCTGCTGGACAGAACAGGGAGAGAAGCAATGAAGGGCAAGCTGGTCAACGTTGAAGATTACCGGCGGCTGGCAGCCAAAACGCTGCCGCGAATCATTTTTGATTTCCTTGAAGGGGGTGCCGAGGATGAAAAAGGTCTGGTGCACAATCGCGACGTGTTTGACCAGTGGCGCTTTACGCCCCACCGACTGGTGGATGTCAGCGAACGTAATATTTCCACGCACCTGTTCGGGAAAAACTGGAGTGCGCCTTTTGCTATTGCGCCCACGGGATTTAACGGCGCACTCTGGCCCGGTGGCGATATAAAACTGGCTAAGGCTGCCGCAAGCGCCAATATTCCGTTTATTCTTTCAACCGCCTCCAATGCGTCGATTGAAGACGTCGCCCGCTGCGCCGAGGGTGAAAAATGGTTCCAGCTCTATGTTGTTCAACAGCAACTGGCGGAGCAGCTGGTGATGCGCGCGTTGAACGCGGGCTATACCACGCTGATTGTCACGGTGGATGTTGGCGTTAACGGTAACCGCGAGCGCGACAGGCGCAATCAGTTCAGCCTGCCGCTGAAGATTACGCCTTCGCTGCTGATGTCAGGCTGCCTTCACCCTGCATGGTCAATGCGTTTCGTGCAAAACGGCATGCCGCAGTTGGCGAATTTTGTCAGCGCCGAAAGCGGTAGCCTGGAAGCGCAGGCAGCGGTGATGAGCCGCCAGATGGACGCCGGTTTTAACCCGAACAGCCTGAAACGCATTCGCGAAATGTGGCCACACAAGCTGCTGGTCAAAGGCATTATCCGGCCGGAAGATGCTGAGCTGTGCGTGGCCTGCGGTGCCGACGGGGTGATCCTGTCTAACCACGGTGGACGCCAGCTGGACGGCAATCTTTCCCCACTAGAAACGCTGGCCGAAGTGGCCGCGCGCATCGACAGCCCGGTACTGGCAGACAGTGGATTCCGACGGGGTTCGGATATCGTTAAAGCGCTGTGTCTGGGTGCAGATATGGTGTTACTGGGCAGGGCAACCCTTTACGGGCTGGCAGCGCGGGGGCTGCGGGGCGTTGATGAGGTTATTGCGCTGCTGAAGAGTGAAGTGGACTGTAACCTGGCACAGATTGGCTGCCCTGCCGTAGACGATTTGTCAGCGGCATATCTTCAGCGAATGTCCTGAACTGATGACCAGGGATGATGCAATCATATTGCCGGACAGCCTGCCGGGAGCTTTCCCGGCCGGCCGTTTATCATCTTTACCGGTCTGTTAGAGTTCGATTTCGGTTCAGTCCGTCACTTTTCCGCGCGGATCGTCAATATGTTGTTTTGCCACATCATAACGAACGCCTTCACGATGCAGGATACGGACTTCTTTCACCACGGTAGATAACGCCTGTAAAAAGGTCGCGGAATGTTCATGACGTTCATAAGCGTCAATATCTGCCCAGCCTTCAGAAAGATGGAAGGCATCGGGATTGACCAGGTCCTGTGAGAAAGCATAGAACACACAGCCGGGAAGCTGCTGCGCGGCCTGCATTTCCGGTTTTACCGCGTCGATAAACGTCTGGCGGTCTTCAGGATGCACGCGGTAATAAGCGCTGACAACGATCGCCGTTGGCTGGGTTTTATCGTGATCGCCGGCGGTGGAAATACGTCCGTCAGTAAAGGCCCGCTGCGCGGCCAGCGTATCCATTGACTCTCTCAGCAGAGTAATCTGCCCCTTTTCTGCCACCAGACGCCCGGCATAGGTTTGTTTATAGATCTGGCCGGTAGCGGGAACCTCAGCTTCAACGCTGTATTCGGCAAACGCCTGAGCAGGCGTATCGATCAGGAACCGGATGTTGCGGAAGCGGAAATCCGGCACCTTTTTCAACAACCCGGCGATAAAGGCCTGGATCTGTTCGCGGCCCTGCACGCGGTGCGGTAAACCCAGCGTCTGCAGGTAAGGCAGCTCAAGAACGCCATCTTCGGCAAACAGTGCGGCGGCAGCCTGCGGATTCTGAATAACATCGAGATAGTTTTGCAGTAACTGAATAGCGGTTTTCATCATGTTGCTCCTGAAGTATTAAGTGAATGCCCCGTTTTCGGTGGCGTGGGGTAACAATAAAAAACTTCAGAAGCGCTGAAAACAGCAATGAATGAAAGCTATCGTTTCAAAATTGAAAGCACAGGCACGATTGCGGTCAATCAAATGCCTCGCCTTTCAGGGCCAGCGCCAGGCGGGATCGGCAAGGTGGCGCGCAAAAAAGTCCGACAGCACCCTGACTTTAAGCGGACGACTGCGCGCGGTGGGGGTCACAAAATACAAGCCGCCCTGAGTCATCGACCATTCATCCAGCAAATGGACAAGCCGCCCGTCGCGCAGATACTCTGCGGCAATGAACTCCGGCAGTTCTGCAATACCTAACCCTTCCAGCAACGGCGGTAGCAGCGCATCCGAGTTCGTCACCCGCAGCGGTCCGTTCGGCACAATATCCTCCTGCGAACCTGAGCTGTGGCTGAAACGCCAGACCTGGCTGCGGGCGCGGTAGGCGTAACTGAAACACTGTCTGCTGCTCAGTTCACGTGGATGCAGAGGTGTGCCGTGCTGCGCCAGATAAGCCGGTGAGGCAACCAGATACTGAGTCACCGGGCACAAGCGGCGGGCCACCAGTGAAGAATCCGGCAGCGCGGCAATACGCAGTGCGGCGTCAAAACCTTCGGCAATTAAATCCACTGAGGCATCGGACAAATGCAGATCGACATTCAGTTCGGGGAACTGACGAATAAGTTCAGGCATCAGCGGAGCCACCCAGCGCAGCCCAAATGACATCGGGATCGCCAACCTGACCTGCCCACGCGGCTGAACCGAGAGTTCGTGGGCTTCACTCTCCACTTCCTCCGCCTGGCGATAAATTTCTGCCGCTTTCGCCGCCATACTCTGCCCAAACTCCGTCAGCGCCAGCTGGCGGGATGTACGGTTGAACAGCCGTCCGCCCAGCCGCTCTTCAAGACGCGCTACCGCACGGGAAACGGTGGGAACGGAAACGCCCATAACTCTGGCCGCCGCTGCGAAGGAACCCTCCTCAGCCACTTTGGCAAACATCGCCAGCCCTTCAAAATCGGGAAGTTTACTCATTTCATTTTTGCAATGATGGGTTTCAAATCATTCTATTTTGAAAATGTCGGCGCGTCGATATGCTTCTTTCGTCGCGACAGACCGTCGCAGAACTTCCCGCCCGATGAGGCGATTAGACAAACAAACGGGAGCAAACCGATGAAAAAATTTAGCGTTAACTCAACCGCCTTCGCCTCGGCACTGCTACTGGGTGCGGCATCGCTTTCCGCAACGGCACTCGGTACTGAGCCGCAGCCGGTCGTCCATATTAGCGGTATCGATCATGCCGGGATCAACGTCCCCGATATCAATGCTGCCGTGGCGTTTTTCTCAAAAACCTTCGGTGGCAAACTCGAATCAGATATCACGCCGGGTACTATTCCTGACGCGTGGAAAACAGCGTTTAACTGGCGTTCTTCCAGTGACTTAAAACGCTTTGTGATGGTCAGACTGCCGGACGGCACCGGCATTGAACTGTTTCAATACAGCGGTGCAGAGATCAATCATGCTCAGCCACACGAGGATGACGCTGCGGCAACGCATATCGCCCTTCGCACTCAGGATATTCAAGCGAGTTATGAAGCGCTAAAAAAGGCCGGGCTGAAGACGCTTAATGAACCCGTCACCAATGCCGATGGTACTCAGTGGTTTTACTTCCTGACGCCGTGGGGATCGCAGATTGAGCTGGTGGCTAAGACGGATAAAACAGCATAACGGTTTGCTAATTTCTGGGTTTCTAATCGGAAATAATAACGTGAACAGGTTAAGGGTGATAATAACACCCCTGCGTTAATTGAATTATCACCCATGAAAACGCCGAATTAAATTAATGACCACCTCAAATAAACAGGATGCATAACAAGTTTAACTACAAACCCGAAAACGATATCAACCCAACAAATGAACACAACAAATTAATTACATGGATCTTGCGATACCGTACGCAATTTCACGCATAGCGAACAGAAAGAAATTTAATAACTCATGCACTAAAGTATAATCCTGCCCGGTGCTTGAGGCTTTTTATCTCAGGTAACTGGCAGGAAAAGGTTGTTAGGGATAAAAAGAAGAAAGCCCCGATGGTAATATTAATCACCAACGAGGCCCACTCTATGCCTAAACAACATCAGAGTAGCCTCTTACCCGCAGCAATGCAAGGAGCAAGAGCGATGAAAATACCACCCATAATCACTATCGTGTTAATACTCTGTATTACCATTTTAATATTTCGGGGTTATCAGTAAACGCTGATAACCCCGTACTTATCGAGTTTTCTAAACGCCTGTCAGGAATAATACTCAGGAGCTTTCTTAAAGCCCGCCCAGGCATCCGGATCGTGCCCGGTGACCACGATGGCATCGTTACGCTCGGCAACGTTACGCAGCTTCTGCACAGAGCGAACGGAATCCACCGCCGAGGCCAGGAATCCCGGCAGCGCCTTCTCTTCCCAGTGATCCACCGTATAGGCGGCATCGATGGTCAGCAGCAGAGGCTTGCTGTTTGGCAGCCGTACCAGGAATGACTGGTGTCCGGGCGCATGTCCGGGAGAGAAGATCGTGGTTAACGTGCCATCGCCGTAAACATCGTAAAAATCATCCTCGGTTCCATTGAGGAACTGCCAGTTCAGCCCCGGCTTGTCGAAGTCTTTACGAATATAGCCACCGGCGGCAAACCAGTCCGGCGTAAAGGCATACTCATACTCCACGCGCTGCACGATATGTTTGGCATTCGGGAAGCGGCCAATTGCGCCGGTATGGTCAAGATGCAGATGCGACTGCACCACGTATTTCACATCCGCCGGATCGATGCCCAGCGCCTTAATCTGATCGACACAGCCCTGATCTTCCGCCAGTACCGGCCAGTACACGTCGCAAATGCCGCCCCAGTGGCCGCGAGGATCGGTGGCGACTTCAATGGCGTTGCCGCCATCAATAATGGTATGACCATCGGGGTGGGTGATCAGGAAAAACGGCACCGGAATTTCATAATCCGCACCGCTGCCCTGGTTCATTTTAATGTTGTGCACTTTGCATTTCAGGGTGCCGGACTGAAGCATATAGAGTCGGATATCGTTCATACTGGGCTTGCCTCTTTTTTATAGTGGGTACAGTGATACGTTTGAGTCAGGTCGTCAGAATGCTTGTTGATACAGATTCAGTGCGTCTTGTTCCTGCACATCGACCGGGTTGTTGGTCAGCAGGCGCGTTTGCAGCATGGCATCGGCCGCCAGGCGCGTAAGGCTCTCTTCGGTTACGCCCACGTCACGAAGACGGCGCGGTGCTCCGCTCTCTTCCATCAGCGTCAGCATATGCTCAACGAAGGCGGCGGAACGCTGGTCCGCGTTGCCGCTGCCCTCAATGCCCAGCACGTCTGCCAGTTCGGCATACAGCGGCGCGGCGGCGCTGGCGTTATAGCGCAGCACCGGGCCAAGCATCAGCGCGTTCGAAAGACCGTGCGCAATGTGATAGTGGCCGCCTAAGGGATAGGCCAGCGCGTGAACGGCGGCAACAGGCGAGTTGGCAAAAGCCTGACCGGCCAGCGTTGCGCCCAGCAGCATCCCCTCGCGCGCCGCACGATTTTTACCGTCGCGGCAGGCGGCAATCAGATTCGCACCGAGCAGACGCAGCGCTTCGCGCGCCAGCGCATCGGACAGCGGATTCTTTTTGTGTTTACTGGTATACGCCTCGATCGCATGCACCATCGCATCAATACCCGTTGCGGCGGTATGGATCTGCGGCAGTCCCACGGTCAGTTCGGCGTCTAAAAGGACGAAATCAGCGTACAGCTGCGGCGACACCACCCCCATCTTGGTGGTTTCACCGGTAGTGATAATCGAAATATTGGTCACCTCCGACCCGGTCCCGGCGGTGGTGGGGATCAGCACCAGCGGCAGGCGCGAACCGCTCACTTTACCGATACCGTACATTTCCGACAGCGGCTGTTCGCTCTCCACCAGAATCGCCGCCAGCTTGGCAATATCCAGCGATGATCCGCCGCCCAGACCAATGACAATATCGGCATTCGCGCTGCGCGCCGCGTCGGCACAGGCGTGAACGATATGCTCAGGCGGATCGGCGACCACCTGGTCAAACAGGGTCACAGTAAATCCCGCCCCCTTCAGCGAGGCCGCGATCGGCGCAATCAGCCCGGCCTTAATCAGCCCGGCATCGGTCACCAGCAGGGCGTTTCGCGCCTTGAACCGTGCCGCAACGATCGTACCCAGCTCCTGTGCACCTCCCCATTTCACCTCAATGGAGGGCACGGTGCGGAACTCAAATGGATTGATAGTCATTATTCCTCCTTTCAGGTAACGGGCATGCTCAGGCGATGACCGAGCACAGATATTTAATTTCCAGATACTCATCAATGCCGTGGTGCGAACCTTCGCGCCCCAGCCCGGACTGCTTCACGCCGCCAAACGGCGCAACCTCATTGGAGATCAGTCCACTGTTGTGGCCCACCATGCCGTACTCCAGGGCTTCTGCCACCCGCCAGGTGCGGCGTACGTTTTCGGTATAGAAGTAGGCCGCCAGGCCAAATTCGGTATCGTTGGCCATAGCAATCACCTCTTCTTCCGTTTCAAAACGGAAGAGCGGCGCAACCGGCCCAAAGGTTTCCTCGCGGGCAATTTTCATCTGCTGGGTCGCCTCGGCCAGCACCGTCGGCTGATAAAAAGTGGCCCCCAGCGCGTGGCGTTGCCCGCCAATCAGCAGTTTTGCCCCTTTAGCCAGCGCATCAGCGATATGATCTTCCACTTTTTCAACGGCGCTGGCGTCAATCAACGGTCCGATAGTGACGCCCGGCTGATGACCTTCCCCGACTTCCAGTGCCGCAACGCGCGCCACCAGCTTCTCGGCGAAGGCATCATAGACACCGGACTGAACGTAAATACGGTTGGAGCAGACGCAGGTCTGGCCCGCATTGCGGTATTTCGATGCCAGCGCGCCCTCAACGGCCGCATTCAGATCGGCATCATCAAAGACGATAAACGGCGCGTTACCGCCCAGCTCCAGCGACAGTTTTTTAATGGTTGGCGCCGACTGCGCCATCAGAATCCGTCCGACTTCCGTCGAGCCGGTAAAGGAGAGTTTTCTGACCGTGTCGCTGGCCGTAAGTACTCCGCCAATTTCTTTGGCATCACCGGTGATCACCTGAAATACGCCCGCTGGGATACCTGCCTGCTCGGCCAGTACACCCAGCGCCAGCGCGGTGAGCGGCGTCTGTTCGGCAGGTTTTACGATCATCGTGCAGCCTGCAGCCAGAGCGGGAGCGGCTTTGCGGGTAATCATCGCCGCCGGGAAGTTCCACGGGGTGATCGCTGCGCAGACGCCGATCGGCTGCTTCATCACGATGATGCGTTTATCGGTGCCGGGTGCCGGAACCGTTTCGCCGTAAACACGTTTGGCTTCTTCCGCAAACCATTCAACGAAGGAGGCGGCATACAGCGCTTCGCCCTTTGCTTCCGCCAGCGGTTTACCCTGCTCGGCGGTCATCAGCGCGGCCAGATCGTCTGCGTTCTCAACAATCAGCGTAAACCAGCGGCGCAGGATGGCGGTTCTGTCCTTTGCAGCCAGACGGCTCCAGCCGGGTAGTGCCGCCTTCGCAGCGGCAATAGCGCTTTCCGCTTCGCTGCCGGTCAGCGAGGGCACCCGGGCAATAATTTTGCCACTGGCGGGATTATCCACCTCAATCTCGCGACCATCGCTGGCGGGAATCCATTCTCCATTAATCAGGCAGCGGTCACGCAGCAGTGCTGAATTCTTGAGCTTGATCATAGCTTCTCCTTTCGAATTGGTTCAATATATTGAACTACAGTCTGTATTATGAACTTTATGCGAGGTGCAGTATGTCAGGGAATTCCGGTGCAAAAAGCGATCAACCGCTCAAAAGCGTCGATTCGGTACCCGCTCTGCGGAGAGCTGTCACCATCCTGGATCTGGTCGCGGCGGCCAGCGGTTCGCTCTCAGCGGCGGACATTACCCGACAGCTGGCACTGCCCAAAAGTACCGCGCACGGCCAGATTAACGTTCTGACCGAACTGGGGTTACTGGTGAGAACGGCGGAAGGCACTTATCGTCTGGGGCCGCATCTGATGCACTGGGCAGACGGTTTTCTGTCACAGATGGATTTTGTTTCGCTGTTTCGCGACTACTTCGCGGCGGATAGCGAGCTCGACGGCTACACCATCACCCTGACCGTGCTCGATCGCGATGAGGTAGTGTACGTCAGCTGCCGCAACACCGATCAGCCACTGGGGCACAGCTTCCGCATCGGTAAGCGCCTGCCCGCGCCCTTCACCGCCACCGGGAAAGTACTGCTGAGCGAGCTGGATTATGACGAACTCGAACGGATATTTGCCGATCGCTTTCCCGCGCCGCTGACTGCATCCAGCGTCAGCAACCTCGCTGAACTGCGGGCGGAGTTCCACGGCATTCGGGATCGCGGGTTCTCAATCGATAACGGGCAAATCCACGAAGCAATGACCTGCGTGGGGTCGGCAATATACGATCATACCGGCAAAGTGGTGGCGGGGATCGCCACCAGTTTTCTCAGCAGCGAGGCAAGATCGGATATGACCACTCGCCTCGGAGAGAAAATCCGCCATGCCGCAATGGCGCTGTCGCGGCAAAGCGGCTATCGCGGAGGGTAAACAATCGGATGAGGATGGCACTCTTACGCATGGGATATCGCGGCACGTCGTTCTTATCCTTCAGCCTTCCAGATGATCTTTCAGCCACACCAGCGCCTTCTGCGCCCGCCCCGAAAGCGGCCACTCCGCGCGATGGATCAGCCAGATAGTATCCACCACCGGCACGGTACAGGGCATCACTTCAATTTCGTGCTGCCCGGAAAAGGCCAGCCGCGCGAACCGGGGCAGCACGGTAAAACCCAGACCGCGGGCAACCGGGCTGAGGATCAGGGCAATCTGATTGCTGAAGCCTTGGCACGGCAGCGAGCGCACGCCGGGGTTCCCGGGGAATACCCGGCTCAACAGACGTGTCGCCATTGCCTGGCCGTCAGGGTGGTCGATAAACCCCAGCGCGGCCAGATCCTGCCAGCTCTGCACTTTTTTCCCCGCCGGAAAAACCAGCTCCAGCGGTTCTCTGGCAAAGGGTTCAGCGACCAGTCGAGAATCGTCGGGCTGACGGGTCATCAGACCCAGCTCGTAGCGATTTTCCAGCACCGCTGACAGAACTTCATCATCGGGCGCAAAGCGGTGGCGGATAGCCAGACCGGGCAGCGACTGCTGCAAACTCAGCAGCAGCGGGTAGCAGCGTAGTCCAATACTGCCGGGGGTGATCAGGCTGATATCGCCACAATCCCCGTCATTTTCCTGTAGCCGCATCTCCAGCCGCTGGCTGGCTTTTTCCATTTCCCGGCAAAACTCCAGCAGCGCAATCCCTGCTGGCGTCAAATCGAACCGCCGTCGGCTGCGAACGATCAACTGGCCATAGTGATTCTCCAGATAGCGCAGATGCTGACTGACGGCCGCCTGGGTGATCCCCAGGCTGTCGGCGGTGCGGGTAAAGCTCTCCTGCTGGCAAAGCAGGGCAAACGATCGGAGCCATTGCGGATTGACCATAATGATATTTTATAAAAACCATAAGTCTGGCGATATTTTCATTATACACTTGTCCACTTACTATGCCCTTTTCCCGTATTAACGAGGCATATCATGATCCCTTACCCACGCAGTTTTTCGCATATCGGCCTGTCCGTCACCGACCTGGACGCCGCCGTTAAATTTTATACCGAGGTGATGGGCTGGTATCTGATTATGCCGCCGACGGAAATTACCGAAGACGACTCCGCAATTGGCGTGATGTGCAGCGACGTATTCGGCGCGGGCTGGCATTCCTTCCGCATTGCGCACCTGTCCACCGGCGATCGCGTGGGTGTAGAGATCTTCCAGTTCAGGGATGCGGTGAAGCCGGAAAACAACTTCGACTTCCGCAAGTCCGGCGTTTTCCACTTCTGCATTCAGGACCCGGATGTGGAAGGACTGGCGGAGAAAATCGTGGCTGCCGGAGGAAAACAGCGCATGCCGGTACGCGAATACTTCCCCGGTGAAAAGCCGTATCGCATGGTCTATATGGAAGATCCGTTCGGCAATATTATTGAGATTTACAGCCACAGCTACGAGCTGACCTATTCCGCCGGTGCCTACGCCTGATGAGGTAAAGATGATCGCACTTTCCCGTCGTTCGCTGCTGATTAATCTGGCAGCGGCGAGTCTAAGCAGCGCATTTCCCCGGTTCTCTGCGGCAGCGGCACCCACACCGCTACCGCTCAATGTCGCGGCAAGATCGCCGTGGATGGCCAACCAGGTGGCACTGACACGTGACAACGTCATGTTTCTTGGCCTGCCGCGCTACGCCAAAGATAAATCCACACCGTCGCTTGCCCGGCGCGACGCCAGCGGCAAGTTTCAGCCCTTCCCGGGTAACGCCTGGAATGAATGGCAGCCGGGAAAGGATGGCACGAATGCCTTTGTATATCTCAACTCGGTGCATATCTTCGCCGATGATACGGTGTGGTGTGTCGATCAGGGGTCATTGAGCGCAGGAGTGTTTTCTGCGGCCGATGCCGTTCCACAACCGGGCGCACAAAAGCTGGTACAGCTGGATGCCCGTTCCGGGGAAATCCTGCGCATCCTGCGTTTTGACGAGACGATCCTGCCTGCGGGCGCACAGATGAACGACATGCGTTTCCATGGTTCAACGCTGTATCTCTCCGACTCCGGACTGGGTGGGATCATTGTTCACGATATGCAAAGCGGCCGGACTCTGCGCCGTCTGTCCGGGGCCAGCGTGGTGAAAGCTTCGGCGGCGAAAATCCCGTCAATTCTGGCGCACGTAAAGGGAGGGAAAACTTTCCATCCGCCCAACAGCGACCTGCTGGAAATCACCGCAGACGGCAAATGGCTGTACTGGGCAGCGCCGACCGGGCCGCTTTACCGCATCGAAACGCGCTGGCTGAAGGATCGGTCTCTCACCGACCCACTGCTGGAGCAGTACGTTGAACAGGTGTATGCCAATAATTTCGCCGGTGGCTGCTGCATGGACTCACGCGGCAATATCTATTTTTCGGAAACCGTCACCGGCAATATTACCCTGCTGTCTCCCGAGGGGAAAACGGCGGTTATCGCCTCCAGCCCTTCACTTATTCGGCCAGATGGCACCTTTATCAGCGCCGATCGTAAACTGTATATTCCGGTAAAACAGCCGATCCCGGACGCCAGCAGCCCGGACACACCGTTTGTGATTTACTCGGTGGCTCTGCCTGAATCATTTGCCGGTATAGACATAGGCGACGCGGTGGATGGCCGTGCGTGAGTGCCGTTCAGATTCGCCGGGTATCCCCAGGTCGGAAATACGGCCGGCATAAACCGCTCGCATCTGCCCCATCATTACCGCAGCAGATGCTGAGTCGGCAGCGCCGTGGTGTATTTCACCTGGCTCAGGGCAAAGCTGGAGCGAATGCTTGCCACGCTGCGAATTTGCGTCAGACACTCCTGAATAAACACCTGATACTTCTTCAGATTTTCCACCACGACCCGCAGCAGATAGTCCGCTTCCCCGGTCATCAGATAGCACTCCATCACTTCAGGGCGGTTGCTGACGGTGTCGGTGAACTCCTCCAGCGACTGTTTGTCCTGCTGCTTCAGGGTTACGTGAACAAAAACATTCACCTCAAGCCCGAGACTTTCCGGATCTACCAGCATCACCGATCCACGGATCACCCCCTTTTCACGCATTTCCGTCACCCGCCGCCAGCAGGGAGACACCGAAAGCCCGACCCGATCGGCCAGTTCGGCATTACTGATATCGGCCTGTTTTTGCAGGATATCGAGGATTTTCAGGCTGACTTCATCCAGCTGCGGCTTCTGTTGCGGCATAGTTTTCCTGTAATCGTGAATTTAAACGTAGATTTTTTCTTTTAAGCAGCAAAGCAAGAACAAAATAGCACGGATTTACCTGATAAAGCGGCATAGCATTATCGAAATCATGCTGATTTATCAGGAACCCCAATGAGCGTTATCACGTCAGAATCCCTTAAACAAAACGCAGCCCGCTACGCCGGGCGATCTACCCTGCTATGGCTGCTGCTGATGGTGGTGCTGTGGGGCCTGAGCTGGCCCGCAACCAAGCTGGCACTGAACGTGACGCCGCCGCTGTGGCTGGCTGCGATCCGTTTCGGATCGGCGGGTATCTGCCTGTTTGCCTTCGTGGCGCTGCGCGGCCAGCTCAGACTCCCCTCGCGGCAGGATCTGCCTATCGTTGCCTCGGTGGGAATTATGCAGATGATGGTGTTCACCGGGCTGGGAATGATCGCCATGCGCCACACCGACACCAGCCACGCGGTGCTGCTGGCATATACCACGCCGCTGTGGGGGATACTCACATCGTGGCTGTTACTGAAGCAGGCACCGTCTAAACTCCAGCTCGTTGCGCTGCTGACCGGGATGGCAGGCATCGGATTGATCTGTTCGCCGTGGGAAATGCAGTGGGATAACCCTGAAGTACTGATGGGTGCCGCGCTGCTGATTATCGGCGCAATATCCTGGTCGCTGGTAATTGTGCACGTGCGCCATCACCGCTGGGCCTCATCGCCGCTGTCGCTGGCCCCATGGCAGATGCTGCTGGCTGCAGTGCCGTTGGCAATGATCGCCTGGAACGTGGAAGGCTCACCGGCAACGATTGAATTCAGTGCCAACCTGCTGTGGCTGCTGTTGTTTATTGGTCCGGTAGCCACGTCACTGTGCTTTGTGATTTCATCCGAGCATGGCCGTCGGGTCAGCGTGTTTACGATGTCCAATGTCACCCTCGGCGTGCCGCTGATCGGGGCCGTGGCCGCCGTGGTGTTCCTGCACAATACGCTGTCATCGCTGTATATCGCCGGGCTGCTGCTAATATTCTCAGGCGTGATGCTGACGACCTTTGCCGCCGTGAAAAAATAATTTTATCTGAGAGGCCCTGACGGGCCTCTGTTTCTCACCCCGTTAAATCCGCCACATCTCCCCTTCGCTCTCACTGACATCACTCTGCCGTCAAATCATCGGCGGCCTGCCACTCAGCGATCAGCACCTTGACCAGTTCTGTGGCGGGCAGTTCGCGGGCAAGCGACGCACCCTGTCCCGCCCACTGCGCACCGTAGCCGTGATCGCCTTTTGCGCTGGCCGCCGCAGCGAGCGCTTTGCCGAGGGCATAAGTCAGCGGATAGGCCGGGATAGCCTGCGCGGGAATATCCTGCGTCATGCGGCAAAAGTCATTGGTAATGCAGCGTGCAGGCCGCCCGGAAATCGCCGCCGTCATCACCGTGCTGGCGCCCTGTTCGCTCTTCATTAGTTGGCGGTAAGCCGCATTCGCCGCCGATTCCGGGCAGAGCACAAAGGCAGTGCCCAGCTGCACGCCCGCCACACCCAGCTTCATCATCGCTGCGATCCCCGCACCGTCCATAATGCCGCCAGCGGCAATCACCGGCAGCCGCGATACACGACGTATCGCCTGTACCAGCGTCAGGGTACTGAGCTGACGATCTTCCGCCTGCGGATCAAAGATTCCCCGGTGGCCCCCGGCCTCAATGCCCTGCGCGACGATAAAATCGACGCCCGCCTCTTCAATCACCCGCGCTTCTGCCGGGCTGGTCGCCGTCGCCAGGGTCACGATGTCCTGCGATTTAAGCCGCCGGATAACGTCCTCTGAAGGCAGGCCGAAGTGGAAGCTGACGGCGGCCGGGCGGGTGTTGAGCAGCACTTCCAGCATTGCGTCATTGCCGCAGAAGGTCTGATAGATCTCTGACAGTTCTGCCGGAGGAACCGCATCAAACCCGCTGAAGCGCTCACCAAAACGCGCAATCCACGCACTTTCCTGCTGCGGGTCGCGCTGCGCCGGAGCATGGCAAAAGACATTCACGTTAAGCGGGCCGCTGGTCAGGGACAGCGACTGCCGTATCATCGCCTCCGCCTGCTGCGGCGTTGACGCCCCTACGCCGATCGATCCCAGCGCGCCCGCATTGCTGACGGCGGCGGCCAGTTCGGGTGTAGAGACGCCGGCCATCGGGGCCTGAATCAGTGGAAAACGGAGGTTGAGACGTTTACAGAGCAGATTATTCATTCGGTCATCCTGCACAGCGTTGCGGAACGGGTCCATAAAAACGGTAGCCATCAGTATAAGATCGATTTCGGCATTCGGTCCCGTCAATCATGACGCAATGAGAATAAAAAGATGCACAAAGGGTAATTACAAATAAACCATGTGTAATTCAATTGTTATTAGTTGGTTTATTTTTTCTATTTTAAAAAAGAATTTAAAATCTCATTGTACAGAGTAAAAATTTAAACTAATTTAATTACCAGAAACGATTCTCTTTTACCTTAATAACTCTGTCGCCAGGTATTAATGGAGTGGATGCCATTAACCGCTTTCAGGGTGGATATCTCATTGACAACAGCATTAGCCGTTATAGTTGAATTATAAAAACCGGAGCTGAATCATGATTGAACATATCCTCGCCAACATTAACAACCGCCTGAACAATAAAGATCTGGCCGCCCTGCTGTTAAGGATCACCTTAGGGGGATTATTATTGTTTCACGGCTGGCACAAGGTCCACAGCGGTATCAGCTTTATTTTAAATACCCTCGCCGAACATGGCGTTCCTGCCTTTGTTGGCTACGGCGTTTATCTGGGTGAAGTGGTTGCGCCGATATTGATTATTCTCGGTATCCTCTGCCGCCCCTCGGCGCTGACCATCATTGGTACGATGATCGTCGCTTGGTGGCTGGTAGACGTTGATAATACGCTGGCGCTGAGTGAAACCGGTGCGTGGGCAATAGAAGACCTGGTCTTCTACGTGATGCTGTCGGTTATCTTACTGTTCCTCGGCAGCGGTAAATACTCCGTGATAACCAATCCCAACTGGCGCTAAAAATACGGGCAGCCTGCATAACGCAAAGGCTGCCCGATATCATTTTCGCACCCGCTAAATGCGATTTACGCGTTTTCAATCTTCGGCAGGAACCACGCCAGCAGCCCCGCCAGCGGCAGGAATGAACACAGCCAGTAGACATTTTCAATGCCGGTTTTATCCGCCAGCGCACCCAGCACGGCAGCGGCAATACCGCCCAGGCCGAAGTTCAGCCCGTAGAACAAGCCACCGACCAGGCCGATACGATTCGGTGCCAGTTCCATGGCGTAAATCAGAATGGCGGCAAAGGCACTGGCCATAATCAGGTTGATCAGAATCGTAAGCACCACCGTCCAGTGGAAATCCGCGTACGGCAGCATCAGCGTCAACGGCAGCGGGCCAAGGATGGAGATCCAGATGATTTTATAGCGGCCAATGCGGTCGCCTAAAATCCCACCCAGCAACGCACCTACCGCCGAAGCAGCCAGGAACAGAAACAGCATAAACTGCGATGTGGTGATCGAGGCACCAAAATGGTCCATCAGGTAGAAGGTGTAAAACGAGCGGAAGCTTTCGTTATAGGCGTTCTTGGAAAACATCAGCAGGGTCAGCACGATCAGCCCGGTTGCCACTACCGCAGGCGGATAGGTTTGGGATTTGTGCCCGCTTTTTGCTTTGGCTTTGACCGACTGGATAAAGCTGTGCTTCATGGCGTCATGACGCCCTGCGGTCCAGATCATCAGCGCCACGGCGAACAGCGCCAGTACCGCAAACCACGCCAGGCTTTCCTGCCCGCGCTGCACGATAATCAGCGCCGCAAACAGTGGCCCCATTGCACCACCGGCCTGGCCGCCGACCTGGAAGATCCCCTGCGCCAGCCCCTGCCTGCCGCCGGACGCATAGCGCGCCATGCGTGTGGCTTCAGGGTGGAAAATAGATGAACCAATACCGATGCTGGCAGCAGAGAGCAGAATGAGATGATAGCTTGGCGCATACGCCAGTCCGACCAGCCCCGCCAGGGTGAACATCATGCCGAGCACGGTGGAATAAGGATAAGGGCGACGGTCGGTAATTGCTCCGACAACCGGCTGCAGGAGCGATCCGGCAATCTGGAAAGTCAGGGTGATAATACCGATCTGCACAAAGTCGAGCTGATATTTTTCTCTCAGAATCGGGTATACGGCAGGTATCAGGGACTGAATAAGATCGTTAAGTAAATGCGTTAATCCCAGAACAAGCAGCACGCTCATCCAGGTTTTTGGCCGCGCAACGGCCGCAGTATTATTCATTTTTATACCAGTTAAATAGTTTTAATACGTTATTGTTCTAACGCAGGGGAATTGAGTTTGCCATTAATAAGATGCCGTCCTGGCAGACCCTTTTTAGCAGATGTTAAAGATTGGAAACAAGTTAAAAAGGTGACGGATGATGGAGTTTTGAACGAAAAAAATAACTCCGCAAATCTTTAGCAGAAAAAATGCTTAGCCGAGAAAGCAGAGTAAGCAGAGTAAGCAGAGTAAGCAGAGTTAGCGTAGGGCAAGCAATGATTCAGATTAAAAGGGGCCACGGTCATCCCGTGGCCCCAGAAAGCGGCAAACGTCTGCCGCCGCTTTAGCCGTTAAGGCAGGCTGTAAGCGATAATGTCATCACCACGCTCGCTGGAGTGTGGCGAACCTCCGGCAAAGATCACCACGTACTGCTTGCCGGTTTTCGCTGAACGGTAGGTAATCGGGCCGCTCTGGCTGCCCACCGGCAGGCGCGACTTCCAGATTTCCTCACCGTTGTGGCTGTTAAACGCCCGCAGGTAAAAGTCCTGAGTACCGGCAAAGAACAGCAGACCGGAACGCGTGGTCAGCGTCGGACCGAGCGTCGGCATCCCCAGCGGCATTTGCAGACCCACCGGAATACCTAACGGCCCGGTATCCTGCACGGTGCCCACCGGAACCTGCCACACCAGCTTGTGGGTTTTCAGGTTAATCGCCGACAGCGTACCGAACGGCGGTGCCTGGCACGGCACGCCGAGCGGTGACATCAGGCGCTGACGCATGGAGCCGTAAGGCAGCCCCTTCTGCACGACGATCCCCATCCCTTCACTGCTGCCCAGCCCGGCTGGAATATCCTTCGCCGGAACCAGGTAGTGGTACAGCCCCAGACGCAGATCGTTGACGTAAAGCAGGTCAGTCGTCGGGTCAACGGACGCGCCACCCCAGTTCAGGCCACCCAGCGATCCCGGATACTGTAAGGCGGTATCCAGCCCCGGCGGGGTGAAGATGCCGTCGTAGCGGCTGGACTTGAAGCGGATACGGCACATCAACTGGTCAAACGGCGTGGCACCCCACATGTCCGATTCGGTCAGCGTTTCATTACCAATTCCCGGCATGCCGGTGGAATACGGCTGCGTCGGCGAATAGCGTTCGCCCGGCACGTTGCCCTGCGGCACCGGCTTTTCTTCGATCGGTGCGACAGGCTTACCGTTACGGCGATCCAGCAGGTAGATCATCCCGGTCTTTGACGTTTCCGCCAGCACCGGTGTCACCGTGCCGTCATCGTTTTTCACATCGTACAGCACCGGGGTACCGGTCACGTCGAAGTCCCATACGTCGTGATGCACGGTCTGGAACGACCAGGCCGGACGCCCGGTGGACACCTTCACCGCCACAATTGAAGAACCGTATTTGTCATCGGCCTCGGTACGCTCTCCGGCATAAAAGTCCGGCGTGGCGTTACCGGTTGGCAGATACACCAGCCCCAGATCGGCGTCGTACGACATGCCAACCCAGACGTTCGGCGTACCGCGCGTATAGCCTTCCGGCGACAGCGGCTCGCGGGTGACGTTCGGATTGCCCGGGTCCCAGGCCCACACCAGATCGCCGGTCACGGCGTTATAGGCGCGAACCACGCCAGGCGGCTCGTTGGTTTCGAAGTTATCGACCACGCGGCCGCCGACGATCACCAGATTCCCGGCCACCAGCGGAGAAGAAGACTGCTGGTAGTAACCCGGTTTCACCTCGCCCATGCCGATTTTCAGATCGACAACGCCGTTGTTACCAAAGTTGGCTGCCGGTTTACCGGTGTGCGCGTCAATAGCGACCAGACGGCCATCCCCCGTGGGGAAGAACAGCCGCTGCGGGCTGACGGAAGCATCGATCGCGCTCCCCGGCTCGGCGACGTTTTTCGCTGTCGTGGCATCAAAGTAGCCGATACCGCGGCAGCGCTGATAGGTGGAGTTCCCCAGTCCGGCCTTGTAGCGCCATTTTTCCTTACCGCTGTCGATATCGTAGGAAATCAGCGAGGTATATGCCGTACAGACGTACAGACTGTCGCCAATCTGCAGCGGGGTGTTCTGGTCTTCCGCATCGCCCTTATCGGGGATCACCGCTTCGCCGGTGTGTGCCGTCCAGGCCACTTTCAGGTCTTTGACGTTTGCCGGAGTGATATCGCTCAGCGAAGAGAAGCGCGAACCTTTGTTGTCACCGGACCAAGCGGGCCAGTCGGCCTGCGAGGCGTGCGGGTCCGTTTCCGGGAGTGCTTTACTGACCACCGCTTCATCGGTGTTGCGAATAATCCCTTTCGGCTGGAACGAGCTGATAAAGGCGGCAATGACCGCCACCAGCAGCACGCAACCGGAAACAAATGCCCCGCGCCGGATACCGACACGGCGAGTGAGCAACGGCACGGTAAAGGCGATCAGCACCGCACCCGCCGCCGGGGCAAAAACGCGTGAGAACAGCGGCCAGAACTGCAGGCCCACGTCCCACAGCGCCCAGACCGCCGTGTAAACCAGGGTAATGCCAAACAGTACCGCACCGGCCAGCCGACGGCGGAACATCAGCACCCCGCTGCCCAGCAGCAGGATACCGGCGATCAGGAAGTACCAGCTTCCACCGATCCCGGCCAGCCAGGCCCCGCCCGCCAGAAAGTAAATACCGGCCAGCGCGGTCACCGCCGCCACCAGCTTCAGCCATAGTTTGCCGAGTTTCCCCGGGTTGTTTACATCCATAAATTTAGTTCCAAAGAATGAATAGTTGGATAACTCACTTTGCTTCAGGCAATACCAGCCCGTCTCTTAACACACTGTGTTAAAAGGGATAATCGTTTCATCCACTCACGGGATTGCTGATTGTCAGGCTGGAAATTTTATTGTGTACAAACTTGCACACAATGTGACGCAAAGCATAGAACCTCGTGATTAACAAAGTCAATCAAGCTGCTTTACATAAATTTAAATTCGCGACACTAAGGTATTATTTGCGATGCAGATCACAGCCTGCATCCCGTCAGCGGGATGCAGGTTTGTCATGAGAGATGAAAATTACAGCGATGGCAGATTAGCGAACGTAATCCGCGCCGGTGATATCGATGGTTGATCCGGTGGCGTGGCGGCAGCGACCACTGGCGAGGAAGGCGATCATCGCCGCCACGTCGGAAGGCGGCGTGACTTCACGCAGCGGAAGGTCCGCCGTGACCACGGCTTCGCCGACGCTGGCGATATGATCCTCCGCCATCGCCGTACGCACCCAGCCCGGAGCCAGCGCATAGGCCAGCACGTTCTGATGGCCGTAGCCGCGGGCGATCCCTTTGGTCAGCGCCAGCAGTCCGCCTTTTGCCGCGCCGTAGGCCAGATGTTCCGGCCCGTCGCCACGATGCGAGGATCGGCTGGCCATATTAATCACTATCCCGCCGCCCAACGGGCTAAAGTGGCCGATTGCCAGCCGACACAGATCGGCGGGGGCCTGCAGGTTCACCTGTAAATTGACCTGCCATCCCGCCTGCCACGCTTCGGCATCCTCAAGCGGCGACGCAACATAAATACCGGCGTTGTTCACCAGCACGTCTATTCTGTCAGCGCAGCGGAGCGCCTTTTGCCAGAGCGACGCCGCAGCCTGCGGCTGTGACAAATCCTGCTGAACGAGTTGCAGTCGTCGGGGATACTCCGCAAGCAGCGCCACCGCACTGCGTTCATCGTGACCATAGTGGCCGATCACCGAAGCCCCCTCAGCGTGCAGCGATTTAGCAATTTCGCGACCAATCCCTTTAGTTGCGCCCGTAACCAGTACCGTTTTGCCGCTAAGTGAAGTCATCGTTCCTCCAGGAGTTATGCCACGGCCTGCGCGCCGGTGATTTCAATCAGTGCACCGCAAAGATACGGTGCTTCATCAGAGGCCAGAAACGCCATCGTGGCGGCAATTTCTTCCGGTTCGCCGATGCGGCCAAACGGCACCAGCGCGTTTAAATCCTCCAGCGTGCGGCCGCTGCGCGCCAGATTGCTTTCCAGCATCGGGGTTCGCACTTCGCCGGGGCACACCGCGTTGACCCGCACCTTATCGGCGGCGTAATCACGTGCCAGATTGAGGGTAAAGGCGGCCACGGCGGCCTTGGAGGTGTTGTAGGCAATATGTCCCGGCGCGGGATGCAGCCCCCACTGCGAGGCAGTGTTGACAATCGCCCCGCCGCCCTGCGCGATCATCTGCGGCAGCACCGCGCGGCACATATGAAACAGCGCATCCAGATTTACCGTAAAGGTGCTGTGCCAGTCCTCTTCGCTCAGTTCCAGCAGCGGACCACGGCGGTTGATCCCGGCGTTATTGATCAGCACATCAATGCGGGATTCCTGTGATTTCACGTCGGCGACAAACGCCGTGATTTCTGCCGCGCTGGCCAGATCCACGGCCCGCCACTGCGCCCTTCCGCCTTCCTGACGAATACTCTCCGCCAGTGCCGTGGCCAGTTTCGCGTTGCTGTCGACGATCCACACCTGCGCCCCTTCCGCAGCAAAGCGGCGGCAGATAGCCTCGCCGATGCCGCCTGCGCCGCCGGTGACGATGACGTTCTTATTGCTAAAACGCTGCATTTTTCTCTCCTCGTGTCGCTGTTGTGCACTGCCCTTTGCCGGAAAAAAGCCAAACGCTCCCCGCCCGCCGCGTTTTTTACACGCGGCGGTGGGTTTAAAACCGGGGGATCAGGCGTTAATGTCCATATCCTTCAGCAGATTGCGCTGCATAAAGGTCAGAAAACGGTTCTGGAATAGCATGGTATGTTCATGAGCGGCTTTATCGGCCGCGTCGGCATCTCCGGCACGGATCACCGCGATCAGTTCATCGTGATCGCGGCCCAGCTTCTGCGGTGCATCCTGACTGGTCATAAAATCAAACTGCAGGTGCTGGATGCGCTGGCCTTCGGAAAGCAGCTTATCGTAGTAGGTCGCCAGGTAGTTATTGCGACCAGCGGCGGCGATGGCAAGATGAAAAGCTTTGTTCTTCTCCGTCATCGCGCTGAAGTCGCCCTGATAAACCTTTTCCATATACTCGGCGTTCGCCGCTTCGATTTTAAGCAGATCGGCTTCGCTGCGGTGCTTCGCCGCCAGCCGCGTCACCGCCCGCTGGATCAGATCCAGCGCGGTGATGTAGTTCGGAAACTCCTCAATTTCAAACGGTGTCACGATGGCGGTACGGTTCGGCAGAATCGTCACCAGTCCTTCACTCACCAGACGCGCCATTGCATCGCGCACCGGGGAGCGGGACAGACCAAACGTGTTCGCCAGCGAAATCTCGTCCAGCTGTTCGCCGTGCTTCAACTGTAGCGTCAGGATCTGCCGACGCAGCTCTTCATAAATATAGCGCCCGCCGTGTCGGCGGCCGGTGCCTTCTTCTTTATCGCTAGGTTTCATCGCTCTTTCCCTGACTGAGAGTCAATTAATACAAAAACGGCCTCAGGATAATGCCGGTCCCCAGGTATCGCTGAGCATAAAGCCCGCCGCGAGCGGGTCGTCAGGATCAACGCCTAATTGCTGAATGCCGTACACCCAGGCCCGCCCGGTGACGCGCGGCAGTACCGCCAGTTTATCGCCGACCTGAGTACGCCCGCGCAGCTCTACGCGAAACTCACCGTTAATCGTTGAACGCGAGGTCAGGCGATCGCCCACTTCCACTTCACCGCGCGCATCCAGTACAGACAGGTTAGCAGAACTGCCCGTGCCGCAGGGCGAACGATCCACCCGCCCCGGCGGCAGCGTGGTGCAGGTACGCCAGATTTTGCTTTCCTCACGCTGGCGGAACATCACATAGGCCACGTCGTTAATTAACGGCAGCAGCGGATGGCGAACCTGGATCTGCTGGTTGATTGCCTGGCAAAACGCCACGCCGTGGGTTGCCAGCTCGCGGGCATTGTCCGGTGAAATCGTCAGGCCGATCTGCTCAACGTCAATCAGCGCATAATAGACGCCGCCAAAGGCAATATCGGCGGCGATCTTACCAAAGCCGGGGATATCAAACTCGCGGTCCAGATGTTCAACAAAGGCAGGCACCATATCCAGCGACACGCTCACGCAGCGCCCGTCGGAACAGGCCGCTATCGCCGTCACCAGCCCGGCGGGGGTATCCAGCACCACGGTGGTTTCCGGCTCCTGCATGGCAATCATCCCGGTTTCCAGCAGCGCGGTAACCACGCAGATGCAGTTGCTGCCGGACATTGGATGCGCCTTATCGGCCTGCAAGACGATGAACCCCGCATGCGCGCCCGGCACCGTCGGCGGCAGCAGCAGGTTCACCGACATTTGCAGGCAGCCGCGCGGTTCCAGCATAACCAGGCGACGCAGACTATCGTCCACCTCGTTGATGTAGTTCATTTTATCAAGCATGGTGGTACCGGGAATATCAATCACTCCCGAGGTGATCACCTTGCCGATCTCCCCTTCACAGTGCACATCAATCAGCTGTAATGTTTTTTTCCAGCGCATGGCGTTATCTCTTATTTAATGTACCAGCCCCACGGCTCGTCGCTGTCGTAACGGGTGATCTGCTTGGTTTCCAGATAGTTGTTCAGGCCCCACTCGCCCAGCTCGCGGCCGATGCCGCTCTGCTTATAGCCGCCCCACGGCGCTTCGGTGAAAGTGGGCTGCGAACAGTTAATCCACACAATCCCGGCGCGCAGTCTGCGGGCTACGCGTTCGGCACGCGCCAGGTCCGGCGACATCACCGCCGCGGCCAGACCAAAGCGCGAACGGTTAGCGGAAGCCACGGCTTCGGCTTCATCATCGAAGGCGCGCACGCAGACCACCGGGCCGAAAATTTCCTCGCGCCAGATGTCACTCTCTTCCGACACGTCGGTGAAAATCGTCGGCTGCAGGAAGTAGCCTTTGTCGTGGCCGTTCGGTCTCTTCCCGCCGCTGAGCAGCGTTGCCCCCTGTTCTATTCCCCGGGCGATCGCCGTCTGCACTTTCTCATACTGCGCAGCATTGACCAGCGGCCCGAGCAGTACGCCGTCGGCCATTCCGTTGCCGATGCGGATGCGCTCCGCTTCCTCCACCAGCCGGGCCAGCAGCGCATCATACAGGTTGCGCTGCACCAGCACCCGCGACGTGGCCGAGCAGACTTCCCCTTTATTCCAGAAGATGCCGAACAGTATCCACTCCACCGCTTTTTCAATATCGCTGTCATCAAAGATGATAAACGCCGACTTTCCCCCCAGCTCCAGGCTGACGTTTTTAATCTCTGCGGCGGCGGCCTGCATGATTTTGCGCCCGGTCGGGACGCTGCCGGTGAAGGCCAGCTTATCGACATCGGGATGTTCGGTTAACGGCGAGCCGGCATCAGCCCCGAGTCCGGTGATCACATTGAGCACGCCCGGCGGCAGCTCGGCCTCACGGGCGATGTCCGCCAGCTGGAGTGCGGTCAGCGGCGTGACCTCGGAGGGCTTCAGCACTACCGTGCAGCCCGCGGCCAGCGCCGGGGCCACTTTCCACGCCGCCATCAGCATCGGGAAGTTCCAGGGGATAATCGCCCCACAGACGCCCACCGGCTCTTTGCGCGCCACGGAGCTGAAGCGCTCGTCAGAAAGCGCCACCGCCTTTTCCTGCTGCGCATCCAGCTGCTCGGCCAGATCGGCATAAAAATCAAAACAGTAAGCGGTATCGCCAATATCCCACAGTGCTTCAGGCAGCGGTTTGCCGTTGTCGCGCACTTCCAGTTCGGCCAGCGTCTGCTGCCGGTCGCGGATCAGGCTGGCGATGCGGCGCAGATACCCGGCGCGTACTTTGCCGCTCAGTTCCGGCCAGCCGCCGTGGTCGAAGGCGTTACGCGCGGCCTGCACCGCCCGGTCCACATCTTCAGCCGTCGCAGCGGCGACCTGCGCAATGGCGGTTTCATTCGCCGGGTCAATCGTATCAAAGCTGCCGCCGCGCACCGGGGCAACCCACTGGCCGTTAATAAAAAGCTGGTTGGTAAAGGTCATGAACGGTCTCCTGACATAAAGCGATAGGCACTGAAAGGGGTAAGATCCTGAGCGGGTACGCGAAGGGCAGCCAGATCGGCAATCAGCCGTCCGGTTGTTGCGCCCAGCGTCAGCCCGAGCTGGCCGTGGCCAAAGGCCATCAGCACGTTGGTCAGACGGCGCGAACGGTCAATTATCGGTTTGGTGTCCGGCAGGAAGGGACGGTGCCCGACGCCGAATTCTTTATCGGCCACGTTGAGCTGCGGCAGCAGCCTTCGGGCCTTCTGCAGGATAATCTCGGCACGCTGGAAGTTCGGTTTCGCATCGGCACCGGCAAATTCAATGGTGCCGCCGATCTGCAAACCGCGGGTCATCGGTGTGAAGCAGAAGCCGCCGTCGGCATAAATTACCGAATGGTTAAACTCGACCTCGGGCTGCGGCAGCAGCGCCTGATAGCCGGAAATGCCGGTCAGCGGCACGCGCACGCCCAGCTGGTCGAAGAAGCGCCGCGAGCCGGTACCGGCAGCCACCACCACGTGATCGGCGGGCAGCTGGCGGCCATCGTTCAGCGTCACGCCGCAGGCCAGACCGTTCGCTTCGTTGATTGACTGCGCTTCGGTGTCTACACGCACGCCGCCCTGGCGCACAAACGCGTCGGTCAGCGCGGCAATAAAGCCTTTGGTATCGCTGACGGCGCACCAGTCCGGGAACAGCACGCCGTGCGAGAATTTCCCCGCCAGCGCAGGTTCCAGATCGGCAATCGCCGCGGCATCCAGCGTCTCGGCCTTAAAGCCAAGCTGCTCGCGCAGGCGCAGGTGCTCAGCTTCCGCCGCCAGGCCGCGCGGTGAATCAAACACTTCAATCACCGGGCGCTGCCCCAGCAGCGTTTTGTCCGGGCACATCGCCAGCAGCGTGGCAAAATCTGGGTAAACCTGATGGGTCAGCGTAGCCATCGCATGGGCAATGGCGTCGATGCGGCTGTGGCGCGCGTTGGCAACAAAGCGCAGAAACCACGGCAGCATGGCCGGTAGCGCCGCCGGGCGCAGCGCCAGCGGCCCGGTCTGATCCAGCAGCCAGCCAGGAATACGTTTTAAAATACCCGGTTTGGAAAGCGGGATCACTTCACTCACCGCCATCTGTCCGCAGCTCCATTTCGCGGTGCTGTCGCCGGGTGCAGCCGGGTCGATCAACCAGACCTGATGCCCTTCTTTTTGCAGCCAGAGCGCACAACAGACGCCCACAATACCGCCACCAATCACCACCGACTTTTGTGTAATCTGCTGTTTTGACATAGTTGCCACTCGTTAACCGGCTGGCGCGCACGCTCTGGCCCGCCAGCCGAAACCTCAATTGTGATTAGCGCTGGGATGCTTCGAATACCTGGCGGAATGCCGCCTTCTCTTCCGGAGTTAGCGGCTGTAGCGGCATTCTGGCATTACCCGCCTTAAACCCAGCCAGCTCGCAGCCGTATTTCACCTTCTGGATAAACTTGCCCTCTTCCATGCTGGCCATCACCGGGAACAGCGTACGCATAACATCCTGCGCACCGCGTAAATCGCCGCTGCTGAATTTACGATAGAAGTCGACGATCTGATCCGGGAAGCAGTTGGCCGGTCCACAAATCCAGCTGCTGGCGCCCCACATAAAGAAATCAAATGCCACATCGTCGGAGCCGCAGGAGAGCTGATACTGCTCTTTATAGCGGTGACCAATTTCGACCGCGCGCAGCACGCTGCCGCTGCTTTCTTTAATTCCGACCACGCGTGGATGATCTTTAAACGCTTCCAGCACGCTGAAGCCGACCTCCACGTTGGTGCGCACCGGATAGTTATACAGAACCACATTGATGTCACTGAATTCATCAAGAATCGCCTGATAGTGGCCGATCAGCTCCTCCTGGGAAGGCAGCGCGTAATACGGCGGAGCAATCAGCAGGTTGTGATAGCCCGCGTCAACGGTCTGCCGCACCTGCTCCAGCACTTCGCGGGTACAGGAACCGTTCGCTCCGGCGATTAGCGTGCCGCGATCCCCCACCACCGTTTTCACCGTTTTCAGCACCTGACGGCGCTCCTCGTTGGTCAGGGCATAATATTCGCCGGTGGAGCCGAGCGGCACAAAGCCGTTCACGCCCGCCTTCAGCTGATACTCCAGAATATCGGCCAGCTGCTGGTGATCGACCGTGCCTGCGGCATCAAAAGGGGTGACCAGGGCCGGTAAAATACCTTGTAGTTTCATCGTTACTTCTCCTGTGGACAGTTAAAGGGCGTAACGCCGTAACAAACGCGACTCGACCACGCCCACCAGGCGCGTTAAGGGGAATGCCACAACGAAATAGATCACCGCCACGGCCGAGAGAAATTCCACCGGGCGCGCGGTACTGTTGGAAATGCTTTGCCCCACGAACATCAGATCCGCTACGCCGACCGACGAGATCAGCGCGCTCTCCTTGAACAGCGCAACCACGTTCGACAGCAGCGTGGGCACGGCGCGCAGCAGCGCCTGGGGGAAAATGACGTAGAGAATTTTGGCCATTGGCGTCAGGCTCAGCGCCACGCAGGCATCATGCTGTTCCCCGGCGATGGATTTCAGCGAGCCGCGGAAGGTTTCGCTGGTGATCGCTGCCATATACAGCACCAGCGACAGGGTGACGCACAGCCACGGGGCGATATTGAGCTGGAACACCACCGGGAAGCAGAAAAACACCCAGAACAGCTGGATCAGCAGCGGCGTGCCGCGAAAGAACTCCACGTACAGCGTCACCAGCCAGCGCAGCGGCCGGAACGGCGACAGGCGCAGCAGGCTGACAATAAAGCCCGCCAGGCTGCCGATTACCGCGCAGCTCAGCGTAAAGGCCAGCGTCAGGCCCAGGCCCTGTAGTAGCACCTGCCAGTAGGAAAAGACCTGGGTGAAATCGAGTGTCATCATCTGAGCCTCAGCGTTCTGTGGCCGCATCCTGGCGGCGTTCAACCCAGGCAACCAGCTGGGAAATCGGCAGCGATAGCACGAAGTAAATCAGCGCAATCAACGAGTAGGTTTCCAGCGGACGGTAGCTTTCGGTGGCGATATTTCGGCCGACGTACATCAGATCGGAGATGGCAACAATCGCCACCAGCGCGCTCTGCTGCAAAATCGAGATGCCATTGGTCATCAGCACCGGCAGCGCATTGCGTATCGCCTGCGGCAGCACCACGTAAACCGTCTGCTGGAAGCGATTCAGGCCGAGGGCAATCCCCGCATCGTGATGCTCGTGCGGCACTGCCTGTACCCCGGCACGATAGGCTTCGGCATTAAACGCCGCCAGATTCAGCCCCAGCGCCAGATAACCCATATAGATCGGGTCAATAAACAGGTTGAACATGATCGGCACGCAGTAATAAAACCAGACGATTTGCAGCAATACCGGCGTGCAGCGAAAAAACTCAATAAATAACTTCGTCGGCCAGCGTAATATCGCCAGCGGGCTCATCGCCATCAGGCATAAAATAAAACCCAAAACAAGGCCGAATATATTTGCCACCAGCGCCAGTTCGAGTGTTACTTTTAATCCGTCCCACAGCGCCCCCAGATTTCCCTGCAGGAAATGAAAGTCAAACTGATAGTTCATAATTAACCTCATTAATCCAGATGCAGGACTTTTTCCAGAAACTCACGAGTGCGTTTTTCTTTCGGGCAGGTAAATAGCGAATCAGGGTGTCCCTGCTCAACAATTTTCCCGTTAGCGCAGAACACCACCCGGGAAGCGATATTCCGCGCAAAATGCATATCGTGGGTGACAATAATCATCGCCATTTTTTGATCGGCCAGCTGCATCATCACACTTTGTACTTCGGTGACCATTTCCGGGTCGAGTGCCGAGGTCACTTCATCAAACAGCATCAGCTCCGGCTCCAGCATCAGCGCACGGGCAATGGCTACGCGCTGCTTCTGGCCGCCGGACAGCTGGCTGGGATAAGCGCCGATCTTGCTTTCCAGCCCAAAGCGGGCCAGCAGCGCCCGCGCTTTTTCCACCGCCACTTTTTTCTCCAGCCCGTGGACTTTCATCGGTGCCAGGATCAGATTGCTCAAAATGGACAGATGCGGAAACAGCGTGTAGTGCTGGAAAACCATGCCGATCTTTTTCTGAATATTCGCATCAACGATTTTTGCTTTTTTGGCCTTATCGCCGACAATATAGTGCTGTCTGTGGAAATTGATCGTCCCGCCCTGAATACCTTCCAGCCCCATTAACACACGCAGCAGAGAACTTTTACCACTACCACTCGGCCCGATAATAACCAGACGATCGTCGCTTCTCATGGTGAGGTCAAAATTATCCATCACCACTAATTCTCCATAGGCTTTATTCACTTTCTCCAGCTGAATAAATTCGCCTTTATTAAATTCATTGAGAAATACAGGTCGGTTATCTTGCAGGCACGTGGGTGCGGCCGCCAAATTACTTGAGGCATTCATAATCATTCCTCCGCTGCGTGCGGAATGCACACGGTTAATTAAGTGTCAGAGATTCATCACGCCTTATTTTGCGGCGTTGGCTTCCATTGAGGCTTTGTTGACCAGCTGGTCGATCTCGCCGGTGGCACGGCGCTGGGTCAGATAGATATCAATCACGTCCCGGTCGGCTTCGGTGATGGATCGCGGCAGCCCGAAGGAAACACCCTGCTTCGCCAGCGCCGGAACCGGCAGGATCTCTTTCGCCCAGTCCGGGTTAGCCAGCGCGAACAGGTGGTTGGTATCACTGGCGTCCACCAGTACGTCGGCGCGGCGGGCCATCAGCGCCAGGCGGGTTTCATCATTGCCGGGCAGGCGCATAATCGTGCCTTTCTTAATCACGGCGGTGACCGCTTTATCCTGTGAGGTGCCGGACATCACCGCAAAGGTCACGCCGGGTTTGTCGAGATCCGCTAATTTGTTGGTCACCCCTTCCATTTTGGGGTTCTGCTTATTAATCAGGAAAGAGACCTGATAGTCCTGCGCCGGTGCCGAGAACGCAACCGCCAGCGCGCGCTCCGGGGTCTGATTTAAGCCCAGCGCCATATCCCACTTGTCGCTTTGCAGACCGGCTACCAGCGTATCCCAGTTGGCATCGACAAACTGCACCTTCACTTTTAAGACATTTTCACCAAAATCGCGGCAGAGTTCAGCAAAATAGCCGCTGTATTCGCCCGATTTGGCATCACGCATCACATAGGGTGCTGCCGTTGCCGCACCGCAGCGCAGGACGCCCTTTTGCTGAATGCTCTGCCAGAAACCGACGGCTGCCGAAGCGGGAAGAGAGGACGCCAGCAGAGCACTGCCCAGCGCCAGACAACAGGAAAACTTTTTGAGATGTGATAAACGAACACTGACCATAAAGACCTCGTCCAAACGTTGATGTTGCGAACAGGAACAGTTAGGTGGTGCTTATTTCTTCATTCATGTATGCAATTTTGTATGCATCACTGAATGAGAGAATAGAAGCACGAAATTAACAAAGTCAACTAATACGGTTTACTTATGATCAAAGTTTGACGCCGATCGCCACTCGCGTGTGATCGGCTTCATAAAAGCGGGGATGACGTGCGGGTTACAGATCGAGCGCCTGGAGAAATCGTTCAAGAATGGCATTAGGCCGACGCCCTTTTCGGGTGACGATGGCAATTTTACTGCTGAAGTTCAGCCGCGATGGCGCAACGGCACGCATTAACTTTTTCTCCACCCACTGCGCGGCAAAGTGATCGGGCAGGTAGCCAATAAAGCGTCCGGTGAGGATCAGAAACGCAATGCCTTCACGGTCTGAAGCGGTGGCCGTGCAGTTCAGCATCTGGTGCAGACCGATGGTTTCAGCCGTCATGCGAAAGCTCGGCGCAATCGCATCATACTGCGCCAGAATATCGTCCCCCGGATCGCTGTCCCCGCTGAAAAGCGGATGCGTACTGCTACAGTAAAGCTCTGATTTTTCATCGTAAAGATGAGCATAATCCAGCCCGGAAACGGGAGAGGTCAGCGGCAAAGCACCGATATGCAGACGACCGTCCATCAGCCCGCGCTCTATTTCAGCGGCAGTACTCATGCTGATATTCAGACGAATATCCGGCCCGATCTCCCGCAGGGAATCCAGCGCATGGGTGATTTTCATCTTCGGCTGGGTCACCAGGTTATTGATAATGCCGATGTTAAATTCACCGCGCAGCTGCTTGTGCATCTGGTTCACCTGCTGACGAAATCCCTCAATGGCCGCCATCATGCTGTCGCTGTGGCGCAGAATTTCGCGCCCCTCATCGGTCAGGGCAAACCCGGCGCGCCCGCGCTGGCACAAACGCATGCCCAGGCGCTTTTCCAGATCGCTCATATGCAGGCTGATCGCCGAGCGCGTAATACCCAGCAGACTTTCAGCGGCAGAAAAGCTGCCGCATTCGCAGACAGTTTTGAATATTCGCAGTAGCTTGAGGTCAAAGTCAGTGACCTGGGCGAGAGATTTGCTTTTCATATAGGTGAGTTATTCCATAACTAAAGATGCATTAATAGGCATTTAACTTAACTGATACTTAAATGCAAACTCTTCCTACACCCGTCAGGAGGAAAAATCATGTCTGAAGCCGTTAATACCGCATCACTTAACCTGCAGGCGCATTGGATGCCGTTCAGCGCCAACCGTAACTTCCATCGCGATCCGCGCTTTATCGTTTCGGCAGAGTGGCGCTGGCTGACGGATGATAAAGGCCGCCAGATTTTTGACAGCCTGTCCGGGCTGTGGACCTGTGGCGCGGGCCATACCCGCAGCGAGATCCAGAGCGCGGTCAGCAAACAGCTTGGCACCCTGGACTACTCGCCGGGCTTCCAGTACGGCCATCCGCTGTCGTTCCAGCTGGCAGATAAAATCGCCCAGCGTATGCCCGGCGATCTGAATCACGTGTTCTTTACCGGTTCGGGTTCTGAATCTGCCGATACCGCCGTGAAAATTGCCCGGGCCTACTGGCGCGCCAAAGGCCAACCTTCGAAAACCAAACTGATTGGCCGCGCGCGTGGCTATCACGGCGTGAATATTGCCGGCACCAGCCTGGGCGGCATTGGCGGCAACCGTAAAATGTTCGGCCAGTTTATGGATGTTGACCATATCCCGCATACGCTGCAAACCGACCTGCCCTTCACGGCGGGTATAGCGGAAACCGGCGGCGTGGAGCTGGCCAATGAGATGCTGAAGCTGATTGAGCTGCACGATGCGTCCAATATCGCCGCGCTGATCGTTGAGCCGCTTTCCGGTTCCGCCGGGGCGATTATTCCGCCTCGCGGCTATCTGCAGCGCCTGCGTGAGATCTGTACCCAGCATAATATCCTGCTGATCTTTGATGAAGTGATCACCGGCTTTGGCCGCATGGGGCGCTGGAGCGGTGCCGAATACTTTGGCGTCACCCCGGATATACTCAACTTCGCCAAGCAGGTGACCAACGGCGCGATCCCGCTGGGGGGCGTGGTGGCCAGCAGCGAGATCTATCACACCTTTATGTCGCAGCCGCTCCCTGAGCATGCGGTGGAGTTCGCCCACGGCTACACCTATTCCGCGCATCCGGTGGCCTGCGCCGCCGGGCTGGCCACCCTGGATCTGCTGGAAAACGAGCAGCTGATCGCCCGGTCGGCAGAGCTGGCACCGCATTTTGAACGCACGCTACACGCGCTTCGCACTGCGCCTAACGTGATTGATATCCGTAACTGCGGCCTGGTAGGGGCGATTCAGCTGGCACCGCGCGACGGCGACGCAGCCATCAGGCCGTTTGATGCGGGTATGGCGCTGTGGAAAGCCGGTTTTTACGTGCGTTTTGGTGGCGATACGCTGCAGTTTGGCCCGATGTTTAACACCGAGCCTGCCGAGCTGGATCGTCTTTTTGATGCCGTGGGCGAAGCCCTGCACCACATTAACTGAGGGAAATGCCATGACTGTAATCACCCATCTGATCAACGGTGAGCGTCGCCAGCCCGATGGCCGCACCACCCCGGTATTCAATCCGGCAACCGGCCAGGCCATCCGCCAGGTTGAGCTGGCGAGCGCCGCCACGGTCCAGGAAGCGATTGCCGCCGCCAAAGCCGCTCTTCCCGCGTGGCGCAATCTGCCTCCGGCGAAGCGCGCTCAGGTACTGTTCCGTTTTAAGCAGCTGCTTGAGGAACATCAGGAGGAGATCGTCCAGCTGATTGGCGAGGAGCACGGTAAAACCCGGGAGGATGCGGCAGGCGAACTGAAGCGCGGTATCGAAAACGTAGAATATGCCAGCGCTGCCCCTGAACTACTGAAGGGAGAATACAGCCGCAATGCCGGGCCGGGGATCGACTCCTGGAGCGACTTTCATGCCGTAGGGGTGGTGGCGGGCATCACGCCGTTTAACTTCCCGGCGATGGTGCCGCTGTGGATGTATCCGCTGGCTATCGCCTGCGGCAATACCTTTGTGCTGAAACCTTCCGAGCGCGATCCCAGCTCCACGCTGCTGATCGCCTCGCTGTTTCAGCAGGCTGGCCTGCCTGCGGGCGTGCTGAACGTGGTCAACGGCGACAAAGAAGCGGTGGATGCGCTGATTGAAAGCCCGGACGTGAAGGCGATCAGCTTTGTCGGTTCCACGCCGATTGCCGAGTACATCTACAGCGAAGGGACGAAGCGCGGCAAGCGCGTGCAGGCGCTGGGGGGCGCAAAAAACCATGCGGTGGTGATGCCGGATGCGGATCTGGATAATACGGTCAGCGCGCTGATGGGCGCGGCTTACGGCTCCTGCGGCGAGCGCTGCATGGCGATTTCGGTGGCGGTCTGCGTGGGCGATGCGGTGGCCGACGCGCTGATTGCCCGAATGACCCCGGAAATCAACGCGCTGAAAATCGGGGCGGGAACCGAATGCGGGCTGGATATGGGGCCGCTGGTCACCGCCGCGCACAAAGACAAAGTCACCGGCTATGTTGATGACGGCGTAGCATCCGGCGCGAAGCTGGTGGTGGATGGCCGCTCGCTGAGGGTAGCAGGTCACGAAGAGGGCTACTTTATCGGCGGCTGCCTGTTTGACCACGTCACGCCGGATATGCGCATCTATAAAGAAGAGATTTTTGGCCCGGTGCTGTGCGTAGTGCGGGTCGATTCACTGGAACAGGCAATCGAACTGATCAACGCGCACGAGTACGGTAATGGCACCTGCATCTTTACCCGCGACGGTGAAGCCGCCCGACACTTCGGCAATGAGATTGAAGTCGGGATGGTCGGCGTCAACGTACCGCTGCCGGTTCCGGTGGCATTCCACAGTTTCGGCGGCTGGAAGCGCTCGCTGTTTGGCGATCTGCACGCCTACGGCCCGGACGGCGTGCGCTTCTATACCCGCCGCAAAACCATCACCCAGCGCTGGCCAAAACAGAAAGCGCAGGAAGCTTCCCAGTTTGCGTTCCCCAGCCATTAACTGACGGTCTGGCGGTTTCTGCCTGACCAACTTTACAACCCTCAGGCGGCCGGATTTGCGGCCGCCTGCCTGATGATGCTCTCGAAGGAACTGTTGGCATCAAGGCCATTGTTGCGCGGTATGTAACACGCGAAGTATCTCAATCTTTTTCTGACTTTCCCTGAGGCGATAAATCAAAGTTTCCATTGTTTGTCAGCCCAGTTTCTTTGTTGCCTGCTTACGCCATTCAGCTGCTGCTGCCTCAACAAATTCCGCGGAGAAAACGTCACCGCGATCGGCCTGTTCAATTCCCGCCTGAACCTGTTGACGAAACCATTCATCATGCTGCCGCTGCACCGTTTCTCGCATGAAATCTCGTATCAGCTGCGATCCATTACGGTCCATCGCTTTAGCGGCTTCAAGAAAGGCGGCCTTTAGTTCTGCATCAATTCTTAAATTCAGGGTTGCCTGTGTCATTATGCACCTCGTCGTTACGCTGTATCTACATAGTAACACTTCATTCTCACGTCACTTCATTTTTAATTAGCGCCACCTTGTTATCAGGCAGCATCCTCACCAAAAATACTACTTACCAATAACATTTATTTTAGTAAAATAAATCATTAAATATCATCATGATAATGACAACTTCATTGTCAAAGTTATCTGACTGACTAAAAAATAATGTGACCCTTCTTCCAGAATCCACTTTGTCCTCTGGCAGTCTGTTACCGGTATCCCGCAGAATAGAATATATAATCCTTATTGAATATATATTCAGGAGTAAAAATGGAACCGGTTCACAAGCTGTCCGTGCGGGAAAAAATCTGTTTTGGTCTGGGAGATTCGTCAGCCAATATCTTCCTCGGCATGACGATGATGTTTCTACCCTATTTTTACACCGATGTCTTAGGCATTTCGGCAGCGGCGATGGGCCTGCTGTTTGTTATCGCGCGCCTGGTGGATGCGTTTTACGATCCCTTTATCGGTAACGTGGCGGATCGGCTGCAAACCCGGCACGGGCATTATCGGCCGTGGCTGCTGTGGCTGGCCGTGCCCTATGGCCTCTCCTGCCTGCTGGTGTTCCTGGCACCCGATTTTTCCCCAACCGGGAAACTGGTGTATGCCTATGCCACCTACCTGTTCCTGATCCTGATGTATGCCTCCACCGTGGTGCCTTATGTTGCTCTACTGTCGGCGCTGACCAGCGATCCGCAGGAACGACTGGCTGCCAATGCCTGGCGCTTCCCGCTGGCGAAGATGTCTTTCCTGATCTGTTCGGTGACGGTGCCGATGTTTGTAGCCTGGTACGGCAAGGATAATGAAGCGCAGGCCTACATGGTAGCGATGAGCATGATTGCCGTGCTGGCTACCGCCATGATGTTGAGCTGTTTCTTCGGCACCAAAGAACGAGTGAAACCGGCATCACTGGCGTCAAACGTTTCATTTAAGCAGCAGTTACGCATCTCGCTGTCTGCCCGCCCGGTAGTGATTTTTTACATCTTCAAAATCACCAGCTCAATCGCCTTCGTGATTAAGGGCAGCGCAACGATTTACTTTGTGAAGTACTTCCTTGGCCGCAGCGACGGCTTCGTTTCCGGGCTGCTTTCGGCCACCGCTATCGCCGGTATTATTGCGCCGATGATCGCCCTGCAGCTGATTAAACGTAAGAAAGTCAGCGCGCTGGGCACGCTGAAGCTGGCCCAGGCCGGAGGATGCATCGCCGCGCTGGCACTGTTCTTTGTCAGCCCGGATAACATCTGGCTGGCGGTGGCCTTACTGGTAGTCTCTGTCCTGCTCGCTGAAATCGGTGCTATCACCGCCTGGGCGCTGCCGTCGGAATGCGCGGACTACTGCGAACGTAAAAGCGGCCTGAAGATGTCCGGCTTTATCGCCGCAGGCACCCTGTTCACGATGAAAATCGGCCTGGCCATCGCCGGTGGCCTGGTGGGCTTTATTTTAAGCATGAGCGGCTATCATGCCGGCGTTGCCATCACCCCGGAGATTTTAAAAGGCATTATCTTCCTGATCGCCGGCGTACCCGCCATTTTCCACGGCATCAGCGTGGTGCTGTTGATGTTCTTTAATCTGGATGACAGTCAGGCGGCGCAGGCCCCTGTATCACAGCCACACCAGCCCGGCATTCACTAAGCAGAGGAACCCTGAGATGTTAGTTTCCCCTTCCACACTTAATATCGCGAAATGGTCACGTGCCGAATTCGTGTTTAAAGCAGAAAGCGATCCGGCGCATTTTACCCAGTCATGGGTAACAGCCACCTTCAGCAACGGCGATGACCAGAAGGTAGTGCGCGGGTTTTACGATGATGGCGGCCGTTTCCTGCTGCGCTTTATGCCACAGAGCGAAGGCATCTGGACGTTTCGAACCGAGAGCAATATCGCCAGCCTCAGCGGCATTACCGGCAGCGTAAACTGTACGCCAGCCGGGGCTGAGGCTACTGGCCCGATTGAAACGGATGAGACTTTCCATTTCCGCACCGCCAGCGGCAAAGCCTGGTATCCGTTCGGCACCACCGCCTACGTCTGGAACTATCAGTCGGACGCGGTGCAGGAGCAAACGCTGGCCTCGCTGGCGGCTTCACCGTTCAATAAAATCAGAATGTGCGTGTTCCCCAAACACTACACCTATAACTTTAAAGAACCGCAGCGGTTCCCGTTCCCGGGCAATATCACCGACGGGTTTGATTTTTCACGCTTCGACTGTGCCTTCTTCCACCAGTTGGAGAACCAGATCGACGCGCTGAAGGATCGCGGGATTGAAGCCGACCTGATTATCTTCCATCCCTACGACCGCTGGGGCTTTGCGGAGATGGATGCTGAAACGGATCGCCGCTACGTGGAATATCTGGTGGCGCGTCTTTCCAGCTTCAGCAACGTCTGGTGGTCGCTGGCCAACGAGTTCGACTTACTGCGTAAAAAGCCCCTGTCGTTCTGGGACGGCGTGTTTAAGCAGATTACAGCGGACGATCCCTACGGTCATCTTATCTCCATCCATAACTGGCATAACCCGCCGATTCATTACACCAGTAACGACCACTGGTACGATCAGACTGACCCGCTGATTACCCACGCCAGCATCCAGCACCACGATCTGTGGTTTGTTCCCGGCTGGCGCGAGCAGTTCAGCAAGCCGATCGTCATTGATGAATGCCGCTATGAAGGGGACGTTGACTGCGGCTGGGGCAATATCAGCGGCCGCAAGATGCTGAACCTGACCTGGGAAGGGGTCTGTGCCGGTGGCTACGTCACCCACGGCGAAAGTTATCTGAGCGATGATGAAATTATCTGGTGGTCGCACGGCGGCAAGCTCAAGGGAGAAAGCCCCGAACGTATTGCGTTCCTGCGCAACATCCTGGAGGAAGGCGAAGCAAAACGCCTGTCGCCGTGGAAGGGCCGCAGCCACTCGCAGTGGGATGTCACCATTGGTCACATGGGTGACGACTACTGGCTGCTGTGGTTCGGCGACAGCCAGCCGGGCTTTAAGCTGCTGACCATGCTGCCGGAAGGGAAAGAATTCGCGGTCGAGATTATCGACGCCTGGGCCATGACCGTGGAGCGCGTAACTGGGACATGGCGCAGCGGCGACAGGCTGCCGCTGCCAGGCCGCCCCGGTATCGCCCTGCGTATGACCGCCGTTTAATCTTCCATCAACGCGCGCGCCGTGGGGTAGTCGGTAATCAGCACGTTAAGATACCCGCCGCTCAGCGCCGCTTTAATCGCCGTCACCTTCTCCTGTCCGCCCGCCAGCGCAATGGCGTGCGGGCAGGCTTTCAGCTGTGCCAGCGTCATGCCAATCGCCGGATCTTCATCTTCGTTCAGCACCGGCTGGCCCGCTGCGTTGAAATAATGCAGGCAGATATCACCGACCGCGCCTTTTTCCGTCAGCGACAGCAGCATGGTTTTATCGTAGTAGTTTCCCGAATGGCGCAGCAGCTGCGACGGTTCCATATCGCCGATGCCGACCACGGCGGTGGTGACTTCATTAAACTTATGCAGCACCTCGCTCACGTCCTTACTGGCCGCCAGCAGATCGCGGCTGGTCACCGAACCTTCAATCGACTGTGCCGGAAGCAGCCACGCGCGGCAGCTGAGCCGGTTTGCCAGGTCCTGGGTCAGAATAGTGGCCTGCACGTTGCCGTTCACGCCTACCCCGCCGAGCAGCTGGATCACGCCATCAACTTTGACCGTCTGCGGATGCATTTCACTGACCATCGCTCTGATGGTACTGCTCCAGGACGAAATCCCGACCAGCTCGCCGTTGCGCAGCCGCGTTTCCAGATAGTGCGCGGCGGCGGCACCGATGGCCTTGCGCACCTGCGCCGCATCGTCATCCTCGGCGACGTCAACGACGATCGCCTGCTGAATGCTGTAGCGCTGCTCAATACCGCGCTCAAGCTGCGGAAAGACGTTATCAGGCTGGACCACACTGATTTTAACAATCCCCTCGCGAACGCTGCGATTCAGCATGCGGGAGACAAAAGACTGCGAAAGATTCAGCGCGGCGGCAATCTCAGCCTGTTTGGAACCTTCGTTGTAATAAAGGTTGGCGATTTTTACCATCAATCTGATTTCGTTTTGCCTGATCATAAAGCCTCGTATTTAAACAATCCCTACTGCGCAGAGCGTAAGCTAAAGTCAGCACCGTGACACCGGATAATTTCTGCGGTTAAATTGTGATCGCGATCTCAATTGTTCGCTGAACCGATAGTTCGACTGCGTAACTGATGTCATAATAATAAATATTAAATCAATAGTGAATATATATTCAAGCCAGTAAAGCAAAAACCTGCGAACTGCAGTTAATACGGTTTCAAGACTGAACGACCGCTCACGACGGTCTTTATTTTTACCCCGCATGAATATTTATTCATGCATGAATTAGTATTCAGGAGTAGCAGATGAATCCCTTCAGATATGATGTACCGGAACTGCAGAAGAAGGCTCGCGCCGTCCGTCGCCGTATCATTGAACTGAACGCCAACAGCCCGGCGGGTGGGCACACCGGTGCGGACCTGTCGCAGGTTGAAATCCTGACGGCGCTCTATTTCCGCGTGCTGAACTGCGCCCCGGACCGCACGGACTCAGAGGATCGGGATATCTATATCCAGTCCAAAGGGCATGCGGTAGGCGGCTATTATTGTGTGCTCGCCGAGGCGGGTTACTTCCCGACCGAGTGGCTGCCAACCTATCAGCACGCGGACTCGCGCCTGCCGGGCCATCCGGTACGGCAAAAAACCCCGGGGATCGAGCTGAACACCGGCGCGCTCGGCCACGGCCTGCCGGTTGCGGTTGGTCTGGCGCTGGCAGCGAAAAAGAGCAATCACGCGCGCCGCATCTTTGTGGTCACCGGGGACGGCGAACTGGCCGAAGGCAGTAACTGGGAAGCCGCGCTGGTTGCCGCCCATTACGGGCTGGATAACCTGATTATTATTAACGACAAAAATAAATTGCAGCTGGCCGGTGCCACACGCGACATCCTGAATACCGACCCGCTGGCGGAAAAATGGCGTGCCTTTGGACTGGATGTTACCGAGTGCCGGGGCAACGATATGCAGGACGTTGTGGATACGCTGGAAGGCTTAAAGCCCGCCGGAAAACCACAGGTTATTATCGCCAATACGGAAAAAGGCTTCGGGATCTCGTTTATCCAGGGGCAGCCGGAATGGCATCACCGCGTGCCAAAAGGCGAAGAGATCGCGCTGGCGCTGGAGGAACTGAACGATGAGTAATGCAGAACACCTGGCTAGCGTGATGGTTGACGCCTTTATCGACGCCGTGAATGAGGGAATCGATCTGGTTCCGGTGGTGGCCGATTCCACCTCTACGGCAAAAATTAGCCCGTTTGTTAAAGCGTTCCCCGGCAGGCTGGTTAACGTCGGTATCGCCGAACAGACCCTGGTCGGCACCGCCGCGGGCCTGGCGCTGGGCGGTAAAGTCGCCGTGACCTGTAACGCCGCGCCCTTCCTGATTTCCCGCGCCAACGAGCAGGTTAAGGTCGATGTCTGCTATAACAATACCAACGTCAAGCTGTTCGGGCTGAATGCCGGTGCCAGCTACGGCCCGCTGGCCAGCACCCATCACAGTACCGACGATATCGCCATCATGCGCGGCTTTGGCAACATTGAAATCTACGCGCCGTCCTGCCCGGTGGAATGCCGTAAAATCATCGATTATGCCCTACGCCACACCGGGCCGGTTTACATCCGTCTGGATGGCAAAGCGCTGCCGGTGCTGCACGACGACGATTACGCCTTTGTACCGGGTAAAATCGATACCCTTCGCGAGGGGTCGGACGTGGCGCTGGTGGCGCTGGGATCAACGGTACATGAGGCGGTTAGCGCGGCTGAGATCCTTAACGAGCAGGGTATTTCTGCCAAAGTGATTTCCGTGTCTTCGGTACGTCCGTGCGATACTCAGGCGCTGTTTGAACAGCTGAAAGACGTGTCGTATGTAGTATCAGCAGAAGAACATAACGTTAACGGCGGCGTCGGCAGCCTTGTGGCGGAAGTGCTGGCGGAACACGGTCTGGGCATCCGCCTGAAACGGCTGGGTCTGGCGGACGGGCAGTACGCGATCGCCGGCGACCGCGCCGCAACGCGTGACCGGCTGGGTATTGATGCGCAGGGCATCGCCCGCACGGCACAGCATCTTATTCGCGGAGAAAATGTATGACCTCACCGGTGATACTGGCGATTGATGAAGGCACGACGAACGCCAAAGTCCTGGCGGTCAACGGTGAAGGCGAGGTGGTGGCACGCAGCAGCCGCCCTCTTTCGCTGTCTCACCCGCAGCCGGGCTGGTCCGAGCAGGACCCCTGGCAGATATGGCGGGCGGTGAAGGATGCCATCGAAGAGTGTATCCGCCTGAGCGGTGCACCGGTGGCGGGCATTGCCATCAGCAATCAGCGTGAGTCGGTGCTGATCTGGGATCGGAAAACCGGCGAACCCGTTACGCCACTGATCAGCTGGCAGGATCGTCGTTCTGAAGCTTTTTGTCAGCAGCTACAGGAAAGCGGCCAGAACGCCAGAATTACCGCCCTCACCGGACTGGCGGTTGACCCGATGTTCCCCGCTGCCAAGCTGACCGGCATGCTGCAATCCATCGCGGACGGCTATCGCCGCGCGCAGAACGGTGAACTGTGCATCGGCACCGTCGACAGCTGGCTGAGCTGGCGGCTGAGCGGCGGCGCGGTGTTCGTCACCGACCATGCTAACGCGGCCCGCACTCAGCTCTACAGCCTGGAGAAAAAAGACTGGGACGACGAGCTGCTGGAACTGTTCCATATCCCACGCGCCGCCCTGCCCGAAACCGTCGCGTCGGCGCAATCCTGCGGTGAAACCGTCGCCGATGCCGCTGCGGGGGTGCCTGCGGGCGTGCCGTTGCTGTCCCGCGTTGGTGACTCTCACGCCGCGCTGTATGCGCGCGCCAGGCCGGGTGCGGATACCATCAAAGCCACCTACGGCACCGGATCGTCGCTGATGATGTCCACCGAACGCCCGGTACAGAATGAGTTCGGGTTAAGCACTACGGTGGCCTGGCACGACGGTACACTGCGCTATGCGCTGGAAGGCAACATCACCCATACGGGATCGGGGGCGGCCTGGGTTTCAAAAATGCTGGGCATCGACAGCCCAACCCGCCTGACCGAGATGGCGAAAACGGCCGGATCGAACCAGGGGATTTACTTTGTGCCCGCGCTGTCCGGCCTGGGTGCACCCTGGTGGGATCTGAAGGCTCGCGGACTGATCTGCGGCCTGACCGATGCGGCCACGCCGGAAACGCTGGCGCGGGTCGCGCTGGAATCGATTGTGTTCCAGATAGCGGATGTGTTCT
Source organism: Erwinia sp. INIA01 (assembly GCF_025947915.1). Classification (NCBI taxonomy): domain Bacteria; kingdom Pseudomonadati; phylum Pseudomonadota; class Gammaproteobacteria; order Enterobacterales; family Erwiniaceae; genus Erwinia; species Erwinia sp. INIA01. Next base: position 313,960 of record NZ_JAPDNC010000001.1, read on the forward strand.
TCGCCATGGAGCAGGCCTGCGGTCATACCCTGCCTGAGCTTTACGTTGACGGCAGTGCCACCGCCAATCGCTGGCTGATGCAGCTACAGGCAGATGTGCTGCAACGCCCGCTGCGCTGCGCACCGACGCCTGAAGTTTCTGCATTAGGGGCGGCAGTAATGGCGGGGAAAGTACTGGGCTGGTGGCAGCATGGCCGTGACCTGGCCGCGCTACAGGGCGGTGCGGTGATCGTGCCGAGGCCGGAACAGGCTGAAGCGATGGTGCAGAGTTACGCAGGCTGGCGGGATGCTATCGCCCGCTGCCGATTCCAGCCGGGCTGAAGCTGACGAACCCAATCCGCGTTAACGCCGAAACGTCAGGCCGCCATAGATAAAGCGGCCTCTTTCCTCACTGATTTGTTGCAGCGCTTTCGCATCAGTGGCAATCAGCATGGTTTGCAGCAGCACACCGAGATAGCAGTCCGCCATAATCTCCACCGGAATATCCGGGCTGAAAAAACCCCGCTGCTGTTCAATCTGCATATTGCGCGCGATCCAGCGCTTCAGCTTATCGCGCGTTTCCCGATCCTGCGGCTGCTGGAAAAGGCTGATCATCGTCAGCTCGCGGTTACGGTGGAAAAATTCAAGATAGCGGAGGAAGCTGGCGGACACGTTTTCCAGCACGTTTTCCTTCGGCAGCGAGGCATCGATCAGCATCGAAGCCACCAGCTCTTCCAGCTCGCGATCGAACTTATCGATCAGCAGACTGTAGATTTCTTCTTTGCTCTGGAAATAGCTGTAAAAACTGGGCTGCGTGACGCCAGCGGCTTTGACGATGTCGCTGATACGGGTGCCGTGAAACTGTTTTTCTGCAAACAGCGTTGCGGAAACCGCCAGCAATCGTTCCCGGGTCTTTTCACCTTTTCGCATGGGCGGGGTCGCGTTTTTCATGGAGGCTCCGTGGCAAAAATCATGCAATACAGTAACATAATTATGTTTCCCTGCCTAAAAGATGTCATACGGAAAAACCCGGCCTGGGCCAGGTTTATTGGCGTACATTGTGGGAGATTCGTCTACTCCCTGAACCTCTTCTCAATCTCTTCCAGAGACAGGCCGCGCGTTTCCGGCAGGTATTTAAACAGCAGCACCAGCATCACCACATTACACAGGGCAAACACGCCGAAGGTCGAGCCACCGCCCCATGCGTTAAGCATAATCGGGAACAGCGACTGGATAATAAAATCGAAGCCGAACAGGCCAAACACCGCAATACCCATCCCCAGCCCGCGAATGCGCAGCGGATAGATTTCAGACAGCATCAGCCAGAATACCGGGGCAATCCAGCCCTGCATAAACACCAGGAACAGCGACATCAGTGCCAGAATGATATAGCTCGCCCCGGCAAAGTTACCCTGCAGAACGCTCACGCCATTATGATCTTCGTAGTGGAAGCACAGCTTGAAGGCCAGGCCAATCATCACCAGCACCAGGGTCACGGCGATCTGGCCGCTGAGGAACATTTTACGCCGGGGTATTTTGCCGATAATCGCCATGCCGAGCACGGTGGCGATGATCGAGATTAGTCCATTGGCGACAGCAGCGGTAACGGCGGCGGCATCGCCTAAGCCGGTAGATTTCAGCACGCTCGGCGCATAGTACATGATGGTATTCACCCCGGTAACGCGGGTTGCCAGTACAATCATCAGGCCAATCAGGATCAGCTTAATCACCCATTTCTTGCTCAGCTCCTCCCGAATGCTCGGACCGCTGGCATCCAGCGCGATAATCTGACGAATATCGGCAATCTCTTTCTCCACCTCTTCCGGCTGGCGCACCATCGACAGTACCCTGCGCGCCTCTTTCTCTTTGCCGCGCTGAAGGAAGAATCGCGGCGACTCCGGCATCATCATCATGCCGAACCACAGCAGCACGCCGGGGATCGCCGGGATAGCCAGCATAATGCGCCAGTTGTGGCTCAGTTCCGGATACGCGTTGACGATCCCGGCGTTAACCGAGTAGGCCAGAAACTGGCCGGTGACGATCATCAGCTCGTTCACCGTCACCAGCCGTTCTCGCTGGTTGGCCGGGGCCAGTTCAGCAATATAGACCGGCACGGTCACCGAGGCGCAGCCTACGGCCAGGCCGAGGATAAAGCGCGCCGCCAGCATGGAGGGAACGTCCCAGGCTACCGCCGTTGCCAGCGCGCCGAAGATAAAGATAATCGCCACCCACAGCAGATTTTTCCTGCGTCCCTGGCGGTCCGACAGCATACCGCCGAACAGCGAGCCAAACGCCGCACCGAACAGCAGCGAAGAAGTAATAAACCCTTCCGCTGCCGGGCTCAGCCCCAGATCGCGGTTCATAAACAGTAATGCGCCGGAGATCACTCCGGTATCGTAGCCAAAACACAAACCGCCGATCGTCGACACCAGCGTAATGCGTTTTATATTTTTCCCGGAGGATTGATCGTGCGTGGCTATATTCTGTCGAGCCAGTTTTTCTTCTATCGTGATTATCTCATCCTGGTAGTCAGATAATGTCAGGCAGCGTCTTGAGTTTATTAATGGCCGCCTGTTTTCAGGTACAAATACCAACGTTAATCAGTCATTTTTTAAACGACGCACACCCCACGCCGTTTGTTCTATTATTAATCACGAATGAAATTTATATTCCAATGATAGAAATTGCTCTGCGGCTGAAAGCAGTGAAGAGCTGTGAAGTCTTTCACAAAGATCGGCATTGCGCACAAAAAACCACCAAAATCATTAAAGACACAAGATGATGATTTTAATCCGGTTTATAGATAAACGCATTGATTTCAAGATCTAAAAATAAACATTTACCTCACAGTGACTGCCTCATTGAAACGCCAATTTAACACTAGTTTCGCCATGGATTTAGGGCAAATTTACGACGACAGGATAGTTTTATATATATTCTACAACAGGTTATCTCATAGCAATTTTTCGCACCCGACGAAAAATGTTACCGCCATAACAAAATAAAAATTCCACGATAAAATATATTGAAACGTAAAATCCGCAGATATATTCTTGGCCCTGCGCATGAGGGAAGAATAAATGCCATTGGCTGCCGTTCTTTCTCTCACTATTAAAAGTTGCTCTACGGGCAAACGTTTTTGCACTTAATTCCATTCTGTTGAGGTTTAACATGCTAAAAGTTGCTTTATTAGGTGCCGGGCGCATTGCTCAGGTTCACGCTCGCCATATTCATGACCATCCGGATACCACGCTTTATTCCGTATCGGATATTTACGCCGAGGCGGCGTCAACCCTCGCCGAAAAGTATGCCGCTCGCGTACTCTCAGCAGATGAAGCGATTGCCGACCCGCAGGTTGACGTGGTGCTGGTTGCCACCTCCACCGATACTCATGCCGGTTTTTCCCTGCAAGCCGCCCGCGCTGGCAAGGCGATCTTCTGCGAGAAGCCGATCGACCTGAATATTGAGCGCGTGAAGTCCTGCGTGGCTGAAATCAAAGCGCTCGGCGTGCCGTTTATGATTGGCTTTAACCGCCGCTTCGATCCAAACCACGCCCACCTTAACCGCGCTCTTCGCGGCGGCGAGATTGGTGAACTGGAACATCTGCAAATCTGCTCGCGCGATCCGTCGCCGCTGCCGGACGACTACCTGCTGGTTTCCGGCGGGATGTTCCGCGATATGACCATTCACGATTTCGATATGGCGCGCTTCCAGCTTGGCGAAGATCCGGTATCGGTATCGGCTATCGCCTCTACGCTGGTCAGCCCGACGGTCAAAGCGGCCGGGGATGTCGATACGGCGGTGATCACCCTGCAAACCGCCTCCGGCAAGATTGCGGTGATCAACAACAGCCGCCGTTCAGGCTATGGCTACGATCAGCGCATTGAGGCGCACGGCCAGAAAGGCTGCCTGTACGTTCACAACGTACCGACCACCACGCTGGTGAAGGTGACTGAAGAGTTCGGCGCACAGGCACAGAAGCCGCTGCACTTCTTCCTTGAGCGCTATCAGGAAGCGTTCAGCGAGCAGTGGAAAGCCTTCGTTGCCGCGCTGAAGGACAACCGCCCGGTACCCACCAACGCGGACGACGGACTGCGCGCGCTGCTGCTGGCCGAAGCGGCGATCGAATCGTTTAAAACGCAGAAAGTCGTTAGCGTTAACCTGGAGGGATAAAAGATGAAAATCGGATTAGTGTCTGACAGCCTCGCCCATCTCCCGGTGGATGAGGTGATCAAAACCGCGGCGGAGTTGAAGCTTGACTGCATCGAGTTCGCCACCGGCAACTGGTCAACGGCCCCGCACCTCAACCTGGAAAAACTGCTTTCCAGCACCTACGCCCGGGCGGAACTGAAGAGCAAGCTGGACGATAACGGGCTGACGCTCTCCGCGCTGAACGCTAACGGCAACCCGATGCATCCGGGTGAAACCGGCAAGATCCACTCCGACTGCCTGTATAAAACCCTGGAGCTGGCTAACCTGCTGGGCGTGGAAAACGTCATCACCATGTCCGGCCTGCCGGGCGCGCCGGGCGACAGCTATCCCAACTGGATTGTCACCTCGTGGCCACCGGAAACGCAGACCATCCTGAAACATCAGTGGGAAGTGGCCGAAGGCTACTGGCGCAAAACCGCCGAGGCGGCGCGCACCTACGGCGTGAAAATCTGCATTGAACTGCACGGACAGCAGCTGGCGTACAACCTGCCTACCTTCCTGCAGCTGCGCGAGATTACCGGGGACGTGGTGGGTCTGAACTTCGATCCGAGCCACATTATGTGGATGGGCGGCGATCCGCTGGCGTTTATTCGCCAGGCGGGCAGCATGATCTATCACGTTCACGCCAAGGATACCTTTATCGACACGGTTAACCGCGCCACCGCCACGGCGCTGGATAACCGCCCGATGACGCAGAGCCGCGAACGCAGCTGGTCCTACGTGACGCTGGGCTACGGCCAGACGGAACCGTGGTGGAATGCCTTCTGCTACCATCTGGCGCATTTTGCCAGCCCGGATCTGACCCTGAGCATCGAGCATGAAGATATGAATCTGTCGCGGATGGAAGGCGTGATCAAATCGGTGAATCTGCTGAAGCGCACGGCAACCATTGAGAAATCCGACTACGTGTTACCGGCTATCTGATCCACAGACAGCAACGAGATTCAAGCCCGCCGAACGGCGGGCTTTCTCGTTATCCCGCCTTTACCTGAATCCCCTCCATCCACAGCTTTTTGTACTGCGTTGGCGGAATGCCGACCACCATTTTAAATACCCGATGGAAATTGTTAACGCTCTCATAGCCGACCTCGCCAGCAATGGTGGTGACATCCATATCGGTATTCACCAGCAGCGACTGCGCTTCACCCACCCGACGCCGGATCAGGTACTGCTTGGGGGTGTAGCCAGAAAACTTCTTGAACAGGTGGATCAGATAGAAACGGGAGATCCCGGACGCCGCCATAATCGACTCCAGGTTAATCGGCTCTTTGTAGTGCTCATCGATAAACTGCTTGATCAAAAGCCCCTGTGAGGCGTCGGTTTTTTCCAGCTGTTCATGCCGCGCCAGGCAGATATTGCGACAGATCACCACAATCGCATTTAGCAGGTGATGCGTGACCACCCCGTGGTGGCGCTCATTATTAAATAATTGCGCACAGAGCGCATCAAACAGGCCGCACAGCGCCTGGCTTTGTTCCCCTGCGGCGATCGCCGCGCTTTTATCGCGGCCAATCAGATGATTTTCAGGCAGCCCGTCGATATGCAGCTGGCTGATGCCGCAGCTGTAAATCAGCGAATCCTCGCTGACGTGGGGACGTTCATCGTGAACCACGCCCTGGTTAAAAATCAGGATATCGCCCTGCTGCGCGAGGTACTGGCGGCCGCCGATCAGGTACTGGCCGCTGCCTCTGGCCACAAACATGATTTCAAGCCGGTCATCATGCTTATGCATAACGCGCGGGATGGCGGACTCTTCGCCCTGGGTTTTACAGACAAACAGCAGTTTAGGCGCGGTGTGCGCGGCGTAATCGGGATAGACGGTGACGTCATCCTGGCAGTGGGTCAGCATAACAGCCTCACATTATTATTTTCACAGCGGGTAACGCTGGCAGGGTCAGGTTATTCTCTCTGAATATGCAGAAGTTGCAAGGCGGGAAGTTGTGGCAACTATTACTCTAAGGCCATGAAATAAATGACTTAGATAATTATACTCATATCCATAATGGTTAAAAATTGCTTTTACGTGATAAGGGTCACACTCAGAACCGCACTGTTAAACGCAGTGCAGAGGGCTGAGATAATCCACGGTTGACGTACTCCCGACGCATTTCTATTATTGTGTTAATAATTCACACAGGGGGCATTATGGCCAGAACAACCAGCGTAACAATCGACGAACAGCTGGAATTATTTATCAACCGCCTGATTGAGAGTGGTCGATACGGTTCCACCAGTGAAGTGATGCGTTCAGCATTAAGGCTGCTTGAAAAACAAGAAGCGAGCGATGAACTGCTCCGCCAGGCCGTTGTTGCCGGGCTGGAAAGCGGCGAAAGCGAACTGACGCTCACGGAAATTGCAGCACAAAGGAAGTTAAAGCATCGTGTATAAACTCACCCAACGTGCGGCTGAAGATTTCACCGATATCTATGATTATACGTGGTTAAATTTCGGCGAGTCTCAGGCAGACTGCTACACCGAAACGCTGGAAGCATTCTTTCATACTCTGGCCAGCATGCCTGAAATGGGCCGTGATTACCCGGCGGTGCTGAACATCAAGCGCATTGAATTTCAGCAACACAGCATCTTTTATGCCATCCGGGATTCAGACATATTGATCGTACGCATCCTGCACCAGCAGATGAATCACATCAGCCATCTGTAATCCGGCAGGTAAGGCCGACCACAAACACGCTTTCTCCGCAGACCTGTTACAGCCCCTCGGTCAACGCCCCTTTATGCTCGTTCAATAGCCGCAGCATATCCCGCAAATATTCATCCTCGTTCCCCTTCTGCCACGTCACGCTGAGCGGCAGCCCCTTGCTCTGTTCGTCCAGAACCAGCGGAATATAGGCCACCTTGTCACCGTTCATATTGCTATAGGACGCCGGGACCACGGCCAGGCCCAGACCGGCAGCGACCAGGCTGAGAATGGTCTGCTTCTCTTCGGCATACTGCGCAATATGCGGCGTCAGACCGGCATGCTTAAACAGGCTCATGGTGAGATCGTGGCTGTGCGGGCGGGTCCGACGATCGGCGACGATCATCGCTGCCTCGCTGAAATCCGCTACCGAGACGCTGCTTTTTGCCGCCAGAGGGTGGCTGACCGGCACCGCCAGCACACAGTGCTCGCGGGTGATAAAGCGCACCGCCAAAGAGGCATCCAACGTCTGCGGCGCACGAATAAAGATCATATCCAGCCAGCCGGATTTTAATTTAGGCAGCAGGTTAATAGTTTTATCTTCAATAATATGAATATCGGTATCAGGATGCTGCGCCAGAAATAAGTTCAGCAGCGCCGGAACTAATCCCCGGGCGGCGGTATCCATTGCACCAATCCTTAACGTTCGGCGATCGTCTTTTATTCCAACTTTAAATCGCCTCGCCAGCGCATCAAACCGCTCAATAATATTATTCGCTTCGTCAAAGAATATCGCTCCCTCGGCGGTGAATGAAACATTGCGCGTTGAGCGATTCAGCAACCGAACCCCGAGGTCCTCTTCCAGCAGTTTGATAAAGCGAGAAAGTGACGCAGGCATCATTTCCATTCTTTGGGCCGCCCGGCCAAAGTGCAGTTCTTTGCCGACGGCAACAAAGCAACGCAGTTGATTTATATCCACTTTTACCTCGCCAAAAGATTATTCAAATACTTTATATAATCCGGCCCTGATGATCTGCCCGGGCAAATCAGCATACTGAACTTGATTACAAAATAATAACACCCCCTACACAATCCGGAGCACTTATCTATGAACACGTCCCTCGAAAAAAGGGTTATGCGTAAAGTGACGTTGCGCATTGTGCCCTTTATCATCCTGCTCTACTTCATCGCTTTTCTCGACCGGGTGAATATCGGTTTTGCCGCATTAACGATGAATCAGGACTTAGGTTTTTCGCCAACGGTATTTGGCCTTGGCGCCGGGATATTCTTTCTCGGTTATTTCCTTTTCGAAGTGCCGTCCAATTTGATCCTGCATAAAGTCGGTGCCCGTATCTGGATAGCCCGCGTGATGATCACCTGGGGGCTGGTATCGGGCTGCATGGCCTTCGTGCAGGGCACCACCAGCTTCTACACGCTGCGTTTCCTCCTTGGCGTCGCCGAAGCCGGATTCTTCCCCGGCATCATTCTCTATCTCAGCTACTGGTTCCCGGCGGCGAAACGCGCCCAGGTGACCGCCATTTTTATGGCCGCCGCGCCGCTCTCCACCGCGCTCGGCTCACCGATTTCCGCCGCACTGCTGGAGATGCACGGGCTGTTCGGCTACGCCGGGTGGCAGTGGATGTTTGTGCTGGAAGCGATTCCCGCCGTGGTGCTTGGCGTGGTGGTGCTGTTCTGGCTGACCGATCGCCCGGCGAAGGCGAAATGGCTGACCGATGAAGAACGCGAGTGGCTGCAAAACACCATGCAGCAGGAAGAGCAGGCGCGGGCGGCGAAACAGAGCCACAGCAGCGCCTGGCGTGGCCTGACCGATCGCCGCGTGCTGGCCCTGGCGCTGGTCTATTTCGGCACCTCGGCGGGGCTTTACACGCTGGGCATCTGGTCACCGCAGATTATTCACAGTTTTGGCGCGTCGTCGCTGGAGCTTGGCTTCCTCAACGCTATACCGGCGGTGGTCGGCGTTATCGGCATGATCCTCTGGGCTCGCCACTCCGACCGCACCAACGAACGCAGCTGGCACGTGATCGCCGCCTGTCTGCTGGCCGCCGCCGGATTGATTTATGCCGGTAACGTCAGCTCGCTGCTGGCGGTGATCCTCGCCCTGACGCTGGTCACCGTCGGCATCAGCGCGTCCAAACCGCCGCTGTGGAGCATGCCCACCCTGTTCCTCAGCGGACCGGCCGCAGCCGCAGGCATCGCCACCATCAACTCCATCGGTAATCTCGGCGGCTTCGTCGGCCCGATGATGATTGGCGTGATCCGCCAGCAGACCGGCAGCTACACCTGGGGACTCTATTTTGTCGCCGGACTGCTGGCTATCTCAGCCATCACCGTATTGATCCTGTCGGCAAAAAAACCGCAGGCGCAGGCAGCTGATGCCCCCCATCCCCGTACTCACTGATATCAAACTGGAGAAACAACATGCGTAACTACTCTATTGCCGCCATTCCCGCCGACGGTATCGGCCCTGAAGTGATTTCCGCCGGTGTTGAAGTGCTTCGCGCGCTGGAACAGCAAAACCCGCAGCTCAGGTTCGCTATTGAAACCTTCGACTGGGGTTCAGATTACTATAAAAAACACGGGGTGATGATGCCGGAGGACGGGCTGCAAACGCTGAAGAAATTCGACGCCATCTATTTTGGCGCGGTCGGCGCGCCGGATGTGCCGGACCATATCACCCTGTGGGGGCTGCGGCTGCCGATCTGCCAGGGCTTTGACCAGTACGCAAACGTCCGCCCGACCAAAATCCTGCCGGGTATTACGCCGCCGCTGCGCAACTGCGGACCGGGCGATCTGGACTGGGTGATCGTGCGTGAAAACTCCGAAGGGGAATACTCCGGCAACGGCGGCCGCGCGCACCGCGGCCTGCCGGAAGAAGTCGGCACCGAAGTGGCGATCTTCACCCGCGTCGGCGTAACCCGCATTATGCGCTACGCCTTTACCCTGGCGCAGTCCCGCCCGCGCAAGCTGCTGACGGTGGTGACCAAATCTAACGCCCAGCGGCACGGAATGGTGATGTGGGGCGAAATCGCCGCCGAAGTGGCGCAGGAATTCCCGGACGTCAGCTGGGACAAGATGCTGGTGGATGCCATGACCCACCGCATGACGCTGCACCCGCAGAGCCTGGATACCATCGTCGCCACCAACCTGCACGCCGATATTCTGTCCGATCTAGCCGGGGCGCTGGCGGGCAGTCTGGGCGTGGCACCTACTGCCAATATCGATCCGCAGCGCCGCTTCCCGTCGATGTTTGAACCGATTCACGGCTCGGCATTCGATATCACCGGCAAGGGCATCGCCAACCCGGTTGCCAGCTTCTGGACCGCCGTGCAGATGCTGGAACACCTGGGCGAACGTGAGGCCGCCGCGATGGTGATGGAGGGCATCGAATACGTCTGTTCCAAAGGCATTCTGACCCCGGACGTCGGCGGCAGCGCCACCACCGCCGATGTTACCCGGGCGCTGGTCGGCTTTATTACCGCCAAAGCGCCCATCGCCGAGAGCGCATAACGATGAATAACCCACAGGCCGCAGAGACGCTGCGGCAGATCTTTATGCGGGCCGTTGACAGCGCCCGCCCCGGACCGGTAATCCCGCCCGCACTGCCGGATAAGCCGCGCGGGCGCTGCGTGGTGATCGGTGCCGGTAAGGCATCGGCGGCCATGGCAGCGGCGGTCGATGCGGCCTGGCACGATGTCGACCTCAGCGGCGTAGTGGTCACCCGTTACGGCCACGCCGTTCCCGCAGGACGCATTCGCATCCTCGAAGCGGCGCATCCGGTGGCCGACGCGATGAGCGAAACAGCGGCGTTGCAGATCGTTGAATCCCTGCACGGGCTGACCTCCGACGACCTGGTGCTGGCGCTGATCTCCGGCGGCGGTTCCGCCTTAATGGCGCTACCGCTGCCGGGACTGACACTCGGCGATAAGCAGGCGATCGCCCGGGCACTGCTGCACAGCGGAGCAAGCATCAGTGAGATGAACCTGGTGCGTCGTCATCTCTCCGCCGTGAAGGGCGGCAGGCTGGCGGCGATGGCCCACCCCGCCCGGGTGGTGTCACTGATTATCAGCGACGTTCCCGGCGACAATCCGGCGGACGTCGCCTCGGGTCCGACGGTGGCCGACGGCAGCCAACCTGCGGATGCGCTCAGGGTACTTGAGCGCTACGGTATTACGGTGCCTGAGGCGGTGCGTCAGGTGCTGCAGGCCGGGGATCGGGCTGACAGCGAACGCCATAGCCTGCCTCTGTCGGAGGCCACTTTTCCCGGATCGCCAGAGAGCAGCAGCATTGAAGCCACTCGGAGCTATTCTCAGGTAGACGACAGGAGGGGTGAAGCAAGGCTGCGCGATAATTCGCCGACAATATGCGAGGTCAGGCTGGTTGCCACACCGGCCATGGCGCTCAACGCCGCCGCTGATGCCGCCCGGCAGCTGGGCTTAACCCCGCTGATCCTCGGTGACGCCATTGAAGGGGAAAGCCGCGAAGCCGCTATTGTGATGGCCGGGATCGCCAAATCGGTGAAGCAGTACGGGCAGCCGGTTTCCGGCCCGGCGGTACTGCTCTCCGGTGGCGAAACCACGGTGACGGTGACCAGTGGACGGGCAGGCAAAGGCGGGCGCAACACCGAGTTTCTGCTCAGCCTGGCCTGCGCGTTGAAGGGGGAAAGCGGCATCTGGGCCATCGCCGGGGACACCGACGGCATTGACGGCACCGAAGACGCCGCCGGGGCAATCATCAGCCCCGACACGCTGGCGCGGGGCCGGGCGTGCGGGCTGAATGCCGCTGACTATCTGGATGCCCACAACAGCTACAGCTACTTCCACGCCACCGGCGATCTGCTGATCACCGGCCCGACGCTGACCAACGTTAACGACATTCGCGTGATTCTGATTGCCTGAAAGTACGATCCCCTGGCTCAGGGGATCAACAGGATTTTCGCCGCCGAAACCCGCTGCGATTCCAGATCGTCAAACGCCTGCTGGCCCTCCGTCAGCGGGCGTGTTTCCACCCAGTCCAGCGGCCCGAGCGCCCCTTCACCCAGCATTTTCAGCGTGACGCAGAAATCATCCATCGTATAGGTGTAAGTGCCCAGCAGGGTGATTTCCGCCAGCGTCAGCTTGCGCATATCGATTTCGCTGGCCCACGCCTGGAGGCCAATATGCATCACCACCCCACCCGGTTTCACCGCCTGTAGCGCCATCTGCCGCGTTGGAGCCGCACCGACCGCATCGACCACCAGCTGCATCTGCGCTTCTTCAACCGGGGTTTCCAGCGGATTGATGCCCACGCAGCCGGTATGTCGCACCGCAGCCTCCCGCCGCAGGCCGTTGGTTTCGGCCAGGGTAATATCCCGGCAGCCCCAGGCGCGCAGCACCAGTACCGTCAGCAGGCCGATAGCCCCGCCGCCAATCACCAGCGCCCGCGTTTCCGCCAGCGGCAGGTGCAGCGCGCGCTGGGTCAGCTTCAGCGCGTGGACCACCGTGGCGGCGGGTTCAGTCAGCGCCGCGTGCTGCACTGACAGCCCATCGGGCAGTTTCACCACCGAACGGGCGGGGATCTTCATAAACTCGGCAAACGCCCCCGCCCAGTCCATGCCGACCATATGGCGGTCGCTGCACAGATTATCGCGCCCCTGGCGGCAGAATTCGCACTGTCCGCAGACGATCAGCGGATTAGCCGTGACCCGGTCACCAATGCGGAAACGTGGAGACTGACTTTCCACCACCTCGCCCGCCAGCTCGTGGCCGAGGACCAGCCCCGGCTGGCGGCGCGGATCGCTGCCGTGAAAGGCGTGCATATCCGAACCGCATATTCCGGCGGCCCCGATGCGGATCAGCACCAGCTCGCTGCCGTCCTCCAGCTGGGGATAAGGGCGTTCCTCAACGCTGACCCGGTAAGGCTGGGTATAAACTAATGCTTTCATCGTTCCTCACTTCATCGTTAAGGTCTGGCCCATCGCCAGACGACCGGCACCGTGGGTGCGACGCCATAAATAGAGCGCGCAGGCCGCGCTGATCAGGCCGATAATCAGCACATAGGCGCAGATCAGCCACGGTTTGCCGCCCAGCATCTCGGAGAAAATGGTCGCCAGCACCGGCGTCAGGCCACCGGCAAAGACGCCGGAAATCTGATAGGCAAACGAAATACCCGTATAGCGCACCGAGGCGTCGAAGCAGTCCGAGTACACCGAGGACAGCGTGCCGAAGACCGCCGCATGAAAAATGCCGAACGGGATAACAATCGATGCCCAGACGATCCAGATGTTATCCGCATGGTCGTGCATCAGCGCAAACGCCGGGAAGGCAGACAGCCCGGAGAGCGTGGCGCCCATGGCGAATATTCTGGCGCGGCCGTAGCGGTCGGCCATATAGCCCCAGAACGGAATAAAGAAGCTCATCACAAAGGCGCTGGCGAGGATCGCCACGATGGCCTGCCCACGGGGAATATCCAGCGTCTGGGTCAGCCACGTCAGCGAGAACACGCCGAAGATATTGAAGAACACGCCGTCGATCAGCCGCATTCCCATGCAGGTAAACACCAGTCCGGTATGCTTGCGGAACAGCTCCACCAGCGGAATGCGCTTCGGCTTATCCTTCTGCGCCTCTTTCGCCCTGAGGAAATCTTCCGTTTCCGCCACGTTATTGCGGATGTAGGTGCCGATAATCACAAACACGCCGCTGAGCAGAAACGGCACGCGCCAGCCCCAGGACATAAACGCCTCATCCGTCAGCAGGAACGACGCCAGACCGATCGCCCCCGAGGCCAGCAGCAGCCCGAGCGACATGCCGACCTGCGGGATACTGGCAAAGAAGGCCCGGTGTTTTTCCGGTGCGGATTCATAGGTCATCAGCACCGCGCCGCCCCACTCTCCGCCAAGGCCAATCCCCTGAATCAGGCGACACAGCACCAGCAGGCACGGTGCCCACAGCCCGATCTGATGATAGCTGGGTATCAGACCGATAAACACCGTCGCCCCGCCCATAATCACCAGCGTCAGGATCAGCATTTTTTTGCGGCCCAGCGTATCGCCGAAGTGACCAAAAACAATGGCCCCCAGCGGACGGGTTAAGAAACCGATGGCAAACACGCCGTAGGAAAGCAGCGTGGTGATAAAGGGATCGCCCTCCGGGAAATAGAGTTTGTTAAACACCATCCCGGCGACGGTGCCGTACAGGAAAAAGTCGTACCACTCGATCGTCGATCCGAACAGGCTCGACACCGTGACGCGCCGCAGGTTACCGCTGGCTGGCTGTTGCATAGTGTGTTCCTCTGCGCTGGTAAGTTAGTATCAGACGGCGCTGTAGCCGCCGTCGACCATCAGTGTTTGCCCGGTGATATAGGCGCTGGCCTGGCTGGCAAGAAACAGCGTGACGCCGTGCAGGTCGGCCATCTCGCCGTTTCGCCCCAGACAGGTATGGGCCGCATGGCGCTCGCGCAGTTCATCACTGGCAAACACCGGCCCGGTCAGCGCCGTGGGGAAAAAGCCGGGACCGATGGCGTTACAGGTCACGCCGTCACGCCCCCAGCGCTGGGCGATGGCTCGCGTCAGCTGCACAATGCCGCCTTTGCCCGCGCCGTAGGGTGCGCTGTTGTCAAAGGCGCGCAGGGATTGCAGCGAGGCGATATTGATAATCCGCCCCCAGCCGCGCTGCGCCATGCCCGGAGCCAGCGCCTGGGTCAGGAAAAACGGCGCTTTCAGATGCAGCGCCAGCTGCTGGTCCCAGGCGGCTTCGCTGACCTCTTCAAACGGCTGCCGCAGATTAATCCCTGCCGCATTGACCAGGATATCCACCGCGCCGCACTGCGCCGCCAGGGAATTGATTTCACTAACGCTGCTGACGTCGGCACAGTAGTAGCGCGCCGTTGGACCCAGCTGATTCAGCCGCTGCGCCGTTTCCGCCAGCTGCCCTTCGCGGCGGGCGGCGAGGATCACCGAGGCACCGGCCCGGGCTAACGCCTCCGCCATCGCCGCGCCGATGCCACTGCCGCCGCCGGTGACCAGTGCCGTTTTGCCCTGTAAATCAAATAAGGATGCAATATGCATGGGTTCTCCTTAGCGCGTCACCGGCGTACCGAGCTGGAAGGCGACGCCGGGAAAATATTTTTCCAGGCGAATTTCGGCGGTGCGGGCGTGGGCTTCCATCCCTTCCAGACGCGATATACGCGCGGTGGCCTCGCCGATTTGCGGGACGGCTTCACGCGGCATCCGCTGCCAGGTCAGCGTTTTGAGGAATTTATGCACCGACAGCCCGCCTGAGTAACGCGCAGCGCCTTTGGTCGGCAACACGTGGTTAGGCCCGCTGCACTTATCGCCGAAGGCGACGGTGGTTTCTTCCCCGAGGAACAGCGAGCCGTAACAGCTCAGCGATTCCAGCCACCAGTTCAGATCGCGGGTATGCACTTCCAGATGCTCGGAGGCATAGCGGTCAGAGATCGCCACCACCTCTTCACGGCTGTCGCAGAGGATCACTTCACCGTAGTCGCGCCACGCGCAGCTCGCCGCATCGCGCGCCACCGGCGGCAGCAGGTCAATCAGGCGGGGGACTTCCTGCATCACCGCCTCGGCCAGCGGGCGGGAGGTGGTGAACAGCCAGGCGGGCGATTCATGCCCGTGCTCCGCCTGGCCGACCAGATCGCAGGCCACCACACGGGGATCGGCGCTGTCGTCGGCAATCACCGCCACTTCCGACGGCCCGGCAAACACATCGATCCCCACCTGACCGAACAACGTGCGCTTGGCCTCGGCAACAAATTTATTGCCCGGCCCTACCACCACATCGGCAGGCGTACCGGTAAACAGCCCCCACGCCATGCTGGAAATCGCCTGCACGCCGCCAAGGGTCATAATGGTGCTGGCTCCCGCGCGGTGAAAGGCGTAAAGCACGCAGGGATGGATCGACTGGCCGAGATACGGCCCGGAGCAGGCGATAATATTTTTCACCCCCGCAGCTCTGGCCGTCGCCACACCCATATAGGCCGAGGCGATGTGGGCATAGCGGCCCGCCGGGGCGTAGCAGCCGACGGTATTCACCGGCAGCACCTTCTGCCCGGCGATCAGCCCGGAAGGCAGCGTCACTTCAATATCTTTCACCGACTCACGCTGCGCGCAGGCGAAGGTGTAAACCTGCTCGATGGCGTAGTCGATATCGCGCCGAACATCGGCGGGGACTTCGCGTATCTGCGCCGCAATCTGTTCCGGGGTCAGAACGATCTCACCGCTCCATTTATCCAGCGAGTGGGCATAGCGGCGCACCGCCTCTTCCCCTTCGGCCTTAATCTTCGTGAGCATCTCTTCAACCACCCGACGGGCTTCTGAAGTATTGGACTCCGGCGTCTTCGTTGCTTTTTTTAACCAGGTTACTGACATACGTATCTCCGAGGTTTAAGTGTGCCCGACGGCTGTTCATTGCGTCGATACTCCTGTGTCATATACATGACTTGGCTATATCTATAATGAGCATTTCCCCGAAGCGCAAAAAACAATCGAACAAAAAGTGATCGCGATCGGCTTCATGCTTCAGAAGTTTATGCGCGATCACATTTTAAGCCGATTTTGTTATCACCTAATTAATAAAGTGATATCAATCATCGATTTAATCGATTTACCTTTGTTAAGTCTTTGCCATCGCTTGTCCCTGCCCCAATCGGCCTTTATTCGTGAAGTCCCTCGCAAAAAATTAAGCCTGCGCGGAAAAAATTTTGCTTTAATCAAGTCATGTAATATATGTCATATACATGAGTTGCATTATTGTTCAAACAACGGAGGCGGTTATGAGTATCGATTTTGTCGTACACGATGATGGCGATTCTGTCGGGGTCGTAGTGGTGGAAGGCGTGGAAGCAGGCCAGAAGCTGACGGGCTGGATCATGGATCAAAACAAAACGATCGAATTTGCGGTGAAGGATGCCATTCCGATTGGCCATAAGTTAGCCATTCGCGATCTGGCCGTGGATGACACGGTGATCAAATACGGCGAAGACATTGGCCGCGTGGTGGCGGCTATTAAACAGGGCGAGCATCTTCACGTTCACAACGTTAAAACCAAAAGGTGGTAACTATGGAAATCCAGGGAAGCAAGTTTGCAGGCTATCGTCGCGAAAACGGCCGTGTGGGTATTCGCAACCATGTGATAGTGCTGCCAGTGGATGATATCTCTAACGCGGCGGCGGAGGCGGTGGCCAACAACATTAAAGGTACGATTGCGCTGCCGCATCCGTACGGCCGCCTGCAGTTTGGTGAAGATCTGGAACTGCACTTCCGTACGCTGATCGGCACCGGCTGCAACCCGAACGTGGCGGCGGTGATCGTCATCGGCATCGAGCCGGGCTGGACCCAGCGAGTGGTCGACGGCATTAAGGCCACGGGAAAACCGGTTGCGGGGTTCTGGATTGAGCAGAACGGCGATCACAACACCATCTGCGCCGCATCGCGTAAGGCGCGGGAATTCTCGCAGTACGCTTCAGAACTGCAGCGTGAAACCTGCGATATCAGCGAGCTGTGGGTATCGACCAAGTGCGGCGAGTCGGATACCACCTCCGGCTGCGGCGCGAACCCGTCGGTCGGTAACCTGTTCGATCGTCTGCACGCCAACGGCAATACGCTGCTGTTCGGGGAAACCTCCGAGCTGACCGGCGGTGAACATCTGGTGGCCGCGCGCTGCATCAACGACGACGTGCGGACGAAGTTCCAGTTTATGTTCGATCGCTACAGCGCAATGATTGACCGCTGGAAGACCAGCGATCTCTCCGAATCGCAGCCGACCAAGGGCAACATCGAAGGCGGGCTGACCACCATTGAAGAGAAAGCGCTGGGCAATATCCAGAAAATCGGCAAAAAATGCTCCGTGGACGGCGTGCTGGATAAGGCCGAAACGCCGACCGGGCCGGGGCTGTGGTTTATGGATTCCTCCTCAGCCGCCGCCGAAATGGTCACGCTCTGTGCCGCAGCGGGCTATGTGGCGCACTTCTTCCCCACCGGACAGGGGAACGTGATCGGCAACCCGATCCTGCCAGTGATTAAGATCTGCGCGAACCCGCGCACGGTGCGGACGATGTCGGAACATGTCGATGTTGACGTGTCCGCCCTGCTGCGCCGCGAAATGACCATGGACGGCGCGGGCGATGCGCTGCTGGAGTGCCTGATGCGCACCGCCAACGGCCGCCTGACCGCCGCCGAGGCGCTGGGCCACAGAGAGTTCGTTCTGACCCGTATCTTTGAAAGTGCGTAATCTCCCGCCCGCCGATCCCGGCGGGCTTTGCTTTCCCGATCGCCTGCGGCGCTGATCCTCACCGGTTCGCCGCCGTCAGGCACTGCGAGGACAACCGCATGCGATTTCTCAAGCACCTGTACGTCCAGGTTCTCATTGGCTTGGTCGCCGGAGTTGCTGTGGGGTACGCGTTTCCTGATTTAGCCGTTCAGATGAAACCCCTTGGCGACACCTTTATCCGTCTGATCAAGATGGTAGTCACCTTAGTGATTTTCTGTACCGTAGCCATTGGTATTGCCCGCATGGAGAGCCTGAAACAGGTCGGCAAAGTGGGTGGCAAAACCCTGCTCTACTTTGAGCTGATCACCACGCTGGCTCTGATTATCGGCATGGTGGTGGCCAACGTGATGCAGCCCGGCAAGGGAATGAACGTGGATGCCACGAAGCTGGACGACAGTGCGATGAGCCACTACGTTAACGTCAGCGAACACAGTAAAGGCTTCCTTGAGCAGATCATCCCCGATTCGGTAATCGGTGCCTTTGCGCAGGGTAATCTGCTACAGGTGCTGCTGTTTTCCGTACTGTTTGGCGTGGCGCTGTCGCTGGCCTCCAACCGCAGTGCCTTCCTGACCAAAACCATTGAACAGTGCGGCGAGGTGCTGATGCGCATCGTCGAACTGATTATGCGGCTGGCCCCGCTCGGCGCGTTTGGCGCAATTGCCTTTACCGTCGGTAAATACGGCCTGACCTCGCTACAGCATCTCGGCATGCTGATCGTCTGCCTGTATATCACCAGCTTCCTGTTTATCGGCGGCGTGCTGGGTCTGATCTGCAAGCTGGTCGGCGTCAGCATGTGGCGGCTGATTGTTTACTTCCGCGAGGAGCTGCTGATTGTGCTGGGCACCTCGACCACCGAATCGGTGTTGCCGCGCCTGATGGTGAAGATGGAAAAGCTGGGCTGCGACCGGGCCATCGTTGGCCTGGTGCTTCCCACCGGATATTCCTTTAATCTGGACGGCGCAGCGATCTATCTCACCATGACATCGCTGTTTATCGCCCAGGCCACCAATACGGACCTTACCCTGTGGCAGCAGATGGGCCTGCTGCTGATCCTGCTGCTGACGTCCAAAGGCGGGGCGGGCGTGGCCGGGGCGGCGCTGATTGCGCTGACCGCGACCCTGGCCACGCATAATATTATTCCCCTCGCCGGGATCACCCTGGTACTGGGCATTGACCGGATACTGAACGAAATGCGTGCGGTAACCAATATGATCGGCAACGTGGTGGCCACGCTGGTGATCGCCCGCTGGGAGAACAAGCTGGATCTGGCACAGGCGCAGGAACAGCTCAGGGCCGGTCCCGGTAAAATTGTCCTGCCGGATACGCCACTCCCCGATACCGAAGAAGAAGGAAGCACAACACGATGAGCCACGAAACAATCGCCCTGCACGACCTCGCCAGCCTGGGGCAACGCGCGCTGGTGAAGCTGGGGGTGGAGGTTCAGGCCGCCGCCGAAACCTGCGCGGCGCTGATGGCCGCCGAGCGGGCAGGCATTCCCTCCCACGGCTTTGCGCGGCTGCCCTACTACCTGGACCAGCTGGTTAGCGGCAAACTGAACGCCCACGCGAGGCCATCCGTCAGCCAGCGCGGTGCGGTGGTGAACGTCGATGCTGATTCCGGTCTGGCCTTCCCGGCCGTTCAGCGCGGCCTTGATCGCGGCATCGCACTGGCGCAGGAGTTCGGCATCGTCAGCGTGGCGGTCAGTCATTCGCATCACTTTGGCATGGCGGGCTACTACACCGAACAGGCCGCGCGGCAGGGATTACTTTGCCTGGCATTCAGCAACGGCCCGGCGGCGATGGCCCCGTGGGGCGGCAACGCGCCGCTGTACGGCACCAACCCGGTGGCGTTTGCCTCACCGCGCGAGCAGGGAGAACCGCTGGTGATCGACCTGTCATTGTCGGAAGTGGCGCGCGGCAAAATCATGCTGGCCAGCCAGAAAAAGGAAGCGATCCCGCTGGGCTGGGCTATCGATCGCCAGGGCAACCCGACTCAGGACGCGGACGCCGCGCTGGCGGGCAGCATGGCACCGGCCGGAGGGGCCAAGGGTGCCGCGCTGGCGCTGATGGTGGAGCTGCTGACGGCGGGGCTGACCGGTAGCCACTTTGGCTTCCAGGCCAGCTCATTCTTCAGCGCCGAGGGTGAACCACCGCACATCGCGCAACTGCTGCTGCTGCTCAATCCGGCCTTCTTCTCAGCGGGTTATTTGCAGCACAGCGAGTTGCTGTTTCGCGCGATGCTGGAGCAGCCGGGCGTAAGGCTGCCCGGTGAACGACGCCAGGCTCTGGCCAGGCAGCACGGCGAGACGCTGGATCTGCCCGCCACGCTGCTGGAGCAGCTGCGCCTCAGAGCTGGTTGACGTAGGCGTGATGCCGGGTGAGTACGGTGGAAACGCGGTACTCAACCGGTTTATCCTGAAAATCCCTTGCCGTACGCCAGATGCGCAGCAGCGCTTCCCCTTCGGCGGCCTCCAGATGCAGCACCTCGTCCGGCCCGGCATTCACCGCTTTGATCTGTTCATGGGCGTTAGCCACCGTGCAGGCGTACTTTTGCTGATACAGCTGATAGAGCGTATTCGGCAGGATCTCCGGTTCACGGTCCATACCGGGGAAACGCGCCGCATCCACGTAGACGTGCTCCAGTATCGCCGGTGCCCCGTCGAGATCGCGTACCCGCCAGATATGAATCACCTTGCTGCCCGGTGCAATATCCAGCGCCGCCGCTTCTTCTGCAGAGGCGGAGCGTAGATGCCGTGCCAGCACCCGGGACAGCGGCAGCGAGCGCTCGCCGTTTTCACGCAGCACGTTAAAGAAGCGGAATAACGCGCTGTCCGAATCATGGGCGGCCACCACCGTACCTTTGCCCTGATAACGGATCACCACGTTATTACTCACCAGCTCGTTCAGCGCTTTGCGCAGCGTGCCGATACTGACGTTATAGGCGTCGGCCAGGCTGGCTTCACTGGGAATATAGGTGCCCGCAGGCCACTCGCCGGAGGCAATTCTTTCCAGCAGCAGCTGGCTGATTTGCAGGTAAAGCGGCTGGAAAATCGCCGATTTCACTTCAGCGGATGATGAAATATCCTGATTCATACTGTCTTCCTCCGACCTACAGGCGCTGAATAATATTGACAGTCATACTATGACATATACAGGAGTGGCAGGCATCTTTCCGCGTTCAAATATCGGGCAAAAACGAAGAT
This sequence comes from Erwinia sp. INIA01, assembly GCF_025947915.1. Classification (NCBI taxonomy): domain Bacteria; kingdom Pseudomonadati; phylum Pseudomonadota; class Gammaproteobacteria; order Enterobacterales; family Erwiniaceae; genus Erwinia; species Erwinia sp. INIA01. The sequence continues at coordinate 335,275 of NZ_JAPDNC010000001.1, forward strand.
TTCACTGGAATTGTGAACCCGGTCGATTATTGCTCGGGTTGATTATTTTTGGCAAATCCGCCTCCATTAGTCGTGGCATTACCCATGACCAAAAAAGGCGAAAAACTTAACTAACAAACTGTATTTTATAAAAATAATCCATTTAACAGCCTCATCTTAAATACGCATTACTCTGTCGGATCCACCGTCAATTACCCTGAAAACTGTACGTTTACCTGATATTCAGATTGGTTATAACGATATAATAAATTGTTTTTTCAAACCGATTAGTCGCATCCTCAGTCCTATAGATGAGGAGAGAATCATGACCGATATTCCGCTGGTACAGTATTCACACACGGCTAAACGCTTTATCCCCGGCATTCTGCTCACGCTGGCCATTGCCCTCGGCACCGCGTGGCTGGGTAACCAGCCGGTAATGTCAGGACTCGGACTCGGGGCGCTGACCCTGGCGATTATCGTGGGCATCGTGCTCGGCAACACGGTTTATCCCCTGCTGCACCCGCAGTGCGATGAGGGCGTACAGTTCGCCAAGCAGAAGCTGCTGCGGCTGGGCATTATCCTCTACGGCTTCCGGCTGACCTTTCAGCAGGTGATGGATGTTGGACTGAGTGGTGTGGTGGTCGATGTGGTGATGCTCAGCAGCACCTTTCTGATTGCCAGCTATATGGGGTCGCGACTGCTTGGTATCGATCGCCAGACCGCATGGCTGATCGGTGCGGGCAGCAGTATCTGCGGCGCGGCGGCGGTACTGGCTACGGCCCCGGTGGTGAAAGCGGAATCGTCAAAGGTTGCCGTCGCGGTCGCCACCGTGGTGATCTTCGGGACCGCCGGGATCTTCCTCTATCCGTGGATCTGGCATCACGTTGCCTCACTGATCCCGGGCATTTCGGCAACCCAGTTTGGGGTGTATACCGGGTCAACCATGCATGAAGTTGCCCAGGTGGTAGCCGCGGGCCACGCCGTCAGCCCTGAAACCGAAAACGCAGCGGTGATTGCCAAAATGCTGCGCGTGATGATGCTGGCCCCGTTCCTGCTGGTGCTGAGCATCTTTATCAGCCGTGGCACAGCGGAGAGCGGCACAACGGCACAGCGCATCGTCTTCCCGTGGTTCGCGCTGATGTTTATTGTGGTGGCCATGTTCAACTCGTTCCACCTGTTGCCGCTGCCTGTGGTGGCCGCCATCAACAGCCTGGATAATGTCATGCTGGCGATGGCAATGGCGGCACTGGGGCTGAGCACGCGTATCAGCCAGCTGATGAAGGCCGGAACCCGCCCGTTTGCCCTGGGACTGTTCCTGTTTATCTGGCTGATCGTCGGCGGTGGCGCGATTAATCTGCTGGTGCACCACGCGCTGGCTTAACCCGACCGGCGCAGGGGCGCATGCCCGTCGCCCGCTGCGCCGATCACTCCTCCCGGTTCGCCAGCCGCCAGACCAGCGTCTGCCGGGCATGAGCGATTCTCGGCTGGCGCAGCGCGCTCGGCAGCCACACCAGGCTGTAACGGATTTCCGTGTCACCGACCGGCGCACCGAGTGCCACCAGCTCACCGCTGTCTAACTGCGTACGACAAAGGAATTCCGGCATCACCGTCCAGCCGAAGCCCTTACACAGCAGGCTGCGCTGGCCGCGCAGATCCTGGCCGACCATCGCAGGCAACAGTGCGTCATACTTAATCAGGTTTTTATCCAGCCAGCGGTCGATCAGCGACAGCTCAAGGTTGTAGGCCAGCAGCGGTTCCTGAAGTAACGCCAGAGCGAAATCCGGCTGCTGCCGTAGCCGATGTGCCACCGAGGGCGCGGCCACCGCCAGCACGCGATCGGTGAAGATCACTTCACCTTTGAGCCGCGGATCGCTCACCGGATGTGCGGTAATGCCCAAATCACAGTGCCCTTCCACCACCATCTGCACCACCATCTCACCGTCGCCGGTGTGCATATGTACGCGAATATCGTTTTCCAGCAGCGGCAGCAGCTCCCCGGCCAGCTTCTCCGCCATAAAATCCGCGTGGCCGATGATTTGCAGCGTGCCGCTGACGTCCATCGATCGCGCACGGGCAGAAGCCAGCGCCGACTCGGCGGTATCCAGGGTATTGCCGATATCGGCCGCTAAGTCGTCCGCGGCGGCGGTCGGCACCACGCCCTGCGGCTGACGCTGAAACAGCGCGCGGCCCACGGCGACCTCCAGCCCGCTGATATGCTGCGAAACCGCAGGCTGCGTCAGATTCAGCGCTCTGGCCGCGCCGGAAATGGAACCCTGGCGGTAAACTTCAATGAAGGTGCGTAAGCGAACCAGTGACATGCTGACCCCATAAAAATATTTATACCCCTGCAAAAATAGCCTTGTTAGCGGCGAAAATCCACGGCGGGTAAGCTTGCTGCATCTTACGAATCAGCGAAAGGCAATGAATAACATGACTCACAGCACACTTGAGCAGGACTTACAGCACATTCTTCAGACCATGAAGCAGGCACATTTACAGGCGGGTCCGGCCCCGCTGGCACTGCGGCGCGACCGCCTGCTGCGCAGCGCCGCGCTGATCCGCGATAATCATGCGGCGATTGCCGCCGCCATCAACGCCGATTTCGGCCACCGCAGCGCGTATCAGACGATGACCGCCGACCTGCTGACCACGATCGGGATGCTGCAACACGCGGCAGATCACGTGGACGAATGGATGAAACCGGAGGCCGCTGAAGTGCCGGTCGCAGGGATGCAGGCGTGGATTGAACCCCAGCCGCTGGGCGTGGTGGGCGTGATCAGCCCGTGGAATTTTCCGATCAACCTGGCATTCGGGCCGCTGGCGGGCGTGTTCGCCGCAGGCAATACCGCAATGCTCAAGCCGTCGGAGCTGACGCCTGAAACCTCTGCGCTGCTGGCCGAACTGGTGGCACGCTATTTCGCCCCGAATGAGCTGGCCGTCGTACTGGGTGATGCCGCCACGGGCCAGGCGTTCAGCGCCCTGCCGTTCGACCATTTGGTGTTTACCGGCAGCACCTCGGTAGGCAAACACGTGATGCGCGCCGCTGCCGAGAACCTGGTGCCGGTGACGCTGGAACTGGGCGGAAAATCGCCGGTGGTGCTGGATGTCGATGCCGACCCGCAGCTGGCCGCCGAAAGAACCCTGACCATCAAAACCTTTAACGCCGGGCAGATCTGTATTTCCCCCGACTATCTGCTGCTGCCGCAGGCGGCGGAAGAGGCGTTTACCGACGCCGCACGCGCCTTTATCCGCCGATCTTTCCCCGCCGTGCAGGATAACCCGGACTACACCGCCATCATCAGCGATCGCCACTATCAGCGGCTGACCGATCTGCTGGCCGATGCCGCCGCCAAAGGTGCGCGCATTATCAGCCTGGCGCCGGAGGGTGAAGCCGATTTCGATCCGCAGAGCCGTAAAATCGCCCCGCATCTGATCCTCGACGTCAGCGAAGAGATGAAAGTGATGCAGGAGGAGATATTTGGTCCGCTGCTGCCGGTGAAAACCTATGCGGGCGATGTCAGTGAGGCGATGGCCTACATCAATGCTCACCCGCGTCCGCTGGCCGCCTACTACTTTGGCAACGATCCGCTGCGCCAGCAGCAGATGGCGCAGCGGACCACTTCCGGCGCGCTGGTGATCAATGACGTGATGACCCACGCGGCGATCGACAGTCTGCCGTTTGGCGGCGTTGGCGCATCGGGGATCGGTGCCTATCACGGCATTCACGGTTTCCGCCGCTTCAGCCACGCCAAGCCGGTCGTGGTCCAGGATGAAGCGGGCACCACCAATTTACGTCTGCGCGCCCCGTATCAGGATAAAACTGCCGCCGTCACGGCTATGCTTAATCAATAATCACTCTTTACCTCATCACCGGAGAACCCGTAATGAAAATTTTGATGGTACTGACTTCACACGCCGAGCTGGGTAACACCGGTGAGAAAACCGGCTTCTGGCTGGAAGAATTTGCTGCGCCCTACTACGTCTTTAAAGACGCGGGCGCAGAGGTGGTGCTGGCCTCGCCTGCCGGTGGCCAGCCGCCGCTGGACCCGAAAAGCGATCTGCCGGATTTTCAGACGGCAATGACCGACCGCTTTAAGGCCGACAGCGCGGCGCAGCAGGCACTGGCCAGCACCGTGAAGCTGCAGACGGTCAATCAGCAGGACTTTGATGCGGTATTTTATCCCGGCGGCCACGGCCCGCTGTGGGATCTGGCCGAATCCGCCGACTCCATTGCGCTGATTGAAGCCTTTGATCGCGCCGCTAAGCCCATCAGCTTTGTCTGCCACGCGCCAGGCGTGCTGCGCCACGTGAAATCCACCGGCGGCGCACCGCGCGTTCAGGGCAAAAAGGTGACCGGCTTCAGCAACAGTGAAGAAGCGGCGGTGCAGCTGACCGACGTGGTGCCTTTCCTGATTGAGGATGAGTTTATTGCCGCAGGCGCACACTATCAGAAAGGTGCCGACTGGGCCCCGTTCGTGGTGGAGGATGGCAATCTGATCACCGGCCAGAACCCGGCCAGCTCGGAAGATGTGGCGAAGGCGCTGCTGAAAAAACTGGGCTAAACACTCATATTAAGCAAGCATTCTCGGCTTTAAACCACGAAACCGGGCCATCAATAGCCCGGTTTTTTCATGGCCGGTTATCTGTTCTTCATACGGATTTTCATGCGCCTCCCGACGCCATTATTTTCATGCCGCTGCCCGCTTCGCTCCTCACAGCTCTGCCCGTTGTCATCGGTTTCATCCATCTGCCACTGTAGTAATGCCGCTAAATAGCCGTAACGTGCCTCCGGGCTGAAACCCTGCCAGATACGGCCACTGTCGGCTGCGGACAGCCTGAAGTAGTCGCGGAAAAAGTGCGCACTGTCTCTCAACATACTCATTTCATCTCTCCCACGTTTCGCTATCGGCCTGAACAAAGCGGATCGTCCCGTTCCCGGAACGTGAACGATTCGTGATCCGACTCACGCAAGACTTGTTGCATTTTTGTTAGCTTCGTCGCCATAATTACGAACGAAGATAATAAAGCCTTCATTCGAAGCCTAACACACCTGAAGCGGAGCTGTCACGATGAGCGATTTCACCTCTAACACCCTACCTGAAGACCATAAAGCCCTGATCCGGCTGATGAAAAAGCAGCTTCGCCAGCAGATCGGTGATGTTGAAGGGCTTTTTAATCAGGTTAAGCAAAAAATCACGACTGAAATCGCCCATGCCAGAGCAGAAGAAGCCGAGCACGGCACCGCCTGGCCGGTGATTAACTGGGCGGATATCGCTGAAAAACGCATTACTGCTGAACAGATCGCGGCGATCAAAAGGCGCGGCTGCGTGGTGGTGAAGCAAACCTTCCCGCGTGATAAAACCCTGGCGTGGGACACCTCGATGCTCGATTACCTGGACCGCAATGATTTCGATGCGCAATACCGCGGGCCGGGGGATACGTTCTTTGGCAGCCTGGAGGCATCACGACCGGAGATTTATCCAATCTACTGGTCCACCGCGCAGATGGAAGCCCGGCAAAGCGAGGCGATGGCCGAAACGCAGTCGTTCCTCAATCGCCTGTGGAAATTCGAATCGGAAGGCGTGAAGTGGTTTAACCCGGACGTCAGCATCATCTATCCGGACCGGATTCGCCGCCGCCTGCCGGGAACCACCTCAAAAGGGCTGGGTGCACATACCGACTCCGGCGCGCTCGAACGCTGGCTGCTGCCCGCCTATCAGCAGGTTTTCAGCAAAATATTCAACAATCGATTCGACGCATACGACCCGTGGGATGCGGCGCATCGTACCGAGGTTCATGAATATGATGTTGAAAATACGACCAAATGTTCTGCCTTCCGCACCTTCCAGGGCTGGACCGCACTGTCGGATATGCAGCAGGGCCAGGGGTTGCTGCACGTGGTGCCGGTGCCGGAAGCGATGGCCTATGTCCTGCTGAGGCCGCTGCTGGACGACGTTCCGGAAGATGAACTGTGCGGCGTGGCACCGGGCAAAGTGCTGCCGATCTCGCCACAGTGGCATCCTGACTTGATTGAGGGGCTGAGTTCCATCCCGTCACTGCAGGCGGGCGATTCGGTGTGGTGGCACTGTGATGTGATCCACTCGGTGGCACCGGTGACCGATCAGCAGGGCTGGGGCAACGTGATGTATATCCCTGCGGCACCGCTCTGCGAGAAGAATCTGGCCTACGCACACAAAGTGGCACAGGCGCTGGATCGGGGAACGTCGCCGGGCGATTTCCCACGGGAGGACTACGAACGCGACTGGCAGCAGCGCTTTACTACTGCGGATTTGAACAACATCGGCAAGCGCAGCCTCGGGCTGGAATAAGTGACAAAACGGCTGGCCTGAAGTTTTGGGCCAGCCACAATACTCGCTGCCTGGTACAGGCGTAGTGTGCCGCAAAGAATATCTGTTAGACTGAACCGAATTATTCCAGCCTTATCAAAGCCTGAATGAACAGCAGACACGAACATATCATCCAGCTGGTGAACGAAAGAGGCAGCGTTAGCGTCAGCGAACTGGCACAGCTGACCGGCGTTTCTGAAGTCACCATCCGCCAGGATCTCAACGCGCTGGAACGCGACAATTTTTTAAAGCGCGTTCACGGCTCCGCCGTTGCACCCGACAGTGACGACGTGAATTCCCGTATGCAGACCCGCTACAAAATCAAGCAGGGGCTGGCGGAATTTGCCGCTTCACAGATCGGCGACGGTGAAGCCATCTTTATTGAAGGCGGCAGCACCAATGCCCTGCTGGCTCGCGCACTCGCCTCACGCAGCGATCTGACGATTATTACCGTCAGCCATTTTATCGCCCATCTGCTGCGCGACTCGCAGTGCGAAGTGGTTATCCTTGGCGGCCAGTATCAGAAAAGCAGCGAATCCGTGGTCGGGCCGTTAACACGCTACTGCATCCAGCAGCTTAACTTCCATAAAGCCTTTATCGGCGTGGACGGCTGGCATGCGGACACCGGCTTTACCGGCCGCAATATGATGCGCTGCGACGTAGTGAACGCGGTGATGGCCAGGGGCACCTGGACCATCGCGCTGACGGATTCGTCCAAATTCGGCAGCGTCCACCCCTACCCGATCTCGATTGAGCATACCTTTAGCCAGATTATTACCGATGATGGATTGTCGCCTGACATCCGTAACACGCTGATTAAGCAGAAATATCAGCTGGATATTGTCGCACAGCGCCGCTAACACCAGGCAGACTGACGGTCGTTTTCAGCTAAAAAAGGATTTACCGCCATGACAATAACCATCCGCGCAGCAACGCCCGATGATATCGACGGTCTGTTTCACGTGCGCACTTCGGTCCGCGAAAATACGCTGACCTGTGAAGAGCTTGAAGAAATGGGGATCACCAGGGCCGCCGTGACCGCCATGATCCAGAATTCATCCTGTGCCTGGGTGGCGGCTGAAGACCAGCAAATCGTCGGATTTTCCATGATTATCCCGGAAGATGCCTGCCTGTTTGCCGCCTTTGTTCTTCCTGAATATGAAAACAGAGGAATTGGCAAACGACTGGTTCAGGTTGCTGAAGATCAGCTGTTCCGGCAGCACGACGTTATCTGGCTGGAAACGGGTAAAATTACGCGCGCAGCCGGATTCTATCGTCATAGCGGATGGGGCAACGAAACCGCCGCAGACGAAGGTGATATCCGCCTGGAAAAACGCAGAGCATAACGGTCGTTCGATACCAAAGAAGGAATCAGCAATATGGCTGAAAACGCTAAAGGTCGTGCCAGGTGGTATCTGGGCAGCGTGCTCTGGTATGGCGGCCTGAACAATAAGACCGGCAAAGAGAACCAGTTTGGCTTCCTGAAATCGGAAAGCCGGGCCGAGCTATTCTTTCATAAAAGCGAGATTGTCGGCAGCCAACTGCCCGATGAAAACTCGCCGGTGCTTTTTCGTGAAGGTGTGGGCAAACATGCTAAGCCCACTGCGTATGAGGTCCATCTGCTTGATGTGGCCGCAACGGCCGATAAACTGGTGGATTACTTCAGTGCCTTCGGCCAGGGCGAAATTCAGTTCAACGGCTGGCCGCAGCGAGAAAAAGTCATTACCTGCTTCGTCCGGGCCTGGGGAGATGATGTCGTCAGCAGGCTGATTGCCAGCGGCATCGCCCCCTACCACCTGTTAGCGCTGTTTCAACAGCGTCGATATTATCCAGAGCTGTTTGAAGCTATCGCCAGCCACAAAGATTTTAACGATCTGATCGCACTAGACATTAGCCCTGACACCCTGCCACGCGAGTTTATCGATAGACATGTTGAGCAGTTCGCCGCATGGATGAAAAAATGGGCCGGAAACCATCCTGCGCCTTCGCCCACGCAGTCTGCGCTAATAGAAACGCTGCTGAAAAAAATTTCGCTTAGCGCCACGCTCTATCTGGCGTTTTTCAACTGCCTGCCGGGTGAAACGCTTCTTAAGCATCGCGGCAGCGATATTGACGAGTTTATCCGACGAAGCTTCGGCCAGGATAAAATGGCGGTTGAACCTTATATTCGTGATGCTTATCCGCGTGCGTTTGCCTCAAAAGCCGACTGGTACCAACATCCGGTATTCCGTGACTTTATCACCCCCTGCCTGCTGAAGCAGAAGATGTTCAGAAAGGATTTCAGCTTCGTCAGTGATATCGAGTCCAGCCCGGAACTATCCGCCGATCCGGAATTTTTTATTCTCGCTAAACTGCTGCCGCTCATCGGCCGCAACGACGAAGCAGCAATACAGAGCGTGATCCTGCATGAGATCTGGCAGGCACTGCTCTCGGGCAGATTCACCGTTGGTCATCCTGCCATCTTCAGACTGTTTCCGCAGTGTACATCGCTGCAAAAACGCTTCAGGCATATCAGGTTGTCATGCGAAGCGTTCCACTGGCGGGCAAAACAGGCCGACGGCTCGACAGAAAACCGCTTCCTCTGCCGGTCGAAAGTCTGCGAGGAACCACGCGTCCTGCCCGATCTCAGTAAAGCGTTTGTGGATTTCTCGATCTATGACTGGCTGGCACACTACGGTATGCAATATATGGTCGTGGGTGAGCCGTCGAAGCGTGATTTACCGATTAAACTGGCCGCCTGGTTTAACCGTATCAGAGAGCTGTTTGCCCGCCTCAACTGCCGCAGCTGCAGTCTGCTGATGGTTCCCAATATGAAATATTCCCGCGTCGAGGTTACCGTGTGGGATGCAGCAAGCAACGGGTTTATCCGTAAACCTTTCCAGGCAGCCTATCGCCTGACGGTGTTTAAATGCGCCAGCCACGGCTGCGAACAGTTTGACATCAGCCACTATATCAACCACTGCATTGGCTATAAATGCAGTGAAATTATTGATGACAGGGATCTGACGGAGAAATGCGACGAAGGGCGGTATATCTGTGCTTTCTGCGGCTCTTGCTGTACGCATCACAGGGAAAAATATGGCAATACCGGCGGCGGCGAAACGGAAGCGGTGCAGTACGAGCGCTTCTACGGTGGTTCGCCTTATTTCAACCGTTAAGCTGAGTCACACAAATACAGATCCTTTATGAATCATCAGGTATTACGAAGACTTAGCGGCTACAGATGGAGTAACATGAGGAACATGGAACCGTGAAGGCAGGCTATTGTTTATGAACCGTAAACCCACCATGAAAGAACTGGTTGCTGCTACGCAGTTTAGCCGCGCAACCATCGATCGCGTCCTCAACAATCGTCCGGGGGTCAATCCCAGAACCGTTGAAGCCGTTCAGCACGCCTATGCCTCGTTGCTGGTGGAGGCCGCGGGCGATATGAAGCCTGCCGTAGTGAAACAGAACGCCCATTTTGCGCTGGTGGTTCAGGGCGGCGCGGAGTACAACGCATCGGTAAAACAGGCAGGCGAGAAGATCGCAAGCCAGCTCAAGACACGGGGAGTCACGCTGGATATCGCCGATTGCCCGGTCACCGATGACGACGAGGTGGTGCGTTTAATCACACAGCAGGCTGAGAGCGCCGATGCCATCGCTATCGTGGCGAAAAACACGCCGGTAATAAATGCAGCGGTACTTAAACTGAAGCAACAGGGAAAGCGTATCATTGCGCTGGTCAGCGATCTTGATCCTGACGCCCGCGATGCCTATATCGGCATCAACAATCGTGCGGCGGGCCAGGCGGCTGGCTTTATTCTGGGCCGACATCTACAGCACTGCCCTCAGTCCAGCGTGGCGGTGATTGTTGGCACGCTCTCCTACAGTTGCCATGACGACCGCGAAATTGGTTTCCGCGCGCAGATCAGAAAAACCCTGCCTTCGGTCAACGTACTGGAAGTGGTTTCAGGCAATGACGATACGCAACAAACCTACGATGCGGCGATACAGCTGCTGAAAAACGATCCGGATATCCGCGCGGTTTACAACGTTGCCGGAGGGAACGAAGGGCTTGTCGCCGCGCTGGAAGAATACCAGGGCACGATAAAACCGGTGGTGATCACCCATGAAGTCAATGAGGTTACCGAACGCCTGATCCTGGCGGAGAAAATTGACTATATCCTGTCGCAAAATATCCCGCAGCTGCTGCTCGAAACGGTAGACAGATTGATTGCGCTGAATCAGCAGAAACCGGTGTCAGCGCATACCTTTGTGCCGATTGAGATTGTTACCCGCTTTACACTGATGCCGGGCTAATCGAAGCTGGATGCTGGCAACTATCCAACATCTGGCATCTGGCATCTGGCATCTGGCATCTGGCATCCAGAGTTTGCCCTGAGCACTGTACGTTTGAAACAGGCCGCCGGGCAATTTATACCGGAAGGTGCAACCTAAAGCGGTTTCAGCACCAGTACCGCGTAGCGGCACGCCCGCTTGCTGCGGTTGATAAACACACAGTCGGCAGGATCGCCCAACGCGAGGCAGTCCCCTTCTTCCAGCTCAAAGGTTTTTTCCCCCTCCTGGAACACCAGTTCGCCACTGATTACCCAGATTAACTGGCGGCGGGACAAATAGGAGATGGACGGCATCGGCACCGATACGCCCGCTGGCAGCTCAACACTGACCAGATCCGCCGGGATCTGCTGCGGGGAAACGTGCCGCCGAATATATCCCGTTTCCGGATCCTGCCACACCGGCTGCTGAGCCAGCGTCAGCAGCGTGCCCGACTGCATCTCACTCTGCGCAATCAGCTGGGACATACTCATATCAAACGATCCCGCCAGCCTGGCCAGTAACGTCGCCGTCGGGCTGCTCTCGCCGCGTTCAATTTTATGGATCATCGCCCGGGAAACGCCGGACTGCTGTGCCAGGTCGGTCAGCGACCAGCCTCGCAGTTCCCGCTCCAGCTTAATGCGCTGGCCGATGCGGCGATTAATATCATCTTCTTTACTGGACAAGTTATCTAACATAGTGGATAAATAAAATAGTAAACAATATGTCCACTTTATTAGATGAAACCGGAGGTGTCTATGGTCAAGATCGGAACGGCAGTTGAGAATGATGCAGCGGTAATAACCGAGATCTATAACGATGCGGTGCAGAACACCACGGCAATCTGGAATGAGAAAACGGTGGATATCGGCAACCGTATTCAGTGGATTCGCGACCGCCAGGCGGCCGGGTTTCCGGTGCTGGTGGCGGTGAGCGAGGCGGGGGAGACCATTGGCTATGCCTCCTACGGCGACTGGCGCCCCTGGGATGGCTATCGTCATACGGTTGAACATTCCGTCTATGTTCATAAAGACGCACGCGGCCACGGCGCGGGGCTGGCGCTGATGTCAGCCCTCATTGAACACGCGCGCAAACACGGCAAACACGTGATGGTAGCAGGGATTGAATCCGGCAATCAGGCGTCGATTGCGCTGCATGAAAAGCTGGGATTTGAGCAGAGCGGCCAGCTTCATGAAGTGGGTATGAAGTTTGGCCGCTGGCTGGATCTGACCTTTATGCAGCTGAAACTGGATACGCGGGAGCGTCCGTGATGGTGGCCGCACGCCAGGCCGCTACACCTCCCCTTTCACCAGTTCAACAAACCGCTCCACTAGCGGATTCGGGCGGGCAGAAGACCAGGCGACTGCCGTGGTGACCACTTCAATCCGCTCTTCCAGCGGTAACGTCACCACGCTGGTGAGCGACAGATGTTTCAGCGATGCCGGGACCAGCGCAATGCCCTGCCCGCAGCCGACGAAAGCAATCTGTAGTGCTACGGAGCGGACCTCATGGAGAATGCGTGGCGAAAAGCCCTCACTGTGGCAGGCGGAGATGATGCTGTCGAAATAGCCCGGATTGAGGTAACGATAAAACATCACCCACTCTTCATTCATCAGCGATCGCAGGCTGATTCGGCTCTGCCCGGCCAGACGGTGATCGTGCGGTAGCGTCACCACCAGTTCCGCACTGGAGATCGGCAGCGATTCGATGCCTTCCCCCTGTTCACCGGTCAGGCGGGCGAAGGCCAGGTCAATTTCGCCATTCTGTAGCGCCGGAATCGCCTCGGCGCTGTCGATCTCCTTAATGGAAATCACGATATCCGGGTTCAGTGCCTTCATCCGCCGGATGTAGCCGGGAAGTACGTCCAGCATCGCGGCGCTGATGGCACCGATCGTCAGCACGCCGCTGTGTCCGGCAACGGCTTCGTTGATTGCCACTTCGAGCCGTTCCACCTGCTCCGCAAACTTCTTCACCGCAGGAAGGATCGCCAGGCCGACCGGCGTCAGCTGCACGTTTCTTTTTGAGCGGTCGAAGAGCTTAACTTTTAGCGATTGTTCCAGCACCTGGATTTGCTGGGTTAAGGGAGGCTGCGTCATGCCTAATTTCCTGGCTGCACGGCCAAAGTGTTTCTCTTCGGCCACGGCAAGGAACAGCCACATATGGCGGATGATACGGAAGTTAATCATTTTCTCTCGATAGGCTGTGGATATGAGAGCCCTGCTGGATGGCGGTTTTGTATATCGAACTTTAGCGCTGGTGGGGTGAGATATTCAACATTTTGCCAGAGGGTTTTATGAGGGCGTGACGTCTGCGAATAGGGTGACGGCTTAGACTGGTCGGGGCACCGCTCGGGCGGGTCCTCGCGCCGCTTTGCGGTGCCCTCACTTCGCTCGTCAGCCGGTCGGACCGCCACAGACGCGCGTCCTGCGCGGCTGTGACTTTCGGCCACGTCCGTGTGGCCGAATCCTGGCTTCCTCGCTACGTTCAGCGCTGCGGATTGCCCGTTCGGCACCCCGGCCAGTCTGCTTTTTACTGTTGCGTTGCCTGTTTGAAAAAAGAGTCTGGCTCTGGCTCTTAAAATTAACGAACACGCGATCTTCAAACAGCGATGCCAACTGTAACAGGGGCTCGGCCTCGGCGGCTGCCGGATAATCCGCAGCGCTGAGGTGGAGGCATTGGGCCAGGAGAGCGCAGCATGGAGGCTGCGCTCAGGTCGGGCTTGAACAGGGATGTTCAATCCTGGCCGATCCGCACGGCACAATGCAGTAACCGAAGGGACCGCAAAGCGGCGCGAGGACCGTCCGGAAGTCGCCGAGGCCGAGCCCCCCTCTCTTTGCTTACCGCCACTGCTGCTATCACGTCAGCAGCAGCTGAGGCCGGACCATCCTCCCGGCTCTCAACGCGAAGCCCCCGCCCTTGAATCATATAAAATGCATATCAGACACATACATGATTACGATTTCACATATCAGAAACCGTCAGCGATTATCTCTCTTATCGCAAAACACACGCCCCGCTAAACCCCAAGGAACACGCAGAACAACAAATTATCCGGCCGGACAGGCACCTGACCACAGCATTGATTTAACCGCTATTCGGCGTGAATCGAACCGCCGACAGCATTTCACTCTTCAGATATAAAATGGTTCAAATGACGCTATCCGCCCCATCCCGCGCAGCCGGGATTACGTTCGCCGTACTCGCCGCCTTTGGCTTTTCGTTTAAGGCGATTTTCGTCAAGCTTGCCTATCAGTCCGCACCCGTGGATGCCGTTACCCTGCTGGCGCTACGAATGAGTATGTCGCTGCCGTTTATCCTGCTGATGGCGATCCCCATCCTGCGCCAGGGCCCGGCGCTGACGCGTAAAGATTATGGATGGCTGTTCCTGCTCGGCGTGGTGGGCTACTACGGTTCCAGCATGCTGGACTTTATGGGCCTGCAGTATATCTCCGCCGGGCTGGAGCGGCTGATCCTGTTCACCTACCCGATGCTGACCATCCTGCTCGGGGTCGCTTTTTTGGGGAAAAAGTTTGAAAGAAAGGTGCTGCTGGCGATGGCGCTCGCCTACGCGGGGATTATCTTCGCCTTTATGCACGACGTCAGTGTCTCCAGCGAAATTGGCACGGTGATCACCGGCGGTCTGCTGGTATTCGGCTGCGCGGTGCTGTATGCCGGTTACAGTGCCGGGTCGGAAGCGGCCATTGCCCGTCTTGGCGCGATGAAGTTCTCCGTGCTGGCGCTGCTGGTGTCTACCCTCGCCACGCTGGTTCACTTCCTGTTCACCCATCGACTGACGGCGCTGAATCTTCCCCTGCCGGTTTACGGCTGGTGCCTGGCGATGGCGCTGTTCTCCACGGTGCTGCCGATTTTCTGGCAGTCCGCCGCCGTGTTCCGCATCGGTGCCGCCAGGGCAGTGATGATTGGCCTGCTTGGCCCGGTACTGACCATTTTCTTTAGCTGGTGGCTGTTAAAGGAACCGATCTCGCTGGAACAGATGGTGGGAACGGTACTGGTGATAGGCGGGCTGCTGGTGGTCATCCGCCGTTAACGCACCTGGCCAAGCTCAGGCCTCTTTGAGGGGAACGGCACTGGCCGAATCACTGACCGCGGCCTTCGCGGTCAGTGATCCCAGAGCATCAGCAGTACTTCGGTTTCATCCACACCGTGCCCTGCTCGTGGCTGTCTACCACCGCATCGACAAACGCCACGCCTTTCAGCCCGTCGTAAATCTGCGGCACCGCCGCGCCTGCCAGGCCCGGTTCCTGCCCCGCATCACGCGCCCGCAACGCATCGGCGAATCCACTGTAGAGGTTCGAAAATGCCTCGATGTAGCCTTCGGGATGGCCCGGCGGCGTGCGGGTGCGGGAACGGGTTAACGCTGCCAGGTCGTCGCGCCCGCGTTTAATGACCTGGCTGTTGCCCTCCAGCGGCGTAAAGAGCAGTTCATTCGGCTGCTCCTGCGCCCACATCAGGCTGCCGGTTTCGCCAAAAACGCGCAACCGCAGCGAGTTGGAGCAGCCAATCGCCACCTGCGACGACCACAACATCCCCCGGGCGCCGCCCTCATAGCGGATCAGGACATGGGCGTTATCGTCCAGCGCACGCCCCGCAACAAACGTCGCCAGATCGGCCATCACGCTTTCGGCCTTCAGCCCGGTCACATAGCCCGCCAGATGGTAGGCATGAGTACCGATATCGCCCACCGAGCCACCCCGTCCGTTTTTCTTCGGATCGACGCGCCAGGCGGCCTGCTGATTATTTTTCAGCTCCACGCCGGTCGCCATCCACTCCAGCGGATACTCCACCTGCACCGTACGCACCTGGCCGATCAGCCCGGCGGCAATACGCTGCCGCGCCTCGGCAATCAGCGGATAGCCCGCATAGGTATAGGTGACGCCGAGGAAGCCGCCGGTACGCTGAACCACTTCGGCCAGCAGCTCCGCATCCTCCAGCGTGCTGGTCAGCGGCTTTTCGCAAATCACATCGATCCCCGCCTCCAGGCAGGCGCGCGCCACGGGATAGTGGGTGAAATTGGGCGTGCAGATAGCAATCACATCCACGGCGTCTTCACGCGCGGATTCGGCGGCGATCATCGCCGTAAAATCGTCATAGGAACGGTCGGCGGCAATAAAGTTTTCTGCCGCAAAAGCATGCCCTCGGGCAGCATTGATATCGAATGCCCCGGCAACCAGCTCATACTGATTATCCAGCCGGGCAGCAAAGCGGTGGATGCCGCCGATGTAGGCTCCCTCGCCGCCGCCGACCATCCCCAGGCGAATGCGCCGCCCCTTCAGTGGTGTTTTTTTCATGATGGTCAAAGCCCCAAAATTTTACGGTTAAGCGCCGGATCGGCCCAGGATTTACAGAAATCATCAAAGGATTTATCGGTCACGCGGATGATATGGTCGCGGATAAATTTCGCCCCCTCGCGCGCGCCGTCTTCGGGATTTTTAAAGCAGCACTCCCACTCCAGCACCGCCCAGCCGTCAAAACCGTAGCCCGTCAGTTTGGAGAAGATTGCGGAAAAGTCGATTTGCCCGTCTCCCGGCGAACGGAAGCGCCCGGCACGGCTGCTCCAGGGCTGATAGCCGCCCCAGGCTCCGCTTTTACCGTTGGGGCGGAACTCGGCATCCTTCACGTGAAAGGCTTTAATCCGTTCATGGTAGTGATCGATAAACGCCAGATAATCCATGCCCTGTAGCACCAGATGGCTGGGGTCATACATCATATTGCAGCGGGGATGGTTGCCGGTTTTCGCCAGAAAGCGCTCGAAGGTCAGGCCGTCGTGCAGATCCTCGGTAGCGTGGATCTCGTAGCAGACGTCCACTCCCTGCTCGTCAAAAGCGTTGAGGATCGGCAGCCAGCGGCGCGTCAGTTCATCAAAACCCTCCTCAATTAGCCCTTCCGGCCACTGCGGATAGGGGTAGAGATAGGGCCATAGCAGCGTGCCGGAAAACGTTACGTGTTTGCTTAAACCGAAACGGCGGGAGGCCTTCGCCGCCAGATGCAGCTGTTCGGTCGCCCAGCGCTGGCGTTCCTGCGGGTTGTTGCGCACGGCTTGCGGCGCAAAGCTGTCGGCAGGCAGATTAAATGCCGGATGCAGCGCCACCAGCTGCCCCTGCAAATGGCTGGCTAAATCGGTGAGTGTCAGATCGTGTTCGGCGAGGATGCCGAGAATGTCATCGACGTAGGTCTGGCTTTCCGCCGCGCGCGCCAGATCGATCAGCCGCGTATCCCAGGTGGGGATCTCCACGCCCTTAAATCCTTTCTCCGCCGCCCATGCCGCCATACCGGCCAGCGTATTGTAAGGTGCGCTGTCTCCGGCAAACTGCGCCAGGAATACACCAGGACCTTTAATTGTCTTCATTGTGGCTCCTGTAGAAAAAGGCACCTGCGGGAAACGCAGGTGCAAATAACCCCACTAAAAATCATTACTTCGTCATAAACTGCTGATAGTTCTGCGGCGTAACCTGCTGGAATGGAATGAATTTAATGTCCTCAACTTTGCCGCCTTTCGCGGCTGTCTCGGCCATATCTACCGCGCCGTAGGCCTGTGATTTCGCATCCTGGAACACGGTGACGGTCAGCAGGCCGGTTTTAATCGCCTGCAACCCGTTCGGACCGCCGTCGGTGCCGCCGACCAGAATGTCTTTACCGGGCTTCAGACCGTTACTCTTAATCGCCATCGCCGCTCCAATCGCCATTTCATCGGCGTTCGCGGACAGAATGTCGATTTTGTCCCCGGCGAGGAGCCAGTTGTTCATCAGGTTCATACCGTCTTCACGCATCCATTTGGCGGTATCTTCCAGCGTCACGTGCATATTCGGGTGTTTGGCGATGACCTCTTTCGCGCCCTGGGTTCTGAAGCGGGTCGCATCGTTGCTCAGCAGCCCTTTCATGATCGCCACGTTGACGCTTTTACGATCCTTCACCATCTCGGCCAGATACTCCATTTGCAGCCTGCCCGCTTCCACCTCATCGCTGCCGATATAGCTGACGCCGTCCCCCATTTTCGAGTCCGACGGCATACGGTTGAGATAAATCAGCGGAATTTTGGCCTTTCTGGCGGCCTCGCTCATGTTTTTAGTGCCCTGGGTATCCACCGGGTTGACGATAATCACATCAACCTTACCGTTGATAAAATTCTGTACCTGGCTCAGCTGCTTATCGACCGCGCCCTGCGCATCTTCAAACTGCACTTTCATATCGGGGTAGGTTTTGCTTTGGTCCAGCACGTATCCCCGCAGGCGGGACAGGAAGACATCATCCATTTGTGCGATGCTGACGCCCACCTGAACGGCAAAAGCGGCCGGGCTGAGCGTGAGAAGGGTCAGACAGAGTAAGAGTGATTTTTTCATTATTGCCTTCCACATTAATGGGTTAATCGGCGTTAACCGACTACGAAGGTTTATTATCAACTGCCGTTATTTAAAAATGGCCCTGCCTGTCAGCAGGACTTCGCACCATTTTTTCCAATAATAAGATCGGAGCAATAAAAATTGCAATGCACGAAAATTGAGCGCATTTCACGGATGAAACGTGCGTTAAGCGTTTTAAATTCATCATGTTAATGTTTTGTTAATTACTAAAATGCCGTTATCACCCGCCAGGCAGAATCGTTTTCTTAGAGGGTAATCACATTAATTCAGGGGAAATGAACTGAGATCGTTACGGGTTCCACAACGCCTGTTCCGTTGCTACCCTATGAACGTTAATTAACTGTTATTGAGGCAAGGGATGAAAGTGGTTACAGAGCAGGCTGATGCAGAGTTTATGCAGGCATTTTTTGAAAACGAGGCCGAAGGCGAACACGACGAGCGGCGAACGGTGAAAATTCAACAGGCCCTGACCACCGCCGTCGGGCAGAAAAACCGCGAGTCGACGCTGTTCTGGCAGCACGCCATCACTTTCCTGGCGCTGTTTGTTTTTCTCTATGCCGCGCTGGGCGCATCGCTGACGCTGGATCTCTCCGCCGGGAATGCCAGCCACGGCCATAAAAGCATTGAATATGCGCTGGAAGCCATTCCGGTGCTGATCGCTTTTTCCGGCTACTTTATTGCCATTCTGTACCTGTTCCACTGTAAAACCAGCGCCCGCCGTACGGAAAGCTGGGACCGGGCCATCCACGCGCTGGAGTCTCAGAGCTCCGGCAGCCTGTTTACCGCCGTGAACGCCCGCAGTTCAGGGGCCAGCGACTATTCCAGCCCGGCGATTGCCACCGCGCTGGCGCTGTTTATCGGTCTGACATGGCTGGTGATTTATAACTATCTGACCTTCACCACCAGCGGCGTGATGGGCAGCGTGATCTCGCTGTTTATCAGTACCATGACCTATGTGATCCTCGATATCCAGCTGCTGAAACCAACGCATAACCACGCGGCACCGGAAGAGCCGGAAAAAGCAGAAGATAAAACGGAAGAGACAAAGAAAACTCCTGAACAGGATTAAGTTCGACGCTGGCACTGACACTGATTTTGACGTAGCGGGTGGTAATGCAGCAGCATTTTCACCCGTGTTGCCCCATACTGACTGCTGTCACAGCTGAAGCTGACCAGCCTTGTAAACTCCCCGGAGACGGGCCACCGCAGGAGATGTTATGAAATTTCTACTCCCCATCCTCTTACTTTTCACCGCGGCCTCTGCCAGCGCGGCGGACGAGCAGCAAACCCAGGCCAGCTATATCAACCATCTGTGCAGCGTAGTGGTCAAACAGCCGGAAGCGTCAGCGGACTATTACCTGCAAAAAATTAAAGAGATGAGCATGCGCGGCGAATCACCGTCGGCGCTGAATAAAGACGAGTTCGATCAGGAGATTGCCGAAGAAGTGGTTAACAGCTGGCAGTCGCTGTCGCCGGAACAGCGCCAGCAGGCAAAATCTACCGATGCCTGCCAGCAGCTGATGGCCAGCGAATTCCAGCAGGCCGATTAATCGTTGATGCGGCGTTCCGGTCAGCCGGAAGCGCCGCATTAAGCCGTCAGTCCGCCAGTTGCCAGATACACTCGTAAGGACGCAGGCGGCCCTTCGTCGCAGCATCCTCGTAGTTATGCAGCAGCACTTCACCGCTTAGCGCAGGCAGCGTCACCGCCTGCTCTTCACCGCTCAGATTCGCCAGCACGCGCAGGGTTTTCCCCCCGGCGGAACGGGTATAGCACCAGATAAACGGATGATCGGGCAGCAGATCCTGGTAATCGCCCTCGGTCAGCAGCGGCTCGTTTTTACGCAGCTGAATCAGCCGCTGATAGTGATAAAACACCGAGTCGTGATCGGCCAGCGCCTGCTCCACGTTGATCTGGCTGGCGTTATGCGCCACCGGGATCCACGGCGTACCGGCGCTGAATCCGGCCTGCGCATCGGCGCTCCACTGCATCGGCGTGCGGCTGTTATCGCGGGATTTACGCGCCAGAATGCGCAGCAGCTCCTCATCGCTGTGCCCGGTACTCTTCAGCTCGGCGTACATATTCAGGCTTTCCACATCGCGATACTGTTCAAGGCGGGTGAAGCCCGGATTGGTCATGCCGATCTCTTCGCCCTGATAAATATACGGCGTGCCCTGCATCCCGTGCAGCACCATCGCCAGCATCTTCGCCGAGGTGACACGCAGCTCACCCTCATCGCCAAAGCGCGAAACGATGCGCGGCTGATCGTGGTTACACCAGAACAGCGCGTTCCAGGCGTGGCCGTGCATCCCCTGCTGCCACTCGCGGAATATCTGCTTCAGCAGCACGTAATCCGGCGCGGCGTCGGTCCACTTATTGCCGTTGGGATAGTCCACTTTCAGATGGTGGAAATTAAAGGTCATCGACAGCTCGCTGCCGTCATTGGCGGCGTAGCGGCGGCAGTCCTCCAGCCGGGTAGATGACATCTCGCCCACGGTCATCAGGCCCAGCGGCTGAAACACATCGGTGCTGAACTCGTGCAGAAAATCGTGAATACGCGGCCCGTCGGTGTAAAAACGGCGGCCGTCGCCCACGTCATCCGGCAGATAATCCTGCTGCTTCGAGACCAGATTCACCACGTCCAGCCGCAGGCCGTCAACGCCCTTCTGTGCCCAGAAGCGGCAAACCTGCTTCAGCGCTTCGCGCACCGGCGGATGCTCCCAGTTCAGGTCTGCCTGTTCGGTAGCAAACAGGTGCAGATAGTACTGCCCGCTCGCTTCGTGCCACTGCCAGGCCCCGCCGCCAAACTTGGATCGCCAGTTGTTCGGCGGCCCGCCGTTTTCGGCCGCATCCCGCCAGATGTAGAACGGGCGGAACTCGCTGTCGCGATCCTGCGACTTGAGGAACCACTCGTGATGCGTTGAGGTGTGGTTAAACACCATATCCATCACGATGCGAATACCGCGCCGATGCGCTTCCGCCGTCAGCTGCTCGAACTGTTCCATGGTGCCGTAGGCCGGGTCGATGGCGCAGTAATCGGCCACGTCGTAGCCGTTATCCACCTGCGGCGACAGGTAAATCGGCGTCAGCCACAGCGCGTCCACGCCCAGCGTTTGCAGATAATCCAGCCGGTTGATAATGCCGCTGATATCGCCCGTGCCGCTGCCAGTGGTGTCCTGAAAACTTTTTGGGTAAATCTGGTAGATGGTTCCGTTCTTCCACCACTGCACTTCGTTACTCATTGCCTGTTCCTTATTAAATACCACTACACCGCGGCCAGCGCGTCGCGGCGCGCCTTACGCTGGTAAACCAGCACGGTCAAAATAATCGGGATAACAGTTGCTGCCAGCATCGCCAGCGCGTAAACGCTCCAGAACTGCGGCTTGATAGAGAGGATGCCCGGCAGGCCGCCGACGCCAATACCGTTCGCCGTCACGCCTGCCAGTCCGCAGATCAGCGCCGCCACGGCGGAGCCGATCATCGCGCACAGCATCGGGAAACGGTATTTCAGATTGATGCCGTACATGGCCGGTTCGGTCACACCGAGGAACGCGGAGATCGCCGCCGGAACCGAGATTTCACGTTCGTTATGTTTTTTACTGACGATAATCACGCCCACTACCGCCGCACCCTGGGCAATATTCGACAGGGCAATCAGCGGCCAGACCGGCGTGCCGCCGGTGCTCTGCACCATCTGCATATCGATCGCCAGCGTGGTCTGATGCACGCCGGTAATCACCAGCGGCGCGTAGAGGAAGCCGAACAGCGTCGCACCAATCGGCGCAAAACTGCCGGTCATCACGCTTTTCACCGCGAACGCCACGCCGTCACCGATCATGCGGCCGAACGGCCCGATCAGCGTGTGGGCAAGGAACACCGCAATCAGCAGCGAGGTCACCGGCACGATAACCAGATACAGGTAGGCGGGTACGATGCGCTTCAGCGCATTTTCCACCAGCGCCAGCGCCATACCGGCCAGCACGGACGGGATCACCTGCGCCTGATAGCCGACTTTTTCGATGGTGAACCAGCCGAAGTTCCACACTTCCGGCAGCTGCTGCCCGAGGTTATAGGAGTTCATCAGCTGCGGAGACACCAGAGTGATGCCCAGCACGATGCCGAGGATCTCGGTGCCGCCCATTTTTCTCACCGTTGACCAGCACACCGCCACCGGCAGGAACATAAACACCGCTTCGCCCAGCAGCCACAGGAAGTCGTAAACCGACTGCCACATTGGATGCATCTGCGCCAGCGTCTGGCCGTTGCTGAAGGGAATATCACCGATAACGTTGCGGAAGCCGAGGATCAGACCGCCGCTGATCAGCGCGGGCAGCAGCGGGAAGAAGATCTCCGCGAAGTGCGAAATGCTGCGCTCAAACAGGCTCATATTCTGCCGGGCGGCAATTTTTGCCTGCTCTTTGCCGACTTCAGCCTGGCCGATCGTGGCAATCAGCACTTTGTAGTAGTCGCCGACTTCCGGCCCGATCACCACCTGGAACTGCCCGGCGTTAGTGAAGCAGCCTTTGACCATCGGCAGCTCTTCCAGCCCCTGCGGCGAGGCCTTCTTCGGATCGCTCAGGACAAAACGCAGACGGGTTATACAGTGGGTTACGGTGGCGATGTTGTCTTTGCCGCCGACAAGGTCGATCAGCCGATCAACATCCTGTTGCTTAACTTTACTCATAAGAAGTGGCCTTATCTCTGGAAGTGTCCAATGCCGGGTCAGGGGCTGTCTGAAATCGACGCAAGAATATCCAGATCCGCTACGCCCTGTCATGGGAACGTTCCCAGTTTTGCAGAAACGATCACAAATTTTCAGGATCGTAAGGGTTTAATCGGGCCGAAAGGCGGCGTTAAAGCGCCAGTTTTCCGCGAATAATCGTCTGCTGCAGATCGGTTGAACCCTCAAGCTGCGCCAGCAGCTGCCGGGCAGCGGCATCGCCGGCAGCACCGTATCCCAGCTCCACGGAGAAGGATTCCGGGAACAGGAAATGCAGCAGCGGTAGGTTACCGATACTGCACACCAGCACGCCGCTAATCTGCTGTTGCTGAAGGTATTTTTGCGCGCCTAGGGCAATAGTGTCGGAGGCACACACCACCGCGCGGATATCGTGTTTCAGCAGCTGCGGCAGCAGATCGTAGCCGCTCTGCCAGGTCAGCTCGCCCAGTGCGATATGCGCTGCCAGCCCGTGATACTCACAGCACTCTTCGTAGGCGCGCGTACGCTTCAGGCCGGTGGTGGTGTCGCGGGGGGAAACACCGATAAAACCGATCTCGTTAATCTGTCTGTCCAGCAGCGTCTTCATCAGCAGTTGCACCGCCCCGGCGTCGTCATAACACACCGAAGAGAGGCCGGGCATCTCGCGGGCCATCATCACCAGTTTATCGCGCCACGGCAGCAGCATTTTTGCCGTCAGGCCGGTAAAACCAAACAGGATCACCCCGTCGATATTACGCTGCTTCAGCACCTGCAAATGCTCTTTGACCCGCTCCACGCTGAACTGACTTTCCAGCACGATGGCGTCATAGCCCTGCTGATAGAAAAGCGGCAGCATGGCGCGCACCGCCTGATTTTCAGAGGGTGAATCCAGGCGCGACACGACAATGGCGATGACCTTGTCGCTGAAGCCACGCATCGCCCGCGCCGACTTGGACGGGCTGAAGTTATGCTCTTCAATCACCTGCAGCACGCGCTCGCGGGTTTCCGGCCGAACGTTTTCTTCGTTGTTCAGCACGCGGGAAACGGTGGATTTCCCCACCCCGCTGAGGCGGGCAATGTCCTTGATCGTCAGGCGATTTTGCATGGTGTGTTCTGTTCAGCTGGCTATGGCGGGCAGTTTACCGCCTTTCCCGGCTAAAAATACAGGATAGGATGGTGCGCAGATATGGCCTGACAGGGGAAACGAACGGACGCGACGGCTCAGATTGGCGGTAATAATCTGACCTGCGTAATGCGGTCACGGCCCTGGGCCACTGCAGCGCTTAATTCCGCCAGAGCATCAGGGAACTGTATTTCCGAATATGACAAATCCACGACCTTAATTCGACACGGAGAATCGGCGAATTCAGAAATAATCACTCTTGTAGATATCACGCAATTATATTACTGATGAAGTACTGGCAATAACTATTTCTGAACGATCTTTCCTGAACCAATCGCCTGAACGAAAACGATTGCTTAACGCTGACGACACCCGTTTTTCACGGCAACAACATCAATTTTTTGATCTGTGAAAACTCACACCCAACAGACAAATAACAATATGATTCTAAATGAATATTTATATTCACATAGCACCATAAAATCAACAGAAATATGTCTCCATCTTTAGTCGATATGAATCGTCAGGAATGATAGTAAAATTGATTCCTGTTAACCCCTGCATGCCCATATGCTGAAAACATGATTTATCCCTGACTGCTGCCAAATATCGCGCCATTCATTGAACCTTATCGCGCTTTTATTTCACAAAAGTGTAAGTGTTGTGATAATAAAATAATAAATGTGCAACAAAAAATAAACAAAGCACTTCTATATTGGCCCCTTCAATTTTTGGGAGGGAGTGCCATGCGTAACTGGAGTGAGCCTAAAAAAAATAAAGCCCATATCGAACTGATCCCGATGATCGATGTGATGATGTTTTTACTGGTTTTCTTTGTTCTGATTAGCCTGAATGTGATCCCGGCTCTGGGCTTGAAAACCCAGCTGCCGTCGGCCAGTAGCGCCCTACAGCTTAAACCGCAGAAAAAAGCCATCATCACCCTCGGTAGTGGCGAACAGCTACAGCTGGACGGCCAGCCGTTGGCCATCGATGCGCTGGTGAATACCCTGAAGCAACAGCAGCAGGAAAACCAGACCACCACGATTATCGTCAACAGCGATAAAGACGTGGCGGTCGAGCGCCTGGTTACCGTGATGGATACCCTACGCCAGGGCGGTTTCTTCTCCATTTCTATCGCCACACGGAAGCAGTGATATGTATCTGCTTTATCGTTCACGCCACGTTGTCAGCTGGCTACCCGCGCTGGTTATCGGTGGATGCTTACTGTTTATCAGCCAGCATGCCGTGCTGCAGGTGAAACCCCACTATGACGATACGGTAATGGAGCTGTCGCTGGCCGAACCTGAACCTGAGCCACCGCAGCCGGAACCCATCCCGGAACCACAGCCAGAACCGCCGCCGGAACCACAACCCGAACCGCAGCCTGAGCCAGAGCCGATTGCCGAACCCGTCGTTCCTGCTCCGGAACCGGTTATCCAGCAGCAACCGATTGTTAAGCCAAAACCAAAGCCGAAACCAGAAACTAAGCCAAAACCGGTTCCTGAAAAAGCGCCGAAGCCGCAGGAGCGCGTGGCACAAAAACCGTCTGCCGTCAGCAGGCCGGTGAGCCAGCCTACCGCGCCGCCAGCTCCGCCTGCTCCTCCGGCACCGAAAGCCAACGCGCAGGCGGTGGAAAACGGCTACCTGCAGGCGCTGCGCCGCGAGCTGGAACAGCGCAAACGCTACCCGAGCGGCCGTCAGGCATCACTGGAACGTCCACAGGGCAACGTTGAGGTCTGGCTGGAGGTTGACCGCAGCGGCAGGGTGCTCGCTTCCGGTATTGCCAGCAAGGCTACGAGCATGTTGCTCAATCGCGCAGCGCTAAGTTCCTTACAAAGTATCAGCCAGTTGAAGCCCTTCCCTGAAGAGGCTTTCGCCGGGCAAAGAAGCAAAAGATTTACCGCAACGTTTAATTATCAGGCTCCATAAAACTTAATTATCTGTTTTTTCACAGGAAAAAAAATGAAGAACTTTAATTATTCTGGGATTGCGTTAGCCGTAGTGACGGCATTGTTATCAGGTTCATCGCTGGCGGCAGACAGCAGCGATGTGGGGGAGATTAATGTCAAAGGGCAGTCGCTGGGCGGCGGTCTGATGGTACAGGAAGACAGCAGTAAAGCGCGTTCCACGCTGACGAAAGAAGCCATGGACAAAGCGCCCGGCGCCAGTAACGCGATCGACATGTTGAAATATACGCCGGGTATGAACGTCAACAGTAATGACGCCAGCGGCCTGAGCGGTATCGACTACACCATGCGCGGGATGAACGCCGATCAAATCGGCCTGTCGATGGACGGCATTCCGATTAACGACTCGGGCAACTACGCGGTGTATCCGAACCTGCTGGGGGATGCGGAAAACCTTGAGCAGATCTTTGTGACTCAGGGATCTTCCGAAGTCGACGGCCCGCATATCGGATCCAGCGGCGGCAACATTGGTCTTGTCACCAAGCGCCCGTCTAAAGAGTTCGGCGGCTTTGTCAAGCAAACCCTGGGCAGCAACAGCCTCAGCAAAACTTTCGCCCGCCTGGAAACCGGTGAGTACAACGGTTTCAGCAACTGGCTCTCATACTCGCACACCGAAGCCAAAAAGTGGCGCGGAGAAGGACGCAACTACTCCAATAAGTTCGAGATGAACTCGCTTTACGAGGATGGTAACGGCAACAGCAGTAACCTGATCGTGAAATATAACAAGCAGGACAACACCAACTACAACACCCTGAGCAAAGCGCAGTTTGACGAAGATCCGACCCAGGATTACTCGACATCGCCGGTCTATAACAGCCGAGGTCAGCTGAGCAAATATTACAAGCTGAACCGCAACCCGTTTGAAAACTTCAACCTCACTTTCTCACAACGACTGCAGCTTCGCGACAACCTCGCATTGACCGTGCAGCCCTATTACTTCTGGGGTAACGGCGGCAGCTTTACCGGACAAACGGCCTCAGTGCTGTCCAGCACTTCCGATAAAGCCGGGCAGTACGACCTGAGCAATTTATCGTCCAATACCTACTACCGACCTTCATGGACCCAGACATGGCGACCGGGCGTTACGACGAAACTGAAGTGGGATATTAACGACGAACACAGCCTGGATATCGGTTACTGGTATGAGCGTGCGCGCCAGTCGCAGACCCAGCCGTTTATCAGTATTCAGGATGATGGCAACCCGGCGAACGTTTCCGGTAAGCCCGGCGGATCCGACCAGGTGAAAGACGCCAACGGCAACACGGTACAGGGCCGCAACCAGTACACCGTTACCCCGGCGCAGAAAGTCTGGCTGCAGGATACCTGGTTCGTGTCGCCAGAATGGACGGTAGTGGGCGGGCTGGCGTATCAGTACGTCGAACGCATTGGTGATAACAAGGGCAGCCTGTACAACGCGCCGGAAAAACGTAAAGCCACCTACCATGAATTCCTGCCGAACTTCAGCCTCAGCTATAAGCCGGATCTGGAAAACCAACTGTTCTATAACCTGACGCGCAACATGCGCACGCCGCCAAACTACGTGCTCTATAACGTGGGCGACTCTATCAACACCGCACCGGAACTGAGCTGGAATCACGAGCTGGGCTGGCGCTTCCAGCGTGACGACATGCTGCTGAGTGCGACCGTTTTCTATATGCGCTATTCCGACCGTCAGATTTCCACCACCAATGCTGACGGCGACTACGAAATGATGAATATCGGCAGCGTGGAAAGTAAAGGTCTGGAGCTGGAGTGGAGCGGTAAGCTGCCGTACAACTTCAACTACTACACCTCATACACCTATACGGATTCCGAGCAGAAAGATGACATTGTCAGCAACGGCGGCAATCCACTGCCAACGGCGGGTAAAACGGTGCCGAACGTGCCGAAAAACATGCTTAACATGTCGCTGGGTTATGACGATGGCCTCTACTACGGCAGCTTCGGCGGTAAATACGTCAGCGCGTTCTATGGCGATTTAACCAACGACGAGAAAATCAGCGGGCGCACGATCTTTGATGTTGCCGCTGGCGTTCATCTGCCGGTGGACAAAAAGATTGT
Source organism: Erwinia sp. INIA01 (assembly GCF_025947915.1). NCBI lineage: Bacteria > Pseudomonadati > Pseudomonadota > Gammaproteobacteria > Enterobacterales > Erwiniaceae > Erwinia > Erwinia sp. INIA01. The sequence goes on from NZ_JAPDNC010000001.1 coordinate 363,148, forward strand.
TAAAAGCGCCACCCTGCGCTTCGGCATCGATAACCTGTTCGATAAACAGTACCTGACCTCCGTACGCTCAACGACCTTTAACGCAGCACCTTACGATGGCGTGAGGGCCAGCACCCCGTATTACAACGTCGGCGAAGAGCGCACCTTTAGCGTTTCGCTGGAAGCCACCTTTTAATTAACCGGAGGGCACGCTGATGGATGCCAACCTGATTCACGACATTATTTTCTACATTATGTATGCCGCACTGGCGATCGCCGTGGTGATATTGATTGAACGCGGGCTCTATTTTTCCTGGGCGCAGCGCCAGGCCCTGCGCTTTGAACAGGCGCTGACGCCGGACGTCCGCCGCGCGTCGGACCTGCCGGAGTCGCTGACCGGGCGCAACAGCCTGCCACTGACCATTATTCTGCCGGTGCTGGAGAAAAAACAGATGGCGGAAGACCGCGAAGCGATGAGTGATTTAATTGATGCGCAGTATCTGCTGAGCAAACCGCAGATGTCGCGCGGGCTGTGGATGCTTGAAACCGTGGTGACCGCCGCGCCGTTGCTGGGCCTGCTGGGGACGATACTGGGCATTATGGACACCTTTAAGGCGCTTTCCGCCTCTGGCGTTTCTGACGCCAGTATGGTTTCCGCCGGGATGGGCACCGCGCTCTACGCCACCGGCCTGGGGATTGCGATAGCGCTGCTGTGCCTGGTGGGGAATAACTACCTGCAAAGCCGCATGGAGCGTATTAACGAACTGCTGAAAGTTCTGCTGATCCGTGCCGGCAGCCCGGCCAGTCGTCCGGAACAGAGCGATCGGCACTGGGAAGGGCGCGAGGCGCAGCGCTATGCCTGATTATCGTCAATACGGGTGGCCGGGAGGCCGCCTGATTAGCCTGGTTGCGGGCGGCTGGATGCTGTTAAGCCTGCCCGCACACGCGGCGTTCTCAATACCGGGCTATGAGCTGGTGTATAACGCGCCCCAGGAAACCACGCTACAGAACAATGATTTGCGCAATGCTGCCGACGTCTGGCAGCAGATGTTTGATTCGGCACGCGAGCATATCGATCTGGCGCAGTTTTATGTGGCAAATGAACAAGGTTCTCTGCTGGACGGCGTGCTGACCCATCTGCGCGCCGCCGGGGAACGCGGCGTGAAGATTCGTTTTCTGATGGAGGAGAAAGGCGTTGGCCTGTCGACGCCGGAAACGCTGGCGGCGCTGAAGACCATTCCCAACCTCGAACTGCGGATTATTCCGTTCCACCGGCTGACCGGCGGTATCGTCCATGCCAAGTATCTGCTGGTGGATGGTAAAGAGGCCTTTGTCGGCAGCCAGAACTTTGACTGGCGCGCGCTGGAGCAGATTCAGGAAACCGGGCTGCGAATTGATGATGCACAAGCGGTGCGGCAAATTCAGGCTATCTTCGATCAGGACTGGCAGGCGCAGGCACTGCTCGCCGGCAATAAACCGGTGCCGAAACTGACGTGGCAGGCACCGGCGTCGGTTCCGCAGGGCAATTATCTGGTTGCCAGCCCGCGCGACTATAACCCGAGCGGGGTGATTGACTCGCAGGTTGAGCTGCCGCGTCTGCTGGACAGCGCAAAGTCGCGGATACGAGTGCAGGTAATGGACTACGCCCCGCTGTCGTGGGGAGAAAAGGGAAAGCGCCCCTATTACGCCACGATTGATAACGCCCTGCGCAGCGCGGCCGCGCGCGGCGTGCAGGTTGAACTGATGGTAGCCAGCTGGAATCTGAAGAAACCCGAGGTGTTCTGGTTAAAAAGCCTGTCGCTGGTGCCTAACGTTCAGCTCAAGGTGGTGACTATTCCACCCGCAAGCCGGGGCTTTATTCCCTTTGCGCGCGTGGTTCACAGCAAGCTGATGACGATCGACGGCACGACGGCCTGGGTGGGAACCAGCAACTGGAGCGGGGGCTATTTTGATAACTCACGCAACCTTGAGCTGGTCCTGAACAGTGTGCCGATGGCCGAGCGCCTGGACGCGCTTTACAGCCAGCTGTGGAACAGCCCCTACGCGGAGCCAATCAGGGTGGATTTTGATTATCCGCTGCCCCACCCTGCCCGCTAAAACTAGATGACGTTGTGGCTGATGATGTAGGCGTGATACATCATCGGACAGAAGAGTAAGTGCTACTGCCGCGGCTGAAGCCGTGGCAGTAGCATTCATCTTTGGAAAATAGCATCCGTTGTTAAATGTTTCAGCATGCAATGATTAACTGACAGCCTCAAAGCCGCTTAAAAAAAGCGGCTGCATCTGTCACTTATTCTGAATAGCAGTGCTCCGCCGACGGAAAACTGCCCTCTTTAACGGCAACAATGTAGCTTTTTACCGCCTCCTGAATGTCGTCATGCCCCTTCATAAAGTTTTTGACGAATTTTGGTGCTCTGCCGGTAATACTCAGTCCAAGCATGTCATGCAGCACCAATACCTGACCATCTGTATCCGGGCCGGCTCCTATGCCGATCACCGGTACGGATACCGCCTCACTCAACGCTTTACCCAGTGAGGCAGGGACGGCTTCAACCAGCACCATTGCCGCACCGGCTTCTTCAAGCATTTTCGCGGTGTTAATCAGGGCGGCTGCCTGCTGGCTGTCCCGCCCCTGCACCTTAAAACCACCAAAGACGTTAACCGATTGTGGGGTGAGTCCGATATGTGCACAGACGGGTATACCGTTGCGTGTCAACTGCCGTACGGTGTCACAGAGCCATTCTCCACCTTCGATCTTGACCATCTGTGCACCGGCCTGCATCAACTTCGAGGAGCTGTGCAGTGCCTGTTCGGGCGAGGAGCAAGTCATGAAGGAAAGGTCGGCGATGATGAAGCCGCCGTTATTACCACGCTTTACGCAGGCAGTGTGATAAACCATATCTTCCAGCCTGACCGGCAGAGTGCTGTCATGGCCCTGCAGGATCATACCCAGCGTATCACCGATAAGAAGCATTTCTACCCCTGCAGAACTCAGCTCATGCGCGAACGTGGCGTCATAGCAGGTGAGCATGGTGATCTTCTCGCCACGCTGCTTGAGGTTTTTCAGGTATGTAAGAGTGATTGGTGGCATGGTCTTCTCAGCTAAATCGTCATGTTAATGAAGGATGATATGGGTCTGATCATACTCAGGCCCGTCTCTGCTTAAACCTGTGTTTCATTTCATCAGCGCCGACAAATCCAGCGTTTCCGCGCCAGTAATGAATGTTTCCGGGCGGTGGCCTGTAACGATGCGGCGCTGGGATAGTGCTCACACAGCCGGGGTCAGTAAAACTGTTCTGCCAGCAACAGGAGCGCAATGATGATCATCAAGCCGCCGGAGATTCGGCTGATATTCTGCGCCGCACGCGTGCGCGTGCGGAGGAGCGTGCTTGAGCCGTAGCCAACGAGCAGGTACACCACGCCGCAGGTCACCACATGAAGCAGTCCCAGCGCGGTCATCTGCAGTGGAAGTGGCCAGGTGGCGTGGGCGTCGGTGAACTGGGGTAACAGGGCTAAAAACAGCAGAAATACCTTTGGATTAAGCCCGCTAATACAGAATCCCCTAAGCGCCCATTTTTGTGGCGATCCGGCATCCTCTATCCGATCCGCTATCGGCTCTGGGGGTTGGCGGAACATGCCGATGCCGAGCCAGAGCAGATAACCCGCCCCGGCCACGGTCAGGGCGGTCAGTACGCCCGGCGCGCCCGCAATGACCGAACCGATGCCCGCTGCCACGATGAGCGTTGCGACAAGATGGCCGCTCAGCATGCCAGCCACTGCGGGCAAAACCCGGCGTCCGCGGATACCGGCTGAAATAGCGTAAGCCCAGTCGGCTCCAGGGGTGATAACAAAAAGGACGGAAACAACCCAGAACACAGCAAACATACTCAGAGACATGAGACGTTTTCCTCACAGAGCCTGTTGATGATCGGCTCTTTATCAGCGCCTGAAACCTGCATGTACTGAACCCTTTATCTGACTGATACGTTTTAAAGTTAAGAAAGAATATCGCTATATGTGCGAAATGTGCTTTCATTAACAGGGTAAAATAAACGTAATCTGGGAGATTTTAAGGATTGGACAAGGCAGACTGCAATATTCTTGCTGAACTTCAAAAAGATGGCCGAATTTCGCTGACCGATCTGGCAAAACGGGTGGGGATTAGCCTGTCATCCTGCCAGCGACGGGTCAGATCTCTGGAACAGGATGGCGTTATCAGCGGCTACCGGGCGAATCTTGACCCGGCAAGATTCGGTCTGAACTTTTCAGCTATTGTCTTCGTGACCCTGCGCGAAGGAGACCGGCAGGCGGTCAGCAACTTCGAGAATGCAGTAAAAGAGATCCCGCAAATTATTCAGGCACAGCGCCTGTTTGGCGATCCGGATTATCTGCTTCACGTTATCACCCGGGATCTACCTGATTTTCAGCAGCTGTACGATGAAAAACTCTCCAGCCTGGCGGGAGTTCAGCGGCTGACCTCAACGTTAGTGATGAAAACGGTAATAAAAGATCGTGTTCTACCTGTCTGACTTCCCGCAGGCAACCAATCTGACTGACCAGCGCGCCGACTGATTTTCCGACGAGGAATCCAGGCGCGATATGACGATGGTAATCACCTTTTGAACCATGATCCAAAGCAATGTGGTTTCGCGAAGCAAAGGGATTTTCCGTAAGCATGATTATTTATAAGTCACGTATCAGTTTGATTGCGGCCAAAACATAGGTAACCCCAAGAAACACCTGCAGATAAATACCCTGCCCCAGGCCGAGAACATCGATACCTTTCAACGTAGCATAAACGAGTGATACTGCACCGATGTCTCCAGTAACACGCAGAACTCTCATCAGGTCACTGCGGCTATGTGGAAAAAGTGCGTTAGCGAACAATGAAAGCAGTAAAGTAATTGAGCTCACTAATGCCACGCTGGTGAGGTCCAGCCTTGCACCGAAAATACCTGCCATAATAAAGAAAATCAAAGTGAGAATTAATAACCTGACGTAGGTTAAGGGTTTTCTCCACAGTGTTTTTTTAACTTTTTCACCAGTCGGCTGTGCACGTAGTTTCACTCCAGCCAACTTCAATACAAACCCGGAAATGCCTTTACTGACGTATTCATTATCCCTGTAAAGCCCGTTGTTTTCAGCCTGCAAAGCCAGGTTTTTTTGACGGAGTTTATCACACTCAATTTTGATTTTAGCCGGGTCTGACTCTGCTACCCCTCTGAATGTATCAGTATCCATTGCACGAATTACTTTGGGGCTGACTAAATCGTCAATTGGGGTTTTATACGATCCCATTTTATAACTCCACTCATTCCATTTTAGGTAAAACATTTTCAAAATCAGAAAAAAGCATTTTGCACATCTCGCGATCGCTTCAGAATTACATAAATTGACCAGCATGCGCAATGCGTTAGTGAATGGTATATCACTCACTGCCGATAAAAACGACCATCCGGACTATCAATAATGATGCCATGCTCCTTACGTTGCCAGGGATAACTGACCCCGTTCACAGGCTTCAGGCCAGACGTTTTCTTCGTTGTTCAGCACGCGGGATACGGTGGCTTTCCCGCCGCGCGGAGGCAGGCAAAGGTAATGCCCTGCTGAACAAAAACGTTTGAGGAATACAAATACCGCAAGCCATAATATATATTTTTCTATTATTGACAACGACACCATCAGACAACAGTATTAATAGCATTTCTGTATCAAACAATTAATTATTATTTTAATGCTCGTTACTAAAAAGGTTCCACTTAGCCAGCAGATTATCCAACTTCTGTCACCCTTACCGGAGAGTGTTCGGTTATCTTACCTTCATTACTAATGTGGCATTTCGAACTGGAGAGGAAATTTTGAAAAAGCTCGTTATTCTCCCCAATGACTCATCGGCGGGGCACTTTAAATTCATGGTACACAATGGCAATAAAATAAAACCCACAGAGATTTATACCAAAAACAACAGCGTGATACTCTCATTCAACCCCAACTTTACGACTGACCCTGTTTATAATACAAAAATAGCCACTGGCATTTTTGTTAAGCGTGATGAGCAGAGAAAAATCCGTCCTGGCATCTTCCACTCGTTGAACAACCTGAACACCGATGCTTATGAAGCGGAAAAACTGCAGGAAATACTCGATTATAGTGAGAAAAATTACCCTATCGATATCTGGCTGGATGTGAAAACCATTTCAAGAATCAACACTGTCTTTTTGATCAAAGCTATCACCGATATCAACCCCAGTCTGGCCGGAAGAGTCAATTTATACGCTTACCCTCACCCCATTGGCGAGCAATCAACCGAAACCTGGCAGCCCGCACTGGTGAAGGCAACGGAAGTCACACCGCATCTGGTTGAGAAAAACAATGCTATCTGGCATGCATTAACCAGCAATACTCCTGAACTTGCCACTGAGATATTTAGCCAGGAACGAGCGGACGAATGGACCGGTCAGCTATTAAAACGCTTCCTTGAAGAATTACCTGAACGGCAAAGTCATCTCACACGCAGCGAGCGGGAATTGCTGACAATCGTGAATGATGCCAGCGGTTTACGTTTCACCGATCTTTGTGGATTGCATCATGCAAAATTTAACGATGATTTTATTAACTGGATGGAAATTCCGGCATTTCTTGATGAGTTAGAAATAAAGGAATTGATCGAATACGGCAACCGACCAAATGATTCTAATCTAAAAGAAATTGTCGAACAAAACATCCATGATGATTTCTATGCTTACCATAATGTTGAAATACGAATAACAGACAAAGGCCGTAACGTCATCTCGGGCAGTCAAAAAGCTTCACAGAATACCTCCGAATCAGAAACGTCCACTCTGTCTGAAAAAGAAACCCCGTGGCTATGGGATGAAAATGAAATGCGCGTTGTACGGGCATTTCATACCTCAGACAAATAATTAAACGCGTCAGCGGGTAAGAGCTCATCCTCCCCTGACGCGCAATTCATCGTCACTCCCCCGGAATATAGTCCGCCGCCACCAGCGCCAGATCGCGGTATCCCCGCTCTTTCAGCTGCTGCGCCGCGCGGCCCGCACGAATGCCGCTGGCGCAAACCAGCACGATACGCCCCGACGCTGGTGGCTGCCAGGCGGCCAGCTCGGCGGGCAGGATGCGCTGAGCCTGCGCGGCCACGCTCACCGGGGCTTCTTCCAGGCTACGCAGCTCCACAATGCAGTCTTCCGCCGTCAGCATCTGCGCGTCGAGGAACGGGATGATCGCTTCCGTCGGTTCCGGCGCGCCGTCAAAGCGGAACTGGCCGAAGCGCCAGTTCACGAAATCACAGTTCACCATGCAGCCCAGCGGTGATGGCGTCAGGCCGAGCAGCACGCTGAGGGACATCTGCGCCTGTAGCGCGCCCAGCGTGGCCACCGCAGGCCCCATCACCCCCGCCGTACTGCAGTTGGCCGCCGAGGACGGCAACTGCGGAAACAGCGCGCGATAGCTCGGCGCACCGGCGCAGAAGCCGCCAACATAGCCCTGCCGCCCCAGAACCGAGGCGGAAATCAGCGGCAGGCCACGGCTGAAGCAGGCGTCAGAAAGCAGCCAGGTGATGGCGAAGTTATCCGCCGCATCCACCACGACATCAATATCGCGCAGCGCGTGGTCCAGGCTGCTGCCGGACAGCCTGATGTCAACGGCTTCCACCTCGCACTCCGGGTTCAGCCCATTCAGCGCCCGGCGCGCCGCCATGGCTTTCGGCTGGCCGACATCCTGCATGGTGAACAGCGTCTGCCGGTGCAGGTTATGCACCTCCACGCGGTCGTCGTCGCAGACGCGCAGAAAGCCGACTCCCGCCCCGGCCAGCTGCGGCAGCAGCGTGGCACCCAGGCCGCCCGCGCCGACCACCAGCACCCGCGCCTGCGCCAGCTTCTGCTGTCCCTGCGGGCCGATTTCCGGCAGCATGGTCTGCCGCTGGTAGCGATCCATCAGTTAAACTCCGCCAGGCCGAAGACCGGGGTTGAGGCCGCCGCCATATCGCGGCGCTCCATCGGCCCGGCCAGCAGCGCCTGCTGCCCGGCGTGGATCGCATCGCGGAAGGCGCTGGCCATGCGCACCGGGTCCTGCGCTTTCGCTACGGCGGTATTCAGCAGGATCGCGTCAAAGCCCATCTCCATCGCCTGCGCGGCCTGGCTCGGCGTACCGATCCCGGCATCCACCACCAGCGGCACGTCCTTAAACCATGCGCGCATGGTGCGCAGCCCTTCAATATTGCGCAGCCCCTGGCCGGAACCGATCGGCGCACCCCACGGCATCAGTACCTGGCAGCCCGCCTCCAGCAGCTTCTCGCCCAATACCAGATCTTCAGTGGTGTAGGGAAACACCTGGAACCCCTCTTCGCAGAGGATACGCGCCGCTTCAACCAGTCCGAACGGGTCCGGCTGGAGCGTGTCGGCATGGCCGATCACCTCCAGCTTGATCCAGCGGGTGTTGAACAGCTCACGCGCCATATGTGCCGTGGTGACCGCCTCTTTCACCGTATGGCAGCCTGCCGTATTCGGCAGCACGCGTTTGTTCAGCCGGGTCAGCAGATCGCGGAACGCCCCACCCGCACCGCCTTCACGACGCAGGCTGACGGTAATAATCTCGGTGCCGGAGGCTTCAATCGCCTGGCCTAAAATCTCCGGCGACGGGTAGCCCGCCGTGCCCAACAGAAAGCGTGATTCAGGTGCGTAATCGTAAAAGTTCATCTCAGCCCCCCTGCATCGGTGACAGCACTTCAATCTTGCTGCCTTCGTTAATTGGCGTGGCGTCATACAGCCCGCGCGGGACAAAATCGCCGTTCAGCGCGCAGGCCACGCAGCTGCGATCGATCTGCTGCTCGTTAAGCAGCGCCGTCAGGGTCGCGGCCTGGGTTTCGGTCGCCTGACCGTTCAGTAAAATGTGCATCAACGCGTCTCCTGCGACAGCTGTTGGATAAGATTTTGCGCCACGATCGGTGCCAGCAAAAAGCCGTGCCGGTACATGCCGTTGACGTGGAAGGTGCCGTCGCGATAGCGAATATCCGGCAGGTTGTTCGGGTAAGAGGGGCGCAGGCCGCTGCCGGTTTCAATCACCCGCGCTTCGGCCAGCGCCGGGTCGATGGTGTACGCCGCGCTCAGCAGTTCCATCAGCGCGCGGGCGCTGATCGGGCTGGCGTCGTTGCTTTCCACCATGGTGGCACCGAGCATAAAGCGCCCTTCGCTGCGCGGCACCAGGTAGCAGGGAAAGCGTGGATGCAGCAGGCGAACCGGGCGTGAAAACTGCACCTCATCGCTTTGCAGGATCAGCATCTCACCGCGCACGGCGCGCAGTTCCGGCAGCAGCGGCGCGGCGTGAATGCCCCGGCAGTCGATAATTTTGCCCGTTGGTTTGCCGTGGTGCATCGCCACCCCCGCGGCCAGCAGCTTCTGCCTCAGCTCCTGCATCGCCTTGCGCGGGTCAAGGTGCCCTTCGCTGGGGAAAAACAGCCCGCGTGCGAATCGCCCGGCCAGACGATCCTCCACGCTGCCCGGGTCCACCCACTCATGGCCCTGGGTCATTTTGGCAAAGCGGTTCAGCTCCATGCTGTCGCGCGGCGGTGCGATCACCAGCGTACCCTGGCGCTCCACGCCGCTGACGTGCGCCTGCCACCAGTCGGCGGAGCCCTGCCCCAGCCTGACCACCTCTTCCGGTGCGCCTTCACCCTCGCAGAACGGCGCGAGCATACCGCCCGCATAGTGCGACGCGGGGCAGTATTCCTCAGAGGTGATGATTTCCAGCTTTTCTCCGGCGTCGGCCAGCGCAGTAGCCACGCACAGCCCGGTCACGCCGGAACCCAGGATCGACCAGTGGCTCACGATGTCGCCTCGGCGGAATATTCAGGGAGAGTTGTTACAAACGTCATACCGGCCTCTCAGATAACTAAGAAGACCCGCGATAATGAGAAGGGAGAGTATCGGCGTTCGGCGGCTGCGATCTGCCCGATAAGGCGTGCGGTGAAGCGGCACGACAGGTCTTCCTACGCCAGTATCAACTGGGTCAGGTTCTAAGGGTCGCTGAGCCGCGATAAATCGCAATCAGCCTCTCAGTCTCTTCGGCGAGACTCCCCTGACAGAGACTTTTTTATTGCATCCTGAGCGCAACCGCAAGCGTTTAGGTGGATTTATTTCGACGACCGTTTTCGCCAGATGAAAATAGAGTGCCGGATTCAGCATTTTGCAAAGTGCGGGGCAGGCAACACAATTGCCCGATGCTGAAGGATTTTTCAGTGCGCCTTTCCCACATCAGGTCTGAACGGATGGACACCATGACGAAACCGGCCATATCGCATATCGCTTTCCTTACTCCCGGGAACTACCCGGACCACGCCCCGCTACAGGGGCTGGAAGAGACCCTGCAACTGTTCGAGCTGGGTGAATCGCTGGGCTACAACGGTGCCTGGATTCGCCAGCGCCATCTGGAGCACGGCGTCTCCTCGGCGAGTACCTTTCTGGCCGCCGCCACGCAGCGCACCCGGCATATTGAGCTGGGCACCGCGGTGATCCAGATGGGCTATGAAAGCCCGTTTCGGCTGGCGGAAGATTTACTGACGGTGGACGTGCTGTCCCGTGGACGGCTCAACGTGGGCCTCAGTGCCGGGCAGCCGAACCACCTGGAACTGATCGGCCCGGCGCTGTTCTCCGGCGACTGGCGGCAGGAAGATTTCTCCTACGATCGGGTTCGACGCCTGCGGGATAACCTCAGCGGCCGCTGGCTGGCGGATGAAAATACCCTGATTGCCTCGCCGGGCAACCAGCAGCGCCCGCGCCTGCATCCCGACTCGCCGGGGCTGGTTAATCGCCTGTGGTACGGCGGCGGCTCGCTGAAATCGGCGGCCTGGGCGGCGGCGAACGGTTTTAACATGCTGATCGGCAATTTGACCTCAGGTGAAGAGACGAATAATTACTATGAGGCGCAGCTGGCGCAGATTGCCACCTATCGTAAAAACTGGCCCGAAGATGCCCCGCGTCGGCCGCGTATCGCCGCAGGCCGGGTCATTGTTCCCATCGACAGTGCGGACACCCCAACCCGCCGCCGCTACGCGGAATTTGCCGCCAGCCGCTATGAACGCACGCTGACACCGCAGGGGCCGCGCCGTACGCTGTTTTCACAGGATATCGTGGGCGATGCGGAACAGATCCTGGAACGTCTGTTTAACGATCCGATCCTGCGCGAAGTGGATGAACTGAGACTGGAATTGCCCTATGAGTTCACCGCAGACCAGTATCGCCAGATTATCAGCGACTTCGCCACGCTGATTGCCCCCGAGCTGGGCTGGCGCCGCCGTGTAAACCGTGAGGAAAACATCGACATGGCTCTCTGAGCCATGATTTCCATCACAATTACGCATGTAGTGCCAGCAAAACCCGGGACCGCATTGGAATGATGCAATCTCTTCACTATCATTAAAAATTATTTTCATGATGACAGCAGTGAAGATCGACCAGTCAGAGAGAGGAATCGTGATAGTCTGACGGGGTCAGCAGCCATCAACTCTTTAATGCGAATCCAAACCATGAGTGGGACCTTCAGTAACGATGATGTCAGACGCCTGGCTGCCCTTGAGATGCTCAAATCTGAAGATGCTATCCGCGATGATATTTTGCAAAAATTCACCCTGCTCGCCAGCGATCTGCTGGCGTTCCCGGGCTGCTTTGTCTCGGTTCTGGATAATGAAAATCAGTATATTAAGGCCGCCTGCTGCCTGGATGTGCCGCAAAGTTCGCTGCATGACGCCTTCTGCCGCCAGGTGGTGCTCAGGGATTCGCTGCTGATCTGTAGCGACACGTTGCTCGACCCGCGTTTCAGCCAAAGTCCCTTCACGCTGGGCGCGCCTTTCATTCGATTCTACGCGGGTATACCCCTCTACACGCGGGAAGGCATTTCGGTGGGAACCCTGTGTATTACCGACACCCGGCCGCACACCATCGATGAACATCAGTCAACGATGCTGGAGCTGCTGTCGGGCCTGGTCAGCGGCTATCTTGATGCCTGGTACACTGCGGGTTACAAAGATGTGGTCACCCAGTTGCCCAATCGCCAGCGGCTGCTGAAGGATATTGGCCTGCTGCAGCGTGCCTCCAGCTTCGATCCGCTGACCCTGACGCTGATTGACTGCATTGATATGCCGCGCGCCTATGAAATCGCCCGCTCGATGGGGATGGATGCCGTAGAAACACTGCTGAAAGCCCTGACCGCAACGGTACGTTCCCGGCTGCATCTGAGCGAAGAGGACGTGCTGTACACCGTCGCTACCGGTCGTTTTGCTCTGCTCAGCCGGAAAAACAGCGCGGTTAACGCCAGGGCGCTCAGCGATCGGCTGGAACATATTCGTGCTCAGGTGCTGGGCGATATCACCATTGATGTGAAAATCTACGTCGGTGAGGTGAGTTTTGTGCCTGCCACCTCTCAGGTCACAGAGGTGCTGCGCCAGGCGGTCAGCGCCCTGCATGAGGCTATCAGCCAGAAGCAGACGGCGATGGCCTATAACGCCGACAGCGATAACCGCCGCAATCTCAATTTTCAGCTGTTAAACGATCTGGCGCTGGCGCTGCGCGGCAGCCAGGGTTTGTACCTCGTGTATCAGCCGCAGCTCTGCCTGCACACCGGTAAGCCGGTCGGGCTGGAGGCGCTGCTGCGCTGGCAGCATCCGGTTGCCGGCAATATCTCCCCCGCCGAGTTTATCCCGCTGGCGGAACACACCAGCCTGATGGATGAACTGACCGACTGGGTGATTGACCACGCCCTGATGCAGCTGCGGGTCTGGCGCGAAAAAGGGCTAAATCTGCCGGTATCGGTTAATCTCAGCGTCAGCGACTTCTCCCGCCCGGAGTTTGCCTGCGATCTGGCAGAGAAAACCCGGCGCGCGGGTTTACAACCCGGCGATCTGACCCTTGAATGCCTGGAAACTCAGCAAGTGCTGGAAAGCACCGACGCCTGCCGGGGGCTGGATATGCTCAAGCAGCGCGGTTTTCGCATTGCGCTGGACGATTTTGGTTCCGGCTACAACAACATTAATACCCTGCGCCGCATACCTATCGATGTGATTAAACTGGACCGTTCGCTGATCCAGCAGCTGAACTGCGATCCGGCCTGCGAAGTGATTGCCCGCCATATGATCACCATGCTGAAAGAGCTGAACTACGTGGTGCTGGCCGAAGGCGTGGAAGATCTGCAAACCCTGGCCTCGTTGCAGCATCTCGGCTGCGACGAAATCCAGGGTTTCTATTATTCCCATCCCCTACCGCCGGACAAGCTGGAACACTGGTTCAGCCATATGGCGGTGTAACGTCAGGGCTGTTCAATCCATACGGTCTGCGGGTTGGTAAACTCGCGCAGGCCAAAGTGCGACAGCTCGCGACCGAAACCGCTTTTCTTCACGCCGCCGATCGGCACGCGCGGGTCAGAGAAGCTTGGCGTGTTGATAAACATCCCGCCGGTTTCAATGCGCGACGCCAGGCGTTGTGCGGCCTCCAGATCGCGACTCCACAGGCTGCCCCCCAGACCAAACTCTGAATCATTGGCCAGCGCCACCGCATGTTCGGCATCATCCGCCACAATCAGCGAGGCCACTGGGCCAAACAGTTCCTGCTTAAAGCTGGTCATTGCGGGCGTGACGTCGCTCAGAACCGTCGGCGCATAGTAGTTACCGTCGCCCGGCAGCACGTGGCCGCCCACCAGCAGAGTGGCACCCTCTTTCAGCGTGGCCTGCACCTGCGAATCCAGCTCATCGCGCAGATCGTAGCGCGCCATCGGACCAATCCACACCCCGGCTTCACGTGGGTCGCCAATTTTCATCGCCTTCACCGCAGCGAGGAATTTGTCGCGGAAGGTGTCAAACACCGCTTTCTCCACGATGATGCGTTTCGCCGAGATGCACAGCTGGCCGTTATTCATAAAGCGACCGGCAATCGCCCCTTTCACTGCCGCATCGATATCGGCATCCGCCAGCACGATAAAAGCATCGGAGCCGCCCAGCTCCAGCACGCATTTCTTGATGGCGGCTCCGGCCAGCGCGGCAATTGCCGATCCGGCGCGCACGCTGCCAGTAACGGTTACGGCTTTAATACGGCGATCGTTAATCGCCTGCGCCACGCCGTCGTTATCGGCATTAACCACCGCAAACAGCCCTTCCGCCACCCCGGCATTGCTCAACACCTGCTGTAGCAGCAGTGCGCAGCCGATCACGTTCGGGGCCGGTTTCAGCAGATAGCTGTTGCCCGCCAGCAGAATCGGTACCGCGCCGCGCAGCACCTGCCAGATCGGGAAGTTCCACGGCATCACCGACAGCACGGCACCCAGCGGCAGATAGTCAACAAAGGCTTTGTTACCTTCGACGGTGGTCGGTTCACGTTTCAGGAAGTCTGGACCGTGCTGCGCGTACCATTCACACAGCTTCGCGCTTTTCTCCACTTCGGCCAGGCCCTGGTCGATGGGCTTACCCATTTCAGTCGTCATCATCTCCGCCAGCGCACGGCTCTGTTCGCGCAGCCCGGCGGCAACAGACAACAGCAGCTGCACGCGTGCACTCAGCGGGCTGGTGCGCCAGTGCTGGAAAGCGCTGTCGCTTTGTGCCAGTGCGGCATCCACGTCGGCCCGGCTGGCGAAAGGATAGCGGGCCACCACGTCACCCGTGGCGGGGTTGCGGGAAACGGCAGAATTTACGTCAGTCATGTTGTGCACCTTCTCGGTCATTCGGTTCGACATAGCACCCAGCGGCTCAGGCTGAAATGCGGCATGGGGTCAAGGATAAGCTTGTCACTCTTTCTTTAAAAATGAATAATAATGAAAGTTACTTACTCAAATCGAGAATGATATGGATCTGACCCAGTTGGATGTCTTCCGCGCGATTGCCGAAGAGGGCAGCATTACCGCCGCCGCCGACAGGCTGCACCGTGTGCCGTCAAATATCTCTACCCGCCTGCGCCAGCTGGAAGAAGAGCTGGGCTGCGAACTGTTCCGGCGGGAAAAACTGCGGCTGCACATCACCGACAGCGGCCGCACGCTGCTGGACTACGCACGGCGCATTCTGGCGCTGGCCGATGAGGCGAAGCTGAGCGTTTCCGGCCAGCATCCCAGCGGCGTCTTTACCCTGGGTGCGATTGAAAGCACTGCCGCGGTGCGCCTGCCGCCGCTGATTGCCCGCTACCATCAGCAGTGGCCACAGGTGGAGCTGGATCTCTCCACCGGACCTTCCGGCGATATGATTGACGGGATTTTCTCTGGCCGCTACAGCGCGGCGTTCGTCGACGGGCCGCCGAAGCATCCGCAGCTGGAGGGCGTACCGGCCTTTAGCGAAGAGCTGGTACTGATCGGCGCGCTGAATCATCCGCCGGTGCCGGACGCCGCCAGCATTTCCGGCTCAACGATTTACGCCTTCCGTGCCAACTGCTCCTATCGGCGGCTGTTTGAAAACTGGTTCGCGCGGGAAAACGCCGTACCGGGCAAGATTTTCGAAATGGAGTCGTATCACGGCATTCTGGCCTGCGTCAGCGCAGGCGCGGGGCTGGCGCTGATCCCGGCCAGTATGCTGGAGAGTATGCCGGGGCGCGACAGCGTGCAGGCCTGGCCGCTGGGTGGAGGGATGGGCAATATTGAAATCTGGCTGGTGTGGCGCAAAGGCACACACTCAGCCAATTTAAAAGCGATGACCGAAATGCTGCAACCCTGACCAGCGGCGGGCAACGTCCAGCAGCACCTGTGCTCCGGCGCTGACCGCCTCCGGCTCTGCCCATTCTTCCGGCGCATGGCTGATGCCCGCGCGGCAGGGAATAAAAATCATCGCCGAGGGGCAGATCGCCGCAAGATAGCGCGCATCGTGACCGGCAGCAGAAAGCACTGAGAGCGCCGGATAGCCGCGCTCACCGGCGGATGTCGCAATGGCCTGCTGGAGCTCAGGGGAAAAGGCGTTGGGTGCCGCTTCGCTCAGGCGGGTGAATTCAATGTCACAGGGTGATGCCATTTCGTTCATCAGCCGTTCGGCTGTCGCCGTCAGCGCCGTTAACTGCCCGGCGTCGGGGTGGCGCAAATCGATGCGGAAGGTCAGGCCATCGGGGATCACCGACGGCGCGTTAGGCTGCATCTCAATCCGCCCTATCGTCAGCATCACCGCCAGATCGGCCTCGCCCACCTCCTCGTAAAGCCGCTGTGCGATGCCGGTGAAGCTGCGCAGGACATCGCGCCGCTGCGCCATCGGCACGGTGCCCGCATGGCCGCGTTCACCGCGCAGCGTCACCTGCCAGGTCACTTTACCCTGAATCCCGCTGACCACCCCGATGGTGGCACCCGCCCGTTCCAGCTGCGTCGCCTGTTCGATATGCACCTCCAGATACGCCGCCGGGGGATGGGGGCAGGCATAAAGAGCCAGCGGCACGGCCCGGTGCAGCGCATCCAGCGCCTGGCCGACGGAGCAGCCTGCCTCGTCGGTCACGGCACGCACCGCCGACAGCGCGCGTGCACCGGCGAACAGCGACGATCCCATCATGCCCGGTGCGAAACGCGATCCTTCTTCATTCATCCACGACACCGCCACCACGTCGCAGGCGGGTTGGAGGCCCCGTTCACGAAACACCGTCAGCACTTCCAGCGCGGCCAGTACGCCGTAAACCCCGTCAAAGCGGCCGCCGGTCGGCTGGCTGTCAAGGTGGCTGCCCAACAGCAGCGGCGCTGCCCGGCGATCCGTGCCGGGCAGAATAACAAACAGGTTACCCGCCGCATCGCGGCGAACCTCCAGATCGCTGGCCTGCGCCCAGTCAATCATCAGCCGCCAGCTTGCCGCTTCTTCCGCGCTGAGCGCCTGACGATTCACCCCGTCACCGGCAATGGTGCCTATCTGCGCCATCCGCATCAGCCGCTGCCAGAGCCGTTCAGCGTTAATAATCATGACGTAACCCTCAGTCGGTGCGCATAATCTGCGCCGGATTGGCACGCGGGTCGCGCACGCCCCATTTACCCGCCTCAACCTGCGCGAAAAACTCCGCCAGCAGCTGGTTAAACAGCTGCGGCTCCTCCAGATTCAGGGTGTGCCCGGTTTTCGGCAGGATCGCCAGACCAGCGGCAGGCAGGTGTTTTTTCAGGTACAGGCCGGGTTGCAGACAGTGATCGTCCTCATCACCGACCATAATCAGCACCGGCAGCATCAGCGCCTGAATCTGCGCTTCCAGCTGGTAGAACGCCGGGCGACGCGCCTGTACGCCGCGCATGGTCAGCGAGGCCCCCAGCGAGTCGTGTTCCGCCAGCCGGTCGGCAAAGCGCTGCCAGCCGCGCGGATCTTTGTTCTGGAACTGCACGCGGCTGGCCCCCAGCGCATAGGTCGGCGCAAACTGTTTTGCCCCCTGGCGGGCAAAGTTTTCCCCCACCTGTAACGAGACCTGGCGGAAATACGCTTCGGTTTCCGGCTCGCAGCCGTAGCCTGCCCCGGCGACGGTCAGCGACAGCGCACGTTCGGGCGCATTGAGGCCAAAATGCAGCGTGGCAAATCCCCCCATCGAAAGCCCGACAATATGCGCCTTTTCGATGCCCAGCCCGTCCAGCACGGCCAGCGCATCATCCACCGCCCGCTGCTGGGAGTACGCCTCCAGATCCTGCGGAACCGAGGACGGCGGATAGCCGCGTGCCGCATAGGTGATGCACTGATAGCGGCGGCTGAAGGCGTGGATCTGCGGCTGCCAGCTGTCAAAACTGCCGCCAAATTCATGAATAAACAGGATCGGGATGCCTTCCCCGCTGGTTTCAACCCACAGCTCAACCCGATCGTTAGTGGTAATAAACATGGTTCGCTCCTCAGAATGGTTGGCGGAACTGCTGCAGCTGCGCGGCCTGGGCCACCATTTCCGGCAGCAGAGCGGCGAATTTCTCCGCCCATTCAACCGGAACGGTGGTGCTGACTTTGATAAAGCGATCGCCAAAGGTAGCGGTGTGATAACCGCCATGGCGGATCTGAATGCCCTGTTGCAGATAGCACTCCACCAGCGCTTCGGGCCGGATATCGGCACCGGTGACATCGATCACCAGGAAGTTGCCGCCGGAGGGATAGACCGGCAGCGACAGCCCAGGTACGGTGCTGACCGCCTCGGCAATCCGCGCTTTATTGCGTTTGTCCGCCGCCAGCAGCGTGGTCATCCATTCCGCTTTCACTTTTAAACCCGCTTCCGCCGCGCGCTGCGCCGGAACACTGGCCCCCAGCACGCCGCCGTTGTACGGTGCCAGCTCGGCCAGCAGCGCCGGAGCGGCAACCAGCGCGCCGACCCGCAGGCCCGCCAGCCCAAGCCATTTTGAAAAGCTCACCGACATCACCACCTGTTCACTGTCCAGCCCCAGCGCGGCCACGTGCTCCGGGGCAAAGTCGCGGTAGGTACAGTCGTGGATCAGCAGCGCATTATGGCGGCGGGCGATGTCGATAAACGCCTGTAGCTCTTCCCGGCTGTAGTGAATGCCCAGCGGATTGTTCGGGTCGACGAGATAGATCAGCGCGGTGCTGTCGTCTACCGCCGCCGCCAGCGCGTCCGGGGTCAGGCGATAGTGGCAGTCGGGGTTCCAGATCGGAATTTGAATAACTTCAGATCCCATCTGCTCAGCGAACTGGCAGGGCCATTTCCAGCTGGGATCGGTGGTAACAAAGGTGGTGCCGGGGCGGCAGCGGGCGCGGCACAGCGTCGCCAGGGCATTCACCCCGCCGTCGGTGACCATCGCCGTCACACCGGCAACCCCAATGTCGGCGACAATAGCGCTACGTAGTGACTCAAACCCCAGCGGCGGCGCATAGGCACTGAATTCGGTGGCGGCCACCGAATTATGCAGCGCGGCCAGCACCTCGGGATGCGGCGGCAGATGGTTGGTGTTCTGCCCCATCCAGATCAGCCCTTCGGTGGCAAACAGCCGATCGAACCAGGCATTACGCGTATAGATATCTGACATGCTGCGCTCCCGGTTAAATGACCGATCCACGCGCAGCAATGCCGCCGTCGATAGTGATGTTGGTGCCGCTGATGTAACCCGCGCGCCCTGAAGACATAAAGGCCACCAGGTCCGCCACCTCTTCAGAGGTAGCCGGGCGCTGGCCCGGATAGAGCGCGAACAGCTCCTCCCAGCGCGACTCGTCGCCCAGCATGTCGATCGCTTTGCGCTTCATGATTTTCAGCATGCGGTCGGTGGCGACCGGGCCGGGGTTGATGCCGATGACCCGGATGCCGTCATCCAGGCTGCGGCCGCCCAGCGCTTTGGTGAACGACATCAGCGCGGCGTTGCCGGTGCTGCCGGCGATATAGCTGGCATCCCAGTTTTCCCCGGAGTTGCCGATGACGTTGACGATCACGCCGCTTTTGGCCGCTTTCATTTGCGGGTAGTAAAGACGGCAGAGGGAGATATAGCCGAAGACCTTCAGATCGAACCCGGCACGCCACTCGCGGTCGCCGACCACCTCGAGCGATCCGGCAGGGATATCGCCCGCGTTATTGACAAGAATATCAATCGCGCCGACTTCGGCCGCCAGGGACTCCATCGCCGCCGTTGAGCTGAGGTCTTTTTCATACACCGAAACGCTGACGCCATATTCGGCAATCAGCGCCTGTTGCAGATCGCGCATCGCCGCGCCGTTACGCGCCGCCAGGTGTAGCGTACAGCCTTCGGCGGCCAGTACGCGTGCCGTCGCTTCGCCGATGCCTTTTGATGCGCCGGTAATCAGCGCGATCTTGCCGTTCAGATTGAGATTCATTTGGTGCCCTCCAGTTTAGGTATACATAGCAAAGCAATTTGCATACCAGGAAGGCAAAAATGTTTATTTGGTGAAGCCCGCGATAAAATCGACCAGGTCATCGCCCAGCAGGGTCAGGTGCTTGCGCATCGCGTCGTGCGCGGCATCGGCGTCGTTACGGGCGATCGCCTCAAGGATCGCGCCATGCTCCTCGAGAGTTTTATTGACCCGCCCCGGATGGAAGGTCACCCGGCGGCGATAAACGCCCACGCGGTTACGCAGAGCGCGCGTCTCCTCGGCTAAAAAAGCGTTGCGCGCAAAGGCGTAGATCCCTTCGTGGAAGCTGAGATTCATTTCATAGAAGGCTTCCGGCGAGATTGACGGGCCGCGATCCGCCATCTGCTGCTGGATCTGACGCAGCGCAGCCAGCTGATCCGGCGAAATGCGCCGCGCCGCCAGCCGCGCGCACAGCCCTTCCAGCTCGGCCATCACCTGAAACATTTCCAGCAGCGTATTCATGCTCAGGGCGCGCACCATCACGCCCTGACGGCCGTTGAGATCCACCAGCCCGTCGGCCGCCAGCAGGCGAAAGGCCTCGCGTACCGGGGTGCGGGACACGCCAAAGCGCGCACCAATTTCCTTTTCGTCCAGTCGTTTACCCGGCTCCAGCGCACCGCTGGCGATCTCTTTTTCCAGCGTCTGCTTCAGGCCGTCCGCCAGCGAGGTTCCCGTCAGGCGGGGGAGGTTTTTTTGCTCACTCATGGTGCTGTTTGCTCGTCAGGTTGCACTGTTACGATCCATTTGCATACCTGTTAAATGAAAAGGTATACATCTCTTTCACCGCTTTATATTGCGTATTGTCGCTGATTTCTGGCGCGGGTCAATGGCCTTTATTGAAACTGGCACACATCCTGCAAGTCCTGAAGGGCAGTTAAGACTTTAAAAAAGCGCTTACATGTATACATAACACGATTTTTCATTACCCACTGAATGTTAAACCCGAAACCAGAGGATACGCTCATGTCAGGACTTACCTCGCAGTTCGCCCGTCGTTGTCTGACTGGATTGCTCTGTACCGCGCTGATGGCCAGCGCCGCGCAGGCCGCGCAGGAGAAAGTTTCCGTGCGCCTGAAATGGCTGGCGCAGGCGCAGTTTGCCGGCTTTTACGTTGCCAAAGAAAAAGGCTTTTATGCGCAGCAGGGGCTGGACGTCACCATCAATCCGGGCGGTCCGAACATCAACGTAGAAACCTTAGTGGCGTCGGGCGCGGATACCTTCGGCCTGGCGGGCGGTATGGAGAGCGTGCTGGCCGCGCGGGAAAAAGGTCTGCCGATTGTCGCGCTGGCGATGTCCCAGCAGCGCACGCCGTTCGCTTTTGTCACCTATGCGGATTCCGGCATCAACAGCTTTAAAGATTTTAAAGGCAAAAAAGTCTCGGTGTGGTTTACCGGCGTGCAGTATCCGCTGCTGGCCTCGCTGGGTGCAGCAGGGCTGAAAAAAGAGGATATCACCCTGCTGCCGCAGTCGGTGTCGCTCAACCCGTTTATCGATAAGCAGGTCGATGTCGCCACCGTCACCCTCTATAACGAATACAACACGCTGAAAGAGAAAGGCGTCACCAACCTCAAACTGATTTCACCCGATGACGTCGGGGTGACCACCCAGCAGGATGCGCTGATTACCTCAAAATCGATGGTGGAAAAAAAGCCGCAGCAGGTCCAGGCCTTTGTTAACGCCACGCTGGAAGGCTGGAAATACGCTCTCACCCACCGCGACGAAACCATTGATATTCTGATGAAAACCAACCCGAGCCTCGATCGTAAGCATCAGGTGGCGATGCTCGACTCCGTCGCCTCGCTGATGTACCCGCAGGGATCGCCGGGGCTGGGCAACGTCGATATGCCGAAAGCCGAGAAGATGATGAAGCTGCTGGTGGAGTACGGCGCGCTGAAACAGCCGGTTGACGTTAACCAGACCTTCGACCTCAGCTTCTGGAATAACGTCCCGGCGCAGTACAAAACCCTTAACTGATCACCGCACGGAGAAGCCTGATGACCGTTGCACCAAAAAAACATCTGCCCCTGCTGCAGCTGGATAATTTATGGAAACGCTTTGGCGATGGGCAGCAACAGGTCATCGCCGTCTCCGGCGTCAACCTGACCGTCAATGAGGGGGAGTTTGTCACGCTGGTTGGCCCTTCCGGCTGCGGCAAGTCAACCCTGTTCAATATGATCGCCGGACTGCTCGACCCGGACAGCGACGGGGCGATCCTGTTTAAAGGCCAGTCTCAGCGGGATGGCGAGCTGCTCGGCAAAGTGTCGTTTATGCCGCAGCGGGACCTGCTGCTGCCGTGGCGCACCATTATGGATAACGCCATTCTGGCGCTGGAGTGTGAAGGCGTGCCGCGCAAAGAAGCACGCAAACGCGCCGAGGCGCTGTTCCCCAGCTTTGGTCTCAGCGGCTTTGAGCAGAGCTATCCACATCAGCTCTCGGGTGGAATGCGCCAGCGCGTGGCGCTGATGCGCACCTTCCTGTTTGAGCGCGATTTAATGCTGCTGGATGAGCCGTTCGGCGCGCTGGATGCACTGACCCGCACGCTGATGCAGCGCTGGCTGCTGAAGCTGTGGGAGCAGCATCGCCGCACCGTGCTGTTTATCACCCACGACATCGATGAGGCGATCTTCCTCGGTAGCAAAGTGGTGGTGATGAGCGCGCGCCCCGGCACCATCAAATGCGTTGAGCAGATCGATCTGCCCCGCCCGCGTACCCCCGACATGCTTACCTCTGCCGAATTTATCGCCATCAAGAAACGGCTGCTGGAGGCGATTGAGGAGGAGAGCATGAAGTCATTTCGCTTCACCGAGCATGAGGAACAGTCATGATCAAACGCCTTCTGACCCATCCTCTGGTGGTCGCGGTGTTGCTGGTGCTGCTGTTCTGGCAGGGAAGCGTCACGCTGTTTGCCATCAGCCCACGCTATCTGCCGTCGGTGCCGATGGTGGTGGCAGATATCCGCGCGAACGCCGATCTGCTGCTGGCCAGCACCGGGCGCACCGGGCTGGAAACGCTGCTGGGCTTTGCGCTGGGCACCGCGTTTGGCGTGGCCTGCGGCATCCTGTTTTTCTACGTCAGCTGGATCGATCGCGCCTGGTTTCCGCTGTTTGTTATCTCGCAGACCGTGCCGGTGATTGCCTTTGGCGCGCTGGTGGTGATCTGGTTCGGCAACACGCTGTTCGCCAAGGTGATGATCGCTTTTTACCTGACGTTTTTACCCGTCACACTGAACACCAAGCGCGGCCTGCAAATGGTGGACCCGCTGCATATCAGCCTGCTGCGCAGTTTCGGTGCCAGCGGCCTGAAGCGTTTTCTGGTGCTGCACTTCCCCGCCGCCGCTCCGTCGATTTTTGTGGCGCTGAAACTGGGCATTTCCCTCAGCCTGGTCGGCGCAATTGTCGGCGAGTGGTTCGGTGACACCACGGGTCTGGGCGTGCTGCTGATCCAGTCGATGTACAACGAAGACGTGGTGAGGATGTGGACGCTGATCGTGATCTGCGGGCTGACCGGTGCGCTGCTGTATGGCGTGGTGGAACGGCTGGAGAACAAACTGGCCTGGTGGGGGAAATAACCGTGATACGCAAACTTCTGCCGCCGTTCTTCGGCGTACTCAGCCTGATCCTGCTGTGGGAAGGCAGCATCTGGCTGTTTCATATTCAGCCGTTTGTGCTGCCTTCGCTGCACAGTATCGTGCTGGCCATTTTTAGCAGCGGCAACAGCCTGTGGGTGTCTATGGGCTGGACGCTGGTGGAGGCGTTGAGCGGCTTTGCGCTTGGCCTGCTGGCCGGTCTGCTGCTGGCCATGCTGATGACGATTTTTCGCCCGCTGGAGGCGATTCTGATGCCGCTGGCGGTGGCGATTAACTCGGTGCCGACCGTGGCCTGGATACCGCTGGCGCTGATCTGGTTTGGTATGGGGGCGCTGTCCAAAATCGTGCTGGTGGTGCTCGCCGTCAGCTTTGTCATCCTGGTCAACAGCCTGCACGGCCTGAAACAGGCCGACCCGCAGATGATCAATCTGATGCGCAGCTTCGGTGCCAGCCGCCTGACCATTATGCGCAAACTGCAGCTGCCCGCCGCGCTGCCCAGCATCGTCAGCGGCCTGCGCGTGGGGCTGGTGCGCAGCATTATCGTGGCGATTGTCGCCGAAATGCTCGGCGCGTATCAGGGCATCGGCTGGACCATCTTCCAGTCCACGCAGCAGGTGGATCTGCTGACCGTATGGGCTGCCGTCGTCGTTTCTTCTCTGGTCAGTATCGCACTCTACGGCCTGTTGGCCTGGATCGACACGACCTTCATCTGGTGGAAATAATCATGACTCAATCCGAACAGCAACTTCGCGTACAGCTTGCCGCCTGCTACCGGCTGATCGCGCATTTCAAGATGGACGATCTGATTTACAACCATATTTCCGTACGCCTGCCGGGGCCGGAACACCATTTTCTGATCAACCCCTACGGACTGTTTTTCTCTGAGGTGACCGCCTCCAGCCTGATTAAGATCGATCTGGAAGGCAACGCGCTGGAACCGAGTGACTATGAGGTAAACCGCGCCGGGTTCGTCATCCACAGCGCGATCCACGCGGCGCGGGAAGATGCCATCTGCGTACTGCATACCCATTCCGATGCGGCCACCGCCGTCTCGGCGCTCGAAGAGGGTTTACAGCCGGTCAGCCAGTTTGCCATGCACTTCTGGAATCGCCTTGGCTATCACGCCTATGAGGGCGTGGCGCTGGATACCGATGAGCGCGAGCGGCTGGTGCGCGACCTCGGCCCGCATCAGGTAATGGTGCTGCGCAACCACGGCATTCTCGCCGCCGGTCGCACCATTCCCGAAGCCTTTATGCTCGCTTACTACTTCGAACGCGCCGCGCGCATTCAGCTGATGGCGCAGGGCAGCGGTAGCCAGCTGCTGCTGCCGCCGGAAGCCGTTTCGGAGAAAGCCGCACGCCAGTTTAATCAATGTGAAGGGGATATCCGCCTGCGTGGTGAACGCGAGTGGCCCGCCTTTATCCGTCTGCTGGACAACCTTGACCCCAGCTATCGTCAGTAACGCTTGAGGAGATTAGTCATGTTAGAACTTCGTCCGTTAACCGAACATATCGGCATGGAAGTGCTGAACGTTGATGCCACCCAGCCGATCGATGCTGAGACCTTTGCCGCCCTGCGCGATGCGCTGAACACCCACTCGGTGCTGCTCCTGCGCCAGCAGCCGGTCAGCGAGTCGCAGCACGTGGCCTTTGCCCGCGAGTTCGGCGAGCTACAGGTTCACGTGCTGAGCCAGTATCTGACCACGCCGTATCCCGAACTGTATGTGCTGTCCAACGTTAAGCAGGACGGTAAGGCAATTGGCAACCATAAAGAGGGCTGGAACTGGCACTCTGACTGGTCCTATTACGATGTGCCCTGCTTCGGCTCGGTGCTGCACGCGGTGGAAGTACCGCCGGTCGGTGCGGATACGCTGTTTTCCTCCATGTTTGCCGCCTATGACGCGCTGGACGAGGAGACGAAACGTCTGATCCAGCCGCTGAGCGCGGTGCACTCCTATTCCACCTACTACGCCAAAGCCTTCGCCGATCGTGAACCGCTGACCGAGGTGCAGAAAGCCGCCACGCCGGACGTGATCCACCCGCTGGTGCGTCGCCATCAGGAAACCGGCCGCCCGTCGCTGTTTGTCGGCCAGGATATCGTGAAAGAGATCGTCGGCCTGTCGCCGGAAGAGAGCGACGCGCTGCTGGCCCGGCTGAATGCCCACGCCGTTAGCGAGCAGTTTGTCTATCGCCACAAGTGGCAGGCGCACGATCTGCTGATCTGGGACAACCGCTGTACCATGCACCAGGCCACGCCGTATGACGATGTGGCCTATCGCCGCGTGATGCATCGCGCGACGGTGAAGGGCAGCGAACGCCCGCAGGCGCTGGTGTAAGCCATGGCAGCTTCCGGCGAACGACTGCATCAGGCGCTGCTACAGGCCTTTAAGCAGCGCCACCTGAACAGCCTGAGCTGGCTGGCTGCGGAACCGGCGCTGGCAGCGGCGGCGGCAGGCAGCAACGACGCGAGCGCCCCGCTCGCCGGTTTCCCACTGGTGGTGAAAGACAATATCGATGTTGCCGGAATGCCGACCAGCATCGGCACCGCGCTGCTGGCGGAGGAGCCGGTCAACCGCAGCGCGGAGCTGGTGACGCGCTTACAGCGTGCCGGGGCGATTATCATCGGTAAGGCCAGCATGCACGAGCTGGCCTCCGGCACCAGCGGGCTGAATGCAGCCCGGGGCGATGTGCTGCATCCCTTCCTGCCGGGCCGCGTGGTGGGCGGTTCTTCCAGCGGCAGCGCTGCCGCCGTGGCGGCCGGGATTGTTACGGCCAGCATCGGCACCGATACCGGCGCATCGGTGCGGCTTCCGGCCTCGTTCTGCGGGCTGATTGGCTTTCGCCCTTCGCTCGCGCGCTATCCGCAGCAGGGGATCGCCCCCATATCCCCCAGCCGGGACACCGCCGGCATTATCGCTCAGCGTATGGACGACGTGCTGGCGCTGGATGCCGTTATCAGCGGTGAATCCGCCCTGCCCGCCGTGATACTGGCCGATCTGCGGCTGGGCGTACCCCGCGCGCACTTCTGGCTCGGCTGCGAACCGGCCGTTGCGGCGGCGGCGGAGACGGTGCTGCACCGGTTACGCGATCTCGGCGTCACGCTGGTTGAGGTGAACATTGAACAGGCCGGGGAGCTGGCGGTACAGGCGGGATACCCGATGGCTTCGTTTGAGATGCTGCGCGACCTGCCGCGCTATCTGCAACAGCGCGGCAGCCGCTACAGTTTTGACCAGCTGAAAAGCGCCATCGCCAGCCCCGACGTGCAGGCGCTGGTGGCAGATGCCGAAACCATCGGCCCCGAACGCTATCAGGAAGCACTTAACCACTGGAAGCCGCTGTTGATTGCCCGCTATCAGACCGTTTTTCAGCAGCATCGCTTAGACGGTCTGGTATTCCCAACGGTGCCTTTGCTGCCGCCGCCGGTCGTGCAGGCCAATGCGCTGTTCCGCCAGCTGATCGCCAACTGCGAACCGGCTACGGTCGTTGGACTGCCCTGCATCAGCCTGCCGCTGGCGCAGACGCCGGACGGCATTCCGGTGGGGATGGAGTTCCAGTTTGCGGCCGGGAAGGATCGCCGCCTGCTGGCGGCCGCGGCGCTGCTGATGACACAGTACCACCACGGATTGACGAGTTGAAATAGACGTAAAGGTAACGGGACAGAGGTTAACGCTGAAGCTGCGCCCTGTTAAGCACGGGTGTTACGTCATTGCTTCTGAGATCAGGCGATGCGTCACCCCCTTCAAGCGAGGGGGTGACTTTTTTTACGCGATTACTTCACGCAGGTGTCACACTGATTGTGGATCTGCTGGAAGAAGTCGTTGCCTTTATCATCGACCAGGATAAAGGCCGGGAAGTTTTCGACTTCAATTTTCCAGATCGCCTCCATACCCAGCTCAGGGTATTCGACGCACTCCAGACTTTTAATACTCTGCTGCGCCAGCACCGCAGCCGGGCCGCCGATACTGCCGAGGTAGAAGCCGCCGTGTTTCTGACAGGCATCCGTTACCTGCTGACTGCGGTTGCCCTTCGCCAGCATGATCATACTGCCGCCGTTGGCCTGTAGCAGGTCAACGTAGGAGTCCATGCGCCCGGCGGTGGTCGGCCCCAGCGAACCGGAGGCATAGCCTTCCGGCGTTTTGGCCGGACCCGCGTAGTACACCGGGTGATCCTTAATGTACTGCGGCAGCCCTTCGCCGTTATCAATTCGCTCTTTCAGCTTGGCGTGGGCGATATCGCGCCCGACGATAATGGTGCCGCTGAGTGACAGGCGGGTCGATACCGGATACTCAGACAGTTGGGCGAGGATCTCCTTCATCGGGCGGTTCAGATCCACCTGCACCACATCGCCCTCGCCCTGCTGGCGCAGCTCTTCCGGTATATACTGGCCCGGATTCTGCTCCATCTTCTCAATCCAGATACCGTCGCGATTGATTTTCGCCTTGATATTACGGTCGGCGGAGCAGGATACCGCCATCGCCACCGGGCAGGATGCACCGTGGCGCGGCAGTCGGATCACGCGGATATCGTGGGCGAAGTATTTACCGCCAAACTGCGCACCCAGCCCCAGCTGCTGCGCCGCCAGCAGCAGCTCCTGCTCCAGCGCCACGTCGCGGAACGCCTGGCCGTGCTCGTTGCCTTCGGTGGGCAGCTGGTCGTAATAGTGGGTCGAGGCCAGCTTCACGGTTTTCAGCGTGCTGTCGGCCGACGTGCCGCCAATCACAAAGGCAATATGGTACGGCGGGCAGGCCGCCGTACCCAGGCTGCGCATTTTCTCGGTAAGGAAGTTTTTCAGTTTCCCGGGCGTCAGCAGGGCTTTGGTTTCCTGATAGAGGTAGGTTTTATTGGCCGAACCGCCGCCTTTAGCCATGCACAGGAACTTATATTCATCGCCATCAACGCTGTAGAGGTCGATCTGCGCGGGCAGGTTGGTGCCGGTGTTCACCTCGCGGTACATATCCAGCGCGGCATTCTGCGAATAGCGCAGGTTGTCTTCGGTGTAGGTGTTGTACACCCCCTGCGCCAGTGCGGCCTCATCGCCGCCGCCGGTCCACACGCGCTGCCCTTTTTTGCCCATAATAATCGCCGTACCGGTGTCCTGACAGGTCGGCAGAATACCCTTGGCGGCAATTTCGGAGTTGCGCAAAAACTGCAGCGCCACGTAGCGGTCATTCTGGCTGGCTTCCGGATCGGCCAGCATCGCGGCCACCTGGCGCTGGTGCGCCGGGCGCAGCATAAAGGAGGCGTCGTGGAAGGCATGCTGCGCCAGCAGCGTCAGGGCCTGCGGTTCCACTTTTAAAATAGACTGACCGTCGAATTCACTGACGGAAACGTGATCGCGGGTAAGCAGATAGTATTCGGTATCCTCTTTGGCAAGAGGGAACGGGGTCTGATAGTGGAACGGTTTTTTCGACATTTTGCTCTCACTTAATGATAAGTAGCCGCGCAACATCGCTGAACTACCGGCAACGTCACTGGCGATATTTCATTATGGTTTTATTATCTGGCCGGCCCGGGGAGATGCGGGGCCGGCAGGTTTAGTGAGAATGTTATAGGGAGTTGCGGATAATAACCATGACTTCTGTGCCAGATCAGAACATCATCACCATCCACGGATAGCCGATCAGCATCAGTGCGCAAAGGAAGAACAGTCCGAAAATCGTCCCCATTCGCCAGTAGTCTTTGGTGGGCAGATAGCCGCTACCGTAATAAATCGGGCTGGGTCCGGTGCCGTACGGCGTGATAATCCCCATTACGCCCAGTGAGGTACACATCATCAGGCAGAATACCGGCATATTGATCCCCGGAATGGAGGCGGCAATGGTCAGCATAGCGGGCAGCAGCGCGGTGGTGTGCGCGGTGGTGCTGGCAAACAGATAGTGCAGCAGATAGAAGGCGATCATCAGTACCACCGCCGACACCTGCGGATCGTAGCCGTGGAGCAGCAGACCGCCCTGCTTACCCAGCCAGGCGATAAAGCCTACGCGCGCCAGACCGTCGGCCAGCGCCACCAGTGTGGCGAACCAGGCGAAGGTGTTCCACGCCGGTTTGTTGCTGGTGATATCATTCCAGTTCAGCACCCCGGTCCACAGCATCAGCACCACGACCAGCAGCGCGGCCATCGCCGGTTCAATCCACGCCGTGGCGA
Source organism: Erwinia sp. INIA01 (assembly GCF_025947915.1). Taxonomy (NCBI): domain Bacteria; kingdom Pseudomonadati; phylum Pseudomonadota; class Gammaproteobacteria; order Enterobacterales; family Erwiniaceae; genus Erwinia; species Erwinia sp. INIA01. The sequence goes on from NZ_JAPDNC010000001.1 coordinate 392,628, forward strand.
AGATCCACATCAGCAGCGCGGACACCACAAACACCAGCAGCAGGATTTCGTTGCGCGACAGTTTGCCGAGTTTTTCCAGTTCGCTGGTGGCCCAGCGCGGCACCTCATCGTTAAATTTTACCTCCGGCGGATAGAGCCAGTAGGCCATTAGCGGCATGGTCAGCAGCAGCAGTACGCCCAGCGGCAGGAAGGCGATAAACCACATGCCCCAGGAGATATCAAAGCCGATAACGCTTTTCACCAGCGCCAGCGCCAGCAGGTTCGGTGCCAGCGCGGAGAGGAACATCGAACTAGTGATACAGGCTGCGGTGATCGCCACCCACATCAGATAGGAACCGATCTTACGCGCGCTGGGGTCGTTGGGTTTGGAGCCGTACAGCGGCGGCAGGTTGGCGATAATCGGATAGATAGTCCCGCCGCTACGCGCGGTGTTGGACGGCGTAAACGGGGCCAGCAGCAGGTCGGCGAAGGTGATGGCGTAACCCAGCGTCAGGCTGCGACGGCCCAGGTATTTCACCAGGATCAGCGCCAGACGACGGCCAAACTGCGTTTTGTCATAGCCTGCGGCAAACATAAACGCGCCAAAAATCAGCCATACGGTTGAGTTGCCGAAGCCGCTAACCGCCCACTTAAACGCCTGGGTGGCGGTTTTGAAATTCGGATCGGCCAGTTCCGCCGGGCTGAACAGCACCCACGGACTGAACAAAGCGATGGCCACCACCCCGGTCAGCCCGATCACCGCCCCGGGCAGCGGCTCGAAAATCAGACCGACAATCACACCAACAAAAATCGCGAAGAAGTGCCATGCATAAGGCTCCAGCCCCTCAGGCACCGGCATCAATAGCAGCAGTACCGCCACGAGAACGGGCAGGAACATCATAATCAGGCGTTTTTTATTTCCCGTTGCGGCCGGAGGGGCAGCAGCGGTTTCACTAACCGACGATGTCTGTTTCATAGTTTTTATCTGCAGGTTGATGAGTTTGAGTGAAGTATCCACATACTTTATAGCCGATATTCTGTTTATTTTTTAATTTTTTTATGCGGGTAACCCGGGTATCAAGGGAGCCATCCGCCATCAGATAAAATCATGCATTGTTATATTTCGTTTACTTTTGCTATTGCCGCGAAATTAAATGGAAATATTAATATCAATAATAAGGTTTATCTCAACAGCGACAACCTGTCGTTTACTTTATAGACAATACAGTTAAAACAACAAAAACAACTTATAGGATATTGTTTTTGTTGAAGTTATTTTTATGTATATTGAAAGTTGATTTTTTGTTCTTGTTGGTTAACAATTAATAAATTATTTTATTTTGGCACAGTAATATCTGTTCATTGTTGGTGGTTGAATTTAGAATAAAAAACTATCCACCCGAGTAATTTTATATTCGCCACAGGATGCCGTTAAATCGCTATTTTTTAAATCGTCGCCTGCAACAGAATTATAAGAATTTTTATTTGGAGCCCACCTGATGAATACGTTAAGCCCTGTTCTTAATCCGCTGACGCTGCCGAACGGCGCCGTGCTGAAAAACCGTCTATTAATGGCCCCCATGACCACCTGTACCGGCTTTTACGACGGCACGGTCACCAGTGAACTGGTCGAATACTACCGCGATCGCGCGGGCAGCATTGGTACGGTGATCGTTGAGTCCTGCTTTATCGACCCCAAAGGACCGGCTTTTCCCGGCGCTATCGGCATCGACAGCGATAACAAAATCTCGGGTCTGGCAAAAATTGCCCACGCTATCAAGACCAAAGGCTCCAAGGCCATTTTGCAGATTTATCACGGTGGCCGCATGGTGGAGCCGGAGCTGATCGGCGGAAAAACGCCGGTAGCGCCAAGCGCTATCGCCGCTCCCCGTGAAGGCGCAACGACCCCACAGGCGCTGACCGCAGAAGAAGTCGACGTGATGATCACTAAGTTCGGCGATGCGGTAAACCGGGCAATCAAAGCCGGGTTTGACGGCGTGGAGCTGCACGGTGCGAATACCTATCTGATCCAGCAGTTCTATTCACCGAACTCCAACCAGCGCGATGATAAATGGGGCGGCAGCCGCGATAATCGCACCCGCTTCCCGCTGGAGGTGCTGGAGATCACCCATAAGATGGTGCGGCGCTTTGCCGACTCCACCTTTATCATCGGCTATCGCTTCTCGCCGGAAGAGCTGGAAGTGCCCGGTATCCGCTTCGACGATACGATGTACCTGCTGGAGAAGCTGGCGGAGCGCGGCATTGACTATGTGCATTTCTCCGTCGGCCAGCTGTTGCGCCCGTCGATTGTTGACCGCGACGATCCTACTCCGCTGATCACCAAATATCTTGCCGCCCGTACGGCGACCCTGGCAAAGGTGCCGGTTATCGGCGTGGGCGGCGTGCTGAATAAAGCCGACGCCGAACTGGCGCTGGAAAAAGGCTTCGATCTGGTGGCGGTAGGTAAAGCCTGCATCGCCTACCCGGACTGGGCCGATCGCATCATTAAAAACGAGCAGCTGGAGCTGTTTATCAACAGCACCCAGCGGGAAGCGCTGAACATTCCTGAACCGCTGTGGCGATTCTCACTGGTGGATGCGATGATCCGCGATGTCAGCTCCGGCGGCCGGAAGTACAAAGCCGGCGTGTACCAGGAGAAAGTGGAAGCCGAAGCGCTGAAGCTGAAAATCAACGTTACGCTGGATACCGACCGTATAACCGACATCGCGATGGTGGCGGATGACTCGCTCGATGTGGACTTCACCACCACCTTTGAGAAGCTGCGTACCCGTATGCTGGTGGCCAACAGCCCCTACGTGGATGCCATCACCGGAGCGACCACCCAGAGTGAGGCGCTGAAAAAAGCCGTCTCACGCGCGATGACCACCTCCAGTAAAGAGCACGTGATCGAAGAAGGCGGCAACCCGCAGGCACCGCAGAGCTACGATGTGGTGGTGATCGGCAGCGGCGGTGCCGGGCTGGCGGCGGCGATCCAGGCCAGCGACGCCGGTGCACACGTGGTGATTATTGAGAAGATGCCGACCATCGGCGGCAACACCATTAAAGCTTCGGTGGGGATGAACGCGGCGGAAACCCACTATCAGCAGCTGAAAGGTATTGAGGACAGCAAAACGCTGTTCTATGACGAGACGCTGAAAGGCGGCAAATTCAAAAACAACCCGGTGCTGCTGAAAGAATTCGTTGAGCGGGCACCGGGGGCGATTGAATGGCTGAAGGACAATAACATCGAACTCAGTGACATCACCATCACCGGCGGTATGAGCGTTGAGCGCACCCACCGTCCTGCCGATCGTTCTGCGGTGGGCGGCTTCCTGATTAGCGGCCTGGTGAAAGGCATTAACCAGCGCAATATCGAGGTACTGCTGGAAACCGCCGTGGAAGAGATCCTGCTGGAAAACGGCGTGGTCAGCGGTGTGAAGGTGGTCGACGAATACAACGACACCCGTGTTCTGAATGCCAAAAGCGTGATTGTGGCCACCGGCGGCTTCAGCGCCAACCGGGAAATGGTGGTGAAATATCGCCCTGAGCTGGATGGCTTTGTCACCACCAACCACAAAGGTGCCACCGGCAGCGGCATTGCCATTCTGCAACACATTGGTGCGGGCACGGTGGATATGGGCGAAATTCAGATCCACCCGACCGTGGAGCAAACCACCTCCTACCTGATTTCCGAAGCCATTCGCGGCGGCGGGGCGATTCTGGTCAGCCAGGCGGGCCATCGTTTCTATAACGAGATGGAAACCCGCGACAAGGTCTCGGCGGCGATTATCGCCCTGCCGGAGAAAAGCGCCTGGATAATCTTCGACAATCAGGTGCGCAGCAACAACAAAGCCGCCGATGAGTACATCGCCAAAGGCTTTGTTGTTAGCGCCCCTACCCCGCACGAGCTGGCGGTGAAGCTGAATATGGACCAGGAGACCCTGCAAACTACGCTGGGGCGCTACAACCAGTTCGTCGACCAGCAGAATGATGAAGATTTTGGCCGCACCACCGCGCTGCGCCATCCGCTGAATCAGGCACCGTACTACGCCATTCGCATTGCCCCCGGTGTGCATCACACCATGGGCGGCATCACCATCAATACCGAAACGGCGGTGCTGGATACTCAGCAGCAGCCGATTGGCGGCGCATGGGCGGCGGGTGAAGTGGTCGGCGGCATCCACGGTGCCAACCGGATTGGCGGTAACGCGATTGCCGATATCATCATTTTCGGCACGCTGGCAGGCCGTAACGCCGCCGCCTGGGCGCGGCGCTGACATCCGGTGGACGGGGTATATGCTTTTTCCGCTGTGATGATGGGTTCCCCGATCCTGCTGAAGCTGTTTGAGCACGATGAAGCGCTGGCTCGCGGGGTATTCCGGCTGATTAAACAGCAGGAAAACCGGCTGACCGTGAATCGCCCCCACTCGGAGGTGATGGCGATTAATCATGCGGCGGGCCGCCATCCGGTGGCCGTCAGCCTGCCGGTGTATCACCTGATCAAACGCGCTCACCGGGTCAGCCTGCTGCCCGGTAGCGCATTTAATTTTGCCATTGGCCCGCTGGTTAAGCGCTGGAAAATTGGTTTTCAGGGCAACAGCGTGCCGCCGGAGGATGAAATCAGGGCGTTACTGACGCTGACCCGGCCCGACGGGATAACCCTCGACGATGATAGCCACAGCGTGTTTCTGCATCAGGTCGGTATGGAAATTGACCTCGGGGCGATTGCGAAAGGCTGGATCGCCGATGAAGTACGCGACTATCTGCGCCAGCAGCAGGTGGATTACGGGCTGATTAACCTCGGTGGCAATATTCAGACGCTCGGCCACCAAACGGAGCGGTGCTGGGGCATCGGCCTGAAGCAGCCCTTTGCTGAAGACGGTGCGCTGATTGGCGTGATTAAGGTGATGAACCGATCGGTAGTCACCTCTGGCGTCTATGAGCGCTATTTCGAACTCGACGGACGGCGCTACCATCATATTCTCGACCCGCGCAGCGGCTATCCGCTGGATAACGAACTGCTCAGCGTGACCGTGATATCGCGAGAGTCGATTGATGGTGATATCTGGACCACGCTGCTGTACGGCATGGGCGTGGAAAACAGCCTGACGTATCTGGCAGATACACCGCAGATTGAAGCGATTTTTGTCACCCGCGACCGCCGGGTGATCTGTTCTTCACAGCGTCAGTTCAGCTTTTCTCTGCTGGATGACAGTTACCTGCTACAAAATGCAACGATCTGACCACTGCGTGACTTGCAACCGAGATTATCTGAAGTCAGGCGGGCGATGCGTTCATCGCCCGGAGAGAAGATTAATAGCGCATCATGACCGATTTCAGACGCGTGTAGTCGTTGATAAATGCGCTACCAAACTCACGCCCGTTACCGGAACTTTTTATTCCACCAAATGGCAGCGCCGGATCGAGGAAGGTATGCATGTTTATCCAGACAATACCGGCCTGGATGCGCTCGCTATAGCGAATTGCCTTATTGAAATTATGCGTCCAGACGCTGGCGGCAAGGCCGAACGGCGAGTTATTGATCTGCTGGAGTACCTTTTCCTCATCGTCATAGGCGAGGAACGATCCAACCGGGCCGAAGGTTTCCTCACGCATCAGCGTAGAGTCTTCACTGCGGACTTTCACCACCGTTGGCAGGAAGTAGTAGCCGGGACGGTCCGGTGAATATCCACCATAAAGGATCTCATCGCCATCCTCTTTCGCCCTGGCAACCATCTTCAGAATTTTCTCCAGATGGGCCTTATTGGCCAGCGGCCCAACCTGACAGTCTTCCTCAAACGGCGAAGCCACTTTCAGCTGAGAAAGCCGCTGGATCAGCGCGCTCAGCACCTCGTCCATTTTCTCTGCGGGCAGGTAGAAACGCTCCGCCGACGCGCAGATTTGCCCCTGATTCACATAGCCTGCCTCCATGATACCGTCGACAATCTCACTGACCGACATATCCGCCAGAAACAGTGCGGCGTTTTTACCGCCCAGTTCCAGAGTCGCCGGTTTTGCCAGCGCGCTGGCGGCATTACCCACCGCACGGCCGGTCGGCACCGAACCGGTAAAGGTCACTTTGGCACAGAACGGGTGTTCGATCAGTAAGGGGCCCAGCAATCCGCCGTTGCCGTTGAGAACGTTGATCGTGCCCGGAGGGAAGCCAACGTCGGCGGCCAGCTGCGCCACCCGCAGCATGGTCAGCGGGGTAAATTCACTCGGTTTCAGCACCACGGTACAGCCACAAACCAGTGCCGCCGCCATCTTCCAGATGGCAATCATGATCGAGAAGTTCCAGGGAATAATGCCGACCACGACCCCCAGCGGTTCACGCTGGGTAAATCCGCGATACTTTTCTCCGTTGAATGACGGCAGGGAAATTTCGGTCGTTTCGCCGTAAATTTTCCCTGCCCATCCGGCAAAGTAACGTAAAAATGCGACAGCCTGATCCACTTCCAGGCCGCGAGACAGCGCGATAGTTTTCCCGGAACACAGCGTTTCTATCTGCGCCAGCTCTTCCCGGTGCTGTTCCATGGCATCGGCCAGTTTCAGCATCAGGTTCCCCCGCGCCAGCGTGGACATCTCCGACCAGCTGCCAAGAAATGCCTGCTGAGCCGCCGCCATGGCCGCTGCAACATCTTCCGCGCAGCCGTCGTGAACGCGTGCCACCTCATTCCCTGTCGCAGGGTCGATAACCGGGCGCAGAGCACCTCCCCCCGGCTGGCTCAATCCATTAATAAAATGGCCGTGATCGCGTTGTAAAAATGCGCTCACCGCCGCCAGCTGTTTTACCTGAGTCATACAAAGCCCCTGTTTGAGAGAGAGAATCCATTCTTGTCAGGGGGCGAAAGCCCCGTGACCACTGGATTTACCACGCTATCAATCTGCGTTATCTGTGGGGTCTTCTGTTTGAGCTTGCGTGCTTTCACATCAGACAATGATGCGGTAATGATGAATCGTTGAAAGTACGTTAAGGCAGGGAAAGCTGGCGCTGAATAGCAGAAAGCGTGCGTTTGCGAATAATACCGCTGGCTGTGCGGATTAACAGCCAGTAAGGCAGCAACTTGAGCCGGGTGGCATTGTCCGGACAGTTGATAAACGTTTCGGTTTGTAGCCGCCAGTCGTCTCCTGCTGGCAATAGTTGAAAATGTAACACCAGGCGGGCCACGCCGGGCTCGTTGAACGCAAAGAATTTGTGCACATCCCGCAGCGGAATAATGCCCATATCAGGTCGCCAGAACCGCCCGGTCAGGCCGTAAGTCAGACTGTCCGGCTGCCGATCCAGCGGGGTGAAGGTATGCAGACCAAAGGCAGCCTGTGGCTTACGCGGTTTATTCCTGGAGAAAAGCTTACCGGGCAACTCACGCAAAATCATAAAAGCATTTGAAAGAGGATCGCCACGCATATCGTACGCGGCAACGGCATCAAGGATAGCCTCTGCACTGGCACGAATAGGCCCGGACTGATGACGCTCGTGGAAATTATACCCCGGTAAAAACGGCGTTTTGCTGTCTGAATATCGACTTTCTTTTTCGCTGATATAGCCAAATATACGCATTATCGATTCCTTATAGAGTGGGGTCGAGGATAGTACGTAAATTGCTAAAACAGAAAGGCGCCGCTGTTAAGAAGCGGCGCCCGATAAGAAGTGCATATCAATGATAGCTGATGGTGGTACCCACCAGGCTATTCGGTTCCGTATACGCTGCGGTGCGAATCGCTCTGGCAGGCACGGCGGTGGCCTTGCCCGACAGCTGGGTCGTCAGTGCAACCAGCGTAGTGCTGCCGGTGACAAAACTGGTGGTTGAAGGCTGTTGCACCGTGGTCAGATAACCCTCTGTTTGTGCTGCCAGGCTGGCACCGGAAACCGTGCTCAGGATGACTGCAACAAGGGCCGTTTTACGAATGTTCATGATGTCCCCTTGATGCCTTTTCCTGCGATAGATGAATTACTGATAGATAACCGCTGTACCGTGCAGTTTGTTATCGCCAGAAGTCGAGGTGATTCGGAAAGATTTCGCGCCTGCCTGTTCAGCTTTCACTGCCAGTTTCGCTTCCAGTGAAGAAAGATTTGACGCGCCGCCTGCAGAAATAACCCCAATCTGTTGCTGCTGCTGAGGTGCACTGTTAACCAGATCGGCCGCGAAGCCGGTGAAAGAAACGGAAGCCAGAGCGATTGCAGCGATGGTCATTTTAATGGTTTTCATAATATTTACTCTCGATTTTGTGCTGTTCGGTTAGTTGGCGTCGTTATTAATTAACGATCGATAATTAAATGTTATCCTCCGTCGTGCGTATCGTCAACACCATTTTATTAACGATCGATAATTTAATAACTAATTCATTGAATTTACTATTTTTATAGTGAGCACTTTTTTGCATAACGCCAGGCGAAATCAGCCATTACGTACCGCTCGACAGCGGCTAACAATGTTTTTATACTGATTGATAATTTAATCATTTGTGCGGTAATGCTAAGCGAGGAATGATGACAACGACTGAGCAGGACGCAGCAACACGTAAAGGCCGGGGACGGCCGAAAACCTTCGATCGGGAAGCGGCGCTGGATATCGCGCTGGAGCTGTTCTGGCGTCATGGCTATGAAGCTACGTCGCTGGCCGATCTGGTGGCGGCGACGGGCGCAAAAGCGCCAACGCTGTATGCTGAATTTACCAATAAAGAGGGAATGTTCCGCGCGGCGGTGGATCGCTATACCGAGAAGTTCGCCAGTAAAAGTGCCGCAGCGCTCTCCTGCCCGGACAGCTGCGTGGCCAGCGGCGTGGAAAACTACTTCCGCTCAACGGCGGCCTGTTTTACCGACAGCGAAAAGCCGGGCGGCTGTTTCTTTATCTGCACCTCAACCGGTCTTTCCGCCAGCTCTGAAGACGTGGCGAAAATGCTGCGCAGGCGGCACGACAACCAGGAACAGAATCTGCTGGAGTTTCTGCAGGACCGTCAGACGGCCGGTGAGCTGGACCCGCGGGCGGACCTGAAAGGCATTTCCGCCTGGCTGGGCTGCCTGCTGCAGGGGATGTCCGTACGCGCCCGCGAAGGCGCGACGGAAGCGGAACTGAATGCGCTGGTGGATACACTGATGCTGCAGTGGCCAGTACTCAGCAGGCTGGGCGTGGATTAACGCGCCGGGCGTTCCAGTCCTAAATGACCGCGCAGCGTATCGGCCTGATACTCTGTGCGGAACACGCCCCTTTCCTGCAGCAGCGGCACCACGTCGTTGAAAAAGGCATCCGAGGCTTCCGGCACCCACGGCGGCATCACCACAAAACCATCCACCGCACGCTGCTGATACCACTCAGCGATACGTGCCGCCAGCGACTGCGCGGTTCCCGCCACGATAAATCCGGACCCGGCGACCCATTTGGTAAACTGCCGCACGGTCATCCCCTGCTCTCTCGCATGGTTCAGCATCGGCGCAAAGCGCTCTTTTCTCGCCAGCTGGCCGACAATATCCGGCACCGGACCGTCAAGATCGTGCTGCGCCCAGTCGTAGTTCATAGTGTTTGAAAGATGGGTCAGCGTGGCCAGCGGATGATGCAGCTGCTTAAGCTCATTCAGCAGATCGTCAGCCTCCTTCTGAGTACGGCCAATCACCGGCTGTAGGCCAGGCAGGATCTTCAGGCTGTCTGGCGTTCGACCGTGGGCCACCACCCGCGCTTTGACCGCCGCGTACCAGGCCTGTGCCGAGGCCAGATCGGGTTTTTCGGCAGCAAACACCGCATCCGCCGTGCGTGCCGCCAGCTCCATAAACGGCCCTGAACCACCGGCCTGAAACGTCACCGGATGGCCCTGCGGCGGGCGTGAAATATTCAGCGGTCCGCGGCTGCTGAACCAGTCGTTATCAATACCGGCATAGCGAATGCGGCTGCCGTCGGCATAAATGCCGTTTTCACGATCGCCGATAATCGCATCATCCGCCCAGCTGTCCCACAGCGTGCGGACCGCTTTGATAAATGCTTCTGCCTTTTCGTATCGCTGCTCGTGGCTCAGCAGCGTCTGACCAAAATTGGCCGCTTCGGCATCGCTGGTCGAGGTCACCACGTTCCAACCGGCGCGCCCGCCGGTCAGATGGTCCAGCGTCGCCAGGGTGCGCGCAGCGGCAAAGGGCTGGATCACCGAGCTGGAGATGGTCCCCGCCAGGCCGATTTTATCGGTGACCGCGCCCAGCGCGGAGAGCACGGTGAACGGTTCCGGCCGCTCGGTCACGCGATGGCGCACCGCTTCGGTCACGCTGTCGCCATACACATCATCAATTGACAGCTTGTCGGCCATAAAAATCAGATCGAACTTAGCCGCCTCGGCCTTTTGCGCCAGAGATTTAATCAGCGGCCAGTCGGTGGGATTCGGTTTTGCCGCGCCGGGCATCCGCCAGCCCGCATAGTGACAGCCGGTGGTTTCCAGAAACAGCGCCAGATGCAGTGACATAATTTACCCCTTAGCCGGTTGGGTGCTGACGGTGAGATCGGTATCAAACCATTTCTCGGAGATCTTCTTCAGCGTGCCGTCGGCGCGCAGTTCGGTCAGCGCTTTATCCACCTTCGCCTTCAGTTCTTCTCCCCTGGCGTCCTTGCGGAACGGCAGCGCCACCTGCTTCTCGCCAAAGGTTTCACCGACCACTTTCAGCGGCAGATTCTTATGTTTGATCTGCCCCAGCAGGATCACCTGACCGGAGACAAAAGCATCCACCTTGCCCTGCGCCACGCTGTTAAACACCACATCGGACCCTTCGAAAGTCACCAGCTTGATTTTGTTTTCCGGGTCAAACTCTTTCAGCACTTTGGCATAGTTCGACCCCAGTTCGGCGGCCACGGTTTTCCCGGCCATGTCGCTCAGCCCGTGGATGCTGTTGTTATTCACACTGACCGCCAGCGCCGCCGCAGAGTAGTAATACGGCACGCTGTAATCATATTTCTTGCGGCGCTCCGGGGTGTCGGCGAAATTGCCCACCGTATCCACCTTGCCGGTTTCCAGCGAGCCCAGCACCCCGACCCAGTCGGAGGTCACCCACTCGATTTTGTAGTGAATTTTCTCCGCCACCGCCTGCAGGATCTCAGCGCTGAAGCCTTTAATTTCGTTACCCTGTTTAAAATAGTGCGGATAGCCCTCCGGCGTGGCACCTACCCTCAGCACCGGCTGTTCCGCAGATTTATCGGCGGCATTATCACAGCCGCTCAGCAGTGCCAGCGCACCGGCAATCAGTACAAATTTATACCCTTTCATGATGTTATTTCCCGGTTAGTCAGAGGACGTATGGCTTGCCGATATAGCGTTCCAGCTGCCGCTGTAGCGCGCTGAGCACAATGGTCAGCGCCCAGTACACCAGCCCGACGGCAAAATAGGCTTCAAAGAATTTCAGTGATTCGGTGGCGATCAGCTTGCCGCCCGCCAGCAGTTCACTCACCCCGAGGGTAAAGGCCAGCGACGAGTTCTTAATCAGGCCAATCCAGATATTTCCGGCAGCGGGAATGGCGTTGCGGCACGCCTGCGGCAGCAGAATGCGCCTCGCCGCGTTGACGTGGCTGAGGCCTGACGCCAGCGACGCCTCCCACTGCCCGCGATCCACCGAGTCGATGGCCGCGCGAAACACTTCGGCCAGATAGGCGGCACTGTTCAGGCTCAGACCGATGATCACCGCGTGCGTGGCGCTCAGGCTGTTAAGCACCGGGAACAGCTGCGGCAGGCCGAAGTAGATAATCAGCAGCTGTACCAGCACCGGCGTACCGCGGAAAAAGGAGATATACAGACGGGCGAACAGCGCCAGCGGACGGATGCCGCGCAGCAGCACGGCCAGTCCGGCTCCCAGTACGGTAGCCAGCACAATGGAAGCCAGCGAAATAAACAGGGTGATCGGCAGGTAAGTCAGGATCTGGGGAATAATCCCCAGCATATAGCCAACGTCAAAATTCATGGCGGGATGTCCTTATCGTGGTATCAGGCAAATTCGTGGAGGAAACGGTGTGCGCGGTTTTCCGTAACGGGGTCAAACAGCACATCCGGCGCGCCCTGCTCAAGGATGCGCCCCTGCTCCATAAAAAATATCCGCTGCGAAATATCACGGGCGAACTTCATTTCATGGGTGACGATCAGCATGGTCAGCGAGCGCTCGGCCAGACTGGCGATCAGGTTGAGAATGTCGCGCCGCAGCTCCGGGTCGAGCGATGAAGTGGGTTCATCCAGCAGCAGCGCTTCCGGCTCCAGGCTCAGCGCACGGGCGATGCCGACGCGCTGCTGCTGACCGCCGGACAGCGTAATGGGATAAGCCGAGGCTTTATGCGCCAGCCCGACGCTGGTCAGCAGTTCCATCCCCCGATCGCGGGCCTCATCCCGGCGATAGCCACGGCCGTAGATCAGCACTTCGGAGATATTTTCCAGCGCGGTTTTGTTCTTAAACAGGTTGTAGTGCTGAAAGACCATCGCGCTCTGGCGACGAAAACGAGTAGTATTGCGGTGGGTCAGGGAAGCGGCATCGACCGTTTCATCACCGATGGTGAGCTGGCCGCTATCGGGTTTCACCAGCAGATTCAGGCTGCGCAGCAGCGTGGATTTTCCCGAGCCGGACGGCCCGATAATCGACACCACTTCGCCACGTCGGACGCTGAAACTGATATCGTTAAGCGCCTGATAATTCTTAAACTTCTTATTTAACCCGCTGACTTTAATCATGACCGCCCCGCTAAAAAATCACTTTGGGGCAGTGTAACGTTGCAAAAAATTGCAGACGAATGCTTAAAAATTATAAGGTTAGTTATTATTCGCTGAAGAAAACAGCAGAAAAATGGCCTCCCGAAGGAGGCCGTGAGGATTAACGGCGTTTAGCGCGTTCGGCGGTGACCTGCTGCGCAATGCGATCGCCAATGGTACGGTCGATATTGCGCCAGTATTCAAAGGCGCGGGACAGCACCGGCTCCTCCACGCCGTTGAGAAGATGGCCGCTGACGTTATCCACCAGCCGCTGGCGGGCGGCATCGTCCATCACCTGATTAATCAGCGTGTTAGCCTGGCCGTAATCGTCATCGTCACGATGCAGGCTGTATGGTGCATGGACCATATCGCCGCTCGCATGCCAGGTGGAATCCGTCGGGTAACGCTTGCCGTCGGCCGCCGGGCCGCCTTTGGAGTTCGGTGCATAAACCGGGTCGGACACCGGATTCATGCGCATCGCCCCGTCTTTGCTGTAGCTGTTCACCGGCGAATGCGGCGCGTTAACCGGGATCTGCTTGTAGTTCACCCCCAGCCGCGCACGGTGCGCATCCGCATAGGCAAACATGCGGCCAATCAGCATCTTGTCCGGGCTGATGCCGATGCCCGGCACCAGATTGTTCGGCTCGAAGGCCGCCTGTTCAATCTGCGCGTGGTTATCGGTCGGATTTCTGTCGAGCGTGAGCGTGCCGACCTTAATCAGCGGGTAATCCGCATGCGGCCACACTTTGGTCAGATCGAAGGGGTTAAAGCGATAATTATCCGCCTCGGCGAACGGCATAATCTGCATATACAGCGTCCAGCTCGGATACTCCCTGCGTTTGATCGCGTCATACAGATCGCGGGTATGATAATCACCGTCCTGCCCGGCCAGCAGATCGGCCTCCTGCTGGTGCAGACACTCCACGCCCTGGTCGGTTTTGAAGTGGTATTTCACCCAAAACTTCTCGCCCTGCGCGTTCACCCACATATAAGTGTGGCTGGAAAAGCCGTCCATATGCCGCCAGCTTTTCGGGATACCGCGATCGCCCATCAGCCAGGTGACCTGGTGCGCCGATTCAGGCGACAGTGTCCAGAAATCCCACTGCATATCGTGATCGCGCAAATTGTTATCGGCGCGTCGCTTCTGCGAGCGGATAAAATGCTGGAACTTCAGCGGGTCGCGGATAAAGAACACCGGGGTATTGTTCCCCACCATGTCGTAGTTGCCTTCACTGGTGTAGAACTTGATGGCGAAGCCGCGCGGATCGCGCCAGGTATCCGGGCTGCCCCGCTCCCCGGCTACCGTGGAAAAGCGCATCACCACCTCGGTTTTCACCCCAGGCTGAAACAGCGCGGCTTTGGTATAGCGGCTGATATCCTCCGTCACTTCAAAACGTCCAAACGCTCCGCTTCCTTTGGCATGCGGCTGGCGCTCGGGGATGCGCTCCCGGTTAAAGTTGGCCATCTGCTCAATCAGATAATGGTCGTGCAGCAGCAGCGGGCCGTCGGGGCCGACTGAGAGGGAGTGTTCATCGCTGGCAACCGGATTACCGGCATCGTTGGTGGTAGGTTTGCGTTTATCATTGCTCATCACTGTCTCTCCGACTTTGTTATGGAGTCCAGCGATTAAGGGTAGACTATATACACAAAAAGATTGTGCCTTTAGTGTTTAACGATACAAGGCGCACACGTATTCATTTTCTGAAACACGTTCAGCAGATAGAAACTCAGCGGCCGAACTTAACGATCGCCGATGGTCTTATCGACATTTTTTTGTGATGACTGGCATTCTTCACGGATCGTTTGCAGACCAGTTTCCAGTATCAGTTCATCAGCCAGTTCGGTAATGCGTTTCTGACTTTCCGGCGATCGAGCCGCAATGACTTCATCTAATGTTCTCATTCCGATCAATCAACAAACACTGATACGGGGATGCCAAATCGATTAGCCAGCGCTCTCATATGATCCAGTGTCAGCGAACGTTCACCGCTCAAAATCCGACTCACCAACGATTTTTTTCCAATCTCGTTTTCAAAATCAGACTGAACAAGACAATGCTGATCCATGAGAACCCGCAGAAGCGACACGCCATTTTTTCCGGCTGAGATGCGGGCGTTAAACGCGGCGAATTCGGGCGCGTGGTCCTCATAAGCGGTTATTTTCGCCGTCAGCATCTCAACCAGCGGGTTGTCGGGTTGCGTTTCAAGCAAATACTCAACCAGCATTAGTGCTTCCTCATAATCCTTACGCGAAGTACTACCTCTCATGTTCATACCTATTCGATGACATTGTTCGGTGATTCTCGCCACAGTGGTTTCCCCATAAAAAAGCCCGAAACAAAGGAGCATTATCCCCCCTGTTCCGGGCCTTTACGCTGTGATAAATCAGTTATTAACCGGGATCACCGCGCCTTTGTATTTGGTACGGATCCAGTCCTGGATCTGTTTAGAGTGCAGCACGGTGACCAGCGCTTTGATATCCGGCTTGTTCTCGTCACCGCGATGCACGGTAATGATGTTGGCATACGGGTTGTTCTGGCCGCTTTCCACCGCAATCGGGTCTTTCACCGGGTCCAGACCGGCGTCAATCGCGTAGTTAGCGTTGATCACCACCGCGTCGCCTTCGTCGTTGTTGTACATCTGCGGCAGCAGCGCGCCTTCAACGTTCGGCAGGAACTTCAGGTGTTTCGGGTTTTCCACGATGTCGCTGATGCGCGCATTCACCTTGTTCACGCCCGGCTTCAGCTTAATCACGCCCTCTTTCTCGAAGATGGACAGGATACGGCCCTCTTCCGCCACCGCATCACGCATGATCACTTTGCCGTTCTCCGGCAGCTCTTTCAGCGATTTGAACTTCTTCGAGTAGATTCCGATAGGCTCGATGTGGATCGCACCGGCGCTGACGAAATCATAGGTCTTATCACCGGCGTGATCTTTCAGCACGCTGTTCAGATACGGAATGTGCTGGAAATAGTTGGCATCGATATCGCGGCTGGCCAGCGCGGTGTTCGGCAGGATGTAGTCCTGGAACGGTTTGATTTCCAGATCGATACCCTGCTTCGCCAGAATCGGCTTCGCCTGCTCCAGAATTTCCGCGTGCGGCACGTTAGACGCCCCAACGGTCAGCGTGTCTGCCCATGCGCTCAGGCTCAGGGCACCCAGGGTTGCTGCAGCCAGCAGCGTCAGTGTTTTTTTCATTTTGGATTTTCCTAAAAGTTAACGTTTGTCGAGCCGTGTCGTGAGCACATCACCTAAAAACTGGATGATAAAAACAATCACCAGAATCATTACCGTCGCCACCAGCGTCACATCGCCGTGGTTACGTTGAAAACCTTCCAGATACGCCAGGTTACCGAGGCCACCGGCACCGATCACCCCGGCCATCGCGCTGTAGCTGACCAGCGCAATCAGCGTCACGGTAATACCGGACACCAGCGCCGGTGAGGACTCCGGCAGCAGCACGCGGAAAATCAGCGTACTCAGCTTCGCGCCCATCGAGCGGGAAGCCTCAATCACCCCTTTGTCCACTTCACGCAGGCCGATCTCCACCAGGCGGGCGTAGAACGGGGCGGCACCAACGATCAGCGCGGGCAGCGCGGCGTTAGCACCAAGGATGGTGCCGATCAGCGTTTTAGTGAACGGGATCAGCAGCACAATCAAAATAATGAACGGAATGGAGCGGAACACATTCACCAGAATGGAAATCGCGCCGTACACCGCACGGTTCTGGAACAGCCCGCCGCGCGCGGTCAGGAACAGCGCCAGGCCAAGTACAATACCCAGCACAAAGGTCGCCAGGCCGGACAGCGCGGTCATATACAGGGTTTCGCCGGTGGCGGCCCACAGCTGGTCAACCTTCAGGTGCGGAAACAGGGACTCAAACATTTTTCACCACCTCGGTTGAAATTGCGTGGGCGTGCAGGTCGGCCAGAATATTCTCCAGCTGGCTGCCGCTGGCCGGAACCTGTAGCCACAGCTCACCAAAGGTGCCGTTGGCGGTCTGGGTCATTTTTCCGTGCAGAATATTGAACGGCAGCGCGTATTTCAGCGTCAGTTCACCGACAATCGGCTGGCGGGTGCTCTGGCCGACAAAGGTCAGCTTCAGTACCGCACCCGCCGCCGCATCCACCAGATCGGCGTTAAACGGCGTATCGGCGCTGCTGTATTCGGTGGTCTGCTTCACAAACTGGCGGGTAATCGGCTGCTGCGGGTGGGTAAACACCGACAGCACTTCGCCCTCTTCCACGATGCGCCCGGCCTCCATTACCGCCACGCGGTGGCAGATCTTACGCACCACGTGCATCTCATGGGTGATCAGCACGATGGTCAGCTTCAGCTGGCGGTTAATATCCAGCAGCAGATCGAGGATCGCGTCGGTGGTTTGCGGGTCGAGTGCCGAGGTGGCTTCGTCGCACAGCAGCACGTCCGGGCTGTTGGCCAGCGCGCGGGCAATCCCCACGCGCTGCTTTTGCCCGCCGCTCAGCTGCGAGGGATAGGCCTGCTCTTTACCGTTCAGCCCGACCAGCTCAATCAGTTCCTGCACCCGGCGCTGGATCGCCGCTTTCGGCGCTCCGGCAATTTGCAGCGAGAAAGCAATATTCTCGCTGACGGTGCGCGACCACAGCAGATTGAAATGCTGAAACACCATGCTGATTTTCAGCCGCGCCTGGCGCAGCGCTTCACCGCTGGCCTGGGCGATATCCTGCCCGGCAACAACGACGCTGCCGGAGGTCGGTTTTTCCAGGCCGTTCAGCAGGCGGATCAGCGTACTTTTTCCCGCGCCGCTGTAGCCAATAATGCCGTAAATCTGGCCCTGCTCTACCTGCAGATTGACGTTGTCAACGGCGGTCACCGGACCCGATCGGGCGTTAAATATTTTAGAAACGTTGCGTAAAACGATCATCTGTTGCCTGTTTTCTGCCGTCGTATCAGCGAAATATGCTGATTAATTAAACTGATTCTTATTTGTGAATTATCGATAGCACTAATTGCCTGGTGATATTAAGCAGCAGGGAAACTATTGGAAACGACTGAAAAGATATGGCTTATAACCAAAGGGAATATTTGGAGCCTGATTGCGTCTTTCGAGTTCTGAAAACCTGTGGCAATAATGGAGAAAATTTCTGCGAAGCGTCGCGATCGGCACTGCTTTTTGCCCGCAGGCTGAATGGCTTACCGTAAAAAGGCTGCATTATGGATTACTTTATCGGCATTGATGTTGGCACCTCTAAAACCAAGTCGGTGCTGTTTGATGCCCGCTTTAACCAGCTGGAAGTCGCCTCCGTCAGCAACCGTACGCTGACCCCCGCCCCCGGTCACCAGGAGCAGCAGATGGAGGCGCTGTGGCAGAACGTGGTCAGCACGCTGAAAACGCTCTCCGCATCGCCGCTGCTGACAAAAGGGACGCTGCGCGCTATCGGGCTGTCCGGCCAGGGCGAAGGGGCATGGCTGATTGATAAACAGGGCCAGCCGCTGCGCGATGCGCTGCTCTGGAGCGATACTCGCGCCGCGTCCTCCATTCGCGAACTCTCCGCGCGTGACGGGCTGGAAGACAAGCTGTTTGAGCTGTGCGGCAGTCGCCTGCTGCCCTGCAACAGCAGCCTGCAGCTGCGCTGGCTGCAGCAGCATCAGCCGGAGCGGCTTAATGACGCACAGTGGTTTTTCTTCGCCAAGGACTGGATCCGTTTTCGCCTGACCGGCCGCGCCAACCTGGAACGGACCGATGCCGGCACCTCGTTGCTGGATCTGCATCAGGGTACGCATTCCGATGCGGTCCTGAGCGAGCTGGGCATTGAAAACCTGCGCCCGCTGTTCCCGCCGCTGCTGGCCCCGCACGATCTGGCCGGGGAGCTGAGTACCGCCGCCGCAGCCGCCACCGGGCTGCCCGCCGGTACGCCGGTCGCTGCAGGGGCGCTGGACGTTTCCGCCTGCGCGCTCGGCATTGGTGCGGTGCACGACGGCGACGTCTTCACCCTGCTGGGCACCACCTGCTGTACCGGCATCGTCTGTCACGATCTGACTCAGGTCAGCCGCAAAACCCGCTTTGTCAGCCACGCCTGGCAGGGTCAGTTCCTGAATCTGTTCGCCATGCAGTCGGGCACGCCGAACCTCGACTGGGCCATCAGCCATCTGGCCGCCAACCGCAGCTTCAGCGAGCTGGGCGCAGAAATCAGCGCCCTCTCCCCCGGCAGCGGCGGCGTGTTTTATCAGCCGTACCTCAACGGCGAGCGCGCACCGTTTTACAGCCCGGTTGCCCGCGCCGGTTTCTTCGGCATCAGCCAGGACACCACCAACGCGCACCTGCTGCGTGCGGTCTTTGAGGGGCTGGCGTGGGCGATTACCGACGTGCTCAGCGACTACCCGCCGGGCGGCGATCTTTATCTGGCCGGAGGCGGTACGGCGTCGCCGTTCTGGCTACAGATTATCGCCGACTGCACCGGCCGCCGGGTGATCGTCAGCCCGCAGAGTGAACCCGGCGCGCGCGGTGCGGCGATCCTGGCGGCCATGGCGCTCGGTCAGCCGGTCAGCGCCGAGTCGCTACAGCCGGGGGATCGCCAGATCTGGCACCCGGATGCGCGATCGCATATTCAGTATCAGCGCCTGTTCCCGGTCTTCCGCCAGCTGCGCGAACAGCTGCTGCCGGTCTGGCAGGCGCGGGATGACGCCTTAACTCAACTTGCACAGGATTCAGCCGATTTATGAAAATTCTCTTTACCGCCGAGTATGCCGGTTCCCTTGATGCCTTCCGCCAGTACGGCGATCTGGTGGTGACCGGCTGGGCGTCGGGCGACAGCAAACTGAGCGAAGACGCCCTGATTGCCCGCGGCCAGGACGCCGATGTGCTGATTGTCAGCTACGACGACATTACCGCCCGGGTGATTGACGCCTGCCCGCAGCTGAAGCTGATTGCCTGCACCCGCGCCAATCCGGTTAACGTCGATCTGAAGGCGGCGGCGGCACGCAATATTCCGGTACTTTACACCCCGGGGCGCAATGCCGATGCCGCAGCCGAGCTGACGCTGGGACTGATGCTCAGCCTGGCGCGGCATATCCCGCAGGCGCACGGCGCGCTGAAGCGCGGCGAATTTACCCGCGCCATCCAGGGCAGCAACGCCACTCAGCAGGGGCTGCGCCAGGACGTGGTGTGGGACGTGGATAAATCCAGCCCGTACGAGGTGTTCAAGGGCGGCGAACTGCGCAATAAAACGCTGGGTCTGGTGGGCTACGGCAGCATCGGCCAGCGTGTCGGTCGCCTGGCGCGGGCGTTCGGCATGTCGCTGCTGGTGGCCGATCCGCGCGTGGCGGCAGAGGATATTGACGAACCGGGTGTGCGCAAAGCCACGCTGGAGGAGCTGTTTGCCGGGTCCGACTACGTCAGCCTGCATCTGACGGTAACGCCGCAGACCACCGGACTGATTGACCAGCGCCTGCTGGGGCTGATGAAGCCGGAAGCGCGGCTGATTAACACCTCACGCGCGGCGGTGGTCGTCGAAGAGGATCTGATTGTCGCACTGCGTGAAAAACGCATTGCCGGAGCGGCGCTGGACGTGTTCGCCAGCGAACCGATCTGGCGCGATCATCCGTTTATTACCGAGTTTGATAACGTGGTGATCACCCCGCATATCGCCGGAGCGACCGGGGAAACGCTGGTGAAGCACACCGCGATGATCGCCGCTGATTTACAACGCTTCCTCAGCGGCGAACCCCTGCACTATCGCTGGCCGTCAGCCTGATAATGGCAGGGTGGGCGTGGTGGCCATAAAGGCCCGGGTGGTTTCCCAGTCCACCACGCCCGCATCCGAACCCAGGCCGCTGGCGACCAGCGAGGCCACCGCGCTGCCGACCCGACAGGCCTGTTCAACATCCAGCCCCTTCGCCAGCCCGGCAATAAAGCCGCCGCAGTAGCTGTCGCCGCAGCCGGTGGTATCCACCACCCTGACCTGCCAGGCCGGAATGCGCAGCTGGCCGCCACGGCCAAACACCCACGATCCCCGCGCGCCGTCCTTAAAGATACAGGTACCTACGCCGCGATCGAGGAAGAAGCGGGCGATGTCCTCAGGCTCCTGCTGCCCGGAAATCTGCGCGGCCTCCTCCATCGACGGCATAAAGTAGTCAATATACGGCAGCATCGGCGTCAGCAGATCCAGCGTCTGTTCATTTGGCGCAATCAGATCGAAGCTGGTCGTCACGCCGTGCTGATGCGCCCAGGCCAGCAGTTTCGCGCTCTGGCCGTTATCCATCGCCGCCAGCAGGCCGCTGCCGCCGAGGTGCAGAAAACGCGCATTGCACACCCGGGGGAAATCCGCCTCGTCGATAAACAGATGGTCCGACGCGCCGCGACAGTGCAGCGCCGGGCGTTCGCCGTTGGGGCGGATCGCCAGAATCGTCGCCGAGGTTTCGCTGGCCTGGGTGCGCTGGATAAGCGAGCCGTCAATGCCCAGCCGCCGCCAGACCCCGGCGATAAAATCCCCTTTCTCATCGTCGCCGAGGCAGGCCGCAACGGCGGTGTGAATGCCCAGCTTGGCAGCGTTCATTACCGCCCCGCAGGCGGTGCCCGCCGGGCTCAGGCGGATCTGTTCAATAAACTCCACACCGCCGCCGGACGGAATGCCGCGAATGGGCCGTCCGGCGATATCCAGCGTGGTTAACCCGACAAATACCGCGTCAAACTGGCTCATGCCGCCTCCTTTTTTCGCCACTGTTGCGACTGTCGCAGCCTGCCCTGCCAGAAGGAGAGCACCAGCGCCACCAGCAGCACCAGACCGTTCAGTGCGTCTTTCAGAATAAAATCCAGCCCCATCAGGTTCAGACCGTTGGCCACCAGGCCGAGGAACAGCACGCCCACCAGCGTTCCGGGCACGTTCGGCCTGCCCTGCGCATGGAATGCGGTGCCGATAAACACCGCCGCGATGGCGTCCAGCAGATAGGACTGCCCGGCCAGCGGGCTGAACTGCCGCAGGTTCGCGGACAGAATAATCCCGCCGATGGCGCACAGCACAGAACTGGCGATCAGCACCCACAGCAGGTTGCGCTTAACGTTCACCCCGGCATTCAGTGAGGCGACCGGGTTGAGGCCCACGGCGTGGATGTGCTTGCCGAACAGCGTGCGCTCCAGCAGCAGATAGCAGATCAGCATCAGCGCCACGGCAATCACTACCGGAATGGCGATGCCCCACAGCGAACCGACCGCGATCTCATGGTATTCGGCGGCCATGCGGCGATAGGCAATCGGCCCGCCGCCGTCGGTCAGCACCCGCTCAAGGCTGCTGCCGATAAACCAGGTGCCCAGCGTAGCCAGAAACGGCTTCACCCGGAAACCGAGGATCAGAATGGCATTCACCAGACCGACCAGCGCCCCTCCGGCCAGTGCGGCCAGCACCGCCCCCTGCCACGGCCAGCCCCAGGTTTTCAGCGCCACCAGCGCAAACGCCGCACCGAAGTCCAGCGCCACGCCCACCGACAGATCGATGCCGCCCGAAATCACCACCAGCGTCATCGCCAGCGCGACGATCAGCAGAATGGCGTTCCCCTGCAGGATGTTGGCCAGGTTATCCGCGGTTAAAAATACCGGGCTGTTGAGGGCGAAAAACAGGATAAACAGCAGCAGGATCAGCTGGAATCCGTAGCGGGCCAGCAGTGAAAGCAGGCTGCCGCCCTGAGAGGCGGTGCGCGCGGTTAATACCTGTGTTGATTTGCTCATGGCTGCCCCCGACGCTGCACGGCCGCGGCGGCCAGGACCATCAGGATCAGCACGCCCTTCACCGTCCCCACCCAGAAAATATCCACCCGCATCAGCGCCAGCCCGTTGGAGAGCGCATTGACCAGCAGCGCCCCCAGCAGCGCGCCCCACACGGTAACCACCCGGCGGCGGGAAAACGCGGTGCCGATAAAGGTCGCCAGCACCATTTCCAGCAGCAGCGGCTCTTCGGCACCGGGCGAACTGCCGGAACCCCGTGCCAGCAGCGTCAGCGCGGCCAGCGCGGCGGCAGCCGCCGCCAGCAGATAGGAACGCAGTATTAATGCGTTCACCGGCAGCCCGGCCAGCTCGGCGGCTTCCCGGCTGCCGCCGCTGGCCTGCAGATGCTGCCCCCAGCGGCTGTGATGCACCACAAACTGGTACAGTACAAACACCGCCAGCATAAACCACACCGCCCACGGCAGACCCAGCAGCGTTCCGTCGCGGAAGGCCACCAGCCACGGCGCGTCAATGCTGATACGGCGCTGGCGGGTCAGATAGTTGGTCAGGCCGACGATCGCCACCGAACTGGCCAGCGTTGCCAGCAGCGGCGGCAGGCCCACCCTTACCACCATCAGTGCATTCACCAGCCCGGCCAGCAGCGCGGCGGCGACCGCAAGCAGCGCCAGCAGAAAGATATTCGCTTCGATCTGTACGCCGATACTGATTATCGCCACCGCCAGCACCGAAATGGCCGGCAGCGACAGATCGATGCCGCCGGAAACCACATCATCACCGCCGCCGATAATCACGCAGGCCAGGCCAAAGCAGAGAATGGCCAGCGGCGCGGTCTGTTTCAGGATCACGCTGGCGTTCTGCCAGCTGAGGAACCACGGTGCCTGGAAGCAGAAGAACACCAGCAGCGCGGCAAACAGCAGCAACGGAATTTTATCGATGGGAAAGGCCAGCCTGCGCCGCAGGCCTGGCTGAGAGAGATCGCTCATTACGGGGTTTCCTGTTCACTGCCGCCGCTGGTCAGCGCCAGCAGCCCGTCCTGGGTCAGATTATGGGTAGGCACTTCGGCCACGATTTCGCCACGGCGCATCACCAGCAGGCGATCGCAAAGGCCAATCAGCTCGCTGGCATCGCTGGAGGAGACCAGCACGCAGCGCCCTTTATCGGCCAGCTGCCGGGTCAGATGGTAGATTTCGGCGCGCGCACCAACGTCAACGCCCAGCGTCGGCTCATCAAGGATAAACAGCTGGCTGTGGCTGTTCAGCCAGCGGGCCAGAATCACCTTCTGCTGGTTGCCGCCGCTGAGGAAGCGTACCGCCTGGCGCACGTTGCGCGGGCGAATATCCAGCTTTTCCGCCAGCGCCAGTGCGTTCTGCCGCGCCTTTTCTTTCAGCTCCCAGCCGAAACGCGACAGGCTGCCCGGCGAGGCAATATTGATGTTGTCGGCCACCGACAGCGGCTGGATCAGCCCGTGATGGCGGCGATCGCGAGGCACCAGCGCAATCCCCTCGGCAATCGCCTGCACCGGGGAGCGCAACCGCACGGCCTTACCGGCAATACGCAGCGTGCCCTGGCGCAGCGGATACAGGCCGTACAGCGCATCGATCAGCTGCTCGCGCCCTGAGCCGGATAGCCCGGCAATGCCGACAATTTCGCCCGGTGCCAGCTGGAAATTGATGTGGCGAAACGCATCGCTGCCGAGGTTTTCCAGCGACAGCCACGGCGTGGTTGACGGCGGTTTTTCCGCCGGTGGCGCAAACAGCGTGGTCAGTTCGCGGCCCACCATCAGCTCAATCAGGCGATCGATGTCATCGGCGTTGACCTCGTCCAGCGTGGCAACCTGTTTACCATTGCGCAGCACCGTCACGCGGTCACAAATCTGGGTGATCTCATTCAGGTAGTGGGAGACGTAGATAATTGCAATACCGCGCGCTTTCAGCGCCCTGATAGCCGCAAACAGCAGTGCCGCTTCCCTCGCTTCCAGCGGCGCGGTAGGTTCGTCGAACACCACCAGCCGGGCTTCACCGTCGATCAGCGCGCGGGCAATCTGCACCAGCTTCAGCTCGGCCTGCGACAGGTCGCGGATCAGGCGGTTGCCGTCCAGCCGGATATTCAGCACCTCACGAAAGAATTTTTCGCTGTCCGCACGCATCGCCCGGCGATCGAGCCGCCCCAGGCGATGACAGCGCTCCTGACCGATAAACACCGACTCCGCCACAGTGAAGTGGGGGATCAGATGCAGCTCCTGGTGGATAAAGCGGATGCCTTCCTGCTGCACCGCCGCCGGGGTCACGCTGGCCAGCCGTCGGCCCCCGACGCTGATATCGCCGCTGTCCGGGGCATACACCCCCGCCAGGATCTTAATCAGCGTGGATTTCCCCGCGCCGTTCTCACCGATCAGGCCATGAATTTCACCGGGGTGAACGTGAAGTTCAACCCCGTCGAGGGCAGTCACACCGGCAAAGGTTTTGCGGATGTGCTGCATAAACAGGCCGCCCGGGGCGGCCTTGTGCAGAGACTGAGTCACGCCGCGATTACTCCTTCAGATCGCCGTAGCCCAGCTGTTTGTAGACCGCCTTTGCCTCTTCCGGTCCCTGTACCGGCAGCACCGGTACGAATGTCTGCGGCAGCAGCTTCGCGCCGCCGAAGTAGCGGGCGACATTATCGGCGGAGGTGGTGCCGATCAGGCGTGGCTGCTGTGCGACGTTGGCCACGAACGGGCTGTCTTTCTCGGCCATGATTTCCAGCGTGTCCGGACCGGCATCAATCGCGGTGACTTTCACGTCTTTGTCGCGGCCGGTTTCTTCCAGCGCCTGCACGATACCGATGGCCGGCTGATCCCAGCAGGCAACGTGGATGGCATCCAGCGAGCCTTTCGGATGCTGGCTCAGCAGTTCGAGGGTTTTCTTACGTGCATCTTCCGGGGAATTGGCGAACTGCTCGGCCAGCTCCGGCTGGAGGATCTTAATACCCGGATAGTCCTGCAGCACATATTTCCACTGATCGTAGCGGATGCCGCAGATGCGCAGCGAGTTCGAGAAGGCGTTGAATACCGCCACGGTGCCTTTGCCACCCAGCGCATCCGCCGTATAGCGGCCAATGGTACTACCGAGGCTGTAGTTATCTGAAGTGGTGTTGTTTACCGAATACGGCGAGACGTGATCGACGGTAAATACCGGGATGTTGGCATCACGCAGCGCTTTGAATTTTGGCTCAACCGAGCTGTCGCCGAGGATGCTGATCACCGCATCCACCTTACGCGCGCGCAGGATGTCGTGGTTATCCGCATGCACCTGGTTATCGCGGCCGCCGTCAACACCCACTACCTTACCACCCAGTTTTTCCACCTCTTCCGTGGCGCCTTTATAGGCCTCACGATCCCAGAAGTGCTGGGTGCCGACCACGGCGATACCGATGGTTTTGCCTTGCAGAGAGAGCGCCTGCTCTGCTGCTGCCACATTGGTGAGAGTTCCCAGGGCAAGTAATACAGCAGCCACGCGACTGATTTTGAACGCCATAAATTTTCCCACTTTTCATTATGTTATTAGTAGAAAATTTACGCTATCAGGCAGTTTTAATTCCTAAAAATAATTAAAATTAATATTTAATAACAAAAATACATATAGCAGAAACGGAGCAGAGAGCTGACTACTCCGTTTCTGTGGCGTTACAGCGTTTTCAGCGCCCGGGCGAAAAAGTCTCTGCCGCCGAAGTTGCCTGATTTCAGCGCCAGGGCAATCGGCCGCTCGCCGCCGGACACCATCGCCGGAACGCCGGTATCGATCTCCTGACCAATGGTCAAGGCATCAAGATCCAGCGCGCTGACCACCGCCCCTGAGGTTTCGCCACCGCCCACCACCAGCCGCCGTACGCCTTCGGCTACCAGCTGCCGTGCCGTCAGGCCAAACAGCGTATCCAGCGCTTCGGCAATCTTTTCGCGGCCGTATTCCTGCTGTAGCTGGCGTACCGTTTCCGGATCGCCGGAAGAATAGACCAGCGGAGCCTGGCCCTGATGCGCCTGAATAAAGTCCACCAGCTGCTGCGGACCCGTTGCGCCGCTCAACACCTCTTTCACGTCAATCATCAGCACAGGATGCTGCTTTTCATGCTCGGCGATCTGCCCGCGCGTGGCACCGGAACAGCTGCCGACGAGGATCGCTTCCGCGCCGCTCACCTGCGGCACGCCCGCGCGCTGCCCCTTCGCCCGCCCGTCAGCAATAAAGTTATGCGGCAGCGCCCGGGCAATCCCCGACCCGCCGGTCACCAGCACGGCTCCCCGGCAGGCGCTGCCGATAATGGTGAGATCGTCATTGCTGATGGCATCGACAATGACCAGTACCCTGCCCTCTTCTGCCTGAGCGACCAGCGCGGCCTGTACTGCCTCGCTGCCCGCGCTGACCGTTTGCCAGCCAATATGCCCGACGCGGTTTTGCGACTGCCGCGCCAGCACCCGGCGCAGATCGGCATCGGTCATCGGCGTCAGCGGATGGTGTTGCATGCCGGATTCGTTCAGCGGCTTGTCGTGCACAAACAGATGCCCCTGATACAGCGTACGGCCCATCGCCGGAAACGCCGGGCACATCACCACACTCTGCGCTTCCAGGTGCGCCGCCAGCGCGTCGGTCACCGGCCCGATATTCCCCTCGTCGGTGGAATCGAAGGTGGAGCAGTATTTAAAGATTATCTGCTCGCAGCCCTGTTCCTGCAGCCAGCGGCAGGCGGCCAGCGACTGCGCCACCGCCTCTTCCACCGGCAGCGAGCGGCTTTTCAGCGCGATAACGCCCGCCTCGACCGAGGCATCGGCTTGCACCGACGGCACGCCAAGATACTGCGTGGTGCGCAGCCCGCCTTCCCCTTCCAGACCCTTGGACAGCGTCACGGCAATATCGCTGGCACCGGTAAAATCGTCGGCAATCACTCCAATCAGCATGATTTACTCCTCCCCGGTGTCGGTTACGCTGGCCTTCATCAGGCTGGCAGCGGCGTGCGGCGCGGTCAGCACCGGAATGCTGACCTGCTCGCGGACGGCGGCGGCGGCACGCGAGGTGGAAAAGTGCGCCAGCATAATCACGTCGCAGTGCGCCAGCTCAGCGGCACGTGCGGCCACCAGCCGGTTATGGCTCTGCGCATCGCCTTTTTTCAGCAGATCGATGGCCTCCGGCACCAGCACGGTGGTCAGCCGCGCGGTCGAACCGGTGCGCGCCACGTACTCGTCAAATTCTGCGGTCATGGTTTCCACCGCCGGGCCAAAGGTGGCCAGCATGCCGATATCGCTGCCCTGCGCGATGGCCTGGCGGAACATCGCCTCGTTCGGACGCAGTACCGGAATGGTCAGTTTTTCCGCCAGCCGGTCAATCGCCGGGCCAAACGCCGAGCAGGTGATCAGAATGCCGTCGGCCTGCATATCCGCTGCGTATTCACCCAGGCGCACAAAACGATCGATCATCGCTTCGGTGAGCTCCTGGCTGCGGGCGCGGTCAATCGACAGGCCGTCATCCAGCAGATTGATGGTTTCCGCCTGCGGCCAGATTTCGGCGAAGGCGGTGTGGATCGGCTCCATGGCCACCGGGGTGGCATGCAGTAAAACAATTCGCGATGTCATTTCAACTCCAGTCTGTCGGGGTACAGTCTTAATGTAAGGGCTTACAATTGTTTCTGTAAAGTGATACCGATCACATAAAAACAGGTTGGCATCGCTCGTACGGTGTTGAAATTTTATGTGCAAGGCAGCAAAATTGAAAGCGCTTACAAAAATTAATACCCCACGCAACAGGTTGCTCTGCCACCTGGCCCGGCAACAACGCTAAAAATGGACAGTGAGAACGCCCTATGACAACGCCTGCAAACTCATCATCTCTCCCGACCGCTGCCGTTCCGCACAGCGCGGCGGTCAGCCCGTCCGTGGCAAAAAAGCTGCCGCGCCAGTTTCGCGATCTGCTGGCGCTGGATGACTTTGAGCGCCACGCGCGCCGCCGCCTGCCGAATATGATTTATCAGTACGTGGCGGGCGGGGTGGAAACCGGCCAGGGCATTGCCGGAAATTTTGATGCCTATCAGCGTTTTAAATTTATCCCGCGCATGTTCCGCGACGTTTCCGGCCGCGACCAGTCGGTGAATCTGTTTGGCCACCGCTATCAGCACCCGTTCGGCGTGGCCCCGCTGGGCGGTGCGTCCTTCGTGGCATATCAGGCCGATATCGCCCTCGCCCGCGCCGCCCGCAGCATGAACGTGCCGATGATCCTCAGCGCCTCGTCGCTGGTGAAGCTGGAAGACGTGCACGCCGCCAACCCGGACGCCTGGTTCCAGGCCTATCTGGCCGGGGATCAGCCGCGCATCGACCGGCTGGTGGACCGCGTGGAGGCTGCCGGGTATCAGACGCTGGTGGTGACCGGCGATACGCCGATGCTCGGCAACCGCGAGCACAACACCCGTAGCGGCTTCAGTATGCCGATCAAAATCACCCCAAAGGTGGCGTTTGAAAGCGCGATGAACCCGCGCTGGCTGCTGGGTACGGTGGCGCAAACCTTCCTGCGCCACGGCGCGCCGCATTTTGAAAACACCGATGCCGAACGCGGCCCGCCGATGATGTCCAGTAAGGTGCGCAACACCAACGCCCGCGACAAGCTGTGCTGGAAAAACGTCGAGGCCATTCGCAAAAAATGGCGCGGTAACCTGGTGATTAAGGGACTGATGTCGCCGCAGGATGCGTTTATCGCCCGCGATCTCGGCGCGGATGCGGTCATCCTATCGAATCACGGCGGGCGTCAGCTCGACCACACCATCCCGCCCCTGTATACGCTGGCGGAAATTGCGGCGGCAAAAGGCGATATGAAGGTGATTATCGACAGCGGCATCCGGCGCGGCACCGACGTGATGAAGGCAATGGCGCTGGGGGCAGACTTCGTATTCCTCGGTCGCCCTTTCCTTTACGCGACGGTGGTTGCCGGGCAGGCAGGTGTGGAGCACGCCATGGGCATTCTGCGTGATGAAATCGACCGCGATCTGGCGCTGCTGGGCGTTCGCACACCGGGCGAGCTGGATGACAGCTATCTGCGCAAACTGTGAAAACCAGGAGTCAGACCATGACCGAGAAAACAACGCTGCGCGTATTTAGCGTGCTGGCCATCCGCGCCGCTGTTGACCGGCTGCTGCCGCTGTGGCAGCAGCAGTATCCCGACATTACGCTGGATATCGCGTGGGGGCCAACGGTGGTGATTGAAAAAAACATCGCCGCCGGGCAGCGTGCCGATGCGGTAATTGTCACCGTCGATGCGCTGGACCGGCTGATAGCCGCAGGCGAGGTGCGTGCGGCAAGCCGGATTGAGCTGGTGGATTCGCAGATTGGCCTCGCTACCCTGCCCGGCACGCCGCATCCGGATATCAGCAGCGTGGCGGCGCTAAAAGAGGCGCTGCTGAACGCGCGCTCCGTCGGCTATTCACTGGCCGGGGCCAGCGGCATCTACTTCCGGCAGCTGCTGGAAAATCTGGGCATCGCCGACGAGGTTAACCGGCGGGCCACCACCATCCCCGAGGGCTTTACCGCCCGGTTGCTGGTGGAGGGTCAGGCGGATATCGCCGTGCAGCAGATCAGCGAGCTGCTGACCGTGGAGGGGATTGAGATTATCGGCCCGCTGCCGCCGGGGGCAGAGAAAACTCTATCGTTCTCCGCCGGGGTATTCAGGGAGGCTGAGCAGCCTGAAGATGCCGCGCTGCTGCTGGCATTTCTGCGCTCCGCCGAGGCCCGCCGTATCTTCGAGGCCTCGGGGTTAAGCTGGCGGGAGTAGCTCAGCGCGGAAAGTAACTCACGGACACACCTGTTCCGGGTGCTCTGCGGCCCTGTAACGAAAGCCGCTCAGCGCGGCTGGCGCGGGGCCGATCCAGTGCTGCTGCGCACGATCAGCTCCGGCTTCAGCAGCGTCTGGCGCGGGGCCTCTTCGCCATTCAGCGCGGCCAGCAGATAGTCGGCCGCATGCTCGCCGATGCGGTCCAGCTCCACCCGCATGGTGGTCAGCGGGTGCTCCAGATGCTCTGAATACTCATAGTCGTTAAAGCCGGTGATGGAAATATCGTTCGGGATGCGCAGATAGCGCTCCGCCGCCCCGCGCATCGCGCCAAACGCCAGCAGGTCATTCCCGCAGATCACCGCCGTCGGCGGCGTCGGGCCGTCCAGCAGACGGAACATCGCCTGCCGCGCATCGTTCATGGTGAACGCGCTGTTCACCAGATTCTCCTCCGCCAGCGCCAGCCCGGCCTTAGCCAGCGCCTGCCGGGTGCCGCTGATACGATCGGAAACGCGATCGTTCGACGGTGGCGTACCAACAATCACCGCAAAACGCTGATGCCCCAGCCCCAGCAGGTGCGTGGTCAGCTCTTCCGCCGCCTGTTCGTTGTCATAGCCGACGCTGGGATAGCGCTGGTCCACCGAAAAAGTCTGGATACAGGGGATATTCTGCTGCTCAATGCGCTCCCACAGGCGGGGATGGTGTGAGTTACCCACCAGCATCAGCGCATCGATACCGTACTCCACCAGCTTGTTCACCTCTTTCAGCTCGGTATCCGGGTCAAAATCAGAGTTGGCCAGCAGCAGCGTGTAGCCGGACTGGTGAATTTTCTGCTGAAAGGTAGCCAGCGGGCGCGAGAAGGTTTCCGTCGCCAGCGTCGGCACCACGGCACCGATGGTCATGCTGCGGCGCGAGGCCAGAGTGCGCGCCGCCCGATTGATCACATATCCCAGTTCCTCACAGGCGCGTTCTACCGCCTCGCGCCGTGCCGCTTTGACCGTGGTGCTGCCGTTCAGCACGCGGGAGACGGTTGCGGTCGATACGCCGGATCGCTTTGCGACATCTTCCAGCGACACGCGGCCAGGCAGAAGGGACTTATCGGACATGTTAGAACTCCAGACTGAAATTAGTGACCTCGTCCACAAAATTTGCAGACAACTGACGATTCATTTTGAAAGCGCTTACTTTTGGCTTGACTGTATTTTGTAATCGCTTACTTTTAACGACATGTTATCAGATACCGGTATTTTATCACCAGGCGATAACAATTAATCTGTAACAAACGACTTACCCGCGTGCGCACGCCAGGTCAAATAACATCAAGATAATAAAGGAATTCACCATGCGTAGATACCCAAAGATCCGTTGGCTGATGATAACATTTTGCTTTTTTGCTATCGCCATCAACTACATAGACCGCATTAACCTGGCCATCGCCGCGCCGCACATCAAAGCCGACCTCGGACTGGATGATACCAGTATGGGCCTGATCCTCGGCGCTTTCTTCTGGACCTATGCCCTGATGCAGATCCCGGCCGGTCGTCTGATTGACCGCCTGGGGGCTCGTGCCGGTCTGGCTATCGCCGTCGGCTGGTGGTCGATGTTTACCGTCTTTACCGCCTTCGGTCGCGGTTTTGCCTCGCTGTTTGGCGCACGTCTGCTGCTGGGCATCGGGGAATCCGGCGGCTATCCGGGCTGTGCCAAAGTGGTGTATTCCTGGTTTGCCAAGAAAGAACGCGCCACCGCCAGCGGTATCTTCGATGCGGGCCCGCGTGCCGGTAGCGCCATCGCTCTGCCGCTGGTCGCCTGGCTGATCAGCACCTGGAACTGGGAAACGTCGTTTATCGTCACCGGCGCGATTGGCCTGATCTGGATGGTTATCTGGCTGGCCTTTTACCGCGAACCGGAAGATATGAAGGGGCTGAACGAGCAGGAGCGCCAGAACCTGCTGGAAGATCGCAGCGTACACGTGGTGGACAAGAGCGAGAAAGTCAGCATCAAAGCGCTGTTCCGCTACCGCACCGTGTGGGGCATGATGATTGGCTTCTTCTGCATGAACTTTGCCACCTACTTCTTCGTCACCTGGTTCCCGACTTATCTGACCATCGCGCACGGCTTTTCGCTGAAAGAGCTGGGTACGCTGGGCGCGATCCCGGCACTGATGGGTATCCCGGGTAGTCTGCTCGGCGGCGTCTGTTCTGACTGGCTGTACCGCAAGGGCTTCTCGCTGACCACCGCACGTAAAACCTGTCTGATTGCCGGGATGCTGCTCTCCTCGGTTATCGCCTTCGCCGCCTTCACCAACAGCATTACGGTGATTCTGGTGCTGTTCTCGCTGACCTATGCCGGTCTGGCCTTTACCGCTGCCAATATCTGGACGTTACCGGCCGATGTGGCACCGTCTTCCGGCTACGTGGGCACGCTGGGCGGCATCCAGAACTTCGCCGGAAACCTGGCAGGCATCGTCACCGCATCGTTCACCGGTCTGATGCTGACGCTGAGCCACGGCTCCTTTGTGATACCGCTGCTGGTTGCCGGGGGTATCTGTCTGTTCGGCGCATTCAACTTCCTGTTCATCATGGGGAAAGTGGAACCGCTGGATCTGAAAACCGACGGCCAGCTGGGTAAACCGCTGACGACCGACCGTTAATCCATTTTGCAGGGAATGATTATGAGTAATGAAAACCAACTTCGCGAAGAGATCTGCTGGGCCGGTGCCAACCTGTTTCAGCGCGGCTACACCGTCGGCACCGCCGGCAACATCAGCGCCCGCCTGGAAGACGGCTGGCTGATTACACCAACGGATGCCTGCCTGGGCCGCCTTGACCCGGCAAAGATTGCCAAGGTCAGCACCAGCGGTGAGTGGGTGTCCGGGGATAAACCGTCGAAAACCCTGCAGCTGCATCGCCAGGTTTATGATCGTAACGCGGAGGCGGGAGCGGTGGTTCATACCCACTCTACCCATCTGGTGGGCCTGACGCTGGCGAGCGTCTGGCAGCAGGAAAGCATTTTGCCCCCCATCACGCCGTATCAGGTGATGAAAGTGGGCCGCATCCCGTTGATCCGCTACCAGCGCCCCGGCGCAGCGGACGTCGCCGAGCAGGTGGCTCGCCTGGCGCTGGAAGTGCGTGGCGTGATGCTGGAGCGCCTCGGACCGGTTATCTGGGGCAAAAGCGTGGCCACCGCCACCGCCGCGCTGGAGGAGCTGGAAGAAACTGCCCGCCTGTGGCTGCTTTCTGCCGATAAACCGGAACCGCTGAGCCAGGCGGCGGTCGCGGAGCTGTGTGAGGTGTTCAGCACCCGCTGGTAACTCCTGAGCTGTACCCTACAAAAACAGGCAAGGAACCCCCAATGAACAAACCTTTGTATGCAGCCATGCTGTTGGCCTTCTCCTGCGCCGCAGCCAGCGCCCAGGCGCAGAGCCTGGTGTATGTGTCTAACGCCGCGAGCGGCACGGTAACCGGCTATAAGCTGGATAAAACCAAACCGGCGCTCGAATCAACGGGCACCTTCCCCGCCGGGGAAAAAGCGATGTCGTCCGTCGTGTCGCCGGATAAGAAAATGCTCTACGTCTCGGTACGCAGCAAACCGTATCGCGTCGTGGCTTATCGTATTCAGCCCGACGGCACACTGCTGAAAGCCAGCGAAACCCCACTGCCGGAGAGCATGGCTTATCTGTCTACCGACAGACAGGGGCACTACCTGCTCAGCGCCTCGTTCGGCGGCGATCTGTTCAGCATCAACGCGATCGACAGCGCAGGCAACGTGGTGGAGAAGCCGGTACAGGTGGTCCACACCGGCAAGCGCGCCCATGCGGTACAGGTGGATGCGGAAAACCGCCATCTGTACGTCACCCAGCTTGGAACTGACCAGCTGTTGCAGTACCGCTTTGACGGCGCAACCGGGAAAGTCACGCCGCTCGATCCGCCGTTTATCAATATCCAGCACGAGGCCGCAACCGGGCCGCGTCACTTTGTTATCGCCCCACTGCGCGATAAGCAGGGACAGCGCAATATGTACATCCTGAACGAGATGGCGGGCAATATCACCCGCGTCACCCTGGACGATGCAGGCCGCGCGACGGCGCACGAAGACGTGTCGTCCATCTCGCCGGATGAGGATATGCAGCGCGGCGAAGCGCGCCCGCTGACCGGCGATGACGACCTGCCGCCGTCGCACAAACCGCGCATCTGGCAGGCGGATATTCATCTGACGCCGGACGGTCGCTTTCTCTACTCCACCGAGCGCACCAGCAGCACGCTGACGTCGTTCTCGGTCGATGCCGGTGATGGTCATCTGACCCGGCTGCAAAGCATTAAAACCGAAGCACAGCCGCGCGGCTTTGCCATCGATAACAGCGGCCGCTTCCTGATTGAGTCCGGGCAGAAATCGGAGCAGCTGTCGCTGTATGCCATCAATTCATCCACCGGCGCACTGACGCTGCTTGGCCGCTATCCCACCGGCAAAGGCGCTAACTGGGTCACCCTGGTTGAGTGATGCCATCGGTCTTATTTACCCCTGTAAGGAGTTATGATGACGTTTAAAATGAAAACGCTGATTGAGGCGCTGTTTGTTGGCGGGCTGGTTCTGAGTGCCATTCCGGCCGCCTCTGCGGCGGAAAAAGCCATCGCCACCGATCTGGAACCGCTGCACCACGTGATTATGGAAAACCAGTACGTCACCGTGATGCGGGTAATGATCCGTCCGGGACAATCCACCGAGTTTCACGAGCAGCACCTGGATTACGTGAACACCCACGTCAGCGGCAGCATGGTGCACATCTCGTACCCGGATCATCCGGCCAAAGATCACTGGATGAAGACCGGCGACGTGAAGTTCGGCCAGCATCAGGGAAAATCGGATGAGGACAAGGTCAGCAATACCGACAACACCCTCAATCATCAGGTGTCGTTTGAGATTAAACAAAATGGCCCACAGAACTTTGGCGGCGCCACGCGCCCGGACAGCCCGCTGTTCCACCCGGTGCTGGATGAAAAAACGGTGAAGGGCTGGAAGGTTCGGCTACAGCCGGGTGAAGTGGCACCGCAGTATGAGCAGCACGGGCCGGGAGTGAGAGTGTTCTTTACCGAAGGGCGTTTACTGCTGGCGGAGCCGGGTAAACCGAATCGCGTGAAGGAGATCTGGGTTCATCGTGGTGATGCGTTCCTCACCGGGGCGGGCCAGGTGGAACTCACCAACGGCGGTGAAACGCCGCTGGAGTTTAACGATTACGAACTGCTGTAAAATCTGCGAACGGCGTAACCGTCATACGCTTGCTGCGACGGTTACGCCCCTCCCCTGCCCTGTCGGGAAAAAAACTACAGCACGCTGGCGAGGAACTCGCGCAGGCGCGGATGCTGTGGACTGTCCAGCAGCGTGCGCGCATCGCCGCTTTCGACAATCGCACCGTTATCCATAAACACGATGTTATCCGCCACTTCGCGGGCAAAACCGATCTCATGGGTGACCACCACCATGGTGATGCCCGAGTGCGCCAGCTGTTTCATCACCTGTAGCACTTCGCCCACCAGTTCCGGGTCCAGCGCCGAGGTCGGCTCATCAAACAGCATCACACCCGGTTCCATGGCCAGCGCACGGGCAATCGCCACACGCTGCTGCTGACCGCCGGAAAGCTCACGCGGCCAGGCGCTGACGCGATGTGCCAGCCCGACCTGATCGAGCAGCTTCAGCGCACGCGCTTCCACTACCGTGCGTTTCTCCTTGCGGATACGCAGCGGCGCGTCCATCACGTTTTGCAGCACGGTACGGTGCGGGAACAGGTTGAACTGCTGAAACACCATGCCGATGCTCTGCCGTTGCAGGGCTACCTGATGCTCCGCCAGCTCAACCAGATGCTGGCCTTTGCGGCGATAGCCAACCAGCGCTTCGCCGACGTGGATAGTGCCGGCATCGAGTTTTTCCAGATGGTTAATGCAGCGCAGCAGCGTCGATTTCCCCGAGCCGGACGGCCCGAGGATCACCGTTACCGATCCTGCGGCGATATCCAGATTGATATCGTGCAGCACCGTTTTGCCGGAAAACTGTTTGCGGATGCCGCGCAGTCGGATGGGTTCACTCATGACTGGTGCTCCTCTACGTTTGCCGTGCGGCGGAACCAGCTGCGTTTCACCGGCGCGTTGCCGCGACTGAACCAGGCTTCAACATAGTACTGGCCGACGGACAGCACCGAAGTCATCAGTAAATACCAGCCGGTAGCCACCAGCAGAAGCGGGATCACCTCGTAGGTGCGCTGATAGATAATCTGCGCCGAGTAGAGCACGTCCTGCAGGGCAATCACCGACACCACGGCGGTGGTTTTCAGCTGACCGATCACTTCATTACCGGCAGGCGGCAGAATGGTACGCATCGCCTGCGGCAGTACCGTCTGACGGAAAATCTGCCCCGGACGATAGCCCAGTGCCTTCGCCGCTTCCAGCTGGCCCGGATTCACGCTCTGGATACCGGCGCGGATGATCTCCGCCGCATAGGCCGACTGATGCATCACCAGCGCAATCACTGCCGCGCTGAACGGGCTGATGATTTCATTAGTGGTGGCGGTCCACACTTCGCCGACAAACGGCAGCGAGAGCGACAGCTTCGGATAGAGCGCGGCGATGTTGTACCACAGGAACAGCTGAACCAGCATCGGCACCGCGCGGAAAAACCAGGTATAGACCCAGCTGACCCACGCCAGCACCGGGTTGGCAGAGAGGCGCATCAGCGCCAGAATCGTTCCGCCCGCGAAACCAAACAGCACCGAGATCACCGTCAGCTTGATGGTCATCAGCACGCCGCTGATAATCGACGCTTCCGTCAGATTTTCCGCCACCACGTCCCATTCGAAACGGGGATTGCTGACCACTGACGATCCCATCAGCGCCACCAGCAGCAGTACGATCAGGGCGCTGAACCAGCGCCCGTAGTGACGATGCCCGACTATCCGCAGGCCTGCGCTGTCTTCGTCAGGCCGCAGACTCATTTGGCGATCTCTTCATTCAGACCGGCGCTTTTCACCGCGCCAAAACCGATTTCCCACTTATCAAGGATCTGCTGATAAGTACCGTCCGCGATCAGCGAGTTCAGTGCTGCCTGAACCGGTTTTTCCAGCGGCGATTCTTTCGGCAGGGCAATCGA
Source organism: Erwinia sp. INIA01 (assembly GCF_025947915.1). Taxonomy (NCBI): domain Bacteria; kingdom Pseudomonadati; phylum Pseudomonadota; class Gammaproteobacteria; order Enterobacterales; family Erwiniaceae; genus Erwinia; species Erwinia sp. INIA01. The sequence goes on from NZ_JAPDNC010000001.1 coordinate 429,908, forward strand.
TACGATGGTGTCTTCGATGGTGATCTCGCCCGCCAGCGCCAGTGCTTTCACGTGGCTGGCCTGATAGCGCAGGCCTTCATACGGGCCGAAGAACATCGGCACGCGGCCGCTGATCACCGCCTGCACGCCCGCCGGGCGATCCGGGAAGATCGGGATGGTGATTTCCGGTTTACCATCTGCTTTACAGGCGTCGCTCGCCTGCTGCAGGCGCGTCACCTGCGAGGTGCCCGCACCGGCACCGACGGTTTTACCGCACAGTTCCTGGAAGGTGTTAAACGGCCCCAGTTCAGCATCCTTACGCGAGATCAGCGCCAGCTTGGAGGCGTTGTAATAGCCGACGAAATCCACCTGCTGCAAACGCTTTTTATTGGCGTCGATATTAGACGCAGCCAGATCGTAACGCCCTGACTTCAGGCCGGGAATAATGTTGTCAAAGCCGCCGGTATCGCGCCAGTGAACCGCGATCCCCAGACGATCGGCCACCGCGCTGACGATGTCGATTTCGCGCCCGGCGAGGGTTTTGTTATCCGCCTGATAGAAGGTGGTCGGCGGCGTGTTCGGGTTGGTACCCGCGACGATAAAGCCTTTCTTCAGGATATCGGCGGGCAGCGTGGCGTGCAGGGCAGCATCCGCCTTTGGCTTGACGCTGCTGCTAAAGGCCACGTCCTGGTCGGCGGCCAGCGCAGAGGTCAGCGGGAACAGGCTCAGAACGGCGGCGGTCAGTAATGTTTTTTTCATGGTTTATTCCTTCTCAGTCGCCAGTGCGGGCACGGCAGCAAAATTTTCTTCCGGCGACGGCAGGCCGAGGTTTTCACGCAGGGTAGTGAACTGGTATTCGGTACGGAACAGGCCACGGCGCTGAAGTTCAGGCACCACCAGCTCCACAAACAGCTCCAGCTGGTTTGGCAGCACGGCAGGCATGATGTTGAAGCCGTCCGCCCCTTCCTGCTCCAGCCACTGCTGGAAGTCGTCAGCGATATCAGACGCGGTGCCGACAATCACGCGGTGACCGCGCGAACCGGCCGCTACGGCGGCCAGCTGGCGCAGGGTCAGATTTTCACGCGCAGCGAGTTCGGTCAGCAGCTTAACGCGGCTCTGGCCGCCTTCGGTTCCGCCAATCTCCGGCACCGGGCCATCCAGCGGATAAGCGGTCATATCCACGCCGAAACGCGCCGACAGCTGTTCGATGCCATTATCGATATCCACCAGTTCGTTCAGCTGGTTCCAGGTTTCCTGCGCTTCTTCGCGGGTGCGGCCGACGATCGGCATCACGCCCGGCAGGATCAGCAGATGGTCCGGGTGACGACCGGCTTCACGCACGAACTGTTTCTGGCTACGGTAGAAGGCCTGGCCCTCTTCCAGCGATGCCGCGGCGGTAAACACCACTTCGGCGGTTTCTGCCGCCAGTTTCTGCCCGGCAGGGGATGAACCGGCTTCGATGATCACCGGGCGTCCCTGCGGTGAACGGGCGATGTTCAGCGGGCCCTGCACCTGGAAGTATCTGCCTTTGTGGTTCGCGGCATGAATTTTGGCTTCGTCAGAGTAACGGCCTGTATCCTTCTCGCGCACGATAGCGCCCTCTTCCCAGCCGTTCCACAGCTTGAAGGTGACATCGAGGAATTCGCGGGCAATGTCGTAACGCTCTGCGTGTGAAGGCAGATCGGTGCGGCTGAAGTTGCGTGCCGCATCGGTAGAGAACGAGGTCACCACGTTCCACGCACCGCGTCCACGGCTGATATGGTCGACGGAGGACAGCGCGCGCGCAAGGTGGAACGGCTCATCGAAGGTGGTGGAGGCGGTCGCCGCCAGGCCGATGTGTTTCGTCTGCACCGCCAGCGCGGAGAGCAGCGTCAGCGGCTCCAGGCGCGACATAGTCGACGGCAGGCGGTGAACGCTGGTGGCCAGCGCATCGCCGACGAAGAACATATCAAAACGGCCCTCTTCGCCTTTTTTGGCGATCCAGGTGAACCAGTCCACGTCGGTCGGCGAGCCTTTAGCGCCTTCTGCGCGCCAGCCACCTACATGGTGGCCCAGCGCCTGGACAAACAGGCCGAGGCGCAGCTGGCGTGATGCGGTTTTTTCTACGGACATGAGAAACCCTTATTCGTTATTTGCTGAGCAATGAAATGAGACGATGCAGTGCGGCGTCGCTGCCAAGCTGTGCATCGTTAAACACGCCCTGCGCCAGAAGCGCAGGCAGCGCGCTGAGACTGTTGCGGAGTTTTGCCTCCACGTCGGTATAGGCGGCAGCGGTTTCCTGCCGGGTGACGCAGTGGCTGAGCTGGCTGCCATCGTTAAGAAACAGCGTCACACGATGGAAACGGCGATCGGGGTCCAGCTCATCGGCAGGTGCCGTCGGGTCCGGGTGGCGACTGACGCGCGCCGCCAGTTCGGCGATATCGGCCTTTACCGGCGCTTCGGTGTAGTTTTCCAGCGCCACCGATCCGTTGATCAGTGCATCGGCAATGACATACTCCAGGCTGAAGCGCGCTTCCACGCCGTTTTTCGGTACGATGATATTCGGCGCGGTATCGGCCCCCGGAGGGAAGCTGACCTCAATGTGGTCAATGATCTGAGCGACAGCGCCCTGCCCTCTTTCCTCCAGCTGCTGACGCAAAACGAACGCCGCTTCAGCCGCACTGTGCGTGCCGCCGCAGGTGGGATAGCGTTTAAATTCCAGGCCCGGCGCGATAATGCGCCACGGATTGCCCCACTCCGCCAGCAGCTGTTCCGGCTGTGCGGCATCGAAACCCAGGATCTGCAGGAAGCTTTCCAGCACGCCATCCGGCTGACCGCCAAAACCAGCCTGAGCCAGCTGCACGCTGTTCACCGCGCTGCGCGCCGACAGTCCGGCGTGCAGCGGCTTTGCCGCAGAGCCAAACTGGCTGCGTAAACCGGAAGCCTGAGTAACCGCCAGGCCGAGGGCAATCTGCGTGGTGCGGACGCTCAGGTTCAGCAGGCGACAGGCCGCACCGGCGGCGGCAATGGTGCCGAGGGTACCGGTGCTGTGGAAACCGGCGCTGTAGTGCCGGGTGCCGATGGCTTTACCCAGTCTGCCCGCCAGCTCGACGCCCACCACATAGGCATCGAGGAAGGCATCAATGCTCACCGTCGGGGAGGCCTTGCTCAGCGCCAGCAGCGTTGACAGCACGACCGTGGTCGGATGGCCGCGAAAGGCAGGATGATAGTCGTCGAAATCCAGCGCGTGGCTGATGTAGCCCAGCTGCAGCGCCAGGTTTTCCTTTGAATGCAGCGCGGGGAAAACCCGGATAACCGGCTCCAGTCCGCTGTCGACCACGCTGCCGTAAAGGACCGGGAACAGGCAGGCAAAATAATCCTTCGCGCCTTCACGGGCGTTTTGCCGCTCCGCGTCTCCGGGATGGTGGGAGAGAAGCGTTTCGGCCAGCAGTGCGGTCAGTGAGTTATTCAAAATACACCTTTTTTAACACTGTATTGACATAAATCAATATGTTATAAATTAGCTCCATTTTCTTTGCTTCACCGCACCACAGCCAATAACCAACCGTTATAACCCATTCCTAAATGAACTAAGCAGAAAGCCCGTAATGGCTATCTTTTTACGATTATTCACTCTATATAGCGGTACTGCTATAAATTCGCTTTATCGCATCACTGCTATAATGTGTACTCACCCACAGCAGGATGAGCGCGAATGAAAATCAGAACGCCCGCCGACTTTGGCATCGTTATCCGCAGTGTTCGCAGTGCACAGGGCATCAACCAGCAGCATCTGGCCGAGATCTGTGGCACCACGCAGTCGGCTATTTCCCGCCTGGAAAAAACCGGGGTGTGTCATATTGATACCCTGCTGCGAGCCTGCAATGCATTACATCTGCAGCTGGAGATTTTTCCCCAGTCGGCCAGGCTGAGTGAAAAAAGCGTGGCCGCTGACTTGTAAATGACGCTGGCTGCTCTTATATAGAAAGGCTGATAAACGGGGATTTCCCTGAAGGAGTAAAATAATGGCAACTGAATACGCAACTATCGCAGGCGGCTGTTTCTGGTGTACCGAAGCCGTGTTTAAACAGATCGCTGGCGTAAAGTCCATCGAGAGCGGCTATATTGGCGGCCATACGGTCGATCCGACCTATCGCCAGGTGTGCAATGGCGACACCGGCCATGCCGAAGCCATCCGTATTGGCTTTGACCCGCAGCAGATCAGCTATGGCGATTTGCTGGATATCAGCTTTGCCACACACGATCCAACCCAGCTGAACCGCCAGGGTAACGATATCGGCACGCAGTATCGTTCTGCTATCTTCCCGACGAACCCGGCTCAGGAAGAAGAAGCCCGCGCCGCAATTGTCCGTGCGCAGGCCGATCACAGCGATCCCATCGTCACCACGATTGAAGATGACGCGCCATGGTATCCGGCAGAGGATTATCATCAGGACTACTGGGCCGGTGAAGGCCAGGAAAACCGCTACTGCCTGGCCGTGATCCCGCCTAAGCTGCAAAAATTACGTAAGCGCTTTGCGGCGAAAACTATCTCCGGTTGAGTTCCTACTCAGCACCGGTAGCAGCATCAGCCAGTTTCCGGCGGGTGCTGCGCCATGAAACAAATGCCAGCCCCGCCCCCAGTAGTGACAACAGCGCCAAAATAACCATGACCCAGCTGTAACCGGTTTCCGTTCCCAGTCGTTGATAGATCTGCGTGGCGATCGTTAAACCCAGCGCCCCGCCAAGATTGTGCAGCGTCCATGAAATCCCTATTCCCTGACCGTGCAACGCCTCAGGCAGCGCAGCCAGTGCGGCAGCAACGGATGGCCCGAGGATTGCGCCCCAGCCCGCGCCCATCAGCACAAAGGCCACAACGGTCATCGAGAGCGACGGCGGTGCGGATAATCGACTTTGCAAAATCCCCGACAATGCCAGCATAACAAATCCCGCCGCCAGCACCGGCCACGGGCCGAAGCGGTCGCTTAACTTTCCCGTCAGCGGTGAGACCAGTGCCATCACCAGCGTCACCGGCAGCAGCATCACGCCCAGCTGCGCCGCGCTCAGTGAATACAGTTCCAGCAGCTTAAACGGCATCAGCAGGAAGGCAGAGCAGTAGAACACTGCCAGCAGAATGGAAAGCCCGCAGGCGCGGCGGAACAGTCGATTCCTGAGAACACCCAGCTGAATGAGAGGACTGGTAGCCCGGCGCTCATAGCGGTTAAACAGCAACAGCGATATAAGTGAGATCGCCAGCAGCAGCAACGAAGCAGGGCTGAACAGCCCCCAGTGACTGATATAGACCGTCAGCAACAGGAGCGGGAGCAGTACGCCGATCAGCATTATCCAGCCCGGATAATCGACAGACTGGGTTTTCGAACCCGGCTTCACGGCTATCTTTCCTAAACAGCAAAAATAACTGAACGCCATCAGTGGAACATTGATCAGAAACACCGCCCGCCAGCCCAGCAGCTCAACCAGCCCGCCGCCCGCAACCGGCCCTAGCGTCAGACCCAATCCGTTGGCGGCAAACAGCAGACCCAGCGCCCGCCCGCGCTGTGATTCTGCTATCGACTCAACCAGTATCGCCGCCGTTGCGGTATACAGCACCGCGCAACCGGCTCCCTGAATCAACCGGCTGACGACCAGCATCGGCAGACTGACTGCCAGCCCGGCACTCAGTGAAGCCAGGGTGAACAACAGCATGCCGCCGTACAGCACTTCGCGTTTCCCATAGCGATCGGCCAGTCTGGTGGCCAGTACCATACAGCAGCAGAGCGCAATCACGAACAGCGTCATCACCCACTGCACACCGTCAAGCCCGGCAGGGAAATGCTGCTGGATGGCGGGCAGAGCGGTATTAACAATAGTGAAGTCAAGACAGCCGGCGAAGCTGGCGATGCAGATCCCGGTGATTAATCCAATCTGTTGTCGGGGCGTATGGTTTATTCGATCGGTCATTGTGCGTTCCTGTGAAGCGAAATCGGTCAGCACAAGGTTAACGTGTATTTTTTTCGCCATCTGCGCTGATAATTCGTCATACTGGCGAATTGATGTCGTCCATAACCCAGAGGTGACCATGATCCCCGGAGACAGACTCAGTGGTATCAGGGCGTTTGTACAGGCGGCACAGGCGGGCGGATTCAGCCTGGCGGCAGAGCAGCTTGGTCAGTCGCGGTCCACGGTAGGCAAGGCAATAGCCCGGCTCGAAGCGCGATTGCAGGTTAAGCTCTTTTTACGCACCACGCGCACGCTGTCGTTAACCAGCGAGGGTCAGCGATTTTATCAGGACTGTCTGCGTATCCTTGCCGATCTTGATGCCGCAGAAAACCGACTCACCGCGCACGCCTCCGTCCCCACCGGCTGCCTGCGGGTCGCCGCTCCGCCGCTGTTTGGCGAGAAGCAGGTGATGCCGCTGCTGCTGCCGCTGACGCGTCGCTGGCCCGGACTCACGCTTGATATGCACTTTTCCACCCGGCGAGTGGACCTTGCAGAATCGGGAATCGATCTGGCTGTGCGCATCGGCAGCCCCGGTCATCACAGCGATCTCACTTCCCGCCAGCTTGGGGTACAGCAGATGCAGCTGTGTGCCTCACCGGACTATCTTCAGGCCTCTGGCATACCGGCCTCGCTCAGCGAACTGGCAAAACATCGGCATATTACGCTGCCGGAGCAGGGACGTACCCAGTCGTGGATCCTAAAAGACAGCGACGGAAAACCGTTCTGGTGGCAGCCCGAAGAGGGCCTGCGGTTTAGCACGCTGAGCGCAGTTTACCGTGCGGTACTGGACGGATACGGGATTGCGCAGCTGCCGCAGTGGCTGGTCGGTGAACATATCCGTGATGGTGAACTGATTGAGCTGCTTCCGCAGAGCCAGGCTCAAGGGCTACCCATCTCTGCGGTATGGTTAAAAACCGCCGCAATGCCACAGCGTCTACGGCTGGCGATCGATACGCTGGTCGCCGGTTTTAGCCCGTGCTGAGCGGGCAATATCATTCCCGCCTGGCGGGTATCCAAAGCAGAATAAGTCTCTCGCTCTGAGCCGGTGTGAATGGTAGCGTCACTGTCATTTATGACAAGGAGTGAATATGACGACTGCATCTTCCCGTCCGGTGGCGATTGTCACCGGAGCTACCAGTGGTATCGGCCTGGCCATCGCGCGCGATCTGGCAACCGACCATCAGGTTTACGCCATCGGGCGCTCGGCTGAAGCGCTGGCTGAGCTACAGCAAATCCAGCATATCGAAGCCGTAGAGCTGGACCTTCTCGATAATCAGGCTCTGAAAAACTTTACCGATCGCCTGTCATCTGTTGCCGTACTGGTTCATTCAGCGGCGATTTCGGAAAGGCTGAGCGTGGAGCAGGCCACTCCCGAGCAGTGGCAGAAACAGTTTTCTATCAACCTTTTTGCCCCTGCAGAACTGACCCGACTGGCATTGCCTTTGCTGCGAAAAGAGCAGGGCCAGGTGGTGTTTATCAATTCAGGTTCCGGCACGCTGGCACTCGCCGGGCACGCGGTCTATTCGGCCAGTAAATTTGCATTGAATGCCCTGGCCCATGCCCTGCGTACCGAAGAAAGCGAAAACGGCGTGCGCGTTGCGACAGTGTCACCGGGCCCGACCGATACCCCAATGAACCGCAAAAGCCGCGAGCGTGCCGGTGATTTTGCCGCTATCGACCCCCTGGCTTACAGCACGCCGGAATCCGTTGCAGCGGCGGTTCGTCTGGTGGTTGACGCTTCCGAAGATACTCAGATTGCAGACGTGGTTGTCAGACCGCGTCGCGATAGTGCTAAACGCTAGTCAACAGAGGAGGATTCGTGAATCTGTTTAACCTCAGCCGGGAACTGAAGCGCCATATTCGCTTTAGCTACTGGAACGAACTGTGCGCTCTCAACCCTTAAAAGCCAGCCGGATATTGCCCCCTGCTTAGCCACGACAACCTCTCAGGCAGGAGGCAGTTCCGGTTGGTTTAACCTACTTCCGGTTCTCTTTTTTATCTTCTTTCTTCGGCATAATACCTCCTGCAATCGCAAACTTATCCCTCCAGCTCCTCAGCTCCTCAGCTCCTCAGCTCCTCAGCTCCTCAGCTCCTCAGTATGTTCGCCCAACCCGTTCAATTTACTATGCACGCTAGTGCTTTTTTAACGTTAATATTTCCATCCTTCGGAGCTTGCAAGGGTGTACATTTATCAATGCGGGAAGAGTTCTGAGCTGCATAAGATAAGCCATGGCGTAATGCGATTTACTCGTTTACTGGAGCTGTACGCTCACTCACTCGCTCACTCACTCGCTCACTCGCTCACTTACTCAGGCAGGCAGGCAGGCAGTTAATTTTTATGTTTTTACATGCAAGAACTTATAATCAAATCTGCGCCTGAATCCTTACGCTCGATGCTCAATACTTGGTTTTCGATACTTAGTACCTCAATATTAAAAACCTGATACCTGATACCTGATACTCAGCTCTATCTTCTTTGTTCTTTGTTCTTTGTTCTTTGTTCTTTGTTCTTTGAGGTTTGAGGTTTGAGGTTTGAGGTTTGAGGTTTGAGGTTTGAGGTTTGAGGTTTGAGGTTTGAGGTTTGAGG
>NZ_JAPDNC010000002.1:0-240289 GCF_025947915.1 Erwinia sp. INIA01
AGCGCAGCGATGCGTTGAGCTAACCGGTACTAATGACCCGTGAGGCTTAACCTTACAACACCAGAAGCGTTCTGGTGGGTGTCTGAGAGACAACACAAACAGTTTTCAGCTTGTGACGGATAAAGAATTTAGCACTGTTCTGCGGACGAAAGTCCGAAGGATTTTGCGCTGAGACAAGGCGGCAAGCGAGTCGGCGGGAAGGAGCATACATAAGTATGTGACTGAGCGATGCGAACGCAGCCAACGCAGTATCAGCACAAAAGACACAGGACAGGGTACCAAGAATTTGCCTGGCGGCTGTAGCGCGGTGGTCCCACCTGACCCCATGCCGAACTCAGAAGTGAAACGCCGTAGCGCCGATGGTAGTGTGGGGCCTCCCCATGCGAGAGTAGGGAACTGCCAGGCATCAAATAAAGCAGAAGGCCATCCTCACGGATGGCCTTTTTGCGTTTACGCCGTTCAGAATCCCGCCTGAAGTGACCCTTTTACAACCCAGTAGTCTGCGTTCTCTGTACTGCTATCCAGCGCATAACCCTGCTCTCAGTAAAACCAGCATTCTCACCGATGTTGTTTAAATCAGGGGGCGCTCGACTCATTGAAACCCTCCGGGAATAGTGACAGTGGCGAAGATATCAGCAATAACCGAATGGTTTTTGCACATCGACGGGCCACAGAACATGCTGCCAGGCCGGCCTGCGCACAAAAGATTCCCAGTACTCCCGCTCTTTTCACTCAAAATAGACTGTTTATAACAATCAACCTCAAAAGGAAATTGAGGAGCAGATGATCGCTTCCGATAAAAGACATGCCATCTACGCCAGCCTGTTGATATTCACCTGTTGGAGTACCGACCTTTGCGCGGAAATTACCCTTTTACAGCAGAACAGAGACAATCCGGACTGGCTGAACAGGCTCAATTTCTCAGTGAATGGCAGTATCCGACCACAGTTCTATGACGTGATGGGCAGCAGTGATAAAGGTTCCTATAAGCGTAATGGTTTCGATGATGGTGATAATCAAACCCGTTTTGGCTTTGCCGCGGACTACTATCTGCGCGATGGCGTAAGCTGGTACACCTACTATGAGTTTGGCCTGAATATGCCCGCGCTGTTCGACTGGAAAAACCATTACGAGGAGGGCAGTGCCTTTACTACCAGGCGCATGCTCTTTACCGGGCTGAAAGCTGATGATATGGGTGAGTTAACCATCGGCCAGCAAACCAGCGTCTACTATGATGTTGTCGCGGCAAAAACCGACCTGTGGGACGACGATATGCTTGCTCAGGCGCCAGGAGTCGGCATCAACGGCGCCTATGATGGTTCATACCGTCCGCGTAAGCAGCTGAAGTTTAAAAACAGTTACGGCAGCGTCGATCTGTACGCTGGCTGGCTATTTCCGGACAGTGAATACCTGGTAGGCGATGGTACACGTTACCGACGAAAAGGCGGCGGATCGCTGGGATTTGATTACCATATCGACGATGATCTCAGCCTGGGCATGGCGTGGAATGAAACGCGTGCAACCATCAAGCATCCCGGCGCTGACGATGATAAAACCTATAATCAACATATTGTGGGTGCAGCCCTTAGCTGGGTACCCGATAACTGGACCTTCGCCGTGGGCGGTGGCTGGTATAAAAACTTCCTGCAAACAGAATCCACCCGTACGAATAATTACTTTGCCGGTAGCGCATGGGGTATTGAATACTATGCTGGCTACAGCTTTCATCTCGATCGCGCAGGGCTGAAAACCGTACAGCCGTTCTTCATGGGTGACCGACTGGAGTACGTCAGCGGCAGGAACTATAAGCGCATCGACAACGGGCTAGGTCTCCTGCTGGCCTTTGCCTGGGGTTTCAGCGTTGACTATGAGCATATGTTTACCTCCAGCACTGACAGGCAGGGCGATGTCAACTTTGTACGCCTGAGCTACGACTTCTGAGTTTCCCCTCCAGCCTGCTTTGCTCGCACCCTGTCGTGATAATACGCAACGGTATCTGCTGGCTGCTCCTCACCCTGAAACATTTTCAACTATCATATGAACAACTCGACTTTTGTTATGCATCACGCTATCTTCAGGCATCTGGATGTCTAAACGTATAAACGTATGTAGTGAGGAAGTTGACCATGCCGATCAGGGTACCTGATGAATTACCAGCCGTGAGTTTTCTGCGCAATGAGAACGTCTTTGTTATGACGTCAACTCGTGCCAGCACTCAGATGATCCGTCCCTTGAAGGTGCTGGTACTAAATTTGATGCCGAAGAAGATCGAAACTGAAAATCAGTTTTTGCGTCTGCTTTCAAACTCGCCGCTACAGATTGATATTCAGCTGCTGCGCATCGACAGCCGTGAGTCCCGCAACACGCCCAGCGAGCACCTGAATAACTTCTACTGCAATTTCGAAGATATTAAACACGATAACTATGATGGACTGATCGTCACCGGTGCACCGCTCGGACTGGTTGATTTTTGCGATGTTGCCTATTGGCCGCAGATCCAGCAGGTCCTGCACTGGGCGCGAGAGCACGTGACCTCTACGCTGTTCGTCTGTTGGGCGGTACAGGCCGCGTTAAACATCCTCTACGGCATTCCGAAGCAGACGCGGGAGAATAAACTATCCGGCGTATTCGAGCATCAGATCCTGCATCCGCATGCGTTGCTGACGCGAGGTTTTGACGATACCTTCCTGGCGCCTCACTCACGCTATGCCGACTTCCCGGCGCAGATCCTGCGTGATTACACCGATCTGGAAATCTTTGCCGAATCTGAAAAAACCGGTGCTTATTTGTTTGCCAGTAAGGATAAGCGCCTGGCTTTTGTTACCGGGCACCCGGAATATGATGCGCTGACGCTCTCGGGTGAATATCACCGCGACTACGACGCGGGATTAAATCCTGAAATCCCCTACAATTACTTCCCGCAGGACAACCCCGAGCTTCCACCCAGCGCGAGCTGGAGAAGTCACGGCAACCTGCTGTTTTCAAACTGGTTAAACTACTATGTCTACCAGATCACACCATTCGATCTGCGCCATATGAACCCAACGCTGGACTAGTTTTACCTCACCCGATCTCACGTCTCTACGCTAAGCTGACTCCTGCGATCGGGTGGATCTCCACCCTCATTTCTATGCCACTCCCCCAACTTTAATCCAATCTCTCCAGTTGCGATCTGCTGAATCGATCCCTGCTATCACACCTAAAAATCATGATGAAAACACCTTCTTATCTTTAAGTATTTTTATTGTCATATAAATCAATTAATTGAATTAATTTTGTAATTAAAATGGAAATAGTTTTTGATTTTGAAAATTAACTGTTTATATTTTGATCCTGCGGGTTAAAGATTGTCCACTTAACGATCGTCACGCCAGGCGGACGAAACTGACAGGAGCAGGGGTATGACACAACAGCTAATCAGCGCGGAACTCACCTTCCAGCGCCATCCTGGCCAGCAGGAACGCGAAATTCTCACGGATGCCGCGGTCGATTTCCTTACCGAACTGGTGACGCGCTTCACGCCAAAGCGCAATGCGCTGCTGGCGGAACGCGCGAAAACTCAGCGTAAAATCGATGCCGGTGAGCTGCCTGATTTTATTTCGGAAACGACTTCCATTAAAAATGATGACTGGCAAATTCGTGGTATCCCGCGGGACTTACAGAACCGCCGGGTGGAAATTACCGGCCCCGTTGAGCGCAAGATGGTGATCAATGCCCTGAATGCCAACGTCAACGTGTTTATGGCCGACTTTGAAGATTCGCTGGCGCCGAGCTGGGACAAAGTGATCGCCGGGCAGATCAACCTGCGCGATGCGGTTAACGGCACCATCAGCTACAGCAATGAAGCGGGGAAGATCTACCAGCTGAAGCCGAACCCGGCGGTGCTGATCTGCCGCGTGCGTGGCCTGCATCTGCCGGAAAAACACGTCACCTGGCGGGGAGAGCCGATCCCGGGCAGCCTGTTTGACTTCGCCCTCTATTTCTTCCACAACGTCGAGGCTCTGCTGGCGAAAGGCAGCGGCCCCTATTTCTACCTGCCGAAAACACAGACGTATCAGGAAGCCGCCTGGTGGAGTGAGGTATTCAGCTATGCCGAAGATCGTTTCGATCTGCCGCGCGGCACCATTAAGGCGACTCTGCTGATCGAAACCTTGCCGGCGGTATTTCAGATGGATGAGATCCTCTGGAGCCTGCGCGATCACATCGTAGGTCTGAACTGCGGGCGCTGGGATTACATCTTCAGCTACATCAAAACGCTGAAAAATCATCCTGACCGCGTGCTGCCCGATCGGCAGTCGGTCACCATGGATCAGGGCTTCCTGGATGCCTATTCACGGCTGCTGGTCAAAACCTGTCACCGCCGTGGCGCATTTGCCATGGGGGGCATGGCGGCCTTTATTCCGAGCAAAGATGCGGAACGGAACGAGTGGGTGCTGAACAAGGTGAAAGCGGACAAACAGCGCGAAGCCAGCAACGGCCACGACGGCACCTGGATTGCCCATCCCGGCCTGGCGGATACGGTGATGGCGGTCTTTAACCAGACGCTGGGCGACGAGCTGAATCAGCTACACGTAACGCGTGAACAGGACGCGGCTATCACCGCCGAACAGCTGCTGGCCCCGTGCAACGGCGAGCGCACCGAAGAAGGAATGCGCGCCAATATTCGCGTGGCGGTGCAATACATCGAGGCCTGGATTAACGGCAACGGCTGCGTACCGATCTACGGGTTGATGGAAGATGCCGCTACGGCAGAAATTTCCCGCACCTCCATCTGGCAGTGGATACGCCACGGCAAAACCCTGCAAAGCGGTGAAGTCGTGACCGAAGCACTGTTCCGCAAAATGCTGACCGAAGAGATGCTGGTTATCCGCGAAGAGCTCGGCGGCCAGCGCTTCGAGCAGGGCCGCTTTGAAGAGGCCGCCGCATTAATGGAGCGTATCACGACCGAATCCGAACTGGTTGAATTCCTGACCTTACCTGGCTACCGCTTACTTCCCTGAACCTGACAAGGAACATTGCCATGACCTCACGTACCCAACAGATCCAACAAATCGAACAATCCCGACGCGATGCACGTTGGGAAGGCATTACCCGCCCTTACAGCGCGGAAGAAGTGGTGAAACTGCGCGGCTCGGTGAATCCGGCCTGTACGCTGGCGCAGAACGGCGCTGAAAAACTGTGGGCGCTGCTCAACGGCGGCGCGAAAAAAGGCTACGTTAACAGCCTCGGCGCGCTGACCGGCGGCCAGGCACTGCAACAGGCGAAAGCCGGCATCGAGGCAATTTACCTCTCCGGCTGGCAGGTGGCCGCCGACGCTAACCTGGCCTCGAGCATGTACCCGGACCAGTCACTCTATCCGGTGAACTCTGTACCGTCGGTGGTGGAACGGATTAACAACAGCTTCCAGCGTGCGGATCAGATCCAGTGGGCCAATGACATCGAACCGGGCGATCCGCGCTACGTGGATTATTTCCTGCCGATCGTCGCCGATGCGGAAGCCGGTTTTGGCGGCGTGCTGAACGCCTTTGAGCTGATGAAATCAATGATTCAGGCCGGTGCGGCCGGGGTCCACTTCGAAGACCAGCTGGCCTCGGTGAAGAAGTGCGGCCATATGGGCGGTAAGGTGCTGGTGCCAACCCAGGAAGCCGTACAGAAGTTGGTTGCCGCGCGGCTGGCTGCGGATGTGATGGGCGTGCCAACGGTGCTGATCGCCCGCACCGATGCTGACGCTGCCGACCTGATTACCTCCGACTGCGACGAGTACGACCGTGAATTCGTTACCGGCGAACGCACCCAGGAAGGGTTCTATCGCACCCGAGCTGGGATCGAGCAGGCGATTAGCCGTGGGCTGGCCTATGCGCCGTATGCCGATATGGTGTGGTGCGAAACCTCAAAGCCGGATCTCGACCAGGCGCGCCGTTTCGCCGAAGCGATTCACGCCCGCTTCCCGGGCAAGCTGCTGGCCTACAACTGCTCGCCGTCGTTTAACTGGAAGAAGAATCTCGATGACCGCACCATCGCTCAGTTCCAGCAGGCGCTGTCGGACATGGGTTACAAATACCAGTTCATCACTCTGGCGGGCATTCACAGCATGTGGTTCAACATGTTTGACCTCGCACAGGCCTACGCGCAGGGCGAGGGGATGCGTCACTACGTGGAAAAAGTGCAGCAGCCGGAATTTGCCGCCATCGACAAGGGCTACACCTTCTCTTCCCACCAGCAGGAAGTCGGGACCGGCTACTTTGACCGCGTGACCACCATTATTCAGGGCGGCAGCTCTTCCGTCACCGCACTGACCGGTTCGACCGAAGAAGATCAGTTCTGATAAACGGGCGGGCTATCCGGCCCGCCACACATGTTTAGCCGGTTGATGAGGTGCACGATGTCAGAGAGGGAAACGCTGATAGCCCAGACTATCCTGCAGGGGTTCGATGCGCAGTATGGTCGCTTCCTGGAAATTACTGCCGGTGCCCAGCAGCGCTTCGAACAGGCTGACTGGCAGGCGGTACAGCAGGCGATGAAAGCGCGTATCCATCTTTACGATCACCACGTCGGGCTGGTCGTTGAACAGCTGCGCTGTATTACCGGCTCGCAGTCGGAAGACCGTGATGTTCTGCAGCAGGTGAAAAGCATTTACACCGGTCTGCTGCCGGATTATCCGCGCTTTGAAATTGCCGAAAGCTTTTTCAACTCTGTTTACTGTCGTTTGTTCAGCCATCAGGCGCTGACGCCGGAACGGCTGTTTATTTTCAGCTCCCAGCCGGAGCGGCGTTTTCGTACGATCCCGCGGCCGCTGGCGCGGGAGTTCAGCGCCTCGGCGGGCTGGCAGCCGCTTCTCAACCGTCTGCTGCACGATCTTCCGCTGCGTCTGCCGTGGCAGGATCTGGCAAGGGATATCACTTTTATCATCAGCCACCTGCGGGAAAACTTCAGCGAAAGCGATCTACAGCAGGCAACGTTACAGGTCGCCAACGAGCTGTTTTACCGCAATAAAGCGGCGTGGCTGGTGGCCAAACTGCGCACGCCGTCAGGGGTTTGCGCATTCCTTTTGCCGATTCACCGCAGCGACGCGGGCGAGCTGTTTATTGACACCTGCCTGACCCGCAACCGCGAAGCCAGTATCGTCTTTGGCTTTGCCCGCTCTTATTTCATGGTGTATGCGCCGCTGCCCGCCGCGCTGGTGGAGTGGCTGCGCGAGATCCTGCCGGGGAAAACCACCGCCGAGCTGTATATGGCGATTGGCTGCCAGAAACACGGCAAAACGGAAAGCTACCGGGAATACCTCAACTACATGTCCGCCACCCGCGAGCAGTTTGTTATCGCCCCTGGCGTGCCGGGCCTGGTGATGCTGGTGTTTACGCTACCGGGATTTGACCGGGTGTTTAAGGTCATTAAAGACACCTTCGCGCCGCAGAAAGACGTCACGCCGCAGCGGGTGCGCCAGTGCTACCAGCTGGTCAAAGAGCACGATCGCGTGGGCCGCATGGCCGACACCCAGGAGTTTGAAAACTTCGCCATTGAGCAGGCAAGGCTCAGTCCGGATCTGCTGGCCGCCCTGTGGCGCGAGGTGCCGGAAAAACTGCAGCAGCAGGGGGAGATGCTCATCATCGGCCATTTGTATATGGAACGACGCATGACCCCACTCAACCTGTGGCTGGAGCAGGCGGATGACCAGCAGCGGCACGATGCGATAGAAGAGTACGGCAACGCGGTAAAACAGCTGGCGGCGGCCAATATTTTCCCCGGCGATATGCTGTATAAAAACTTCGGTGTTACCCGCCACGGGCGCGTGGTGTTCTACGACTACGATGAAATCAGCTATATGACCGAAGTGAACTTCCGCGACATCCCGCCGCCGCGCTACCCGGAAGACGAGCTGAGCCACGAGCCGTGGTACAGCGTGTCGCCGGAAGATGTCTTCCCGGAGGAGTTCCGCCACTACCTCTGCGCGGACCCGAAGATAGCGCTTTTGTTTGACGATATGCACGCGGAACTGTTCCGCGCCGATTTCTGGCGCGGGTTACAGCAGCGGATACGCAACGGGCATATTGAAGATGTCTTTGCCTACCGCCGCCGGCAGCGCTTTTGTCAGCGTTACGGCGACGGCCTGCTCGGACAGGCAAGTTGAAAATCAGGTGTAGAAGTAGCGCACCACGTGGAAAAATACCGGCGCGGCGAAGCAGAGTGAATCAATGCGATCCATCATGCCGCCGTGTCCCTCCAGCATCGCGCCGAAATCTTTCACCCCGCGATCGCGCTTGATCGCCGACATGCACAGGCCGCCCAGGAAGCCCAGCAGGGTGATCAGCAGCGAAATCAGAAACGCCTGCCACGGCGCGAAGGGCGTTATCCACCACAGCCCCATACCGACCAGACTGGCGCTGAGGATGCCGCCCACAAAGCCTTCGACCGTTTTATTCGGGCTGAGCTTCGGCACAATCGGGCGCTTGCCCCACAGCTTGCCGAACACATACTGCAGCACGTCGGAAATCTGCACCACAATCATCAGGAACAGCAGCAGCTTGATATTCTGCTGCTCAAAGCCGGGGATCTGCAGCATCAGTAGGGCCGGAGCGTGGCTGATGCAGTAAACGGCAATCATCATGCTCCACTGAATTTTGGCCGCGCGCTCCAGGAAGTGGCTGGTATCCCCCGCCAGCGCCAGCCGGGCCGGAATAAACAGCCAGGCATAAACCGGGATCAGGATAACGAACACGCCGTACCATTCGATACCGACCAGCAGATACTGCAACGGCAGGATGATAAAGAAGCACCAGAACAGCGCCTCATGATCGCTGCGGCGCGTCGGCAGCAGGGTGACACACTCCCGCAGCGCATAGAACGACATCAGCATAAACAGCACCGTCGACCCGATAGGGCCAAGCGTCATCGCCAGCACGGAGATGATGCACATCACCCACCAGGCGCGAATACGCGCGTTAAGATTGGCGATGGTGTCATTCTGCTTAAACTTCGCGAGCACGCCGCCGATGATGCTGGCCACCACCAGCAGACCAAACAGGCCGCACAGCAGCCAGCTCAGTTCAGAATCCCAGATTTTCATGGTGCAATCGCCTCCAGTGCGGCTTTGATCCTTGCCAGAAAGGCCTGTTTATCTTCGCCTTCTGTGACGCCAGGCAGCGGCGTGCCGAAGGTGGCGCTACAGATAATCGGCACCACCAGCCGCGAGCCTTTTGGCAGCACCCGGTTCAGGTTATCCAGCCACACCGGCACCAGTTCGACCTGCGGATAGGCTTTGGAGAGATGGTAAAGGCCGCTCTTAAAGCTGTTGAGCTGCTCGCCGCTGCCGCGCGTGCCTTCGGGAAACAGGATCAGCGAATGCTGGCCGTCCAGCGCCTGCTTTAGCGGCAGCAGCACGTCTTTGTTTGTTGAAGGGCTGCCTTCCTCCCGCTCCCCGGCAGGGCGGCGCTCAACCAGCACCGCGCCGAAAATCCGCAGCGCCAGATAGCGCCGCAGGCGGGAGCCCAGCCAGTAATCCGCCGCCGCTACCGGGTGAACGCGGGTGCGCATCTGCGGTGGCAGGCTGGTCCAGATCACCAAACCGTCGAGGTGGCTGCTGTGGTTGGCATAGTAGATGCGGGTTTTTTCCGGCTCCGGTTCGCTGTGCCAGCGGGAGCGGATGCCGGTGAGTAAGCGGCAGACGGTGACCAGCAGTGAACTGACCAGGCGGCGATCGAGGGATAAGCGTGATTCAGGCATCGCTCAGCGTCCTCCCACTGTCTGAAGAGGACAAAGACCGTGCGGAAACCCGTATCTGTCGCAGTTTGTCCATACAAATTGGTTGGTACTGAACATCCTTATCCATTTAAAACCCTCAGCGTTGAAAAACAATCAATAGACGTTCCTGGCGTGCGATCAGTGGCTGCCGCCGTATTCGCGGGTGATCTCTTTTGCCGCCTTGATCACCATCGCGCCGATCTCGGTGACGCGATCGTCGGTGATACGGGAAATCGGGCCGGAGATCGATAGCGCGGCAAACGGTTCGCGGTGCTCGTCGTAAATACAGGCGGCAACGCAGCGTAATCCCAGCGCATGCTCTTCATCATCAAAGGAATAGCCCGCTTTACGCGTCTGCGCCAGGTTATCCTTCAGGCTCTGCGGTGACATCAGCGTTTTTGGCGTGTAGTGATGCAGCCCCTGGCGATGCAGCAGTTCGGTCACCTGCTTCTCATTGAGGTTGGCGAGGAACGCCTTGCCCGCGCCGGAGGCATGCATCGGCAGCTTGCCGCCGATCGGGGCCGACATGCGCATCAGCTGTGTACACTGGACCTGATCGATAATCACCGCCTGATGATCGCTGAGATCCAGCACCGCCAGGTTTACCGTTTCACCGGACTCCTCCATCAGCCTGCGCAGCATCGGATGCACCAGCGCCAGCAGGTTGCGGCTTTGCAGGAAGCTGCTGCCCACCACAAACGCGTGTGCGCCGATGGTCCACAGGCCTAAATCACCCACCTGGCGCACAAATCCCTGCTGCTGCATGGTGGTCAGTAATCGGTGCGTCGTGGAGTTGGGCAACCCGGCCTGCTGGGCCAGTTCGGTCAGCGCCACGCTGCCGTGGGATTCGGCAATGAACTCCAGCAGCTTCAGGCCGCGGGTTAACGACTGAACCTGGCCAGCAGGTTGTGCTGCCTGGGCGCTGGCAGTACGAGGTTTTTTGCCGCGTTTAACCGGGACGGGGGTAGCCATATCTGAGTCCTTTATTTTTCACCATATGGAAATCATTTTCGTTTTATTGGCTAATAATGCAACGCGTTGCGATCTGGTCGGATCAGTTTATTGATTGGCTGAAAATGTCTCATCAGTCGCCGCTGTTACCCGCACAGAAGTTGTGCCAGTATGACCTGCAGGCAGTGGTGCCATCAGTGACGAGTGAAGGGGCTGGGTTGTGAGCAACAGAATTGAAGCGCTGCATCAGCAGCTGGCAAAACGCATTATGCTGCTGGACGGCGGTATGGGGACCATGATCCAGAGCTACCGGCTGGAAGAAGGTGATTTTCGCGGTACGCGCTTTGCCGACTGGCCCTGCGATCTGAAAGGCAACAACGACCTGCTGGTGCTGACCAAACCGGAGGTGATTAGCGCGATCCATAACGATTATCTCGCCGCCGGTGCCGACATCCTCGAAACCAACACTTTTAACTCCACCACCATTGCCATGGCCGATTACCAGATGGAATCGCTGTCGGCAGAAATTAACTTCGTGGCGGCAAAGCTGGTGCGCGCCTGCGCCGACGAATGGACGGCAAAAACGCCGGATCGTCCGCGCTACGTTGCCGGGGTGTTAGGCCCGACTAACCGTACCTGTTCGATTTCGCCGGACGTTAACGACCCGGCCTTCCGTAACGTCACCTTCGATCAGCTGGTGGAAGCCTACCGCGAATCGACCCGCGCGCTGGTGGAGGGCGGTGCAGACATCATCATGATTGAAACGGTGTTCGATACCCTGAACGCCAAAGCGGCGATATTCGCCGTACAAACCGAATTTGAGGCGTTGGGCGTGACGTTGCCGCTGATGATCTCCGGCACCATTACCGATGCCTCCGGCCGAACGCTCTCCGGCCAGACTACGGAAGCCTTCTATAACTCTCTGCGCCACGCCGAGCCGCTCTCCTTCGGCCTGAACTGCGCGCTGGGGCCGGACGAGCTGCGCCAGTACGTCGCCGAGCTGTCACGCATCGCCGAAGGCTACGTGACCGCTCACCCGAACGCCGGTTTGCCTAACGCCTTTGGTGAATACGATCTGGATGCCAAAACCATGGCGGAGCAGATCGGTGAATGGGCGCGGGCCGGGTTCCTGAATATCGTTGGCGGCTGCTGCGGCACCACGCCGGAGCATATCGCTGCAATGGCGGCAGCGGTCGAAGGCGTGGCCCCACGCTCGCTACCGACCGTGCCGGTGGCCTGTCGTCTTTCCGGGCTGGAGCCGCTGAATATCAGCGGCGATACGCTGTTTGTTAACGTTGGCGAGCGTACCAACGTTACCGGCTCGGCGAAGTTTAAGCGGCTGATCAAAGAAGAGAAGTACAACGAAGCGCTGGATGTCGCCCGTCAGCAGGTGGAAAGTGGGGCGCAGGTGATCGACATCAACATGGATGAAGGAATGCTCGACGCCGAAGCGGCGATGGTGCGTTTCCTTAACCTGATCGCCGGCGAGCCAGATATTGCCCGCGTGCCGATTATGATCGACTCCTCAAAGTGGGAGGTGATCGAGAAAGGGCTGAAGTGCATTCAGGGCAAAGGCATCGTGAACTCCATCTCGATGAAGGAAGGCATTGAGCCGTTCCTGCATCATGCCCGACTGGTGCGCCGTTACGGTGCCGCGATGGTGGTGATGGCGTTTGATGAAGTTGGCCAGGCGGATACCCGCGCACGCAAAATCGAAATCTGTCGCCGCGCCTACAAGCTACTCACCGAAGAGGTCGGCTTCCCGCCGGAAGATATCATCTTTGACCCGAATATCTTCGCCGTGGCGACCGGCATTGAAGAGCACAATAACTACGCGGTGGACTTTATCGGTGCCTGTGAGGACATTAAGCGCGAACTGCCGCACGCGATGATCTCCGGCGGCGTGTCCAACGTGTCGTTCTCCTTCCGCGGCAACGACCCGGTGCGCGAAGCCATTCACGCCGTATTCCTCTATCACGCTATCCGTAACGGTATGGATATGGGCATCGTTAACGCCGGTCAGCTGGCGATTTATGACGACCTGCCCGCCGACCTGCGTGAAGCGGTCGAGGACGTGGTGCAGAACCGCCGCGACGACGGCACCGAACGCCTGCTGGAGCTGGCGGAAAAATACCGCGGCAGCAAAGCCGATGACGACAGCAACAAGCAACAGGCCGAGTGGCGCGGCTGGGAAGTGGCTAAGCGTCTGGAATATTCGCTGGTGAAAGGCATCACCGAGTTTATTGAAGAAGATACCGAAGCCGCCCGCCAGCTCTCGGCCCGGCCGATTGAGGTGATTGAAGGCCCGCTGATGGCCGGGATGAACGTGGTCGGCGATCTGTTTGGCGAAGGCAAAATGTTCCTGCCGCAGGTGGTGAAATCCGCCCGCGTGATGAAGCAGGCGGTGGCTTATCTGGAACCCTATATCGAGGCCAGCAAAGAGAAGGGCAGCAGCAACGGCAAAATCGTGCTGGCCACGGTGAAGGGCGACGTGCACGACATCGGTAAAAATATCGTTGGCGTGGTGCTGCAGTGTAATAACTACGAAATTATCGATCTTGGCGTGATGGTGCCGAGTGACAAAATCCTTAAAACCGCCCGCGAGGTTAACGCCGATATCATCGGCCTGTCCGGGCTGATCACGCCGTCGCTGGATGAGATGGTCAACGTGGCGAAGGAGATGGAACGCCAGGGCTTTACCCTGCCGCTGCTGATCGGCGGAGCGACCACCTCGAAGGCGCATACGGCGGTGAAAATCGAGCAGAACTACAGCGGCCCGACGGTCTACGTGCAGAACGCCTCGCGTACCGTTGGCGTGGTGTCGTCCCTGCTGTCGGCGACCCAGTACGACGATTTTGTCACCCGCACGCGGAAGGAGTACGACACGGTGCGCATCCAGCACGCGCGTAAAAAACCGCGCACGCCGCCGGTCAGCCTGCAGGCGGCACGCGATAATGCATTTCCGTTTGACTGGGAAAACTACACCCCACCGCCAGCGCACCGGCTGGGCATAAGCGAAGTGAGCGCTAACATCGAAACGCTGCGCAACTACATCGACTGGACGCCGTTCTTTATGACCTGGTCGCTGGCGGGGAAATATCCGCGCATTCTGGAAGATGAAGTGGTGGGCGAAGAGGCAAAACGCCTGTTTGCCGACGCTAACGCCATGCTGGACCAGCTCAGCGCCGACGGCACGCTCAATCCGCGCGGCGTGGTGGGGATTTTCCCGGCTAACCGCGTTGGGGATGACGTTGAAATCTACCGCGATGAATCACGTACCGAGATTCTGCAAGTGAGTCATCACTTACGTCAGCAGACAGAGAAAACGGACTTCCCGAACTACTGCCTGGCCGATTACATCGCGCCGAAGTCCAGCGGTAAAGCCGACTACCTTGGTGCGTTTGCCGTCACCGGCGGGCTGGAAGAGGATGCGCTGGCCGAGGCGTATGACACGCAGCACGATGACTACAACAAAATTATGATTAAAGCGCTGGCCGACCGCCTGGCGGAAGGCTTTGCCGAATACCTGCATGAGCGGGTGCGTAAGGTGATCTGGGGCTTTGCCGCCACCGAGAACCTGAGCAACGAGGAGCTGATCCGCGAGAACTACCAGGGCATCCGCCCGGCACCCGGCTACCCGGCCTGCCCGGAGCACACCGAAAAAGCCACGATCTGGCAGCTGCTAGATGTGGAAGCCCGTACCGGCATGAAGCTCACCGAATCCTTCGCCATGTGGCCGGGTGCGGCGGTGTCCGGCTGGTACTTCAGCCACCCGGACAGCAAATACTTCGCCGTGGCGCAGCTGCAGCGCGATCAGATTGAAGACTACGCGAAGCGTAAAGGGATGTCGGTCAGCGAGGTGGAGCGCTGGCTGGCACCGAATCTGGGCTACGACGCGGACTAATCCACCTCAACGGCAATATACAGCGCGTCATAGCGCCAGTATTCGCAGTCGCAGTCTATCACCCGGTCGTGCTGGTCACGGTTAATTCGGGTGATAAACAGCGCCGGGCTGCCCGCCGCCACCTTGAGCGCCGGCGCGGCGAAGTCCGGCAGCGGCGCGGGCAGCATGGTGAAGCCCACGCGGCCGTAGCAAATGCCGTACTCTTCCTGATAAAGCTGGGTCAGCGAGCGCGTTAGATCGTGCTCCAGCAACTGCGGGAAATAGTGCGGATTCAGATAGTGCTCCACGTACAGCACCGCACGCTCATCAATCCGACGCAGGCGGCGAATACGGTAAACCTTCTCACCCTCCTGCATCTCCAGCCGCGCGGCCAGTCCGGCTTCCGCGACCACCGTCTGCGCATCCAGCACCTCGGTCCGTGCGCTGCGCCCCTGGCGCTCGGCCATGGCGTGAAAGTGGCTGCGCAGCAGCGGATCGTAGGCCAGCCTCGGTGGGGCGATAAACCAGCCCCGGCGCAGTTCGCGATAAATCATCCCTTCTGCTTCCAGCTGGCCCAGCGCCTCACGCAGCGTAATGCGGGTGGTGGAGAACTGCTCGCTCAGGATGCGCTCGGCGGGCAGGCGACCGCTGTCGGCGAAGTCGCCCTGGCGAATACGCGCTGCCAGCGACCGGCAAATGACATCCACAGTTAATGATTTCATCACATCAGAGCCTCAAATTGGTGCGAGTCTGCACATAAATCGCGCGTAACCCGCCTTGCCGTACCGCTTACGATCCTGGCAGGAGTTGCTGGTCTAGTCCACAGCCAGCGCGCGCTGTCATAAAACATTCACTGTACCAGGTTAGATTGGCTCGGTTCTTGCTGGACTAGTCCAGAAGGCCATTAACCCTATCACCTGGAGCATTAGTATGAAATCTTTGTTCGCATCCGTGTTAGCCAGTGCCATCGTTGTGTCGTTTTCGGCCAGCAGCTGGGCTGCCGACGCCGATCTGGCGGCGCTTGAAAAATCCGCCCGTGCGGAAGGTCAGGTCAATAGCGTCGGTATGCCCGACAGCTGGGCTAACTGGAAAGGCACCTGGGAAGATATCACCAGCAAGTACGGGATTAAACACAGCGACACCGACATGTCTTCCGCACAGGAAATTGCCAAATTCGCCGCTGAAAAAAGCAACGCCAGCGCCGATATCGGTGACGTAGGCGCTTCATTCGGCCCGCTGGCCGTGCAGAAGGGCGTAACCCAGCCGTACAAACCGAGCACCTGGGATCAAATCCCTGACTGGGCGAAGGATAAAGACGGCCACTGGGCGCTGGCCTATACCGGCACCATCGCTTTCATCATCAATAAAGACCAGGTGAAGGATATCCCGCACAGCTGGGCTGACCTGAAAAAAGGCAAATACGTTGTCACCATCGGCGACGTCGGCATTGCGGCACAGGCGGCGAACGGCGTGCTGGCAGCAAGCTACGCGCTGGGCGGTAACGAGAAGAACCTGAAACCGGCGCTGGACTTCTTCAGCGATCTGGCGAAAGAAGGCCGTCTGGGCGTGACCGATCCGGTGATTGCCAATATCGAAAAAGGCGAAATCCAGGTGGCCGTGGTTTGGGACTTCAACGGTCTGAACTACCGCGACCAGATTGACCGCAACCGCTTTGAAGTGGTGATCCCATCCGACGGTTCCATCACCTCCGGCTACACCACCATCATCAACAAATTCGCTAAACACCCGAACGCCGCCAAGCTGGCGCGTGAATACATCTTCTCCGACGCCGGTCAGATCAACCTGGCTCGCGGCTACGCGCGCCCGATCCGCGCCGAGCATCTGACCCTGCCGGAAGACGTGCAGGCCAAACTGCTGCCGTCAAGCGAGTATAAAAACGCGCATCCGATTGCCGACCAGGCCGCCTGGGATAAAGCCTCGAAAGCGCTGCCGCGTATGTGGCAGGAAAACGTCATCATTAACATGAAGCAATAAGGTCACAAGATGAAAACGATTCTGGTAGTGCTGGACGGGCTGAATTTTCAGGTTGCACGTGATGCAATGGGCTATCTTCATGCGGAATGTGCGCAGGGTAACGGGCAGCGCTACCAGATCACCTGCGAGCTGCCGTCGCTCTCGCGCCCGCTGTATGAGTGCATTCTCACCGGCATTACGCCGGTGAAAAGCGGCATTATTCACAACGGCGTCAGTCGCCTGAGCACGCAGCAAAGCATTTTTCACTATGCCCGTGAGGGCGGTCTGACCACCGCGGCGGCCGCCTATCACTGGGTCAGCGAGCTGTACAACCGCACGCCGTTTGTCCCCGCCCGCGACCGCCATACGGCAGACAGCGATCTGCCGATTCAGTATGGCCACTTTTACTCGGATGACGTTTATCCCGATTCGCACCTGTTTGAAGACGCCGAAAGCCTGCGGCTGAACTATCAGCCCGACTTTCTGCTGATCCACCCAATGAACATTGACGACACCGGGCACAAGCACGGTTTCTCTTCTCCTCAATACCGCAACCGCGCGCGGATGGCCGACGGCTATCTGTCGCAGTGGATGCCGGAGTGGCTGCGTCAGGGCTATCAGGTGATCGTCACTGCCGACCACGGTATGAACGATGACCGCAGCCACGGCGGCACCCTGCCGGAAGAAACGCAGGTACCGCTGTTCGTATTCGGCTCCGCGTTTTCCCTGCGTGAAGACGCCGCGCCGAAGCAAACCGAGCTGTGCGGCACGGTGTGTCAGATCCTCGGCGTGCAGCACGATAAGCCGGTCTGTGCGCCGCTGCTGCGCTCGGGGGAGCTGGCATGACGAAAGGAAAGGGGCTTGCGCTGCTTTGCCTGCTGCCGTTTGCGGTGTTCTATATCGCGTTTCAGATAGCACCGCTGGTCTGGATTGCGGTTAACAGCTTCTACAGCGAAATGAACGAGGCCTGGGGATGGGCCAACTACACCGACATCCTCACCTCAACGTTTTACCAGCAGGCGATACGCTTCTCGCTGGATATCTCATTCTGGTCGAGCGTGTATGGCCTGATTATCGCGCTGCTGGGCGGCTATTCGCTGCACCAGCTCGGCGGCGGCAGGCTGCACCGTTTTCTGATGTCCTTTACCAATATGACCAGCAACTTTGCCGGTGTGCCGCTGGCGTTTGCCTTCGTGATCCTGCTCGGCCTGAACGGCTGCCTGACGCTGCTGATGCGGAAATATGAAATCATGCAGGGGTTCAAGCTTTACTCCACCGACGGGCTGATTGTGGTGTACACCTGGTTCCAGATCCCGCTGGGCATTCTGCTGCTCTATCCGGCGTTTGACGGGCTGAAAAAGGAGTGGCAGGAGTCGGCCGCGCTGCTCGGTGCCAGCCGCTGGCGCTACTGGCGGCACATTGGCCTGCCGGTAATGGCTCCGGCGCTGGTGGGCACCTTTGTGATCCTGCTGGCGAACGCGCTGGGCGCCTACGCCACGATTTATGCGCTGACCACCGGCAGCTATAACGTCATTCCGGTACGTATCGCGGCGCTGGTCTCTGGCGACGTTTCGCTCGACCCTAATATGGGCAGCGCGCTGGCGATGCTGCTGGTGGTGCTGATGTCGATCATCACCGTGGTTCATCAGTGGCTGGTGCGCCGCAGCTACCAGTACGCGCGCTAAGGCAGGAGGAACAATGTCGAAAAGTGAATACGTTTATCACCGGATTATCGTCTGGCTGGTGTTTGTTATCCTCGCGCTGCCGCTGGTGGCCACGCTGTTCTACGCGCTGGCAACCCGCTGGGGCGCAACCATTTTGCCGGACGGCTTAACCCTCAAGTGGCTGATCCAGCTGTGGAGCGACCCGCGTTTTCTGGTGGCCCTCTGGCATTCGCTGCTGATTTGCCTCGGCTCGCTGCTGTTCTCGCTGCTGCTGGTGCTGCCGACGATGTTTGTGATCGCTTACTACTTCCCGAAGCTCGACGCGGTAATGAATATCCTGATCCTGCTGCCGTTTGCTATTCCGCCGGTAGTCTCTTCGGTAGGGTTGCTACAGCTTTACTCGTCGCCGCCGCTGATGTTGACCGGCACGCCGTGGATTCTGATTGGCTGCTACTTCACCATCGCGCTGCCGTTTATCTACCGCGCCATCGCCAACAATATGCAGGCGATTAATCTGCGTGAGCTGATCGATGCCGCCCACCTGCTGGGTGCCAGCACCTGGCAGGCCGCGCTGCTGGTGGTGCTGCCTAACCTACGCAAAGGGGCGACGATTGCCGTGCTGCTGTCGTTCTCCTTCCTGATCGGTGAGTTTGTCTTCGCTAACCTGCTGGTCGGCACCAGCTATGAAACGCTACAGGTTTACCTCTATAACGTGCGCAACAGCAGTGGGCATTTCAGTAGCGCGCTGGTGATCTCCTATTTCGTCGTTGTCCTGCTGGTCACCTGGCTGGCCAATACCCTGAATCGTGAACGAGGCTGAAGATGTCGTATTTGAATGTGACCCAACTGAATAAGAGCTATGGCCCGACCAGCATCTTTCAGGATATTGAATTCAGCGCGGAAGAAGGCGAACTGGTGACGCTGCTGGGGCCCAGCGGCTGCGGCAAATCCACGCTGCTGCGCTGCATCGCCGGGTTAACCTCCGTCGACAGCGGCCGCATTCTGCTGAAGGGCGAGGATATCGTGCCGGTCACGCCGCAGAAGCGTGCCATCGGCATGGTATTTCAAAGCTATGCGCTGTTCCCGAATATGACCGTGGAGCGCAACGTCGCCTTCGGCCTGAAAATGCAAAAGCTGCCCGCCGCCGAGATCCAGCAGCGGGTGGCGGACGCGCTGGAGCTGGTGGAGCTGAAGGATTTCGCCCGCCGCTATCCGCATCAGCTCTCCGGCGGCCAGTGCCAGCGCGTGGCGCTGGCACGTTCGCTGGTGACCCGTCCGCGCCTGCTGCTGCTGGACGAACCGCTATCAGCGCTGGATGCACGCATCCGTCGCCATCTGCGCGATCAGATCCGCCGCATTCAGCAGGAGCTGAATCTGACCACGCTGTTCGTCACCCACGATCAGGAAGAGGCGCTGACGATGTCCGACCGGATTGTGCTGATGAACAAAGGCAAAATTGTGCAGAGCGGCAACGCCGAGGCGCTGTACACCCAGCCAGCCGATCTGTTCGCCGCCGGATTTATGGGTAACTACAATGTACTCAGCCCCGAGCAGGCATTGCAGCTGACCGGCCAGCGGTTCAGCGGTCAGGTCGCTATTCGCCCTGAGTCGATGATGCTGTGTCCGCCGGACCAGGGGATTCCTGCATCAGTGATTAGCCACAGCCTGCTGGGTAACGTCATTCGCTACCGCGTCCAGGCCCATGATGTTGAGCTGCTGGTAGATGTGCTCAACCGCTCGGTGGACGATTTACATCCGGCCGGTTATCAGGTGGGGCTGGTGCTGGATAAACAAACGATGCGGGAAGTCGCCTGATATCACGCTGATAAAAAAGATTTTTTCTGTATATCGGCTAAACTTACCGCTGTGAGATGCAAAGTGAACTCGACTTTGCGTTTGATAATGGTACAGAAGTTGTGAGGTCGATATCCGGTGTTAACCCTGTTAAATCTTCTTTCTGCCGTGGCGCTGCTGGTGTGGGGAACCCACATCGTGCGTACCGGTATTATGCGCGTTTACGGTGCCGATTTGCGTCGGGTGCTCAGCCGTAGCGTAGAGAAAAAACCGATGGCGTTTCTCGCCGGGATCGGCGTCACCGCGCTGGTTCAGAGCAGTAACGCCACCACGCTGCTGGTGACGTCCTTTGTCGCCCAGAATCTGGTTGGGCTGACGCCTGCACTGGTGGTCATTCTCGGCGCGGACGTTGGTACGGCGCTGATGGCCCGTATTCTGACCTTCGATCTCTCCTGGCTGTCGCCGCTGTTTATCTTCTTCGGCGTGGTATTTTTCCTCGGCCGCAAGCAGACCCGCGCCGGCCAACTTGGCCGTGCCAGCATTGGCCTTGGGTTAATCCTGCTGGCGCTGCAGCTGA
This sequence comes from Erwinia sp. INIA01, assembly GCF_025947915.1. Classification (NCBI taxonomy): domain Bacteria; kingdom Pseudomonadati; phylum Pseudomonadota; class Gammaproteobacteria; order Enterobacterales; family Erwiniaceae; genus Erwinia; species Erwinia sp. INIA01. Next base: position 20,582 of record NZ_JAPDNC010000002.1, read on the forward strand.
TCGTGGCCGCCGCCGCGCCGATCACCCAGGCGTCCGGGGTGAAAGTACTGTTCTCTTCGCTGACCGGTGATGTGATGCTGGATGCGCTGATCGGCGCGGTGTTTGCCATTATCAGCTACTCCAGCCTGGCGGCGGTGTTGATCACCGCCACGCTGACCGCTACCGGGGTGATTTCGTTCAAGGTGGCGCTGTGCCTGGTTATCGGGGCTAACCTTGGCAGCGGGCTGCTGGCGATGCTGAACAACAGCACATCAAACGCCGCCGGGAAACGCGTGGCTCTCGGTAGCCTGCTGTTTAAATTTATCGGCTCGCTGATGGTGCTGCCGTTTGTCGATCTGCTGGCAGAGTGGCTGGCGAAACTGCCGGTCAGTGATGAAGAGCTGGTGATTTTCTTCCATGTTTTCTACAACCTGATCCGCTGCCTGATTATGGTGCCGTTCGCCGAACCGATGGCCGCACTCTGTAAACGGCTGATCCGCGAAGAGCCTGAAAACGACCTGCGGCTGAAGCCAAAGCATCTGGATACCAGTTCACTGGATACCCCGGCGCTGGCGCTGGCGAATGCTGCTCGCGAAACCCTGCGCATGGGGGATGTACTTGAGCAGATGCTGGCGACCTTCGGCAAGGTGATTCACGGCGAGCTGCGAGAGGATCGCGAGATCCGCAGACTGGATGACGATGTCGACGTGCTGTACACGGCGATCAAGCTTTATCTGGCACAGATGCCGAAGGAAGATCTGCCGGAAGAGGATTCGCGGCGCTGGGCGGAAATCATCGAGATGGCGCTGAACCTGGAACAGTCCGGGGACATTCTGGAACGTATGAGTGGCGATGTGGCCGACAAATCGCTGAGTGCGCGGCGGGCCTTTTCCGTTGAGGGCATGCAGGAACTGGACGCGCAGCTTGAACTGCTCACCAGCAATCTGCGCCTCAGCCTGTCGGTGTTCCTCTCCCGCGATCTGACCAGCGCCAAACGTCTGCGCCGTTCTAAACATCGTTTTCGCATCACTAACCGCCGCTATTCCCATGCGCACGTCGACCGTCTGCACCAGCATAACGTGCAGAGTATCGAAACCAGTTCGCTGCATCTGGGGCTGCTGGGTGATATGAAACGCCTGAACTCGCTGTTCTGCGCGGTGGCCTACAGCGTGCTGGAACAGGCGGATGATGATAAAGACGATGAGTGATGTCGCTGCTCGTTTGTTGTCTGGTTGAGCTGTGTCGCTTTATTTAGAGAGTTGCTGTTCATTCGGTGTCTGGCGTATCGGTGCCGGGCGGGTTCGCGGACTCGGCGTGAACACGTCCGTGTGGCCTCGATTCGCGCGTCCCTGCGCTCAACGGTCCGCGAACCCGCCAGTCACCGATTGCCCGTGGATTAGGAAGGCGCTGTAGGTTAAAAACCGTCACGGTCGCCCGGGCACGGAGCCGAAGCGGCTCAATACCCGTAACGGTCGCCCGGGCCACCAATACAAAGCCGAATTACGGCTTCTTCTTATCCTTAATCGCCTTACCCGACCAGTACCCGGCCAGCAGCGAACCTGACAGGTTGTGCCAGACCGAGAACAGCGCGCCCGGCAGGGCTGCCAGCGGGGAGAAGTACAGCTTGCCGAGTGTGGCCGCCAGACCGGAGTTCTGCATGCCCACTTCCAGCGCCAGCGTACGGCAGGTGGACTCATCAAAGCCAAACAGCTTACCGCCCCAGTAGCCACCCAGCAGGCCAATGGCGTTATGCAGGATCACCGCGATAATCACGACCAGGCCGACCGAACCAATAAAGCTCTGGCTGCCCGCTACCACCGCGCTGATAATCAGCAGAATACAGACCATCGAAAACGCCGGCAGATACGGCTCCACGCGCTTCACTAATCCATTCATGGTGTGGTGAATAATCAGACCCAGGCCAATCGGCACCACCACGATTTTCACGATGCTGAGCAGCATGCCCACGACATCAACCTGAATATGCGTATCGACGTAGAACTTGGTCAGCAGCGGGGTGGCAAACACGCCAACCAGCGCGGAGACGGAAGAGATGGTCACCGACAGCGCCACATCGCCCTTTGCCAGATAGATCATCACGTTTGACGCCGTACCGCTCGCCACGCTACCCACCAGAATCATCCCGGCAGAAAGATCGGGTGGCATATTAAATAATTTTGCCAGCGCCCATGCCGCCAGCGGCATTACCAGGTAGTGCAGGAAGGTTCCGGCAATGACCGGGGCCGGGCGGGTCAGCACGCGCTTAAAATCATCCACGTTCAGCGTCACGCCCATGCCAAACATAATCAGCATCAGCAGGTAAGTGACGTAAGGCCCGATGCCGGTAAAGGTGGTCGGCGTGTAATAGGCGGCAACGGAGAGCAGGACTGCCCAGAGGGGGAACAGTCGGGTAACAGTAGCAAGCATAGAAAAGCATCCTTTTAACCCCTTGATCTCCACAGCAGCTCTGGCGGTATAAGCCGATTCAAAAACCGGCAGCGATGTTCCGCCAGCCGTCGCAGAAAGGAGAGTGGGGCGTTTAATGTTGTGTTATTTAACTGAAAATTTGCCATAGCACAGCCGTATTTACCGGAACGAGGAAATTACGACCCGCCGCATCATAGCATCAAAAAAAAGGAGTGTCGGGCCAGCTGCGACTGGCCCGATGAGAGGTTACTCGAACAGATTGCGGTGCAGCGCCTGCACCACTTGTTCAGCGTCCTGGCCCGGCACCAGGAAGCACAGGTTATAGCTGCTGGCGCCGTAGCAGATCAGGCGCAGGCTAAACGGTTCCAGCACGCTGAAGACGTCTTTACCGACGCCGCAGGCTTTGGACAGCTCGTTACCGATAATGGCCACCAGAGCCAGATTCTCTTCCACTTCCACGCGGCACAGTGAGGAAAGCTCGGTCAGCAGCGCCTGCGTCAGCAGGCTGTCGCCGGTGGAGGTCGAACCGGTGGTGTCCAGCGTCAGCGCCACGCTCACTTCTGAGGTGGTGATCAGATCAACGGAGATATTGTGACGCGCCAGAATGTTAAACACCTCGGCGAGGAAACCGCGTGCGTGCAGCATATTCAGGCTGGTCAGGGTCAGCAGAGTCTGTTTGCGGCGCAGCGCCAGCGCGCGGAACAGCGGTGGATTTTCGGTTTTATTGCTCACCATGGTTCCGCCCGCGGACGGATCTTTGCTGGAGCCAACAAATACCGGAATATCACTGCGTACCGCAGGCAGCAGCGTGGCCGGATGCAGGATTTTCGCACCGAAGGTGGCCATCTCTGAGGCTTCTTCGAAGGTAATCACATCAATGCGTTTCGCTGCGGGCACCACACGCGGATCGGTGGTGTAGATACCCGGAACGTCGGTCCAGATATCCACGCGGCCAGCGTGCAGCGCTTCGCCCAGCAGCGCAGCGGTATAGTCGCTGCCGCCGCGGCCCAGGGTGGTGGTCCGGCCTTTTTCTTCGCTACCGATAAAGCCCTGGGTGACGATCAGCGCTTCAGCAATACGCGGTTTAAGCTGTGCAGCGGCCAGCTCGGCAAGCGTGGCCACTTCCGGTTCGGCGCGGCCAAAGCGGTCGGTGGTACGCATCACTTTACGTACATCAAACCATTGCGCGGTAACGTCGCGCTCGCGCAGGATTTCCACGAACAGCAGGGTGGACATCAGCTCGCCGTGGCTGACCAGCTCATCGGTCAGAGCGGCAGAGGTCGCCAGCGCGGCACCTTCGGCCAGCGTGGCAATATTGTCCAGCATGCGGTCGATCTCTTCACGGATCACCTGGCTCTGCTTCAGTTCATCCAGAATGGCGTACTGAATACGACGAATATCGTCCAACAGCGCGGCGCGCTGCTCCAGCGGCTGGCCTTCAGCCAGAGCAACTAAAAGATTGGTTACGCCCGCAGAGGCGGAAAGGACCACCAGACGAACGTCAGGATTGGATAACACCACATCGGCGCTGCGGTTCATAGCGGCAAAGTCGGCAACGCTGGTGCCGCCAAATTTTGCCACAATTAAATTCTGGGACATGACTATGACTACCTCGTGACAGGTTTTAACTTTCAGCCTTGGCACAAGGAAAGAGCAGAAACGGGTCAGACGTAGAAAGGGACAACTACGAGTCACCCAGAAGCGCTCCACCTTGTGGCACGTTCGACTGCGAACGTTACAGGTGACAACTCAGAGGATTCAGCCCCTGCAGTCGATACGCCCCACTCCGCGTGGTTAATACCTCGGCGTCGCTCCCCCTGATGTGTAATCAATGGATACGGGTCCTCACACACACTGCCTGGGCGACGCGCCTCTTCTGGCTTGCGCGCACATGCACGCGTTTTCAGGCGTGTAGAAATATCGGGTTATGGCGCTGGTGTCAACGCCGGGAGGCTGATGATTATTCATTTTCCTTATTACCCCAGTCGTATCAATCTTACTAATCATCCGTGGCTAAAAAAACGCCGCCTGTTGGCACCATCGATGTTTATAAGCACGGTACGGGCTGTAAATTTTTTTCTTTCATCGTCATACTGAAATGCTTAGTGTGAATCATCCTCACCGACAGAATGCGAAATAGCGCCCGGGCAAACCGCAGTTTTTCCGCTGTTGATAGCCGAAACCTGTTACAGGAAAAGGGGGAGTCGATCCCCGCAAACAGGTACGATGTTGTCCGGTCTGATTTACGATTCTTAAATAAAAAGAGTGTGTTGCTATGAAAAATATCAATCCGACACAAACCGCTGCCTGGCAGGCACTGCAGCAGCATTTTGAACAAATGAAAGACGTTCAGATTGCTGACCTTTTCGCCAGGGACAACAACCGGTTTGCCGCGTTTTCCGCTACCTTTGACGACCAGATGCTGGTCGACTTCTCCAAGAACCGCATTACCGCTGAAACGCTCAGCAAGCTGCAGGCGCTGGCAAAAGAAACCGAACTGCAGGACGCGATCAAATCGATGTTCTCCGGTGAGAAAATCAACCGCACCGAAGATCGCGCCGTACTGCACGTTGCCCTGCGTAACCGCAGCAACACCCCGATCGTGGTAGATGGCAAAGATGTGATGCCGGAAGTGAACGCGGTGCTGGCGAAGATGAAAAGCTTCTCCGAACGCATTATTAGCGGCGAGTGGAAAGGCTTCACCGGTAAAGCGATCACCGACGTGGTGAATATCGGCATCGGCGGTTCTGACCTGGGGCCATTTATGGCGACCGAAGCGCTGCGTCCGTATAAAAATCATCTGACCATGCACTTCGTTTCCAACGTGGACGGCACGCATATCGCCGAAACGCTTAAAGGCCTGAGCCCGGAAACCACCCTGTTCCTCGTGGCGTCTAAAACCTTCACTACTCAGGAAACCATGACCAACGCCCATAGCGCGCGCGACTGGTTCCTGACCTCCGGTGAGCAGGGCGACGTGGCGAAGCACTTCGCGGCGCTGTCTACCAACGGTAAAGCGGTGGCGGAGTTCGGTATTGATACCGACAACATGTTTGAGTTCTGGGACTGGGTTGGCGGACGCTACTCACTGTGGTCGGCGATCGGCCTGTCGATCGTGCTGTCCATCGGCTTCGATAACTTTGAGAAGCTGCTGAGCGGCGCGCACGCTATGGACCGCCACTTCGCCGATACGCCAGTGGAGAAAAACCTGCCGGTGCTGCTGGCGCTGATTGGTATCTGGTATAACAACTTCTTCGGCGCTGAAACCGAAGCGATTCTGCCGTACGACCAGTATATGCACCGTTTTGCTGCCTACTTCCAGCAGGGCAATATGGAGTCCAACGGTAAGTACGTTGACCGCAGCGGTAACCCGGTTTCCTACCAGACCGGCCCAATCATCTGGGGCGAACCGGGCACCAACGGCCAGCACGCGTTCTACCAGCTGATCCACCAGGGCACCAAGATTGTTCCATGTGACTTTATCGCTCCGGCGATCTCGCATAACAAACTGGGCGATCATCACAGCAAGCTGCTGTCTAACTTCTTTGCACAGACCGAAGCGCTGGCGTTTGGTAAGTCGCGTGATGTGGTGGAGAAAGAGTTCGCCGATGCCGGTAAAGCCGCCAGCGCCGTTGAGCATGTGGTTCCGTTCAAAGTGTTTGAAGGTAACCGCCCAACCAACTCCATCCTGCTGCGCGAAATCACCCCGTACAGCCTGGGTGCGCTAATTGCCCTGTATGAGCACAAGATCTTTACTCAGGGCGCTATCCTGAACATCTTCAGCTTCGATCAGTGGGGCGTGGAGCTGGGTAAACAGCTGGCGAACCGTATTCTGCCAGAGCTGGAAGATGGTAAAGACGTCAACAGCCACGACAGTTCGACTAATGGCCTGATTAACCGCTATAAATCCTGGCGTTAATCTTTCGCCCTGCGAGCTGAAACCCCCGATTATCCGGGGGTTTTTTTATTGCTTATCGCCAGCCTGCTCTGCGCCGGCATTGTTGCCATATCCACCCGGGACGCCGACAACCTCGACTTTTGCCTCTCATCTACCCTGAGGTTTTTCCTGAAAACACTGAAAGTTCATCTTTGGTGGGTGAGATTAATCCTAAAAAAATCGAGCGAAAATCTATTATTTCACTGAATTACATAAGAAAAAAATGACAATAACGTTATGATTTCAAACATTTTTGTTTCTCTTTGTCGTGTTTGAAAATACGATATTACACTATGCGCGTGTTTTAACGGCATAATGCTGATTTTTACTACAAACCAGAATTATATTCTGTGATATTCGCTTGATGGCGTGTCGCATAATTGAAAATATCTTTTTAAATGTAATCCAAGTGTAAAAAACTATTTTTTCAATACCTGGAAGGGGCGCTGATTTCTGGGAGTTATTTCCCCATAATGAAGATGCCAGGAACCATCCAGGCCCTGGTGTCCATTCATTAGTGAAGGGAAAGTGTAATGAAAAAAGTCTTATGTGCTACTGCAGCCATACTGTACTTAGCAACCGCTTCAGCTGCTTTCGCCGCTCCTGGCGATGTCGCAGGATCTTCTGCTTCTACTGACGGCGCTGCCGCTGGTACTGAAGCAGCAGCACTGTCTGCGGGCGCGTCTACTGCCATCGGTATCGGTGCGGTAGCGGCGTTTGCAGGCGTTGCGCTGGCTGCGTCAGGCGGCGGCGATGGTTCCAACACTGGAACCACGACCACCACGACCACCAGCACCACTCGCTAAGTACCACCATTAATCATAACCACACGAAAGTGTGGTTATTTTCACATTGCTTTCTTTAGCTCAGGGATCCCACTGGTGCGAAACCTACCATTGCTGCTGCTTTGCCTGTTGCTTCAGGCCTGTACACAAACTCAAAAGGGATTGGGTGAAACCTTCAAGCTGGCTTTTCTCGGCGAAGACGACATCCAGTTAACCAATCAACAGATCGCCAATATCCCCTACGCCAGTATGTATCTGCGCCTTAACGGCGGTCAGCAGATCTTCGTTGTGATGGGCTTTAACGAGAATGGCCAGCAGAAATGGATCACCCAGGACCACGCAACGGTGGTGACGGAAAATGGTCGTCTGGTGAAAACCCTGGGTCTGGCGGATAACCTCAATGAGGTGACCAATCTGCAACAGGATCCGCTGCGCGATGCGCTGCGCCTGACGGACGGCACCAGCTGGACACGTGTGCTCAGCTGGACGGAAAAAGGCCAGCTGCGTACCGGTACTGCGGTCTCCCACTTCACTCGTCTGAAAGATGAAGTCCTGCAGCTGGGCGGCCGTCAGGTTGCCTGCCGCGTCTGGCAGGAAGAGGTCGAGCTGACGGAGAGTGGTAAAACCTGGCGCAATACCTTCTGGGTGGATACCTCCAGCGGACAGGTCCGCCAGGCCGTGCAAATGTTGGGAGCGGACTACTTCCCTGTGGCAACCACTATTCTGAAGCCTGCGAAATCATGAAAAAAATCACAACTCTTCTCGCAGGGATAGTGGCATCGCTGTCGCTGCAGGCACTGGCGGACAGCCAGGTCACGGTGTTTTACCCGGGGCAGTCGCAAACTGCCGTCGTCAGCCACGTGGAAAATCTGGCGCAGCTGGTATCCAGTCCGGCGCTACAGGGAAAAACCTGGTGGCCCGGTACGGTAATCGGTGAAAAGCTGGCCACGGCGGTCGCACTGCGTCAGCAGCAGGAGGTGGTCGCTCGCTTACAGGCATGGCGCGATAACCTGCGCAGCGATAACGATCTGGCAGAAGCCGCGGTGGTTGAAAATGTCCGCCAGCAGATTGCCTCGCTGAAGGTGACCGGTCGCCAGTTGGTGAACCTCGATCCTGACTGGGTACGCACCCGGCCACAGGCCAATCGTCGCCTGGCGGGAGAGTACAGCGTTTATACCGTCGCCAAACCCACCTCGGTCAGACTGGCCGGTGCCGTTGATGGCGCGGGCACTACGCCGTGGGTTGCCGGACGTCCGGTGGCGGATTACCTCGAATCGCGCGCCCATCAGAGCGGCGCAGAGCGCAATGTGGCGCTGGTTATCTCACCTTCGGGCGAGGTGACTGAGGTTCCCGTTGCCTACTGGAATCGCCGCCACGTCGAGCTGGCGGCGGGCAGCACTATCTTTATTGGTTTCTCATCCTGGGCGCTGCCGAGCGACCTTGCCGACCTTAACCAGCAGATCGTTTCTGTTTTGACGCACCGGATCCCTGACTGATGAAAAAACGTTATCTTCTCAGCCTGCTTTCATTTTCCGTCGCCTGTGCCTGCCAGGTTCAGGCGGCTTCCTATCCCGAACCGGTTGGGCCTTCACAGTCCGACTTCGGCGGCATTGGCCTGCTGCAGGTGCCGACGGCGCGTATGGCTAAAGAGGGCGAGTTCAGCCTGAACTATCGCTATAACGACCAGTACCGCTTTTACTCCACCTCGCTGCAGCTGTTCCCGTGGCTGGAAACGACCATCCGCTATACCGACGTGCGTACCCGTAAATACAGCTCGTACGAAGACTTCAGCGGCAATCAGACCTATAAAGATAAAGCCTTCGATCTGAAGCTGCGCCTGTGGGAAGAGGGCTTCTGGCTGCCGGAAGTGTCTGTCGGGAAACGCGATATTGGCGGTACCGGCCTGTTTGACAGCGAATACGTGGTGGGCACCAAGGCCTGGGGGCCGTTTGATTTCACGCTCGGCGTTGGCTGGGGCTACCTCGGCAACAGCGGCAACGTCACCAACCCGTTCTGTAAAGCCAGTGAAAAATACTGTTACCGTTCCGACGGCAATCGTACGCCGGGCGCGTTAAGCCTGGGCGATTCCTTTAAAGGCCCGATGGCGGTGTTCGGCGGCATTGAATACCAGACGCCGTGGCAGCCTCTGCGCCTGAAAATGGAGTATGAAGGTAACGACTATCAGGGCGACTTTGCCGGCAAGCTGGAGCAGAGAAGCAAGGTTAACGTCGGCGCCATCTACCGGATTACCGACTGGGCGGACGTTAACGTCAGCTACGAGCGCGGCAATACCTTTATGGCCGGCTTCACTCTACGTACCAACTTTAACGAGCTGACTCAGCCGCACCTTGATACGCCGAAGAAAGCTTACGATCCGCAGCCGCAGGGCCGCTTCCTCGACTCGACGGTAACCGCCAGCCAGCTGACCGACCTGAAGTACAACGCCGGCTTTGAAGCACCGCATATTCAGCTGAAGGGCGATACGCTGTACGCCAGCGGTGAGCAGACCAAATACCGTGATAACCAGGAGGCGGTTGAACGCGCTAACGTCATTTTGGCCAATCATCTGCCGGAAGGCGTGAAGACCATTGAGCTGACCGAACAGCGCTATCATATGCCGCAGGTGACCACCAAAACCGACGTCGCCAGCCTGCAGCGTCAGCTGGAAGGCTACCCGCTGGGCCGTGAAGAGACGCTGCAGCAGCAGCGAATCAACCCGGTTGCGCCGGAGCGCACCGAGCAGGGCTACTTTATCGACGGTCGTCGCTTTGACTACAGCCTGTCACCGGTGCTTAACCAGTCGTTTGGTGGACCGGAAAGCTTCTATATGTATCAGATCGGGGTCTCTGCCGGCGCCAATCTGTGGGTCACCGACCACCTGCTGCTCGACGGCAGCCTGTTCTTTAACGTGGCGAATAACTACGACAGATTCAACTATACGAAGTCTGGTGGAAATTCACCTCTGCCTCGCGTACGTACCCAGATTCGTCAGTACGTTGAAAACGACGTTTACGTGAACAACCTGCAGGCTAACTACATGCACTACCTGGGCGGTGATTTCTACGGCCAGGTGTACGGTGGTTATCTGGAAACTATGTTCGGCGGTGCCGGTGGTGAGCTGCTGTATCGTCCTCTGGACTCCAACTGGGCGGTGGGCGTGGATGCCAACTACGTTAAGCAGCGTGACTGGGACAATATGATGAAGTTTACCGACTACAGTGCGAAAGTCGGCAACCTCACCGTTTACTGGCAGCCAACGTTTATGGATCAAGTGCTGGTGAAAGCCAGCGTTGGCCAGTACCTCGCCGAGGATAAAGGCGTGACGCTGGATGTTTCCAAACAGTTCGACAGCGGCGTCAGAGCGGGCGTCTACGCCACCAAGACCAACGTATCGTCAGAAGACTACGGCGAGGGTGACTTCACCAAGGGCTTCTATATCTCGGTGCCGATGGATCTGTTCAGCATCCGTCCAACCCGCAGCCGCGCGAATATCAACTGGACACCGTTGACGCGTGACGGCGGCCAGCAGCTGGGACGTAAGTACGAGCTGTACGATATGACCACCGATCGCGATCGCAACTTCCACTAGTTGCACACGCAGTCGCTAAAGGGCCGGTAATCGGCCCTTTTTCTTTTTCAGGAATAAACGCTGTTACAGAATCAAGATCCTGGTATCTTGTGATCTGAGTCACGCTAAAGCATATTGTTAAAAAGTCGGGCAGCCCGACAGATAACAATCATTTAGAGGTGTGAACATGACTCCCCCCGTAAAAAATACTCCGGCCACCCGCCTGGCCTTTGCCCTGCAGATGGTGCTGAACACCGGTCTGATTGCGCTGGCCGTTATCCTGGTGATCTTTCTCGGTAAGGAGACGATTCACCTGGCGAACGTCCTGCTGAACACCGGGGAGCAGACGTCTTCGTATCTGCTGATTGAAGGCATTGTGATCTATTTTCTCTATTTCGAATTTATCGCGCTGATCGTGAAGTACTTCCAGTCGGGCTACCATTTTCCGCTGCGCTACTTTGTCTATATCGGTATTACTGCGATTATCCGCCTGATCATCGTTGACCATAAAAACCCGTTTGATACCCTGGCCTACTGCCTGGCGATCCTGATTCTGGTGATTACCCTGTGGCTGGCGAACAGCAATCGCCTGAAGCGCGAATAAAAAAACAGGCGGCCGTTTGGCCGCCTGAAACACAGGATATAACGAAGCAAGAACAGCAGCAGTGGCAAATAAATCGGACTAGCCCTTCACGCCCCCGGCGGTCAAACCGTTAACCAGCCAGCGCTGGGCGATGATAAATACCAGAGTAATCGGCAGCGCCGACAGCACGGCGGCCGCAGCAAAATCACCCCATAAATAGTTCTGCGGATTGAGATACTGCTGCATTCCCACCGCCAGCGTGTAGCTGTTTACGTCGCGCAGCAGCAGCGATGCCACCGGCACCTCGGTGACTGCGGCGATAAACGACAGAATAAACACCACCGCCAGAATCGGCACCGACAGCGGCAGCAGGATCAGGCGGAACGCCTGCCACGGCGTGGCACCGTCCAGCGCCGCCGCCTCTTCCAGCGAACCGTCAATGGTTTCGAAATAGCCCTTAATCGTCCACACGTGCAGCGCAATGCCGCCGAGATAGGCGAAGATCAGTCCCGCGTGGGTATTCAGCCCGATAAACGGCAGATACTGCCCCAGCCTGTCGAACAGCGCATAGAGCGCCACCAGCGACAGCACCGCCGGGAACATCTGGAAAATCAGCATTCCCTTCAGCAGGCTGGACTTGCCGCGAAAGCGCATGCGGGCAAAGGCATAGGCGCAGGTGGTGGAGAGGGCGACGATGCCCACCGCACTGATGGCCGCTACCTTAATTGAGTTCCACAGCCACAGCAGCACAGGAAACGGCGGCGGCGTTACGCTGCCGTTTTCATGTACCACCGGGATGCCGAGCGCCAGCTTCCAGTGGTCCCAGGAAATATGCTCCGGCAGCAGCGAGCCAATGGCGTAGTTGCCCGGGCGCAGCGAGATGGCCAGCACCATCAGCAGCGGATACATAATGATGGCCACAAAGCTCAGCAGCAGCAGATGGCTGAGCAGCAGGCGCAGCTTCTGTGATTTAGGTTGTACGATAGCCATGTTTTACCTCAGTCGACTTTGATGCGGGTGGCTTTCAGATTCAGCACGGCCAGTCCGCCTACCAGCAGGAAAATCAGCGTGGCAATCGCCGCCGCCAGGCCGAAGTCCTGCCCGCCGCCGCCCTCGAAGGCGATGCGCCAGGTATAGCTGACCAGCAGGTCGGTATAGCCCGCTGGCGTGGTGGTGCCAAGACGGTCCGGCCCGCCGTTGGTCAGCAGCTGGATCAGCACGAAGTTATTAAAGTTAAAGGCAAAGCTGGCGATCATCAGCGGCGCCAGCGGCTTCAGCAGCAGCGGCAGCGTGATGCGGAAGAAATTCTGCACCGTGGTGGCACCATCGAGCGCCGATGCCTCGTAAAGATCGTCCGGTATCGCCTTCAGCAGCCCCATACAGAGGATCATCATGTACGGATAACCAAGCCAGGTATTGACCACCACCAGCATGCTGCGTGCCAGCGTCGGGTCGCTGAACCAGGCCGGCTTCAGGCCAAACAGGGCGTTAAGCATGATATTGATTTCGCCGAAGCTTTGGTTAAACAGCCCCTTGAAAATCAGGATAGAGATAAAGGCCGGCACCGCGTAGGGCAGGATCAGCAGCAGGCGATAAACCGCGCGCCCCTTCAATGCCTCCCACTGCATCAGACAGGCCAGCACCATCCCGACAGCGGTGGTCAGGATCACCGTCAGCAGTGCGAATACCACCGTCCAGATAAAGATGCCGATAAACGGCTTCTGGATGCCATCGTCGGTCATCACCCGCAGGAAGTTTTTCCAGCCGATGCTTACCGTATAGCCCGGACTGAGACGTTCGCCGCTCCACTGCTGGTTAGCATCCTTCGCCTGATAGAAACCAACCTCATCGTTCGGCCAGTAAACCGTGCCGGTTTGCTGATTGGTCAGGCTGCCGTCCGCCGCCAGCTTATACAGCGGCTGTGTACCGGAGAACTGACGCAGCGAGCTCATACGTACGCTGCTGCCGTCGGGCAGCGTGGCGGTAATTAGCCCCAGCGCCTGGCGGTTTTGCGTCACCACGCGCAGCATGGCGCGCTCGCCCTGCGGGACTTCAGCGCTCTCTTTCAGCGCCAGGGTTTGTGGATTTTTATCGTCAAAACTGAACGGTTCGGAGAGATAGCCGGGCTTGCCGTCGGCGGTCAGCTGCAGGATCCACTGGCTGCCCTGCGGCCACAGATTGAAGTTATAGCGTTCTCCCGCCTGATACTGGCGGTCCAGTAGCACCGTCTGCGCCCGTTCAAAGGTCAGCTGATTGGTACTACTGTAGTTGGTAAAGGAGATGGCGATGGTCGCCGCCAGCGGGAAGAGGACAAACAGCGCCATCCCTGCCAGCCCCGGATAGACATAACGCCAGGCCGTGGCCCGACGCTGAGCAAAAATCACCAGCCCAACGCTGAGTACAATCAGCGTCAGCGCGGCGAACAACACTTCACCCTGCGCATACATCAGCACCACGAGGTAGCCGGTAAACAGCGCAAACAGGGTAACGATCAGCCACTTCAGGCCATGCTTACCGGCAACGTTCGCCATAGAAATTCCTTACAGCAGCGGCGGGCGCTTCCGCCCGCCTGGCAGACAACGGGGATTATTTAGTGATACGTGCCTGGGCGTCTTTCAGCGCGGCATCGACCGTCTGACGGCCGTTGATCGCATTCAGCACCGCGGTGCGTTCCGCATACCAGAAGGCGCTCATCTGCGGCACGTTTGGCATCACTTCACCCTTCTGCGAGTTCTCCATAGTGGCGGCGATCTTCGGATCTTTTGCCAGCTTCTCCTGCATCGACTTCAGCGCCACCGCGCCCAGCGGTTTATCGGCATTGACCTTCGCCAGGCCGTCATCGGTCAGCAGGTAGTTTTCCAGGAACTCTTTCGCCAGCTCTTTATTCGGGCTGGCGGCGTTAATGCCCGCGCTCAGCACGCCAACGAACGGTTTCGACGGCTGGCCTTTAAAGGTCGGCAGCAGGGTAACGCCGTAGTTGATCTTCGCGCTGTCGATATTGCCCCATGCCCACGGACCGTTAATGGTCATCGCGGTTTCGCCCTTGTTGAAAGCGGCTTCGGCAATGGCAAAATCGGTATCGGCATTCAGATGTTTGTTCTTAATCAGATCGACGAGGAACTGCAAACCTTCCTGCGAGCCTTTGTTTGCCACGCCAACATCCTTCAGGTCATAGCTGCCGTCGGGGAGTTTCTTAAAGGCGTAACCGCCATTGGCGGCGGTGAGCGGCCAGGTGAAGTACGGCTCCTGGAGGTTAAACATGATGGCGCTTTTGCCTTTGGCCTTCAGCTTTTTATCCAGCGCCGGGATCTCTTCCCAGGTTTTTGGCGGCTCGGGCAGCAGGTCCTTGTTATAAATCAGCGACAGCGCTTCAGCGGCAATCGGATAACCAATCAGTTTGCCGTTATAGCGTACGGCGTCCCAGGTGAAGGGATAGAGCTTGTCCTGGAAGGCTTTATCCGGGGACACTTCGGCCAGCAGACCGGACTGGGCATAGCCGCCGAAGCGATCGTGCGCCCAGAAGATAATATCCGGACCGTCACCGGTGGCCGCCACCTGCGGGTATTTCTCTTCCAGTTTGTCCGGGTGCTCCACCGACACTTTAATGCCGGTATCCTGTTCAAATTTCTTACCGACTTCCGCCAGGCCGTTATAACCTTTGTCGCCGTTGATCCAGATAACCAGCTTGCCTTCTTCTATTTTTGCCTGCGCCAGCGCAGGGAGCAACAGGCTGGAAAGGGTACACAGCAGCAGTGTTTTACTCGCTAATCTGAACTTCGCCATTATTCGTTCCTCTAAGGGTATGAAGCCGGGATGTGGTTGCAGTCTGCTGTTAAGCAAGGAGAACTGCGTCATCCCCGGCTCTACTCCCCCCAATCACTTTCTGTGATCGAATTAACAAAAAATCCATTTCTGCGTTACCGGCCACAAAAAACAGCCGTTATTTTTGCCAGTGCCGTCACGAAATTCGCCCGCCGACTCGATGGTTGATGTCGGGTGCGTTTTTCTCATCCTCCTTTCTCCTCCCCCATAAAAAATCCAGCGGTGGAGGAGTTAGCTTTCCGCGCGCTGCCGCACACTCCGGCCATCAACAGTCAGTGGACGGGAGAAGCGGATGGCCAGCGTGGTGCTGAATAATGTCACCAAAGCATGGGGTGACGTGGTGGTATCAGATGCGATTGACCTGACGATTGCCGAAGGGGAGTTCGTGGTGTTCGTGGGGCCGTCGGGCTGCGGTAAATCAACGCTGCTACGCATGATTGCCGGGCTGGAAGAGATCACCTCGGGCGAGCTGCTGATCGGCGATCGCCGGATGAATGATGTGCCTCCCGCCGGTCGCGGTGTTGGCATGGTGTTCCAGTCCTACGCCCTCTATCCCCATCTTACCGTGGCGGAAAATATGTCCTTCGGCCTCAAGCTGGCCGGGGTGGCGAAAGCCGAAATCCAGCAGCGGGTGAATAAAGTCGCCGAAGTGCTGCAGCTGGCTCACCTGCTGGACCGGCAGCCGAAGGCGCTCTCCGGCGGTCAGCGGCAGCGCGTGGCGATTGGTCGTACGCTGGTCGCCGAGCCGCAGGTATTTCTGCTCGATGAACCGCTATCGAACCTGGACGCCGCACTGCGTGTGCAGATGCGCATCGAGATCTCCCGCCTGCACAAGCGCCTGCAGCGCACGATGATTTACGTTACCCACGATCAGGTCGAGGCGATGACCCTTGCCGACAAAATCGTGGTGCTGGAAGGGGGACGCATTGCTCAGGTCGGTAAACCGCTGGAGCTTTATCACTATCCCGCCAATCGCTTCGTCGCCGGTTTTATCGGCTCGCCAAAGATGAATTTCCTGCCGGTCAAAGTGACCGCTACCGCTATCGATCAGGTCCAGGTTGAGCTGCCGAATCGCCAGCAGATCTGGCTGCCGGTAGACAGCGCTGGCGTCCTGCCCGGCAGCAATATGTCGCTCGGCATTCGCCCCGAGCATCTGCTGCCCAGCGAGGTGGCCGACGTCAGTCTTTCCGGCGTGGTGCAGGTTGTCGAACAGCTTGGCCACGAGACTCAGATCCATATCCAGATCCCCGCTCTGCGTCAGAACCTGGTGTACCGCCAGAATGACGTGGTGCTGGTAGAAGAAGGTGCCCATTACGCCATCGGCCTGCCGCCGCAGCGCTGCCATCTGTTCCGTGAAGATGGAAGCGCCTGCCGTCGGCTGCATCAGGAACCGGGTGTAGAAGCACTCCAGCTAAAGCAGTGATAACAGGAGCACAATAATGATTAAGCTGAAATATCCTCTGGCAGTGGCCATTGCGATGGCCATCTCCGGCCAGGCGGCAGCGGTTGATTTTAAAGGCTATGCGCGTTCGGGTATCGGCTGGACCGGTAGCGGCGGCGAGCAGCAGTGTTTTCAGGCTACCGGTGCCAACAGCAAATACCGTCTGGGTAACGAATGTGAAACCTATGCGGAACTGAAACTGGGCCAGGAACTGTGGAAAGAGGGCGACAAGAGCTTCTACTTCGATACCAACCTGGCGTATGCCGTTTCTCAGCGTTCAGATTTCGAAAGCGTCGACCCGGGCTTTCGTGAGGTGAACATTCAGGGTAAAAACCTGATCGACTGGCTGCCAGGTTCTACCCTGTGGGCCGGTAAGCGCTTCTACCAGCGTCATGACGTACATATGATCGACTTCTACTACTGGGACATTTCCGGTCCGGGTGCAGGTGTGGAAAACATCGATCTGGGCGCGGGTAAACTGTCCATGGCGGTGACCCGCAACGGTGAAGCGGGCGGCTCCTACGGCTTTATCGATAACCAGCAGAAGCAAGTTCCAACCGTTAACGACACCTTCGACGTGCGCGTGGCCGAGCTGAACGTGAACCCGGGCGGCGTGCTGGAGCTGGGCGTTGACTACGGTCGTGCCAACGTGCAGGACGGCTATTCGCTGGCGGACGGGGCCACTAAAGATGGCTGGATGTTGACCGGTGAGCACACTCAGACTATCTACAACGGCTACAACAAGTTTGTCGTGCAGTACGCCACCGATGCGCTGACTTCGCAGCGTAACGGTCGCTCAGAAGGTTCGAGCATCGATAACAACGGCCATATGATTCGCGTAATCGACCACGGTGCGCTGGACTTTAACGACAAGTGGGGCCTGATGTACGTCGCCATGTTCCAGGACCTGGATCGCGACAATAAAAACGGCACCACCTGGTACACCGCCGGCGTGCGCCCGATGTACAAATGGACGCCGATCATGAGCACCCTGCTGGAAGTGGGCTACGACAACGTCAAGTCGCAGGAAACCGGCGAGCGCAACAGCCAGTATAAAGTGACCCTGGCCCAGCAGTGGCAGGCCGGTGACAGCATCTGGTCGCGCCCGGCGATCCGCGTGTTTGCTACCTACGCCAAGTGGGATGAGAAGTGGGGTTACGCCACGTCTGACGATACCGGCTACACCTCCGGCACCGCCTACAGCGATACCAGTGCCAAAACCTTCAGCCGCGGCAACGACGATGAAGTCAGCTTCGGTGTGCAGATGGAAGCCTGGTGGTAACAGCCAGTCGCGGGCGGACCCGCTCAGGTCCGCCCGATCCTCTTTACCCCCGACACTGCATTGCCTGGCAGGATCGGGGTGGCCCGTTTAAGGAACATAAAATGAAAAAAAATCTGCTGTCACTGTGCCTGATCGCGGGGCTGACTTCCGCATCGATACTGCCCGCTACGGCGGCAACCTTTACGTCGCCACAGAACGTCGCGGTGGCTCCGGCCATTCCGGCCTCCGCGCTGCAGCGGCTCTCCTGGCTGCCCGTTACGCCACCGGCCAGTAACGACATTGCGCTAAATGCCTCGTCCCAGAGCCTGAACCAGGGGGAAATTACCGGTCCGGTTGCGGCCGTGACCCTGCCAGCCGATCGCGGCTCGCTGGAAATTACTCTCACCAGCGTGGTGAAAGATCGCCGCGTCTATGTGCCGAACGTGCTGGTGCTGGACGAACAAATGCGCCCGGCCGCCTTCTATCCCGGCAGCTACTTCCCGTATCAGAAACCCGGCGTGGTTTCGCAGGACAGACTGGAAGGGACGCTGAAACTGACCCCTGCACTGGGGCAAAAACAAATTTACCTGCTGGTGTACACCACCCGGCAGGATCTGACGACTACCACCCAGCTGACCAATCCGGCGAAGGCCTATGCCGAAGGCGTGGGTAACGCCGTGCCGTCCATTCCCGATCCGATCGCCAGCCACGTCACTGACGGCCAGATTACGCTGAAGGTGAAAGCGGAGCAGGGTAGCGGTAACGTGATGATCGGCCAGGTATTCAACCAGCCACAGCCGCAACCGGTGGTGGTTGGCAGTACGGCAGCTCCGGCAGCGGTCGCTGCTGCGCCTGCACCAGCGGCCCCGGCGGCAAAAGCGGAGCCGATGCTCAGCGACACCGAAACCTACTTCAACCAGGGCATTCGCCAGGCGGCGAAGGCGGGGGATATCGACAAAGCGCTGCGTCTGATGAACGAGGCCGAACGTCTGGGCTCCACTTCGGCGCGGCAAACCTTTATCAGCAGTGTGAAAGGCAAGGGATAACATCCCCATATTGCTGGGCTGGCTCCATGACTGGTGCGCCGTGCGGCGCACCTTTTTTCCTTCCTTCTGTGCTACCTATAAATTTCTGCGTAATTGCCCCGCTTTGATAGGTTTGGCTCCGGTGTCTGCGTTACACTCTGCTTCTGAATTTTTTTGCGGAGAAATGCGATGGCTGAGAACGCGCTGCCGCTGTTGCGCGCTATCGACTGGCTGCCCGAATCATCGCCCCTGTTAACCGCTTCCCTGCTCGACTGGCTGATGGAAGAAGACTCGATGACCCGGCGTTTTGAACGTCACTGTCAGCAGGTGACAGTTAATCTGCTGCGCGAAGGATTTATCACCGCGCAGGAGGCTGGAAGCGATGCCGAACTGCTGCCCGCTGACCGCCGTTTCTGGCTGCGGGAAATCGAACTGTGCGGCGATGGCATTCCCTGGCTGGTGGCACGTACGCTGGTGCCGGAATCGACCCTGATTGGCCCGGAACAGAAGCTGCAGCAGCTGGGTACGGTGCCGCTCGGGCGCTATTTATTTACCAGCTCGACGTTAACCCGTGATTTTATTGATGTTGGCCGCAGCGGAAACCTGTGGGGAAGGCGTTCGCGCCTGCGCCTGTCGGATAAACCGTTGCTGCTGACGGAACTGTTTTTACCGGCATCTCCCCTGTATGCCAGGCCGAACGTTAAGGAGAATCAGTAGCGTGGAGACCAGTCTACAAATGAGTAAGCTTTCTGCCTATATCCGTCTGATGCGGATTGATAATCCTATCGGCTGGCTGCTGCTGCTGTGGCCGACGCTGTGGGCGCTGTGGCTGGCGGGGATGAAGGTGCCGCCGCTTAACGTGCTGATTGTCTTCGTGTTGGGCGTATTTTTCATGCGTGCGGCGGGCTGCGTGGTCAATGATTTTGCCGACCGCAAAATCGACGGACATGTAAAACGCACACGAGGACGTCCGCTGCCGAGCGGCGCGGTTACCAGCAATGAGGCAAAGGTGTTGTTTGTCTGCCTGCTGCTGGTTTCCTTCCTGCTGGTACTGACCATGAACAGCATGACCATCTGGCTGTCGCTGGGCGGGCTGCTGCTGGCGTGGATGTATCCGTTTATGAAGCGTTACACCCACCTGCCGCAGGTGGTGCTGGGCGCGGCGTTCGGCTGGGCTATTCCGATGGGCTGGGCGGCGGTGAACGAAACCCTGCCGTTAACCTGCTGGCTGCTGTTCCTGGCCAATATCTGCTGGACGGTGGCGTACGACACGCAGTATGCGATGGTTGACCGCGACGACGACCTGAAGATCGGCGTGAAGTCGACGGCGATCCTGTTTGGGCGTCATGACAAGCTGATTATCGGACTGCTGCAGTTGGCAACCCTCGCCCTGCTGGCGCTGACCGGTTGGTTGAGTGGTTTAGGCGGCATTTTCTACTGGGGACTGTTACTGGCAGCCGTACTGTTTGTACACCAGCAGAAGCTGATTGCCGACCGTCAGCGTGAGAAGTGCTTCCAGGCGTTTCTTAACAACAACTATGTTGGGCTGGTGCTGTTTGTCGGGATTGCACTGAGCATCTGGTAGCTGGTGTAGCGGTAATCATTCCGCGTCGCTATGTGGCGGGTACAGGTGAGTAGTAAGCCGCGCACACGAGTCTTTCAGATAATAGAAAAGGGGCGAACCTTGCGGTTTGCCCCTTTTTTCGTGTCAAACCCGTCTGTGATATCAGTCGTGGGCGACCGCACTCTCAATCGTCATGCGAACATCCTGCGTCACCAGATCTGCCAGCAGCTGATAAACCTTCTGGGTCTGCTCAACCTGCGCATCACCGGAGTCACTGATGTAGCCTTCATCGCGCAGCGTCAGCACCAGTGAGGTAAACACGGCTTTATCAAAGAACTCAGGTGCATTGATACCGTGCAGCACCGACAGGCGCTGAGCCATGGTGCGGCTCTCTTTCTCCAGCGTACCGCGGTTAATCGCCGGGTTAGCGCTAAGAATAGAGAAGGTAATCGCATAGCGCTGCAGGGTTTCACGCACGCCAGCGGCCAGCACCTGTAGCGTACGGAAGCGGCCCGGGGTCAGACGCAGGCTGTTCTCTTCGGCCAGCAGCAGGCCCTGACGCGCCATTTCGGCGACCAGCGCATCCAGTACCGCAGGCAGTTCGCTGATTTCCCAGCGCAGGAACAGTTCGCTCTTCAGCATCGGATAAATAACGCTAACCTGGCGCTGCAGCTCCTCACGGCTCAGTTCGCGATGCTGCATCAGAATGGCGGCGATCAGCGACGGCATCACCAGCATGTGGTGAATGTTGTTGCGATAGTAGGTCATCAGAACCGCCTGCTCGCGCGGCAGAATGACGATCTCACCGATACTGTCCTGCTCCAGCTCAAACTTGTTCATGCCAAGCGCATGTTCCAGCAGGGCTTCAGCGCTGACGTCCGGCACCGTAGAGTCGCTGGAGTAGGGCACATTGCGCAGCAGCTGTAGATAACAATCCAGCTGCTCGGTGAGCTGCTCGCGGGTCATCGAACGCTGGCGTGATGCCAGCAGTGCCGTAACGCACAGGTTGATGGCATTGGCCGCACCGGCGTTGTTGATACGCACCATCACTTTCTGGGCAATATCGTTGACCGCCGGAGTCAGCCACGCCGGGCGCTGGGCTTCAATCGGATCGATAGAATCGCGCCATTCCGGCACGCGCTGGTTGAGGTACGTGACCAGCGGCAGAGGTTCACCAAAGTTGACGTAGCCCTGGCCGAGGTTGCGCAGCTTACGCAGGCCGCGAACCATCGACATAAAGCCTTCTTTCTCTTTGGTCGCACCGCGCAGCTCTTTCGCGTAGGTCCCTACTTCCATCACGTGTTCATAGCCGATGTAGATGGGGACCAGCGTGATTGGGCGGTTCCCGCCGCGCAGCATGGCCTGAATGGTCATCGACAGCGTGCCGGTTTTCGGATCGAGCAGACGTCCGGTGCGCGAACGGCCACCTTCCACAAAGTACTCAACCGAATAGCCGCGGGTAAACAGCTCACCCAGATATTCACGGAATACCGTTGAGTAAAGTTTGTTGCCTTTAAAGGTACGGCGAATAAAGAACGCACCCAGGCGGCGGAAGATCGGGCCGGCAGGCCAGAAGTTCAGGTTGATACCGGCGGCAATATGCGGCGGCACCAGCCCCTGGTGGTAAAGTACGTAGGAGAGCAGCAGGTAGTCCATATGGCTGCGGTGGCAGGGCACATAGACGATCTCATGCCCGTCCTGCGCCAGCTGGCGCACGCGCTCGCCGCCGCTGACGTTCAGGCCCTGATACAGCTTGCTCCAGGTCCAGCCCATCACGCGATCGGTCAGGCGGATTGCTTCATAGGAGAAGTTAGCCGCGATCTCTTCCATCAGCTCAACGGCGTTCTGCTGGGCCTTTTCATGGGAAATTTTCTTGCTGCGCGCTTCATCTTCCACTGCTTTGGCAATTGCCTTGGACTGCAGAAGCTTGTTGAACAGATCCTGGCGCACCGGCAGGCGCGGGCCTACGGCTGCCAGCCGCTGGCGGGCGAAGTGCATACGCGCCACGCGTGCCAGCTTCTGTGCGATAGTTTTATCGGTACCGT
Source organism: Erwinia sp. INIA01 (assembly GCF_025947915.1). Classification (NCBI taxonomy): domain Bacteria; kingdom Pseudomonadati; phylum Pseudomonadota; class Gammaproteobacteria; order Enterobacterales; family Erwiniaceae; genus Erwinia; species Erwinia sp. INIA01. Next base: position 43,019 of record NZ_JAPDNC010000002.1, read on the forward strand.
GCTCGGTCGCCATGCGGCGCAGCGAGACGATAGGCGAGAAACGCACAAAGCTATCGCGACCCAGCCAGATCACCGCAAAGAACTTCTGAATGCCGTTCAGCACCCGCAGATGCGGCTGTTCGACACCCTGTACTTCGCGCCCCGGCGCACGGCCAAACATCACCGATACCGGCACCATCTGTACATCCAGATCGGGATGATTACGGTGCAGGTCCAGATAGTCATGGAACAGCTTGACCGACTCAAGGTTCGGTACGAAATAGGGGAACACGCGCGGACCGTCATGGATAAACACATAGCGGGGCAGCACGGTGCCGTCGATCTCCAGCGGATGCAAAGGATCGGGGAGATCCTGTTTGCGGCACTGTTCGCGCAGGGCAAGGAGATCGGCCTTTGAATCATAAGGCAGCACATACATAATAGGGCGAGAAGTATCAAGCCCAAGCTCGGCAACCGGTTCGGCCGGGATTGCCTTACTTTTTACCAGGAATTTCACTGGCAGATTCAACAGTTTGTAATATAAATTACGCCAACCTGACATAGACAACATGAAGCCTCTTGTTAGCAAAGCGCCGCAAGCATACCAGAAAGCGCTAACAGAATCTGTGGTGTTGCAAAATGTGCTACACCCTCTCATTGACGTTAAACTTCCCAAAGGGTTCCCTGATTATGGCAAATAACGCCACCGGACTGACTCGAATTGTAAAAGCAGCGGGTTATTCCTGGAAAGGTATACGTGCTGCCTGGCAGCATGAAGCGGCATTCCGGCAGGAAGCGATTGCTGCCATCGTCGCCATCCTGATCGCCTGCTGGCTGGATGTGGATGCCGTGACCCGCGTGTTGCTGATTGGCTCCGTAGTGATGGTGATTATTGTTGAAATCCTTAATAGTGCGATTGAAGCGGTGGTTGACCGTATCGGCAGTGAAATTCATCCGCTGGCCGGGCGTGCCAAAGATATGGGATCTGCCGCCGTATTATTAAGCATAATATTGGCAATTTTTGTGTGGGCAATGCTATTGATTGCACATTTGCGATAGGTTTTCCGAAATTCAACAAACTGCTGTTTTTTAGCCAGCTTTGGGTTTCCAACGCGCAAATACCTGTATATACTCACAGTCGACTGTATAAACAACCAGGGGGCGGGATGAAAGCACTAACGGCAAGGCAGCAGCAGGTTTACGACCTGATTCGCGACCACATTAACCAGACCGGTATGCCACCGACGCGGGCAGAAATTGCCTCGCAGCTCGGCTTCCGTTCCCCTAATGCTGCAGAAGAACACCTGAAAGCGCTGGCCAGAAAAGGCGTGATTGAGATCGTTTCCGGCGCATCGCGCGGTATTCGTCTGATGATGGAAGAGGCCGATGGCCTGCCGCTGATCGGCCGCGTTGCCGCTGGCGAACCCCTGCTGGCCGAGCAGCATATCGAAGGCCACTACTCGGTAGACCCCGAACTGTTTAAACCCAATGCGGACTTCCTGCTGCGCGTCAGCGGCATGTCGATGAAGGACATCGGCATTATGGATGGCGATCTGCTGGCGGTGCATAAAACGGAAGACGTGCGTAACGGACAGGTTGTTGTGGCGCGTATTGATGACGAAGTGACCGTTAAGCGTCTGAAGAAGCAGGGTAACATCGTTCACCTGCTGCCGGAAAACAGCGAGTTTCAGCCGATTGTTGTCGACCTGCGTCAGCAGACGCTGACCATAGAAGGCCTGGCCGTCGGTGTTATCCGCAACGGCAACTGGCTGTAATCCCCCACCGAATATGACGCGTCGCCCTCTGCGGCGCGTTTTGCGATCTCTCATCACTCCCTGCTTCCGGTTGAAACACGATGCGACTGCTGACGGCTGCCGATAAAAATCTCTGGCGGCTGGCGCTGCCGATGATCCTCTCCAATATTACCGTGCCGCTGCTAGGTCTGGTGGATACCGCGGTTATTGGACATCTTGATAGCCCGACCTACCTCGGCGGCGTGGCGATTGGTACGACTATCACCAGCTTCCTGTTTATGCTGCTGCTGTTCTTACGCATGAGCACCACCGGGCTGACCGCACAGGCGTTTGGCGCAAACGACAAACCCGCTCTGGCCCGTGCGTTAATGCAGCCGCTGCTGCTGGCGCTGATGGCCGGTATCACCTTTATTGTGCTGAAAGCGCCGCTGACCCATCTGGCGCTGGGGCTGACCGGCGGCAGTAAGGACGTGCTGCACCAGGCCGATTTGTTTATGCAGATCCGCTGGCTCAGCGCGCCCGCCACGCTGGCAAACCTGGTATTACTCGGCTGGCTGCTGGGCGTACAGTATGCCCGTGCGCCGGTGATCCTGCTGGTGGTGGGCAACCTGGTGAACATCCTGCTGGATCTGTGGTTTGTTATTGGCCTGAAGTGGGGCGTTCAGGGCGCTGCGGCGGCTACCGCTATTGCGGAATACGTCAGCCTGCTGGTCGGGCTGCTGCTGGTGTGGCGGGTGATGGTGATGCGTGGCCTGTCGCTGCGTCTGCTGCTGAGTGCATGGCGCGGTAATCTGGCCCGCCTGCTGAGGCTGAACCGCGACATTATGCTGCGTTCTCTGCTGTTGCAGGTGTGCTTTGCCTCACTGACGATTTTCGGCGCGCGGCTCGGCAGCGATATTGTTGCCGTCAATGCGGTGCTGCTGATGTTTCTGACCTTCACCGCCTACGCGCTTGACGGCTTCGCCTATGCGGTCGAAGCCTGTTCGGGAGAAGCCTTTGGTGCGGGAAACAGCCAGCAGCTGCTCAGCGTCTGGCATGCGGCCTGCCGCCAGTCCGGCGTTGTTGCGCTGGCGTTCTCGTTGATTTATGCCTTCGGCGGCGAGCATATTGTGGCGCTACTGACCTCTCTGGAGCCTCTTCGGGAGCTGGCCGATCGCTATTTATGGTGGCAGGTGGTGATGCCGCTGGCTGGCGTAGGCTGCTATCTACTGGACGGCATGTTTATCGGTGCCACCCGCGCCAGCGAAATGCGTAACAGCATGGTGGTGGCCGCAGCAGGCTTTGGGCTGACGCTGTTTACCGTTCCGCTGCTGGGCAATCACGGTCTGTGGCTGGCGGTGACGGTATTCCTGCTGCTGCGCGGTATCAGCCTGTGGTTTATCTGGCAGCGACACTGGCGAAACGGTACCTGGTTTGCCCTGTCGCGCTGACAGACATATTTGCTTACTTCTCCCTGAATAACGGCCAGCTTGCTGAACGGGCTGGTTTTTTTTGATTTCTTGCGTTGGGTTTCAGGCTTTTAAGGCACTCCGATTGGCCCGTGCGCAGCATCTTCCGAAATTTGCACTACAATTATCTGTAAGTTCGGCGTTTAGTCAGATAATTATCTGGTTATTGAGCGGAGTGACGAATAGAAATATTCCAGACCATTAATCTCAGCCAGAAGGAGTCTGTTATGAATAACGATGAAATCAGCGGCAACTGGAAGCAGTTTAAAGGAAAAGTGAAAGAGCAATGGGGCAAGCTCACCGACGACGATCTGACGGTTGTGGAAGGTAAACGCGACCAGCTGGTCGGTAAGATTCAGGAACGCTATGGCTACCAGAAAGACCAGGCCGAGAAGGAACTTCGCGACTGGGAAAGCCGCAATAATCACCGCTGGTAACCACACTTAATTCAGGAAGAAGCTCCTACCCCCTGGCACAAGGACGTGCCGACAAAGCGCTTTACATACCTTCTGTTAGATCTTGACGTATCAATCTTCAGTCTGCGGCAAGCGTATCATTGCCAGCTTGTTTACCTTCCGCGCTCGCAAACTAAATATCTTTCTTGTGGGACTTTTGCATTCGCAGGTCGGCTATCTCAGCGCCCGCGTTTCTTACCCTGCACGCTGTGATCGTGATCGCAGGCATCCTGATGGGTACAGGCTTCAACTTCACTGCACTTCTGGCAAAAGCCGTGCGCTTCAATCACGCTGTGGGCCAGGGTAAAGCCGGTTTTCTGCGCCAGCTTTTTGAGGATCTCTTCAACGCCATCGGCATGCTGTTCGGTAACAGAACCACAGCGATCGCAGATCAGCATTGCGGAAGTGTGCGACGGCTCTTCGAAATGGTGGCAGACCACGTAGCTGTTGGTGGATTCCACGCGGTGAATAAAGCCCTGCTCCAGTAGGAAATCCAGCGCCCGGTAAACGGTAGGTGGTTTAGCCTGAGGTTCCGATGCCCGCAGTAAATCCAGTAAATCGTAGGCGCTAATCGAAGCGTTGTGCTCGGTCATCAGGCGCAACACTTCCATACGCTGCGGCGTCAGCCGCACGCTGCGCTGCTGACAAATGACTTCCGCCTGCGACAGGATTCTTTCGGCACTGGTAATATTCATCGTTTTTCCTCAGGCATGATCAAGGTGATATTTTATCACGTCTGCCACAAAACGCCGAATTTGCCGTCGCTTCGCGTTTATAGAGACACATTCCAGAAAAATAAAATGGATCATTAAAAGTGTACCACGTACACTCGATCTGATTGATAATTGTACTGCTCCCGAATAGCCTGTTTAGCAGGAGATATCAACTTCAGGGAGTGAAATGCTTACTTTTATTGAGCTGTCGGGTTTCAGTAAACGGCGTCAGGACCTTTTGCCGGATGATGAGTTTATGATGTTTCAGGAGCTGCTGATTGATGTGCCTGAAACAGGGGCCATTATCACTGGGACTGGTGGGTTTCGTAAGATTCGCTGGAGTCGACCGGGCATGGGAAAGCGCGGCGGCGTGCGGGTGATTTACTACTATGTCACGAGCAGAGGTAGGATTTATCTTGCATTGGTGTATCCGAAAAATGAGCAGGATGAATTATCACAAGAGCAAAAGAAGGCGCTAAAAAAGTTGTCCGACATGCTGGTGTAACGCTGCAAGATGTCTGCGTATTAATCAGTAGCTTTGCTAACCTGTCAACGAGGTCGATGAAACAGAGATGAAAGACGAATTATTTGCCGATCTGCTGGCCAGTGCAGAGGAGATGGTAAGAATCGAGCAGGGTTTGGAAACGCCAGCGCCGGAGCATATTCATACTTATAGTGATATTGATGTCAGAGCAATACGAGAAGTGACCGGTTTGAAGCAGCAAGATTTTGCCGCCGCTGTGGGCGTTAGCTACGATTTGGTCAAAAGCTGGGAAATGAAACGGCGTCAGCCTACCGGTGCACCAAGAAAGTTACTGTTATTGCTACAGGCAAACCCTTTAATTATCGATCAGCTGAAAGCCATCTGAATCGTTGATGTGATGGCTAAATTTTCGCCTCTGCTCACTGAACCCCACTGTGTTATAGTAGGACATGTTTTAGTCCATTTTCCGCCAAAGAATATAAATGCATCAGAATCAAGAATCACAATCCATGCCTCTGAACACCGCTAACGCTGACGGGCTGGAAAAATTCCCTGCACATCGCTTCTCCATCGCTCCGATGCTTGACTGGACCGATCGCCACTGTCGCTACTTCCATCGCCAGCTGACCCGTCAGAGCCTGCTCTATACCGAAATGGTCACAACCGGCGCGATTATCCACGGCAAGGGTGACTATCTGGCCTACAGTCAGGAAGAGCAGCCGGTCGCGCTGCAGCTGGGCGGCAGCGATCCGGCCGCGCTGGCGCAGTGCGCGAAGCTGGCGGAAGAGCGCGGCTATAACGAAGTCAACCTTAACGTCGGCTGCCCGTCGGACCGCGTGCAAAACGGCCGTTTCGGTGCCTGCCTGATGGGCGAAGCGCAGCTGGTTGCCGACTGTATCAAAGCGATGCGCGACGTGGTGGCGATCCCGGTTACGGTAAAAACTCGCATCGGAATCGACGACCAGGACAGCTATGAATTCCTCTGCGATTTTATTCGTAAGGTATCGGAAGAGGGCGGCTGTGAGACGTTTATTATTCACGCGCGCAAAGCCTGGCTCTCCGGTCTCAGCCCGAAAGAGAACCGCGAAATTCCACCGCTGGACTACGAGCGCGTGTATCAGCTGAAGCGTGATTTTCCGCATCTGACGATGTCGCTGAACGGCGGCGTGAAATCACTGGCGGAAGCAAAGGTCCATTTGCAGCATCTGGACGGCGTTATGGTCGGGCGCGAAGCCTATCAGAACCCAGGAATGCTGGCGCACGTTGACGGCGAACTGTTTGGCAGCACGCAGCCGGTTGCCGATACGGTTGCGGTGGTACGGGCGATGTATCCGTACATCGAGCGCGAACTGGCTGCAGGTACTTATCTGGGTCACGTTACCCGACATATGCTGGGCCTGTTCCAGGGCATTCCCGGTGCGCGCCAGTGGCGTCGCTACCTCAGCGAGAATGCGCATAAAGCCGGTGCGGGCGTCGACGTTGTTGAACAGGCACTGTCGCTGGTTGCCGATAAGATCGTGGTTAACGCTTGACCATAGATTGAGTAAATTGACCAGGTTAACATTAGCCTGGTCGAACCTTCCTGGTATAATTCAATGAATTACGTTTCTCGTCGTTATGGCACGCTTCTTGTAATGTCTCATCCAGTAATTATTGATGGGAGAGTGCAATGATTGAGATTCTGTTTGTCCTCGGTTTCTTTCTGATGTTAATGCTGACCGGCATTTCAATATTGGGGATCCTGGCTGCGCTGGTCGTCGCTACGCTGGTGATGTTCGTCGGTGGGCTGTTCGCGATTGTGATTAAATTGTTGCCATGGCTGCTGCTGGCGGTCGCTGCGGTGTGGTTGTATCGAACCTATATTAAACAGCCGGATAGTAACGGCAATCGCTTATCCTGATGATATCAAGGGCTTGTGATGAGCATGGGTGGGCTAATGCGCTCTGGATCACATCGTGAAATATTATTCAGCACAATTCGCAATTAAACATATTTTTTACTTATAAATTCTGTCAGGATGACTGGATTGAAACAAAGCGTATTCATCGCCGCTGACCCTACACCCAGCGCGAACTAAAAAAAGAAAGAAACAAAAGGGGCTTCCGTAAGGAAGCCCCATTTTTTTATGGGATAAGCAGGCTGGAACCCTGAGTTACACGGCTTTCCAGCGCCTGATGTGCCTGACGGGCATCGACCAGTGCGAACTTCTGCGATTCCGGCACATCGACCTTAATCGCGCCGCTGGCCAGCAGGGAGAACAGCTCATTGCTGGCCTGGGTCAGTGCATCGCGGGTAGTGATGTAGCCGTACAATGAAGGGCGGGTAACGTACAGCGATCCTTTCTGGTTCAGAATAGCCAGATCCACCCCGGTCACCGGGCCGGAAGCATTGCCAAAACTGACCATCAGCCCACGCCTTTGCAGGCAGTCGAGCGACGCTTCCCAAGTATCTTTACCCACCGAGTCATACACCACGCGCAGCTTTTTCCCCTGGGTCAGCTCGCTGACGCGCTCGGCAATATTCTCTTCAAGATAGTTAATGGTGGCCCAGGCTCCGGCATCTTTAGCCCGCTGCGCCTTTTCGGCGGAGCCTACGGTGCCGATCAGATGTGCGCCCAGCGCCTTCGCCCACTGGCAGGCAATCAGCCCAACGCCACCGGCGGCGGCATGGAACAGGAAGCGTTCGTCGGGCTGCACCACGTAGGTTTGCCGCAGCAGATAATAGACCGTCAGGCCCTTAAGGAATGAGGCGGCGGCTTGCTCAAACGAAATCGCATCGGGTAGCAGCGCCACTCTGTCCACCGCAACGTTGTGCACTTCGCTGTAGGCACCCAGCGTTGCCTGAGCATAAACCACGCGATCGCCCGGCTTCAGCACCGTCACGCCCGGGCCTACGCGCCGAACGATACCGGCGGCTTCGCTGCCCAGCCCGCTCGGGAGGGAAGCGGGATACAGACCGCTGCGCACATAGGTATCAATATAGTTAATGCCTATCGCCTTATTCTCAATCTGCACTTCGCCGGCCAGCGGATCGGCAGGATCGAAATCGATGGCCTGCATCACCTCCGGCCCGCCGTGCTGGCTGATTTGTATACGTTTTACCATGCTCACTCCTGTGGATTACGACTTAATGCAGGAGGACGGCAGCGGCGCAAACGAGTATACTTACGCGTCCCCCACAAGATTTTTGGTAGCACATCACTATGGCAGGAAATAAACCCACCAACAAATCCTTCGAAAACCGAGAGCCGCGCGATCGCCAGATGGAAGGTCTGAAGCTGCCCCCGCACTCGCTGGAAGCTGAGCAGTCGGTGTTGGGCGGTTTAATGCTGGATAACGAACGCTGGGATAACGTCTCTGAACGCGTGGTGGCGCAGGACTTCTTCAGCCGTCCGCACCGCATGATCTTTGCGGAAATGCAGCGCCTGCTGGAAATGGGTAAACCCATTGACCTGATTACGCTCTCCGAGTCGATGGAAACCAAAGGCGAACTCAGCATGGTAGGCGGCTTTGCCTATCTTGCCGAGCTGTCGAAAAACACGCCAAGTGCGGCGAATATCGGTGCCTATGCCGACATCGTGCGCGAACGTGCCGTGGTGCGAGAGATGATCTCGGTAGCCAATGAGATCGCCGACGCGGGCTACGATCCGCAGGGGCGCAGCAGTGAAGATCTGCTCGATCTGGCGGAATCCCGCGTATTCCAGATCGCTGAAAACCGCGCCAACAAAGATGAAGGGCCGAAAAGCGTCGATCAGATCCTCGAAGCCACCATCAGCCGTATCGAATCGCTGTATCAGACGCCGCACGATGGCGTGACCGGGGTGGATACCGGTTATCAGGATCTCAATAAAAAAACCGCCGGGCTTCAGCGCTCGGATCTGATTATTGTCGCCGCTCGTCCGTCGATGGGTAAAACGACCTTCGCGATGAACCTGTGCGAAAACGCCGCAATGCTGCAGGATAAGCCGGTGCTGATTTTCAGCCTCGAGATGCCCGGCGAGCAGATCATGATGCGTATGCTGGCTTCGCTGTCGCGCGTGGATCAGACCAAAATTCGTACCGGCCAGCTCGATGATGAGGACTGGGCGCGTATTTCCAGCACCATGGGGATCCTGCTGGAAAAGAAGAACATGTTTATCGATGACTCATCCGGCCTGACCCCGACCGAGGTGCGTTCCCGCGCCCGCCGCATCTTCCGCGAGCACGGCGGTCTCAGCCTGATTATGATCGACTACCTGCAGCTGATGCGCGTGCCGTCGCTGTCGGACAACCGTACGCTGGAAATTGCCGAAATTTCCCGCTCGCTGAAGGCGCTGGCGAAAGAGCTGCAGGTGCCGGTAGTGGCGCTGTCGCAGCTGAACCGATCGCTGGAGCAGCGTGCGGATAAGCGCCCGGTCAACTCCGACCTGCGTGAGTCCGGCTCCATCGAGCAGGATGCCGACCTGATTATGTTTATCTACCGTGATGAGGTGTATCACGAGAACAGCGATCTGAAAGGCGTGGCCGAAATCATCCTCGGTAAACAGCGTAACGGCCCGATCGGTACGGTGCGCCTGACCTTTAACGGCCAGTGGTCGCGCTTCGATAACTACGCCGGTCCGCAGTACGACGACGAGTAACCTAAAAGCATAAAACAGGCGGCTTCGCATGGGGCCATCGTTCCCGCCGCATCGATCTGCGTTTCATCCCCCGCGAAAAATAGTGTTGGACAACACGACAAAAAATACGGTTATCTGTCAGTAAGCTGTCCCCTGATACCGGCATGGAATGACGATGACCCAGATCGATGATTTTGACTTTAAGATACTGACTTTACTGGAAAGCAACGGGCGGCTGACCAACCAGGAACTGAGTGACCTGGTCGGCTTATCCGCCTCGCAGTGTTCTCGCCGCCGCATCAATCTTGAGCAGGCGGGCCTGATCCTCGGTTATCACGCGCGGCTGTCGCCGGATGCGGTCGGCATGGGGGTGATTGGCCTGATTGAAGTGCGCCTGATCAACCACACCCAGGAGTACGTTGACAGCTTCCACCGCATGGTGGCAGATCAGTCGGCGATCGTTGACGCCTACAAAACCACCGGCGATGCCGACTATCTGCTGAAGGTGGCGGTGGCCGATCTGGCGGGGTTGAGTGCGCTGATTAGCCAGCTGGTGGCCGGGCATAAAAGCGTCGCACACGTGAAAACGTCGGTGGTGCTGAACCGCCTGAAAGAGAACGGCATGCTGGCGCAGGTGTGAGTGCAATGCACAGTATTGGTGCAAGAGATGCACCAATACTGTGCGTATGCATCATTGTTGATGCATAAATCGTGCGAAAAAATCACAAACCATGCGTGAAATAACGGCATAATTTGATTTTTACGCACAAAATGTAAAATTAAAGCGCATTTTATTCAACGGGTTAATTCTTCGGGGCGATTCAGGTGCTTTCGTGCGTCCTTAGCTGGTGCGATTTTTGCTAATTATCAGGTAGATAATTGCATAACTTAGCCCCCGAGAAACAAGATGGATAACGTCGTAGAACAACCCGTAAAAATCCCCCATACCCTGGTCGAAGATATTATGGCGATCGTGCTGGGTACGCTGATGGTCTCCTTTGGCGTGACGCTGATGAAGCAGGCCGGTGCGCTGACCGGCGGCACGGCGGGGATCGCTTTCCTGATTAGCTACATCACCAAAAGTACCTTTGGTCTGGCCTTCTTCGCCATCAACCTGCCGTTTTACTGGCTGGCGGTGAAACGTATGGGCTGGGCGTTCACCATCAAAACCTTCTGCGCGGTCGGCCTGGTGTCGCTGTTCTCCCAGCTGCACCCGATGTTTATTCATTTTGCGGCGCTGGATCCCTTTTATGCGACATTGTTCGGTAACGTGGTAACGGGCATTGGGTTTATAGTGTTATTCCGCCATAAGGCCAGCCTGGGTGGTATCAATATCCTCGCGCTGTGGCTGCAGGATCGCTACGGCATCCGCGCCGGTAAGCTGCAAATGGGCGTCGACACCTGCGTGGTGCTGGCGTCGCTGTTTGTGGTCAGCCGCGAAATGCTGGTGGCCTCAATTATTGGCGCGCTGATCCTGAACCTGATTATTGCCATGAACCATCGCCCGGGCCGTTACTTCGTGTAATATCCTCTGGATGACTATGTGACGCGGGGTTAACCGCCGTCAGAATGACTGATTATTAAATGGAGATCTGCACCGTGTTTCAAAATGTTGATGCCTATGCTGGCGATCCAATTCTCACCCTGATGGAAACCTTCAAGCAGGACGATCGTGCGCACAAGGTCAATCTGAGCATCGGCCTGTATTACGACGCACAGGGTGCAATTCCGCAGATGGATGCCGTGGCGAAAGCGGAAGCCCTGCTGAACGCGAAGCCGCAGATGGCGTCACTGTATCTGCCGATGGAAGGCCTGCCGCCTTACCGTAGCGCGGTGGCGCCTCTGCTGTTTGGCGCGGAACATCCTGTGCTGAAAGCGGGCCGCATCGCCACCATTCAGACGCTGGGTGGTTCAGGTGCATTGAAAGTGGGTGCTGACTTCCTTAAACACTACTTCCCGAATTCACAGGTCTGGGTCAGCGATCCAACCTGGGAAAACCACGTGGCTATCTTTGCCGGTGCCGGCTTCACGGTGAATACCTACCCGTGGTATGACCCGGAAACCAACGGCGTGAAGTTTGATGCGCTGCTGGAAAAACTGAACTCCCTGCCTGCACAGAGCATCGTGCTGCTGCATCCGTGCTGCCACAACCCGACCGGCGCGGACCTGAATAACGATCAGTGGGATAAAGTGACCGAAGTGCTGAAAGCGCGCGAGCTGATCCCGTTCCTCGACATCGCCTATCAGGGCTTTGGCGGCGGCATGGAAGAAGATGCCTACGCGATCCGCGCTATCGCCGCTGCGGGCCTGCCTGCGCTGGTCAGCAACTCCTTCTCGAAAATCTTCTCGCTGTACGGCGAGCGCGTCGGCGGTTTGTCAATCGTCTGTGACGATGCGGAAGAAGCTTCTCGTGTGCTGGGCCAGCTGAAAGCCACCGTGCGCCGCAACTACTCCAGCCCGCCGAACTTCGGTGCGCAGGTGGTTTCCTGCGTGCTGAACGATGCCGATCTGAAAGCCAACTGGCTGGCGGAAGTGGAAGCGATGCGTGTGCGCATCCAGGAAATGCGCCAGACGCTGGTGGACGTGCTGGGCGAGGCCGTACCGGGTAAAAACTTCGACTACCTGCTGAAGCAGCGCGGCATGTTCAGCTATACCGGCCTGAGCGCGGCCCAGGTTGATCGCCTGCGCAACGAGTTTGGCGTTTACCTGATTGCCAGCGGCCGTATCTGCATCGCCGGTCTGAACCACAACAACGTGCGTCAGGTGGCCGAAGCTATCGCTGCGGTAATCTGATGTTCTGCTGGCCGGGAACTCCCGGCCAGTTGTTTTTTCCGGTTTACCTTTGCCTCATATGCGGCACACTTAACGCATCAGTTACGTTAAGGAGCCAGACAATGTGGTATCAGCAAACCCTCACCCTGAACGCCAAACCGCGCGGTTTTCACCTCGTCACCGATGAAATCCTCGGCGAACTGCGCCGCCTGAGCGATGTGCAGACCGGCCTGCTGCATCTGCTGTTGCAGCACACCTCGGCCTCATTAACGTTGAATGAAAACTGCGACCCTACGGTACGCAGCGATATGGAGCAGCACTTCCTGCGCCACGTGCCGGAGAATGCGCCGTACAAGCATGACTACGAAGGCCCGGACGATATGCCGGCGCACATTAAATCCTCACTGCTCGGCACGTCGCTGCTGCTGCCGGTCAGCCGTGGGCGACTGCTGTTAGGCACCTGGCAGGGGATTTATCTGGGCGAGCACCGTATTCACGGCGGCGAGCGGCGGATCGTGGCGACGCTACAGGGGGAGTAAAATGCCCATTCCCCGCCAGCTGCATCAGCTAAACAATTTCAGTGCCGCAATCCGTTGTAGCGACGCATCCAGCGCCTCGTCGCTGGCGGTCAGGCTCAGGCGCACAAACCCTTCGCCGCCCGCGCCGAAACCGTGGCCGGGAGCAACCAGCACCTGCGCCTCGTGCAGCAGGCGTTCGGTGAACTGCTGCGAACTGTAGCCCGTCGGCACCGGCAGCCAGAGGAAGAAGGTGCCCTGGCGGGCATCCACCGGCCAGCACATCGCTTCCAGCGCGCGGATGACCCGCTCGCGGCGGCGGTGGTAAAGCGCGGCAAACTCCGCCACCGCGCTCTCCGGCAGATCCAGCGCGGTAATCGCCGCATCCTGCACCGCGCCAAACACCGTGCTGTAGCTGTGGGTGTGCAGCTTTTTGAATGCGCTAATCACCGAGGCGTTGCCGACGGCAAAACCAAAGCGCCAGCCCGCCATCAGGAAGGTTTTCGACATCGTATAGATTTCCACGCCCCACTCTTTGGCCTCCGGCTGCGACAGCAGGCTGGGCGGCGCTTCCTGAGCATGGCGGCCAATCGCCGAGTAGGCGAAGTCGTGCAGCAGCGGAACGTTCAGCCGCTGGACGAACGCCAGCGCATCGTCAAACAGCTGCGGGGTCGCCACTGCCCCGGTCGGGTTATGCGGGTAGTTGAGCATCAGCAGCCCGGCATGCCGCGCGACCGCTTCCGGCACTTCGGTAAAGTCCGGCAGAAACTGGTTTTTAGCGTGCAGCGGGATGCCGTAAAACTTCGCCTGCGCCTGCGCGGCGGCCGAACGGTAAATGGGGTAGCAGGGATCGGTCGAAACCAAAAACTGACCGGGCGCGAGCAGCGCGCGCGGCAGGCCGGTCACACCGATATGCGAGCCGTGGAAAACGGCAATCTCGCTATCCGGGTCCAGCTCTACGCCGTACTGGCGCTGATAAAAGCGGGCGATCGCCTGGCGCAGCGCGGGTTTGCCCCAGAACGACGGGTAATCATGGTTTTCCGGCTGTGCGGCGGCGGATTGCAGCGTGGCGACCACCGCTGCCGGAGTGGGCTGGCGCGGGCTGCCGGAAGAAAGGTCAATCAGCGGACGCTGCGAGGTATCGATCTGTGCCGCCATCTTTTCCAGCGCGCTAAACAGATTTTCTTCTAATTGATCTAAAAGGGGCGAAGCAGAAAATACCGGCATAATACTTCTCGATAAAAACTATTAATAGCCGGACTATCGCATAGCCCATCGGTGCATAAAAATGAAATTGTTCGGCGGCGAAAAGATAAAAACAGATATCGATATGCAAAAAACACAATAACAAATAACGGATAAGGTTAGCACAATAAAGATATTGAGCAGAATTCACTTTCGCTGCAAAGTCCTGAGTATATTGGAATCATTTATTTTATATTCAGCACTTCACCGGAGAGAGTATTTCTATGCGCAGGTCATTGATTAGCGGACTGGTTGTTGCCTTATTGTCTTCTGCTGTAGTTATTTCGACAGCGCATGCCGATGATAAACTAATTCGTGTGGGTTTTAACCCCGGCCCTTATAAAGAGCAGTTCCAGAATGGCGTTGCACCATTTTTGATCAAGAAGGGATATAAAGTCGAGTATAAAGATTTCAGCGACGGTATTCAGGTTAACGATGCGGTGGCGCGGGGTAATATTGAAGCCAATATTATGCAGCACCCGGTGTATTTAAAATCGGTCAACGAACGTCTGGGTATTGATAACGTCGGCATTGTGCAGGTGCCAACCCCACCGATGGGCCTCTATGCCGGCAAGCTCAACACGCTGGATACGCCGAAGCCGGGTACGGTGATCTCGGTGCCGAACCAGGCGCCTAATGAATATCGCGCCCTGCTGGTGCTGCAAAGCCTCGGCTGGGTCAAACTGAAGGCCGATATCGACCCGGCGACCTTCTCGCAGAAAGCCATCAGTGAAAACCCGTACAAAATTGTGCTGAAAGAGATGGATAACGCCCAGCAGGTTCGCGCGCTGCCGGACGTGGACTTCGGGCTGATTCAGGGCAACTTCGCCGTTTCCAGCGGGATGAAATTAAGCTCGGCGCTCAAGCTGGAAACGCCAACCAGCCAGTTTATCAACGTGGTGACGGTGGCCGGTAAAAATAAAGACGCGCAGTTCGCCAAGGACATCGTGGCGGGCTACCACTCCGCCGAGTTTAAAACCTATATCACCACCCATTCGCAGTATGACGGCTACCTGCAGCCCAGCTATTTCAAATGAGTCAGCCGGTTATCCGCTTTAACGCGGTCAGCAAAACGTTTACCCGCAAGGGAGAAAGCTTCCTTGCGCTGGATAACGTCAACCTGACGATTAATCAGGGAGATATCTTCGGCGTTATCGGTGCCAGCGGCGCGGGAAAAAGTACGCTGCTGCGCCTGATTAACCATCTGGAAGCGCCCACCGAGGGCGATGTGCTGATTAACGATCTGTCGCTGCAGGGCATCAGTAAGAAACAGCTGAACCAGGTGAAGAAAGATATCGGCATGATCTTTCAGCACTTTAACCTGCTGAACTCGCGCACGGTATTTCACAACGTGGCGATCCCGCTGATCTTACAGGGGCGCGATAAAGCCTTTATCCGCGAACGGGTGAGCGAGCTGCTGGCCTTCGTGAACCTCAGCGATAAAGCCGAAAGCTATCCCGATGAACTTTCCGGCGGGCAAAAGCAGCGCGTGGGTATTGCCCGCGCGCTGGCCACCAACCCGTCGATCCTGCTGTGTGACGAAGCTACCTCGGCGCTGGACCCGCACACCACCGTGCAGATCCTGCTGCTGCTGCAGGAAATTAACCGCCGCTACGGCATCACCATCGTGCTGATCACCCATGAAATGTCGGTGGTGCAAAAAATCTGCCACAAGGTCGCGGTGATGGCCAACGGGAAGGTGGTTGAGCAGGGTAACGTGCTTGAGCTGTTTGGGCAGCCGAAAGATTCTGTCACCGCCAGCTTTGTGCAGTCGGTGATCCACGATCGCCTGCCGGAGCAGACCGTGGCGCGCATTAAACAGCAGAGCCAGAGCCGGGCGCTGCGGCTGGAGTTCGTGGGGCAGACCGCGCAGCAGCCGATCGTCAACTGGCTGATCCGCGAGTATCCGGTGGAGGTCAATATCCTGTTTGCCAACATGTCTGAAATTCAGAGCACCATCCTCGGCTTTATGATCGTGCAGATTAGCGGCGAAGCGGCGGATATCGACGCGGCGATCCGCTACCTCCATGACGCAGGAGTGAAAATCAGCGATGTTTGAATTTATTGATACCGCCATCACCGGCGATCAGTTCCTGCTGGCGCTGTACGATACGCTGATCATGGTCAGCGTGTCGCTGGGCTTTGGCGCGCTGCTTGGCATCCCGCTGGGCATCGTGCTGGTGCTGTGCCGCCCCGGCGGCATTCTGCCGAACGGCACGCTGCACCAGATCCTTAATCCGGTGGTGAACATCCTGCGCTCGCTGCCGTTTATCATCCTGCTGATCACCATTCTGCCGGTTACACGCTGGCTGGTCGGCACCACTATCGGCACCCCCGGCGCGATTGTGCCGCTGGTGGTGTTTATCGCCCCCTATATTGCCCGGCTGGTGGAAAGCTCGCTGCTGGAGGTGGATGACGGCATTCTCGAATCCGCCAACGCCATGGGTGCCAGCACCTTTCAAACCATATGGCACTTTATGCTGCCGGAGGCCGCATCATCGCTGATCCTCGCGCTGACCACCGCCACCATCGGCCTGCTGGGGGCTACCGCAATGGCGGGCACCGTTGGCGGCGGCGGCATCGGCGACCTGGCCATTACCTACGGCTACCAGCGTTTTGATGCCTTTGCCACGCTGAGCACCGCGCTGGTGCTGATCGTTATCGTGCAGCTTTTACAGACCTTCGGCACGCGTCTGGCGCGCCGGATACGTCGCGAATAATCGTAAGGAGAAACCGTATGCCAGTAGTAGAGAGCTTTACCCTCGATCACAACAAAGTCATCGCCCCGTATGTGCGGGTGGCCGGTAATGAAAAACACGCGCTGGGCAGCGTGGTGGAAAAATATGACCTGCGCCTGCTGCAGCCGAACGTGGATGCCATCCCGACCGCCGCGCTGCACACGCTGGAGCATCTGCTGGCCTTCGGCCTGCGCGAAGAGCTGGAAGGCGTGATCGACATTTCCCCGATGGGCTGCCGCACCGGCTTCTATCTCATCCTGTGGGATAACCGCGATCCGAAAACCATCGCTACCGCGCTGACCCGCGTGCTGGAGCGGGTGGTTGATGCTACCGACGTTCCGGCGGTGACGCCGCTGGAGTGCGGCAACTATCGAGATCACTCGCTGTTCTCGGCGAAAGAGTACGCGCGTCAGGTTCTGGCGGCCGGGATCAGCACTGACGCCTTTTCCCGTCAGGTAGTTTGATGGTTGCCATCGATCTCCAGGGGCAGACGGCGGTGGTCACCGGCGGCCTGCAGGGAATCGGGCGGGCCATTGCCGAGCTGCTGCATCAGGCCGGTGCCAACGTGGTGGTGGGCGACATCGCCATCACCGCGCGGGAAACCGGCGACCGCTGGCTGTGGCTTCCGTGTGATATCGCCCGGCCAGAACAGGCGGACGAGCTGATTGCCGCGGCGCAGCAGCAGTTTGGCCGCGTGGATATCCTGGTCAACAGCTGCGGCGTGTCGGCAATGAGCCGCATCGACGAGCTGGATGAGGCGGCCTGGCAGCGCATCCTCGACGTCAACGTCAAGGGCGTTGGCTACGCCTCGCAGGCCGCTATCGCCCTGATGAAGCCCCAGCGCTACGGCCGCATTATCAATATCGCCTCGCAGGCGGGGAAAAACGGCTATCGCCTGATGGGGCAGTATGTCGCCTCTAAACATGCGGTACTGGGTTTAACCAAGGTGGCGGCGATTGAGCTGGCACGCGACAACATCCTCGTTAACGCCGTCTGCCCCGGCATCGTTGAAACACCGATGAAATGGCACGAGCGGGAGCTGGGCGGTAAACTGCGTGGGCTGACGGCAGAGGATATCTATGCCGAAGACTGTTCGCAGGTGCCGCTGGGCCGCACCGCGCAGCCGGAAGACGTCGCCAACGTGGTGCTGTTTCTCGCCAGCCCGCTGTCCTCCTATATGACCGGCCAGGCGATTAACGTCACTGGCGGAATGACCATGCACTAACTCCCGGAGCGCACCATGAGCCAGCAGGCCGAAGCCGATAAACGACTGACCGTCACCCACTGGGGCACCTATCGGGTGACCACCGATAACGGCGTGCTGACCGCCGTCGAGCCGGTGGAGTGGGACCGCAATCCGTCGAAGATTGGCTTCTCGATGCCGGGCGCGGTGCAGGGCAACAGCCGCGTGCGGCGACCGGCGGTCAGGCTCGGCTATCTGCAGGGCAAACCGGCGAATCGCGAGGGGCGCGGTAAAGAACCCTTTGTGGAAGTGAGCTGGGAGCAGGCGCTGTCGCTGGTGGCCGCTGAGCTGCGGCGGGTGAAAGACGCCCACGGCAATCAGGCCATCTACGGTGGTTCCTACGGCTGGTCGAGCGCCGGGCGTTTCCACCATGCGCAGAGTCAGCTGCACCGCTTCCTCAATCAGTTCGGCGGCTATACCGCCAGCACCAACACGTACAGCATCGCCGCTGGAGAGCGGGTTTTACCGCATATTCTCGGTGATCTCGACGATCTTCAGCGTCAGCACACCCACTGGCCGGTGCTGGCTGAACACTGTGAACTGTTTGTTGCCATCGGTGGCCTGCCGCTGCGTAATGCCCAGGTTAACGGCGGTGGGGCCAACGATCACGCCCTCGATCACTGGCTGCAAACCCTGCGCGCCAACGGCTGCCGCTTTATCAACGTCAGCCCGGTGCGCAACGATCTGGCCGCCGTCGGCGATGCCGACTGGCTGGCGCTCCGGCCCGGCAGCGATACCGCGCTGCTGCTGGCGGTGTGCCAGGTGCTGATTGCCGAACGTCTGGTTAATCAGGACTTTATCGCCCGCTGTACGGTCGGTTTTGAGCGCTTTGCGGCCTACGTGCAGGGCGAGGACGACGGCGAAGCGAAGACCCCTGAGTGGGCGGCGTCCATCACCGGGCTGGAGGCGGAGACGATCCGTCAGCTGGCGCGGCAGATGGCGCAGAAGAAAACGATGATCAATATGGCGTGGTCGGTACAGCGCGCGCGGCAGGGCGAACAGGCCTACTGGGCGCTGGTGGCGGTCACCGCACTACTTGGGCAGATTGGCACCCCCGGCGGCGGCATCGGCTTTGGCTACGCCTCCACCAACCTGGCCGGGGCCGAACGGCGGCGCTTCTCCGGCCCGCGCATGCCTGCGGGCCGCAACGCGGTCAGCGCGCGCATCCCGGTGGCGCGTATCACCGATATGCTGCTTCACCCCGGCGAACACTACGAATTCGACGGCCAGACCTTAACCTATCCCGATATCCGCCTCGTTTACTGGGCGGGCGGCAACAGCTTCCATCATCATCAGGACCTCAACCGGCTGATTGACGGCTGGCGGCGGCCGGAAACGGTGATCGTCCATGAACAGTACTGGACCGCCCAGGCCAAATTCGCCGATATCGTACTGCCCGCTACCACCTCGCTGGAGCGGGAAGATATCGGCAGCGCCAGCAACGACGGCTTTATGATCGCCATGCGCCAGCATCTGCCGCCGCAGGGGGAAGCGCGTGATGATTACGCCATCTTCAGCGCACTGGCGGAAAAGCTGGATTTCGCTGCGCAGTTTACCGAAGGGCACAGCGCGCGCGGCTGGCTGGAGAGGATTTATCATGAATCTCGTCCACGAGCCGCAGAGGACGGCATTCAGCTGCCCGACTTCGAGGCCTTCTGGGCGCAAGGCAAGCTGGAATATGCCGCACCCGACGTGCCGCAGATCCTGCTGAAGGCGTTCCGGGACGATCCCGAGGCCGCGCCGCTGTCCACGCCGTCGGGGAAAATCGAGCTGTTTTCCGCCGCGGTGGCCGCGTTTGGCTACCGCGAAGCGCCGGGCCACGCCTACTGGCACACCGATGAGCAGAATGCCCAGCAGGAACAGCGCCAGCGCTGGCCGCTGCATATGCTTTCCAGCCAGCCGCGCACGCGGCTGCACAGCCAGTACGATCATGAGTCAGTCAGCCAGCAGACCAAAATTAACGGCCGCGAGCCGCTGTGGATGCACCCGCAGGATGCCGCCGCGCGCGGCATCGGCGAGCGGGATATCGTGAAGGTGTTTAACGATCGCGGCGCGCTGCTGGCGGGCGTGCATCTCACCGAGGATATCCGGCCCGGCGTGGTGCAGATCTCTACCGGGGCCTGGTACGACCCGCTGAACGCGCAGGAAAACCGCTCTCTGGATAAACACGGCAACCCGAACGTATTAACCACCGATATCGGCAGTTCCCGGCTCGGCCAGGGCAGCACTGCGCAGACCTGCTTCGTGGAGATCGCCCGATTTAATGAACCGCTTCCTGAGGTGACCGCCTGGCTGCCGCCGACGTTTGTGGCCTTCGCGGAAGAGCAGGAGTTCGCGGCGAGCAATCTCAGCGGCGAGTAATGGCGCTCTTCGCTATGCCGCCGACAGCAGACATGCTGCCAGGTGGCTGTCGCCCGGCGCGTTGGCAAAGAGCAGGATAGACTTTCTTTTGAGTGAAGAGGACGCTATGAGTCTGGCAAACCCACAATTTCAGCCCGCACAGTTCACCATCAAGTCGCCGGGCAACTATATTCAGCAGCCGGGCCTGATCCATCAGGTCGGCGAGCGCATTCGTCCGCTGGTCGGCCATCTGCGCATTCTCACCTCGCCGCAGGCCTGGCGGGCGGTGAACCCGGCGCTGGAAGAGAGCCTGAATCGGGCTGGCCTGTGCTGGCAGGTGGAATATTTAACCGGCGAATGTACCGATGCGGCGATTGCGCAGTTCCGCCACAACCTGCTGGAACAGGGGGCGGAAGGGATTCTGGCCATCGGCGGCGGGCGCGTGCTGGATACCGCCAAGGCCGTTAACGATGCGCTGGGCGATCGCCAGCTGTTTGCGCTGCCGACGCTGGCGGCCACCTGTGCCGCCTGGTCGCCGCTGGCAATTATCTATAATGAAGAGGGCGGTCATCTCGACAGCCGGGCGCTGGACGCCATGCCTGCGCTGATCCTGGTCGACAGTGACATTATCGCCCGCGCCGACGTGCGCTATCTGCGCTCCGGCATCGTTGATGCGCTGGCGAAATGGGTAGAGTTCGATCCCTGGCAGCGGCACAACCCGCACCATCTGGCGCTGGAGGTGAAAGTCTCAGCGGCCAGGCAGGCGTACGATGCCTTCCTGCGCTGAGGCGAAGAGGCGGTCGCGGCGAATGAACGGCAGCAGGTGACGCAGGCGCTGGAAAAGGTGATTGAGGCCAATATTGTGCTGGCTGGTTTAGCCAACAGCGTGCGCGGCGAGCTGGATACGCCGGGGCTGGCGCACGTCATCCACGATACGCTGACCCATCAGCCGGAGCTGCACGACTGGCTGCACGGCGAAAAAGTCGGGTTCAGCCTGCTGCTTCAGTCGCTGGTGGAATACGGCCAGCCGGATGCGCAGCTGCTCTCCCTGCTGAAAATCTACCGCAGCCCGCTGCGGCTGCCCACGCTGGCAGGCGACAGAGCGGCACGCATTGCGCAGATCGCTGCCGATATCCGCTTCCCGGCACAAAGTCTGGGCGGACTGCCGTTTGCCGTCACTACCGAGACGCTGCATCGGGCGCTGCTGGCGACCGAGGCGCAGGACTTCGCGGCATAACCGGCAGCCCAATTAATCCATCCAGTCCTGAATGATTTCCGCGTACAGCTGCTCGGCCTCTGCCAGTCGGCTGAGCAGGCAGTATTCGTCAGTCTGGTGCGCCATCGACGGCTCGCCTGGGCCGAGAATAATGCACGGTGGATTGCCGAGCGCAGGCAGCAGCAGCGAGGCATCGGTAAAGTAGGGCACCATGCGCGGTGTCAGCGGGGCATCGTGCAGCGGCTGGCAGCGATGATACACCTGGCGAATCCAGGCGTGGCGCTCTTCGCTCAGCACCGCAGGCAGATCGACCAGCGTGGTCAGGGTGACGTTTTCACCCAACAGCGCACCCAGCCGTTCGCGGATGGTGGCGTGCTGAAGATTCGGCGCGCTGCGGATATCGACATCAAAACGCGTGCGGTCCGGCACCGAGTTAATGTTCAGACCGCCCTCAATACGCCCGACGTTCAGCGTCGGCTGCTTCATCAGCGGATGCGGCGCGCCCGGCAAGAAGTGGCGGATTTTGCCCAGCGCATCCGCCGCCAGATAAATGGCGTTAATCCCCAGCTCCGGCATCGCGCCGTGGGCGGTTTTGCCCCGCGTTTCGCAGCGCAGCCACAGCGCGCCTTTGTGCCCGATAACCGGGTAGTTGGCCGTCGGTTCTCCGACGATCAGCGCGCCGATCTCCGGCAGATCCCCGGCTTCGATCAGCGCCCGCGCGCCGTCACAGCCGGTTTCCTCGCCGCCGGTGATCAGCAGCACCGCGCCGCGCCCGTTAAGGATTTTCTGGCGGTGCTGAACGCAGGCGACGGCAAACGCCGCCACCGCCGCTTTCATGTCGCTTGATCCCCTGCCGTAGAGACGATCGCCGTCGATCTGCGAGCCAAAAGGATCGAACTGCCACGACGCGTTGCCGAGCGGCACGGTATCCAGATGGCCGGTAAACGCCAGCGGCCTGCCCGGCGCATTGCCGGGCAGGCGGGCTACCAGATTGCTGCGCCCCTCACCGAACGACGAGAGGGAAACCTCAAAACCGTGGTCGCTGAGCCACCCGGCAAAAAAGCGCATGCAGTCTGCTTCATCGCCCGGCGGGTTGATGGTGTTAAAGCCCAGCAGCTGCCGGGCCAGTTCAAGCGTGGTATCCGCCGCCATCAGCCGCGTTCCGTCAGCCAGTCAAGGCAGTTCACCCACAGCTGGCGATAGCCCGGCCATTTGGCAAACTCTTCCGGCAGCCAGTGGGCGGACATGTCGCTGGTCCACACCAGCGAGCGGCCCTGCTGGTATTCGCGCACCGCCAGCAGAGGATGGCCGGTGCCGGACACGGTAGCCAGCAGCTTGCCCTCCGGATGCATCTCCACTTCGTTATAGCCCAGCAGCCATGGCCATTCGCCCGGAATGTCGTTAAATACCGCGTGCGATTCAGTGACCTCGGCATAGCAGCCTTCCGGCGTTTCGATGCGGTCGTCCCAGGCCAGGCAGCGTACCGGCAGCACTTTCTCCACCGCCGTATTGCGATAGCGCGCACCGCCGTTGATCCCCTGGAAACTGAAATAGCCGCCGATCATCATCAGCGAGCCGCCGTTAGCCACGTAGTCATGCAGCAGCGTCAGGCGATTGGCGGTACGGCGGCTTTTCAGCCAGGTGTCCGGGTGCAGCAGCAGCGTGTTGGCACCGATATCCGACAGGATAATTGCATCCCATTCCGCCAGCTCTTCCTGCGTCAGCGGGAAGTCGGTGGCCGCCGCGTGGGCGGGCATATAGGTGATGGCATAATTGCTGTCCGCCAGCGCGGCCAGGAAGTCGGTGGCGCCGTTGTGCCAGGTGGCGGTGGCAAACTGATCGAAGCCTTTCACGTGTACCGAGGTGCTGGTCCAGGATTCACCCACCAGTAAAATTTTCTTCTTCATCTGATTTATTCCTTTTTATCCGCCAAATACCCGCTGGGGATTACCGATCATTAAGGTTTCAAGTTGTTCACCGCTGACGCCGTGGCGCTTAAGGCGCGGGACAAAGTGCTTGAGAATGTAGCCATAGCCGTGGCCGCCGTAGCGGGTCAGCATGGTTTTCAGGAACACGTCCTGCGACAGCAAAATCTGCAGGATAAAGCCGTCGTCAATCAGCTCGCGAATGGCGCGGGCGTTTTCCTCGTCGGACGGCGACTGGGCCGATTCGTCGGCGTAGTAGTAGCTCATGCCGATCATGTCGTACTCCAGGAACGCGCCGCGCTGAGCCAGCTCGCGCTGATAGCGCTTGTCGGCAAAACTCGGGTTCATATGGCACAGCACCGTATGGCGCAGATCGGCCCCTTCCTGCTCAAGGATATCCAGCACCTTATGCCCCAGCCGTTCCCAGCCCGGCAGATGCACCTCAATCGGCACGCCGGTGGCGGAGCTGGCACGGCCCGCCGCGCGCAGGGACTTCTCTTCATCCGGCGTAAAACGGCTGGAAATGCCGATTTCGCCAATCAGCCCGGCAATCACCTCCGGCTTCTCCTCCGCGCCGCCGAGGTCGTAGATCAGCTTTTCGGTCAGCTGCTCCAAGCTGGTGGTTTTCACCCACTCGGGGTGCGACGGCTCCAGATACAGCCCGGTGCCCATCACGATATTCAGCCCGGTGAGGCGCGAGATGCGCTGTAGCGCCTTCGGATCGCGACCAATGCCGATATTGGTCGGGTCGACCACCGTTTCCCCGCCGAGCGCGCGGTATTTGGTCAGCTCCTCAATCGCCAGATCGGCGTCAAACAGCTGGCAGTTATCGCGGCTCATCAGCGGGTTCAGCGACAGCTCGCCGAGGTTTTCCATCTTCACCGGCATCTCGGCCAGGTGACGATCGCTACAGCAGCACGGCGGCACCCACTTGCCGGAAGCATCCAGCAGGATGTGCTCATGCATCAGCGTGACGCCCATCTCAGCAATCGGCAGCGGGCCAAGCACCGTCATCACATAGCCGCTGCTGACGCCAACCGGCAGCGGGTGCGGATGGCGAAAAATTGATCCTTTCATCAGCTATCCTTTTGCCGCAGATCGCGTGGGGTTGAGAATGCGGGTGTTCAGCCAGATGGCCAGCAGGATGATGGTGCCGGTGGCGATCTGGGTATAGAACGGTGAAATGTGCGAGAGGATCAGCCCGTTCTGGATCACCGCAATCGACAGCGCACCCAGCAGCGTGCCGATGATGGTGCCAAAGCCGCCGAACAGGCTGGTGCTGCCGAGCACGACGGCGGCAATCACCTGTAACTCAAAGCCTTCCCCCTGGTTAGATGAACCGCTGCCGAGGCGGGCAGTGATAATCATTCCGGCCAGCGCGGCGGCCATGCCGCTGATGATATACACCTTCATGATGGCGGCCTTGGTGTTAATCCCGCTGCGGCGCGCGCCCTCGGCGTTGGCGCCGATGGCGGTCACGTAGCGGCCAAAGCGCATATGGTTGAGGACGAAATGCCCGACGATCAGCACAATAATGGCGAGCAGCGCGGGCATCGGAATCCCCAGCACCCAGGCGCGGCCCATCATCGTAAACAGGCTGTCTTCAGGCACCGGAATCGAATAGCCCTGGGTGACCAGCAGCGCGATACCGCGCACGACCGCCAGGGTAGCGAGGGTGACGATAAACGCCGGTATCCCTTCGTAGGCGATGAAAAAGCCGTTAATTGCGCCGACCAGCCCGCCGAGCAGCAGACCGCCCAGCAGGACGACCGGCCACGGCAGTCCCCAGTTATTCAGGGCGATAGCGGAAAGGGCACCGACCAGCGCAAGGGTGGACCCCACCGACAAATCGATACCGCCGGTGGTGATCACCAGCGTCATGGCGGTGGCGACGATCAGCAGCGGCGCGCTCTGGCGAACGATGTTCAGCCAGTTGGTGCCGGTGAGGAAGTTACTGGTGATCAGCGAAAACACCACGCAGCAGAAGACGAAAAACAGTGCAATGCTGACCACGCCCGAGTGGTTATGCAGCAGGCGGCGCGGCAGCGAGTGCTGGATCATGCGGGAGCTGCTTAAGTTCATGATACTCATCCTGTTACCTCAGTGTGCGGCGGCAGAGCGAGCGGTGAATTTTTCGCCCACAATCAGGTTAACGATATCGCTCAGATCGGTGTCTGCGACCCGGCGTTCAGCCACGTTGGTGCCTTCATACATCACCATAATCCGGTCGCAGACCAGGAACAGATCCTGCAGGCGGTGGGTAATCAGGATCACGCTCACCCCACGGGCGGAAACGCGGCGGATCAGCTCCAGCACCGCTTCCACTTCCGCCACGGCCAGCGCGGCAGTAGGTTCGTCCATAATCAGCACTTTCGGGTCAAACGCCGCCGCACGGGCAATGGCGATGGCCTGGCGCTGACCGCCGGAGAGATTGCGCACCAGCAGGCGGGTATCGGGAATGGAAATGCCCAGCCCTTTCAGCATCTCACGCGCATCGGCGTGCATTTTGGCTTCATCAAGGAACGGAATACCGAGGATCGATTTCATCGGCTCGCGGCCCATAAACAGATTTCCGGCCACGTCGACCGTGTCGCACAGCGACAGATCCTGATAAACCATCTCGATATGGCAGCGGCGGGAATCCGCCGGGTTAGTGAACTGGTGCGCTTCGCCGTCAATGCGGATTGTGCCGCTGGTGGGGACCACCGCGCCGGAGAGCACTTTGGTCAGGGTGGATTTCCCTGCGCCGTTATCGCCCACCAGGCCGAGCACTTCCCCTGGAGCCAGCTCCAGGTTCACGCCGCGCAGTGAGCGTATCGACCCGTAGGTCTTGGTGATATTGATCATTTCTACCCGTGGCGGGGTAGTCTGGGGCTGCTGCATCTGATAACTCCCATCGCTGGTGCCGGGAAAATGTCTGCCGGGCTGCGGGAAAGTCATCCATCCAACACGGTTTACACCCTTGTAAACCGGTTTACCTGCGGAATGGAGCTTTCCGTATCACAATCAGGTCAAACGCTATTTAAGATATTTGTTCGCCAGTCAATCTTTGCAGCATCCGTGCCAGGGCAGGAACAACACAGCAGCCCGGTGGTTTAACTCTCTGTAGCACAACGAATTTATTAACAATTCGTTAGTAAACCGGTTTACTGATTATAGCGAAGAGAATTTAAATTGAACGCTTTTTGCGCCAAAATTGGGCGCTTTTGCGCCATTTTGGGACGCGCTTAACAAATCCTGATGGAATCGCGACCAATCCATTCCACCGGCAGGCGGGTTTCAGAGGGGATGTCCTTTTCGTTATTCAGCAGGCGCAGCATGATGCTGACGGCGGTGCGGCCCAGCTCCCGCGCGGGCTGGCGGATGGTGGAAATACGCGGCTGGGTGAAGTCGGCATAGTTGGCATCGTCGAAGCCGACGAGGGAAAGCGCGGCCGGTGCCTGGAGTCCGCTGGCGCGCAGACCGTCCAGCAGGCCCAGCACCAGATAGTCACTGGCCGCAAAGACGGCGGTTGGGCGCACGGGCTGGCTGAACAGGTGCTTCAGCGCCCGCTGACCAAACTCGCGCTGGTAGTCGCCGTACATTACCCATTCCGGCGGCCAGCTCAGCCCGGCCTGCTCCATGGCGGTGCAAAAGCCCTGATAGCGTTCGCGCACGCTCATCAGCTCATCCGGCCCGCCGACGAACGCGATATGGCGATGCCCGGCGGCAATCAGTTTCTCCGTGGCAATGCGCCCGCCCTGCACGTTATCGGCAAACACTTTCGGCACTTTGCTGCCCGGAATATCCTCATCCAGCAGTACAATGCGCTGGTGGCGCTGGATCTCTTTGCGCAACAGGCCGTTATCCGGGCGGTTGGTGGTGAACAGCAGACCGTCGACCTGGCAGGTATCCAGCCAGCGGATAAACTGGCACTCTTTGTCCGGGTTATTGCGGGTGATGCATAGCACCAGGCTGTAGCCATTGGCGGAAGCGGCCTCTTCGGCGGCGTCGGCCAGTTCGGCAAAGAAGGGGTTGGTGATGTCGGGCAGCACCAGGCCAAGGGTTTCGCTGCCGCCTTTGCTCAGGCGGCGCGCCAGGCTGTTGCCGCGATAGTCCAGCTCGCGAATGGCGCTTTCAATGCGGTCAATCGTCTCCTGCGGCAGCACGATATTGTGATTCATATAGCGCGACACGGTCGCCTTTGACAGCCCCGCCTGCTTTGCCACATCGGATAACAATACGCGTTTTAGACTCATTTTCTGCGCCATTTCTGCCTGAGTGGGGCTATCTGTAACACAGTTACGCGCGCCCGATACAGCATTTTCTCCGGTGAACAAATTGTTAAATAAATGCTTGACAAAAATTGAGCAGCGGAGAATTGTATAAGCAGTTTACCGCATCATCCGGGAAGTCATTCCCAAACCCGCTTGAAACATTCCAGTCGCGCACCGCAACGGACCGGTTGCCGGAATGGGAGAAAGCAGGTCTTAGCTGAACGGCTTCTGGCCGCTTTAGCCTTACATCAGATATTTGCCCGCCAAAAAAATAATCCTTCTGCGTTTGCCCTGCGGCGCGGAAACCTGCTGGCTATGATCTCTTCCCGACGAGGAAACTGATGATGTTATTAAACACCGGAAAACTGCGTTTTATTGCTCTGGCCACCGCTCTGATTGCCTCGGGCAGTCTTATTTCTGTTGCCAGTGCTGCCACCCCCGACTATGCGCTGATTCAAATCAATCAGCAGGCACTGTTCTTTAATCAGATGAATAAAGGCGCGCAGGAAGCGGCAAAAGCCAGCGGCAAGGATGTGGTGATTTTCAACTCTAACGATAATCCGGTGGCGCAGAATGACGCCATTGAAAACTATATTCAGCAGGGCGTTAAGGGAATTATGGTCGCTGCCATCGACGTTAATGGCATTATGCCTGCGGTGAAAGAAGCGGCGAAAGCCAATATACCGGTTATCGCTATCGACGCCGTATTACCGGCCGGTCCTCAGGCCGCTCAGGTCGGCGTGGATAATATCGAAGGCGGTAAAATCATTGGTAAATACTTTGTTGATTACGTGCAGAAAGAGATGGGCGGCCAGGCTCGCGTAGGCATTGTCGGCGCACTGAACTCGGCGATCCAGAACCAGCGGCAGAAGGGCTTTGAAGAGACGCTGAAAACCAATCCAAAGATTACCATCGCCAACGTGGTTGACGGCCAGAACGTGCAGGACAAAGCGATGACCGCGGCGGAAAACCTGATCACCGGTAACCCGGACCTGACGGCAATCTACGCCACCGGCGAACCGGCGCTGCTGGGGGCTATCGCGGCAGTGGAGAACCAGGGGCGGCAGAAGGATATTAAAGTCTTCGGCTGGGATCTGACGGCGAAGGCGATTACCGGCATTGACGATGGCTACGTCACCGCCGTGCTGCAGCAGGACCCGAAACAGATGGGCGTGGAAGCGCTGAACGCGCTGAATGCGATTACCTCCGGTAAAACCGTGTCGAAAACCATTCTGGTTCCGGCCACGGTAGTGACCAAAGCGAACGTAGACGGTTACCGTTCGCTGTTTAAATAAGGCCTACTCGCCGCTCGTGCTTAACAGGGCGGCGAGTTCCTGCTGGCCGGGAAACGCGCTAAAGGTTCCCCGGCGGCCGACGGTGATGGCGGCGGCACGGCTGGCGTGAGTCAGCGCTAACGTATCCGGCGCAACACCGCGCAGCAGAGCAGATGCCAGCATCACGGCAAGGAAGGTATCGCCCGCACCGGTGGTATCCACGGCTTCAGCGGCCACCGCCGGGCAGAACCGGCGCTGGCCTTCACTGACCAGCCAGGCACCGGCAGCGCCCTGGGTAATCACTAAGGTGGTAACGCCATGGGGCTGAAGTTCTTCGGCCTCCGACTCATTAACCACCGCGATATCAATCAGCGGCCAGAGATGAGCGAAGTCGGGGTTAACCGGTGAAGGGTTAAATACCGTGGTCATGCCGCGCGCTTTGGCCAGTTGAAACAGCGCGCGGGTTTTTTCCACGGAGAAGTTGCCCTGCTGCAGCAGAATATCGCCGGCAGCGGCATCCGCCAGGTGGGGAATAATCTCTTCCAGGCTAAAAGCATCCGCGGCGGCGGTAGTGGTAATAATGGCATTATCACCATCGGCGCTATTTAAAATTATTGAGGTATCGCTATGTTGGTTGAAATACGCATTCGGTAACAGGCTAAGTGGTTCATTTATTATTTGCTGACGAATCCACACGCCGTTGCTGTCATTTCCCGTGGCGGCAATTAATCGTGTTTCTATTCCGCAGCGGGATAATATAATCGCCTGATTTGCGCCTTTGCCGCCAATATCCTGCGAAACTTTAATACCATGAACCGAGGAGCCCTTTTGCGGAATATCCGCAATGGACCAGGTTTCATCGACGGTAATATTACCGGTGACATAAACACGCATAGTGTTTCCTTAAACAGGATGGAAAAGATGGTTGCTATCTCAGCAGAAAAAACGAATGCAATACAAGCTATTTTTTCACGTAAAAAAGCGGTGATGGGTGTTATTCATTGTGACCCGTTCCCCGGTACGCCAAAATATCGTGGTAAATCAGTTAAGGATATTATTGAGCGTGCGCTTCGTGATGCTGAAAATTATATCGCGGGCGGCGTTCATGGCCTGATTGTGGAAAACCACGGCGATATTCCATTTTCTAAACCTGAAGATATTGGCCACGAAACGTCGGCACTGATGGCGGTGATTACCGAGAAAGTGCGCGAGCGTTTTGGCGTGCCGCTGGGAATTAACGTGCTGGCTAACGCCGCTATTCCGGCCATGGCCACTGCGCTGGCGGGCGGCGCTGACTTTATTCGCGTCAACCAGTGGGCCAATGCCTATATTGCCAACGAAGGCTTTATTGAAGGGGCGGCGGCGAAGGCGCTGCGCTATCGCAGCCAGCTGCGTGCCGAACATATTCGCGTCTTTGCCGACAGCCACGTTAAACACGGCAGCCACGCCATCGTTGCCGATCGCTCCATCCAGGAACTGACCCGCGACGTCGATTTTTTTGAGGCCGATGCGGTCATCGCCACCGGCCAGCGCACCGGCGACAGCGCGACAATGGAGGAAATTGACGAGATCCGCGCCGCTACCGAGCTGCCGCTGCTGGTCGGTTCCGGCGTCACGCCCGCCAACGTCTGCCAGATCCTCGGCCGCACCCAGGGCGTGATTGTTGCCAGTACGATGAAGGTCGACGGCGTGTGGTGGAACGACGTTGAGCTGGCGCGCGTTAAACACTTTATGTCCGTTGCTCAGGCTGCGCTGGAGGAAGCGTAATGGAAGCGTTCAGCGAAAGGCTGCTGCGCGAACATCAGGATGCTTGGCGGGCGATGCAGCAGCACCGTTTTGTGCTGGATATTGAACACGATCGCCTGCCGGAATCCGTGTTTAACCGCTATCTGGTGTTTGAAGGTAACTTCGTGGCAACGGCGATCGCGATATTTGCCCTTGGCGTCAGTAAGGCACCGGATATCCGCCAGCAGCGCTGGCTGATCGGCGTGCTGAACGCGCTGGTCGATACGCAAATCGCCTGGTTCGAGCGGGTGCTGGCGGAGCGCCGGGTCGATCCCGCCGACTACCCGGACGACCTGCCCGGCGTGCGGCGCTTCCGCGACGGCATGCTGTATACCGCGCAGCAGGGCAGCTACGCGCAGATTATCACCCTGATGTTCGGTGCCGAGTGGATGTACTACCACTGGTGCCGTCGGGTGAGCGAGCAGAGCCAGCAGGATGCCGACGTGCGGCGCTGGGTGGAGATGCATGCGGAAGAGGAGTTCTACCAGCAGGCCTGCTGGCTGAAAGAAGAGCTGGACCGCTGCGCCCACGGGCTGAGCGAAGCGGAAAAACAGGCACTGTCGGCGTTGTACGGCGACGTTCTGCAGTGGGAAATTGATTTCCATACTGCGGCCTACGTCGATTAATTAAGGGCTTACGCCTGGCTAATAGGCGGCTCGCGATGAGCCGCTTTCTTACATGCAGGCTGATTGGCTGGCTCGTTGACCGAGCGATCGTTTTTAACCATTGGGCATATCACGGCGTCATTTACCGTATCGTTCATGCCTGCCGATTAATGCCATCGCGCGGATACACCCTACACCGTTGGGAAGCACTACTCATTCGATAATCTCTGCCCTGATGGGAACCCGGGTTGATTCGATAATCGTTCTTCCAGAGGATCGTCGGCGCACCATCATTCATCGCCATGCACTGAAACGGTGCCGTTTTATGCGCGATCCCCGTTCTGACTTTGCTGCTCTTTCCCCCGCAGTACCCGCGCCGCCTGCCGCCGTGTTTTTTGCGCAGATGGCATATGAATTGCAATTGTATATACAAGATTATACATCTACACTTTTCTGATAAATCAATCTCACACACTGCTGTCGCGGCAGTGGCCTGAACCGTGGCCTTCGGGCGGCGGCAACGATCTTCCATTAACGGAGCGGAGTTCAGATGTCTCAGATTCAAATAGAAAAGCTGGCAAGAAAAGAGGCCCTGCAGCTGGGGGTGTATAACGCCGGGATGTCGGACGATGCGGTGCGTGAAACCTGGCAGGTCGACCATATTACCCGCCTGGGAAGCAACGAGAACCCGCTTGGGGCCAGCCCGCTGGTGGCGGTGGCGCTGCGCGCCGATCTGGGCCATACCGGCATCTACTCTGACTCCGCCAGCCTGAAACTGCGCCATGCGCTGGCGGAACTGACCTCGGCGGAGGCCGGACGCATTGTGATTGGCAACGGTTCGGAGGAGCTGCTGAAGCTGCTCTGCCTGGCCTTTATCAATCCCGGCGAGCGGGTGGTGACGCTGGAGCCGTCCTTCGGGCTGCATCAGATCTATCCACAGATGATGGGCGCACAGGTTGAACTGGTGCCGGTGAATCAGCAGATGGAATTCGATCTGCCCGCCTGGCAGCAGGCACTGAGTCAGCCGACCAAAATGCTGATCCTCAGCAACCCTTCTAACCCGGTGGGCTGCATGCTGTGCCGCGAGGATTTCACCCGGCTGATTGAACAGGCACCGCAGGACTGCATTCTGGTGATTGATGAAGCCTACTACGAATACTGCCATCACCTGAGTGACTACCCGGACAGCCTCAACGTGCTGGCAGCCCAGCCGCGCCCGTGGATTGTGCTGCGCACCTTCTCAAAGGCGTGGGGGCTGGCCGGGCTGCGCGTGGGTTACGGTATTGCCAGCGACGAAGCGCTGGCCGGGGTGATCAACCGCGTGCGGACGCCGTTTAATATTAACCGTTCGGCGCAGGCGGCGGCGCTGGCCGCATTGCAGGACCCGGCCCACGTTGCGGCCAGCGTGGCGCTGATCGCCGGACAGCGGGAATTGATGCGTCAGCAGCTGATTGAGCTGGGCTATCAGGTTGCCCCTTCCGTGGCTAACTTCCTGTTCTTCCGTGCGGGCGGAGACAGCCGCGATCTGGCAAAAAAACTGCTCGAACACGGGATCATCGTGAAGCCGTGGCGTGAAGCTGGTTATACTGACTGGGTGCGGGTTTCCGTCGGTAGCCCGGAAGATAACCTAATTTTTATCAATGCGTTAAGGGGTATGTATGCTACTCAATGCGGCTGACCTGCGCCGTGAAGCCCGGCGCAGGCTGCCCGCCTTCGCCTTTAGCTATGTGGACGGCGGAGCGGAAGACGAAACCACGCTGCAACACAACCAGGATGTATTCCGTCGCTGGATGTTCGCCCCGGCGGTGTTACAGGATGCGTCCAGCCGCGACACCGGCACGAATGTGGGACAAACCCGGCTGGCGGCACCGCTGCTGGTCGCGCCGACCGGCTATAACGGCATGCTGCGCCATCAGGCCGACCAGATGATCGCCCGCGCGGCTGCCGGGCAGGGGATTGGCTACATTCAGAGTACGGTATCGACTGCTTCAATGGAGGAAATCGCCGCGGCGTCCAACGGCGACCGCTGGTTCCAGCTTTACGTGCTGAAAGATCGTAATGTCACCCGCAATTTGCTGGAGCGCGCGCGGCAGGCGGGCTGTACGGCACTGGTGGTTTCGGTGGACGCGGTGCATTTCGGCAACCGCGAGCGCGACAAGCGCCACTACCGGCGGCCAATGAAGCTCTCCCTCGCGGCGATGGCGAATATTGCTACCCATCCAGGCTGGGTGATGCGCACGCTGATGCCACAGGGGATGCCGGGCTTTGGCAATCTTAAACCCTATATCCCGGCAGAATATCAGCGCGGGGCGGGCGGTGCGGCCTACTTTGCCAGCCAGATGGACCCGGCACTGAGCTGGGAGACCCTCGCCTGGGTTCGTGAAATCTGGCAGGGGCCGCTGTATATCAAGGGAATTATGACGGTTGACGACGCGCTGGCAGCTCAGCGGCTGGGGGCGGAGGGTATTGTGCTGTCGAACCACGGCGGTCGCCAGCTGGACGGTACGCACAGTCCGATGCTGGTGCTGCCTGCGGTGCGGGCGGCGGTGGGGCCGGACTTCAGCGTGCTGATCGACAGCGGCTTCCGGCGCGGAACCGACGTGGTCAAAGCGCTGGCGCTGGGGGCCGATGCGGTGCTGCTTGGCCGACCGCTGCTGTACGCCGTTGCCGCCGGTGGCGAAGCGCTGGTGGCCAGTACAATCGCTACGATGAAGCAGGAAATCGACCGAACGCTGGCGCAGCTGGGCTGCCGTTCGGTCAAAGAGCTACATGCCGGACTGTTGCACCGCGTCTGAGCTTAAATCGCTGCCAGATAGCCGCCGTCCACGTAGAGGATCTGCCCGGTGATATAGCGGGCAGCCGGGGAGCAGAGGAACACCACCGCCCCGGCAAGATCCTCCAGCTCGCCGAAGCGGCCCAGCGGAATTTTTGCCTGCATGCTCTTCACCCAGGCCGCATCCTGATAAAAGGCCTGGGTCATCTCCGTTTCAAAATACCCCGGCGCAATGCCATTCACCCGGATACCCAGCGGTGCCCACTCGGTGCTTAATGCCCGGGTCATGCCGGTCAGCCCCGATTTAGAGCTGCCGTAGGCGGTAGCACCCGGCACGCCGACCGCGCTGGTCAGCGAACAGAGGTTAATAATGGTTCCGCCTTCTCGCCGGGTCATACTGCGTGCCGCCGCCTGCGCACAGAAAAACGCGCCCTTCAGGTTGGTGGCAATAATGGTGTCCCACAGCGCTTCGTCGGCATCCAGTGACGGGCAGATTTGCTCGGTCCCGGCGTTGTTAATCAGGATGTCGATATCACCCATCTCCGCCAGACAGCGCTGGATATCGTCGGTGCGGGTCACATCCAGCACATGGCCCTCAGCGCTAAAGCCCTGCGCCTGAAGTTCCGCCACGGCCCGATCCACCGTATCCGATGACCGCCCGGTGACGATCACGCTTGCCCCGGCCTGCGCCAGCGCGGTGGCCAGCGCCAGGCCGATCCCGCGCGTTGCCCCGGTGACCAGTGCGCGCCTGCCGCTCAGGGAAAAGCTGTTCATCACATTCATGGTATGACCACCGTCTTCAGATAGGAGGATTTGCCCTGGATCAGCATCTCGTAAGCCTGCGGCACGTCGTCCAGCGACACCGGCGGGCCGATCAGCGTGCGCAGCCCGTCGGCCAGATCGGCCATCAGTTCCAGCGCGGCCTGCTGCTCGCTCTGAAACACGCTGCAGCCGGTCAGGGAGATTTCCCGCTCAACCAGCTGATTGAAGTCCAGCTCGCCGTCGTGGTGAAAAATACCTACCAGCGCCACATGCCCGCCGGAGGTGATGCCGCCGACCAGCTGCTGCAGCACGCTGCCGATCCCGGTGGCTTCCACGGCGAAGTCATAGTCGCCGTCTTCGGCCAGCGGGATCAGGGCGGCGATTCGCCCCCGGCGCGCCGCGTTCGGTTCGCTCAACTGCACCCGGCACTGACGTGTATGGTGCAGCAGCAGCGCCACCAGGCCGCCAATGGTGCCGCCTCCGGCGACGCGGACCCGGCTGCCCGGTGGCGGATTCAGCTGATTAACGACCCGCAGCGCCACACCCAGCGGTTCGCTGAGTACGGCGATATCATCCGCTACCTCGTCCGGCACCCGCAGCAGGCCGCTGACCGGCAGCACCACCTGCTCGGCGAAACCGCCGTCACACACCTCACCGACAAAGCCCAGCGAGGTGCAGAGGTTGTGCGCGCCGCGCAGGCAGGCGGGGCAGGTGCCGCACCAGACGCGCGAATCGGCCACCACGCGGGTTCCAGGAGCGAAGCCTGCCGCGTCGTCCGCCGCTTCGGTGACCACGCCAAACAGCTCGTGGCCGGGGGTGACCGGCAGGGCGGCCATCCATTTCCCGGTGCGATAGTTGTGGATGTCGGAACCGCAGATCCCGGCGGCCCGCACCTGAATGCGCACCTGACCGGCCGCCAGCACCGCCGGTGATTTTTCTTCCACCCGCAGATCGCCAACGCCGTAAAGCTGTACCGCTTTCATCGCTTATGCCTCCGTCAGCAGGCCGTCCAGCCAGTGAGAGAAATCATCATCGCCGCCGCTGCCCAGTATCACGGCCATCGCCAGGCCAATCGTTGAACTGACCGGATTATGCTGGCTGGCCGATCCGGCGCGCAGGCTCATCACCAGCGTCGGGCAGCAGAACAGCGCCAGGCGCATAATTTGCTGCCAGTTCGCGGGCAGCCAGCCTTTGGCTTTCAGCGCGGCCAGCAGCGGCTTCCAGTACAGCTCGCCTTTACTATCAAGGAACGCCTGGCGCAGCGGCGTCAGCTGCCAGTCGTGCTCCACCTCCAGCGTATCGCCATCGCGGCGGACACTGACCCGGTAGATTTCCGCCGCCTGCGCCGGTTCATACAGCCAGCATGGATGGGCAAAAATGTTGTGGAAGGTGGCTTTGATCTCGGCCAGCAGCGCCGGAATATGGCTACCGGCAAAGGCCGGATCGAAGCTGACCAGCTGTGGCACGCCGTCCTGGGAATCAAACCAGACGTTGGCATTGTGCGCGTCGCCGTGCGCCACCACCACGCCGTGATGGGCCAGCGCGGCGGGCGCAAGGATCTCCCCGGCGTCCAGGAACAGCTGGCGAAGCGTGTGCTGATAGGTCACGCCGTTGATGCGCCACCGCAGGTTGCTCAGGCTCTGCCACGGCAGCGTAAGCTCACCGAGGGTGAAGTCCTGATTGACGTAGAAGCCGTCAACCCGTCCGCCCAGCCCGGGGGTGTGGCCCGGCGAAACCAGACGATTCCAGAACAGCTGGTGGATAGACTCGGCCTCGACCTGGCTGACCTGTGCCTGTTGCAGCGTCGGCAGCGTATGCGCGAGGATTTCCGCGTCGGCGCGGCGCTGGGCATCGACCACCGGGGCCATGCCCTGCCAGTCGGCATTCGCTTCAATCTCGCGGCAGACGTCGGCCAGCCGCTTTTCATCGCGCAGGGCATACAGCAGGATCTGACGCCCCGGCTCGCCGCAGGCATAGATCGGCACATCCACGCGGAAGCCGTGCTCGCGCAGCAGCTCGGCGCGGTAGTACTCCTCAATGGTGTGCTCTTCGCCTTCTTCGTGGTGATACTTAAAGAACAGCGTGCGGCCATCGGCCAGCGTCACGCGGCCGTTGAGCGAGTTCAGGCTGTACTGATCGCGGTTGATGTTCAGGCCGGTCGCCTGCACGCCGGTGACTTCGGTAATCAGCTGGCTGAGCTTCTCGCTGGCCTGCTGCCAGTCACCCTGCTGCGTCAGGCGGCGCGCCTCCGCTGCTAACGGCGCGAGCGGCTCAGTCATGATTCTCTCCTTTCAGCAGGCGATCGCGCAGTTCAGAGACGGCCAGCGCATGGCCCGGGAAGCCCTCGTACTCGGCAAAACGTTTGGCTTTGGTCGCCAGCTGCTGATAGCCCGCACGGGTAACATAGCCCACCGAGATACGCTTCATGTAATCGAACACCGACAGCGGCCCGGCGGTTTTGGCGGCGCTGTTGGTCGGCAGGACGGCATTCGGACCCAGCACGAAGTTACCCAGGGTGATCGGCGTGTGTTCGCCCAGCAGAATTTCCCCGGCGTTGCGGATTTGCGTCATCACCGCCATCGGTTCCTCGGCCAGGATCTCCAGATGCTCGGGCGCATACTGATTGACGAACTCCACGGCGGTGGCGAAATCTTTGGTCAGCACCACGCCGCCGTGGGTGCCGCCCAGCACGCTGCGCGAGAACCCGGCGCGTTTTTCACCGATGGTGTCCCAGTAGCCCGGCAGCGCGGCAATCGCTTCTTCCGCCACGCGGCGGCTGGAGGTGACCAGATACGCCGACGAGTCCGGGCCGTGCTCGGATTCGATCAGCAGATCCAGCGCCGCCAGCGCACCGTTGACGGAGTCATCGGCGAGGATCAGGCTTTCGCTCGGGCCAGCCGGAATACCCGGGTCGATCAGATTAGACAGCTGGCGCTTGGCGGCCACCACCCACGGGCTGCCCGGGCCGACGATTTTCAGGCATTTCGGCACCGACTGCGTGCCGTAAGCCACCGCCGCCACGCCCTGCGCGCCGCCGCATTTATACACTTCCTTGATGCCAACCAGACGCGCGGCGATCAGCGTGGCATCATCCACGCGGCCATCGGGGCCAGGCGGGGTGATCACCACCGGGCGCGGTACTCCGGCCACCACGGCAGGCACGGTGGTCATAATCAGTACGCTGGGGAACGAGCCTTTGCCGCGCGGCACGTAGCAGGCCACCGCATCGATCGGCACGTGGCGGTCCCCGGCGAATGCGCCCGGGCGCATCTCTTTCCACCACATCTCTTCAGGCTTTTGCGCTTCGTGGAAGGCGCGCACGTTCTCCACCGAGAAGCGAATCGCCTCGATCACTTCGGCATCAACGCGCGCAAAGGCTTCTTCGAACTCATGTTCTTCAGCACGTACCGAGAAGCTTTCCGGCTGCACGCCGTCAAACTCACGGGCGAAACGGATCAGCGCGCTGTCGCCTTCCTCCTTCACCGCCGCAATAATCGGCTTCACCTTCTCAACGAAAAATGACAGGTCGGATTCAGTGCGTTTGAAAAGGTCAGCGGGTAATTCAGTTGAAGCCGACAGGTCGTGGAATGTCACAGACATAGTGTTACCTTTTTCAGTTAGCCAATCGCGTGTTGTTGAATGCGGCTCAGCACGTCGTGCTGCAGCTCGATAAATTCCGGGGTACGGTTAATGCTTTCATGGCGCGGGCGCGGCAAGTTGACGTCGAAAGTGGAATCGATATGCCCCTGGCCCATCACCACGATACGGTCGGAAAGCCAGACCGCTTCCTCAATGTCGTGGGTCACAAACATCACCGTCAGGCGATGCTTTTCCCAAATCTCCACCAGCAGCTGCTGCATCTGGTGGCGGGTCATGGCATCCAGCGCGCCAAACGGCTCATCCATCAGCAAAATTTTCGGCCGGTACGATAGCGCCCGGGCAATCGCCACGCGCTGTTTCATGCCGCCGGAAAGCTCACCCGGCCAGCGATCGGCCGCGTTGCCGAGCTTGACCAGCTCCAGATGCTGCTGGGCGATATCACGGCACTCGTTGGCCGGGGTGCCCGCCGCCTTGAGGGCAAACTCGATATTGCCGCGCGCGGTCAGCCACGGCAGCAGGGTGTAAGACTGAAACACCACGCCGCGATCCAGCCCCGGGCCTTCAATCGGCACGCCGTCGACCAGTACATCACCGCCGTCAAAATCCTCCAGCCCGGCGGCAATCGACAGCAGGGTACTTTTACCGCAGCCGGAGGTGCCGACGATCGACACGAACTCATTGTCGTTCAGCGTCAGGTCAATGCCGTGCAGCACGCGGCGGTAGCTCTTGCCGAGGGGAAAACTTTTTTCCAGCTTGTTTAGCGTTAGCGTCGCCATCAGGAACGTCTCCGGTTATAGCGGAACAGCACGCGCTCCAGGGCACGCATAATCTGGTCGGTGATCAGGCCCAGCAGGCCGAGCAGCAGGATGTAACCGATAATGGTGTCGGTCTGGAAATAGCGTTGGGACACCACGATGCGGTAGCCAAGGCCCGAGGTGGAGGCTACCAGTTCGGCCAGCACCAGCCACGTCCAGGCCCAGCCGATGCTGATACGCAGGGCGTCCCAAATTGCGGGCAGGGCGGAGGGGATCACGATGCGCAGCAGGATCTTACGGTCTGACATGCCCAGCGTACGGCCCAGGCCGATGAAGTCGGGCGGCACGCGCTTCACGGCGTCGATCATCATCAGCACCTGCTGGAAGAAAGTGCCGATCCAGATCACCAGGAACTTCTGAAAATCGTCGGTACCGGTCCACAGGATGGTCAGCGGCACAAAGGCCACCACCGGCATATAGCGGACAAAATCGACCAGCGGTTCAACGATGGCTTTTGCCAGGCCATAACAGCCTGCCAGTACGCCGATGACAATGGCCATCACCGATGAGATCGCAAAGGCGATAATAATGCGGTACAGGCTGCTCTCGATATCACTCTGTAACGTGCCGTCTGCTGCCAGCGCGACCATCCGCTGCCAGACGCGTTCAATTCCCGGTAAGAAAATCGGTTTAATGGCACCCATTGAGGTCGCCAGCCACCAGACAAAAATCAACAGGGCAAAGACGCCGATGGCGATGCTCAGGAACTGCGAGCGCGAAGGCGTTTTCCCGATAGTGAGCAGGTTGCTGCGTCTGCGGCGCTTTTTTGATTGCTGAGGTGTTTTTTGCTGCTCAACCACACTCATATTTCCTCCTGACATCTTTCCTCCCGCCGTCAGGCGACGGGAAGAAAGAGGGATGGCTACTGGTTATTAACGAAGCTGGCATCAATAGTCTGCTGCGGGGTTACCGGCTGGCTGACAATGCCGGCATCGGTCGCCGCTTTAAGCAGATGAGGGAAGGTTTTTTCGCTAAAGTCGTGAGATAACAGCTTTTTATTATCCGCCAGAGAGAAGTATTTCACGCCGTCAAAGGCGGTATGCAGATCCTCCGGAGACGCACCAACCGCTTTGGAAATAATGGCGCGAGCCTCGGTGGTGTGGGCGTTGTAGTAATCCAGTGAGCTGTTCCAGGTTTTGATCAGCGCGGTAATCGCTTCCGGATGTTTTTTAATAAAATCATCGTGAACCACCAGCACATCACTGATCAGGCCCGGATCGGACTGGCCGCTGTACAGCATCTTCAGGCTTGGGTCGCCTTTCATCGCCACGGTCAGATACGGTTCATAGGTCACGGCCGCCGGGACGCGCCCGGCGATAATGCTGCTGCCCGCTGAAGCCGCTGGCATGGGCACCGGTTTAATATCGGAGAACTTCAGCCCGGCAGAGGCCAGCGCGCTGCGCAGCAGAATATCGCTGGTGGTGCCTTCTTCATAGGCCACCTGTTTGCCCTTCAGATCCTGCAGCGTGGCGATATCCTTGTTCACCAGCATCGCATCGGCGGTATTACTCTGGTCCAGCACCATGACGATTTTGATCGGCAGACCGGCGGAGATCATCCCGATAGCGGTATGGGTGGCGATATTTGCGGCATCGATCTGTCCGCTGGCCAGCGCGGCGTTGATATCTTTGTCTTCGGCAAAGTTAATCACGTCGACTTTCTTCAGGCCCTGCTTTTCAAACAGCTTCTGATCCGCCGCAACATGCCACTGACCGTAGCC
Organism: Erwinia sp. INIA01; assembly: GCF_025947915.1. Taxonomy (NCBI): domain Bacteria; kingdom Pseudomonadati; phylum Pseudomonadota; class Gammaproteobacteria; order Enterobacterales; family Erwiniaceae; genus Erwinia; species Erwinia sp. INIA01. Next base: position 84,033 of record NZ_JAPDNC010000002.1, read on the forward strand.
CAGCCAGGGTTCAACGCCCATTTTGACGGTGTCCGCTTCGGCGGCAAAAGCCGGAGCGGCCAGAGAGGAGAGCATCCCGGCACAGCACAGCGCGGCCAGCGAACGTTTCAATACACGGAGAGAATGCATAGCGGTTCCTTCTGTATTTCGTTTGGGATTTAGCTGGTGATTGTCCAGCCATGTATATACAAGCATATGCAAGAGCAATGCCAGACAATAACTGCCTGTAAACGGGCGTTTAATTAATATTTTCGCACTTTGTTGGTGCATATTACCGGCGCAGTGCACCATGGAAAGGCGGTTCATCGGATTTTATTCAAATAGAAAATATTTAATCAGGCAAAGGAAATAGCTGGAATTGTCTACCTGACTCACAATAAAGCGTAATCGGTGAAAATTACACAAAAGAGTCACCGGTATCATTGAGTATTTTTAGCTTTTTATCAATAAATTTATGGGGTTATACATTGCTGGTGGGAGGGGTGATGCCATTGTGAATCTGAGTGGTCCGTCCATTGATTATGTTGTCGATTATCCTTTATGGCCGCTTAATGCTATTAACCTGGCGTATTAAACGCGATCAATCTCTTTTTAATTAGGCATTACCGATAATATTCACTTTTCCCGTTTTAAATTACGGTATTAAGCCCAGTGTGAGAAAACCGTATAAATATCAACAGCGATAAGCGGGCAGGCACATTGCTGCGCCAGCCCGCGCGTGTTTTACGCCCGCAGCGTATCGATATCAATCACGAAGCGATACTTCACGTCGCTCTTCAGCATCCGCTCGTAGGCCTCGTTAATCTGATTGATATTGATCAGCTCAATATCGGAGGTGATGTTGTGCTTACCGCAGAAATCCAGCATCTCCTGGGTTTCTTTAATGCCGCCAATCAGCGAACCGGCAATGCTGCGACGTTTAAAGATCAGGTTGAACACCTGCGGAGACGGGTGGTCATGTTCCGGTGCGCCAACCAGTGTCATGGTGCCGTCGCGGCGCAGCAGGGTGATAAACGGGTTGAGATCGTGCTGTGCGGCCACGGTGTTCAGGATAAAGTCGAAGCTGTTGGCATGTGCCGCCATCTGCTCTGGATCTTTCGAGATCACCACTTCATCCGCACCCAGGCGCTTACCGTCTTCGATTTTTGACGGCGAAGTGGTAAACAGCACAACATGCGCGCCCATCGCATGGGCAATCTTCACGCCCATATGTCCCAGACCGCCCAGGCCAACGATGCCGACTTTTTTACCCGGGCCAACGCCCCAGTGATTCAGCGGTGAATAGGTGGTGATACCGGCGCACAGCAGCGGCGCGGCGGCGGCAGGATCGAGGTTTTCCGGCACGCGCAGCACGAAGTCTTCATGCACAATCACCTGCGTGGAGTAGCCACCGTAGGTAATGTCGCCGCTGATGCGGTCCTGGCCGTTATAGGTGCCGACGAAGCCCTCTTCGCAGTACTGCTCCAGATCTTCTTTACAGCTGTCGCAGGTACGACAGGAGTCGACCAGGCAACCCACGCCGACCAGATCGCCCACCTTATATTTATGGCCGTGTGCGCCCACGGCGGTCACGCGCCCAACGATTTCGTGGCCCGGCACGACCGGGAAAATGGTGTTACGCCATTCATTGCGCGCCTGGTGCAGGTCCGAGTGGCACACGCCACAGTACAGCACTTCAATTTGCACATCATGTTCCCGCAGTTCACGCGGCTGGAACTCGAACGGAGCCAGTTTGGATTTTGCGTCCTGGGCGGCATAAGCATGCGTAATGTTCATGGGTTTCTCCGGTAAATGATGAGATGGCGCAGGGCCATAGCGGCGGGAGAAAGGTGATGACACAGGCGGCCTTCCTCCACAAATGATGAGGGTAAAGCATAGTCCTGAAAGCATGACGAGGGGATGTCTAAACGTCGCTAAATCTTGCCTGTTTCTGCAAGATTTAACGCTGAATGTCAGAAAAGTAACGACAAAACGGATGAAAACTGCGGAAAGCAAAGAGGGCGGCACGCTGCCGCCCTCTCGATTTATTTCACCAGCAGCGGCTTGAGGAAGCGCGCGGTGTGGGACTTCTCGCACTCGGCGACGGTTTCCGGCGTGCCGGACACCAGGATTTCGCCGCCGCCGCTGCCGCCTTCCGGCCCCAGGTCAACGATCCAGTCGGCGGTTTTGATCACGTCGAGGTTGTGCTCAATCACCACGATGGTGTTGCCCTGGTCACGCAGCTGGTGCAGCACTTCCAGCAGCTGCTGGATATCGGCAAAGTGCAGACCGGTGGTCGGCTCATCCAGGATATACAGCGTCTGGCCGGTGCCGCGCTTGGACAGCTCTCGCGCCAGCTTAACGCGCTGCGCCTCACCGCCGGAGAGCGTGGTCGCCGACTGCCCGAGGCGGATGTAGGACAGGCCCACGTCGATCAGCGTTTGCAGCTTGCGCGCCAGCGCCGGAACGGCATCGAAGAACTCACGCGCTTCCTCAATGGTCATCTCCAGCACTTCGTGAATGCTCTTGCCCTTGTACTTCACTTCCAGCGTCTCGCGGTTATAGCGCTTGCCCTTACACTGGTCGCACGGCACGTAGATATCCGGCAGGAAGTGCATCTCCACCTTCAGCACGCCGTCGCCCTGGCAGGCCTCGCAGCGCCCGCCGCGCACGTTAAAGCTGAAGCGGCCCGGCGTGTAGCCGCGGGTACGCGACTCCGGCACCCCGGCAAACAGCTCGCGCACCGGGGTGAAAATCCCGGTATAGGTCGCCGGGTTAGAGCGCGGCGTACGGCCAATCGGGCTTTGATCGATGTCGATCACCTTGTCGAAGTGCTCCATGCCGCTCACTTCGCGGTACGGGGCCGGTTCGGCAATGGTGGCACCGTTCAGCTGACGCTGGGCGATAGGGAACAGCGTATCGTTGATCAGCGTGGATTTACCGGAGCCGGAAACTCCGGTAATGCAGGTGAACAGTCCGACCGGCAGGGTCAGCGTCACGTCCTTCAGGTTGTTGCCGGTCGCCCCGGTCAGCTTCAGCACCTTCTCCGGATCGCCTTTAACCCGCTCGGCGGGAATGGCAATGCCGCGCTTGCCGCTGAGGAACTGGCCGGTAAGGGATTCCTCAACCGCCATAATGTCGTCCACGGTGCCTTCCGCGACGATCTGCCCGCCGTGCACGCCCGCACCCGGTCCGATATCGATCACGTGATCGGCGGCGCGGATCGCGTCTTCATCATGCTCCACCACAATCACCGTATTACCGAGATTGCGCAGGTGGACCAGCGTTTCCAGCAGGCGCTCGTTGTCGCGCTGATGCAGGCCTATCGACGGCTCATCCAGCACGTACATCACGCCAACCAGCCCGGCACCGATCTGGCTGGCCAGGCGGATACGCTGCGCCTCGCCGCCGGAGAGCGTTTCCGCCGAACGGGACATGGAAAGGTAGTTCAGACCGACGTTAACCAGGAAGCGCAGGCGATCGCCAATCTCTTTCAGCACCTTCTCGGCGATTTTGGCGCGCTGGCCGCTGAGCTTCATATTTTCGAAAAAGGTCATCGCGTGGCCGATGCTCATATCCGAGATGGTCGGCAGCGTGGTGTTTTCCACAAACACGTGGCGCGCTTCACGACGCAGGCGGGTGCCGTTACAGCTTGCGCAGGCGCGGTTGCTGATAAACTTCGCCAGCTCTTCACGCACGGCGGAGGATTCCGTCTCTTTATAGCGGCGCTCCATATTGTGCAGCACGCCCTCAAACGGATGCCGACGCACCGAGGTATCACCGCGATCGTTAACGTATTTGAATTCGATATTCTCTTTGCCGGAGCCGTAAAGAATGACCTTACGGTCGTACTCTTTCAGCGAGCTGAACGGTGCTTCAATGTCAAAGCCGAGGTGATCGGCCAGCGAGCGCAGCATCTGGAAGTAGTAGAAGTTACGACGATCCCAGCCGCGAATGGCCCCACCGGCCAGCGACAGATCGGGGTTCTGTACCACGCGATCCGGATCGAAATACTGCTGCACGCCCAGCCCGTCGCAGGTCGGGCAGGCACCGGCGGGGTTGTTGAAGGAGAACAGGCGCGGTTCCAGCTCGCTCATGCTGTAGCCGCACACCGGGCAGGCGAAGTTGGCGGAGAACAACAGCTCTTCGGCCTTCGGATCGTCCATATCGGCCACCACGGCGGTGCCGCCGGACAGCTCCAGCGCGGTTTCGAACGACTCCGCCAGGCGCTGCGCCAGATCTTCACGCACCTTAAAGCGATCCACTACCACTTCAATGGTGTGCTTCTTCTGCAGCTCCAGCTTCGGTGGATCGGAAAGATCGCAGACTTCGCCATCGATACGCGCGCGGATATAGCCCTGGCTGGCGAGGTTTTCCAGCGTCTTGGTGTGCTCACCCTTACGTTCTTTAATAATCGGTGCCAGCAGCATCAGGCGGCGGCCTTCCGGCTGCGCCAGCACGTTGTCCACCATCTGGCTGACGGTCTGTGCGGCCAGCGTCACATCGTGATCCGGGCAGCGCGGCTCGCCGACGCGGGCAAACAGCAGGCGCAGGTAGTCGTGAATTTCAGTAATGGTCCCGACGGTGGAACGCGGGTTGTGTGAGGTGGATTTCTGCTCAATTGAGATCGCCGGTGACAGCCCCTCAATATGGTCAACGTCCGGCTTTTCCATCAGCGAAAGGAACTGACGCGCATAGGCGGAGAGCGACTCCACGTAGCGGCGCTGGCCCTCGGCATACAGCGTATCGAACGCCAGCGAGGATTTCCCGGAACCTGACAGGCCGGTGACGACGATCAGTTTATCGCGCGGAATGATCAGGTTAATATTTTTCAGATTGTGGGTGCGGGCACCCCGTACTTCGATCTTATCCATTCACAATTCCCGGATTAGCACAAACCTCACCATGCCTGCCCGGCATGGCCAGAAAAGAAACACGTCATTATGGCACAAAAAAACCTGAATGGATAACCAGTGTTTTGGCGTCAGGTGCCATCCCGGTCGATCCGCTTTCTGCTGCGGTTTTGCTCCCCGATCGTTATGCGTTGTATTAAAAAAGAGTTTTCGATCCGCCTCGTAAACGCGGATCTCTGCACGTGTCATTAAGAGGTGTGCGTGTTAGAATTTTGCGCTTAGACTTAGTCAGACACATTTATCGGAGACAGCAACATGGCCAGCAGAGGCGTAAACAAAGTTATTTTAGTTGGGAATCTGGGTCAGGATCCGGAAGTCCGCTACATGCCAAATGGCGGTGCCGTTGCCAACATTACTCTGGCTACGTCCGAAAGCTGGCGTGACAAGCAGACCGGTGAAACCAAAGAGAAGACCGAGTGGCACCGCGTTGTGCTGTTCGGCAAGCTGGCGGAAGTGGCCGGTGAATACCTGCGTAAAGGTTCTCAGGTTTATATCGAAGGCTCCCTGCAAACCCGCAAATGGACCGACCAGGCCGGTGTAGAAAAATACACCACCGAAGTTGTTGTTAATGTTGGCGGCACCATGCAGATGCTGGGCGGCCGTGCACAGGGCGGCGGCGCACCGGCAGGTGGCGGCCAGAACAACAATAACGGCTGGGGCCAGCCACAGCAGCCACAGGGCGGCAACCAGTTCAGCGGCGGCGCGCAGTCTCGCCCGCAGCAGCCACAGCAGAACAGCGCTCCGGCGAACAACGAACCGCCAATGGACTTTGATGACGATATCCCGTTCTAAGCAACAAAGAACGCAAGTTAAGTCCATGAAAAACCCTGCTTCGGCAGGGTTTTTTTATTCCAGCCACAGGCCTGGCTCAACCTTAAAACGCTTGTTATTTGCACAGTTTATGATTAGGTTAGCTTTAATATTTGCTAATTTTATATTATTAGCTGTACAGCTAATAACGAATTTAAGGCTAATAATATGGCTGGAATCAGGGCTGTAAGGCCTGGATTTAGAAGGCAGACTTTGGAAGCATTGATTAAAAGTCTGACTGATGCAATTGGAACCGATGCTGCTATTCATACAGTGTCAGTTCCTGAACCTGGTGCGTCCGAAACGTCTGCACCTGATGACGCAATCAACATTAAGATGCAAAACAGCGTACTGACTATTCATGTTGAGATCGTTAGTAGCGGTTATCCGAGAGATATCCGGAATGCAGTCAGGCGGTTAAATCTTCGCAAAAATGCGCATCGCCACCCTGGCGACATTATTGGTATGGTTGCCGCGCAATCCCTCAGTCCCGGATCTAAAAGGGAACTAAAGGAATCAGGTTTTGCCTATTACGAATCCGGTGGAAGCCTTTTCCTTAAACATGGTTTCTGGTTGATTAATATAGAAAAACCCTCAAATCCAGTGAGAAAAAAAGAGGGCGTGGTTGATCTGTTCACTGATGCGCGTGAAAACGTTGTCCATGCTCTGTTAATGCACAACGATACCTGGCTATCAGGAACGGAGTTGGCGAGGCTTGCCCAAACATCTCAATACACTTGTTCATTGGTTTTGCAGGAACTCATTTTGCGGGAATGGGTTAATGAGGAAGGTAAAGGGCCGGGCAAACGTAGAAAGCTGATACGACCCGGGCTTCTCCTGGACGCCTGGGCTGAAAACTGGCGGGGGCGTAATGCTCAGGAATCCAGATGGTATGCCTTCGTTGAAAATCCTGGCCTCCTGCTGGGTGAGCTTGCCGAAAGGATAGATACACATCAAATTGATTTCGCCTGGGCTTTCACCGGGACAGCTGCAGCCAATACGATTGTGCCTGTACTGACGGGTACAGATAGCGCAGAAATCGTTGTGGCTGATGGTGACGGCCATTTGATGGCGGAAGCACTGAATCTTAAACCAGCCCCAAAAGGGGCCAATATCTCGCTGGTCGAACGCCGGGGGGCGAGCTTACTTTTCCGCAGTAAGTGCGCAGGTCGTCTGGGTTATTTTGCCAGTCCGTACATTCTGTATCTGGACTTGCTAAATGGACGTGGGCGCAATAAAGAACTGGCTGATAGCTTTAGAAAACACCTGGAGTTGTTATGGCAAAGGAACTGAAACCTTGTACTGCATCAGGGTACGATACTGATGTTACTCTCGCGTGTGAGAGAACGCTTTTGACACTGCTCAGTACATTTGGAAATTTGAAGGATACGCTACGCCTGGTGGGTGGATTGGTGCCACGTTACCTTACTCCTGAATCCCCTCCTGATGTGCCGATGCACGTTGGGACTTCTGATGTAGATATTGTGCTAAATCTTGAGGTATTGGCCGTTGGAAATGAATACTCCAGTCTGGCGGATCAGCTAAAGGCTCGGGGATTTGAACGATGGCTGGAAGATGGAAAGGCGGCATCCTGGAGATGGCGAAGGAGGGTCGATAAGCAGATTGAGGTGGTTGTCGAACTTCTTCGCGATGCAGGGAATGATACTCCGGGTAGGACGGTCAGTGTCAGCGGTGAGTCGGTATCTGCTCTCACAATCAAACATGTTGGGATCGTAAATGATTGGTATCAGGAGCGAGAAGTTGCCGCGGAACTTCTGGATGGCGGTGGCATGTCTGTGGACATGGTGCGTTTTGCGGATGTTCCATCTTTTGTGATCCTGAAGGCTATTGCGCTGGACCAGCGGCAGGAAAATAAAGATGCTGCCGACCTTATTCACGTTATTCGGTATTCAGGTTCGGTTAAAGAAGTTGCTGCACTTTTTGTCGTTCGGATTCGATCGAGGCTGCATCAGGAGGCACTCAGGGATGGATTAGCCGCACTGGCACGGCGTTTCTGCGATGACGACTACGGTGAGGGCTTTGAAAAAGTGGGGGCTGTTGCCTACGCTCGATTTTTTGCCATTGAGAATGATGACGAACGTATTCTCGCACAGCGCTATGCATCAGGGTTAATTCAGGCATTGCTGCATGAGATTCAGGCCCAGACAGAGCAGTCAGCCGTATAACGCGTGGTGTGGTATTTTCCTCCTGTCATTAACAGGCACCAAGCCCAGAATTAAGCTTGATGCCTGTAGTGAAAATCAACGATTTTGCCAACGACGACGAGGGTTAACTCGCCGTCTCAACGCACACCGCAGACGACGACCGCAGCACGCGCAGCCCCATCAGAACGATAAGCACCATCACCAGCCCGGCGATCATCGCCACGCTGAATCCGGCCCGCGCGCCGTGGAGATCGATAACCATCCCCGCCAGCACGCTGCCCAGCGCCACGCCGAGGCTGATGCCGGTGGTCATCCACGTCAGCCCTTCGGTAATCCTGGAAGGCGGCAGAATCGTGGTGCCGATATTCATCACAATAACCATCGTTGGCGCAAACGACACACCGGCAAAAAACAGCGTTAGGGCCAGCACGTAAACGTTGGGGGATAAAATCGGGAACAGTGTCGTTACCGCCATCACCACGCCGCCGCACAGGAACTGCTTCTCGATCGGTGCGGTAATTTTTAACGTACCGAACAGCAGTCCGGCGATCATCGATCCCAGCGCATAGGCGGCCAGCACAAAGCTGGCGGCAGACGGCCAGCCCTGCATATTGGCGAAGGCAACCACCGCCACCTCAACCGAACCGGCAATCACCCCCAGCGCCAGCAGCGCGAAGACGATGGTGCGTACGCCGGGGATCAGCAGGGTCGAGCTGGTCTGCTTACCCAGGCCTTCCACCACCTTCGGCTCGGTCTGCTTCTGCATCAGAAAGGCGGTGATGCCAACGATCAGCAGCAGCAGCGCCACCAGCGGCCCGGCTTCGGGGAAGACGCTGGTACTGAGCACGATAGCTACCGGTGGGCCGATGGTAAACACCAGCTCGGTAATCACCGTATCCAGCGAGAACGCGGTGTGCAGCTGCGGCCTGCCGCGGAAAAGCTGTAGCCAGCGGGCGCGAATCATTGCCGGCATACTCGGCATCGCCCCAGCCATCGCCGCCAGAATAAACAGCAGCGGGGCGGGTGCCTGCATATACACCGCGACAATCAGCGCCATCAGCATGCCGATGCTGTAGGCGGTGACATAGGGCAGTACCCGGCTTTGCCCGCGTCGGTCTACCACCTTGGAAATCTGCGGGCCAACCAGCGCATTTGCCAGCGTGTAAACCCCGGCCACGGCACCGGCCAGCCAGTACTGTCCGGTCTTCTGCACCAGCATGGTCACAATGCCGATGCCGATCATCGCCTGCGGCAGGCGCACAATAGTACTCGCGACCGCCAGCCCCAGTACTCCGGGTGTGGCAAACAGTTCGCGATAGGGATTAGCCATGAAGTCTCCTGTTATTCTCTGATGCCGGTCAGCATCCCGCAGCGCGCGGTATGTCCATTTTATCTTTGTAATACAAAAACCCCGCGCGTGGGCGGGGTGCTGTGCGGTAACCAACGGCTTCGAGGGCGGTGGACGTTCAGCGAGGTGAATTTATTCTTATAGCACAATCAGTATACGATAAATCTCACTGCTTTTTGGGGGATTATTAGTCAAAACTCGCTGAATTTTTCCTGTGCTGATGCCGATCGCGCTTGCGCTCAATTCCGCTTTAGCGCAGCGTTCCTCGCTTAACCAGACGCGCATCAAAAACCCGGCTTCCCGGCCGTTCTGCGTCCGGGGAAAGCAGCAGCTCGCAGGCTGCTTCCGCCATCTCCGCCAGCGGCTGCGAGAAGGTGGTGAGCCGATAGCCCAGCCAGCTGGCCTGTTCGATATCATCGAAGCCAATCACGCAGAGATCGTCCGGGATGCGCAGGCCAAATTCATGGCGTGCGGCGTCGATAAAGCCGCAGGCGATCAGATCGGTGACGCAGAATACGCCGTCCGGCCGCGTTGGCTGGCTTAACAGCTCACGAGCGGCGAGGACGCCGGTCTGGTAGCTGGTACTGCCTGGGCGGATCAGGGAAACGTCGGCCTCCGCGTCGGCAGCGGCCTGCATAAAGCCGGTTTCACGGATCACCATGCTGGGTGAACGTGCGGTGGAGGAAACCACGGCAAGATGCTGACATCCGGCGGCGATCAGGTGGTCAAAAGCCTCCTTCATCGTCGAACTGTAGTCGATGTCGATGGTGTCCGCACCGGCATACTGACCCATGCGGTTAATCAGAATCACCTGCTGCCCGCTTTGCAGGCAGATCTCAATCAGCGAGCCGGGCGGTTTGCCCGACAGCACGATGGTGGCGGTGGAACGGTAGTTCAGCGTCTGCTGCAGGGCTTCTTTGGCGCTCGCTTCACCGTCGTCGGTGTTGATCACCATCACCGCGCGCCCGGCCTGGTTCAGGCGGCGGGTCAGGTGCTCCAGCAGGCTGGACTGATACGGCGAGGCCAGATTGCCGCCGAGAATACACACCGGGCGGCTGGCCTCCTTCGACAGGCCGCGCGCCAGATGGTTAACGTGGTAGTTCAGCGCCTCTGCGGCGGCGAGCACCTTGCGCCGGGTTTCCGCCGAGACGCTGCTGCCGGGGGTAAAGGTGCGCGACACCGCCGAGCGGGAGACGCCCGCCAGGCGCGCCACCTCGGTGGCGCTGGCAAATCCGGCCTGTTTGCTGCTATCGCTCATTACGCTGTTCCGCTGCGGCGATGGCCCGTTCGCGAGCAATGGCCTGCTCCGCCAGCCGGGTCAGCGACGGCTTCGGCGCTTCAAACCACTCATCCGGGTGGAGCTGGCGGCGGTCGCGGATTAACGCAATCGCGGCATCAAGCGTCGGGAAGCGCTCCGGGCACTCCAGGTGCATAAACAGCGCCACTAACGACACCGAGCGGCTGCGGCCTCCGCGGCAGTTGACCAGGATGTTGCCACGTCGGCGATTGCGGTAGGAGGCTTTATCCGGGATCTGTTGCAGCAGCGCAGAGCGCATCAGTTGATAGCCCGCGTGCAGCATCTCCGGCGCGTTGCCATCGCCGTCGATCAGCCCCAGCTTGTAGTAGCGCACCGGCCCGGCACCGTGTGAAAGCAGATGCGCGGCGGCGCCGGCTTCCGGCGTGTTTACCCAGTCGATATCAAGGTTTACCGCGCAGTTAATCACCACGCCGATATCGTGCTCAGCCAGCAGCGCGGCATCGCTCACCCCGGCTGAACCGCCGATATAGATATCCATTCCCCAGCCGGGGAAGTCTTCCACAATCAGGCTGATCGGCGGGCGGGGATAGTGCGGCACGGCCGGTTGAACGGCATCCGTCGCCTGTCCGATGGTCGATTCCGGGGCGGTGACCGATTCACCGTCATTCACCGCTGTGCCTGCGACGGGCGCGGCCTCAGATCCGCTGGCGTGATCATCCGTCGCCTGCGGTTCTTCCGCCAGCGGAATTCCCGCCGCACGGGACAGTTCGCTGGCGATGCCGGGGGCGACGGCCAGCACCGGCAGACCGTTGAAAATCCCTTCGGCCGTCTGTGGCGCGATGCCAATCCGGCCGCCCGCTTCGCGCACCAGCAGCATCCCTGCCAGGCAGTCCCAGGCGTTCATATGAATTTCCACATAGCCATCGGTGCGGCCTTCCGCCACCCACGCCAGCGCCAGCGCGCCGGAACCGCCGCGCCGCACGCTGGTGCCGAGATTCAGAATCGAACTCATCACCTCCAGATAGCGGCGCTGGCCGTGGCGGGCAGACCAGCCCAGTTCGACGGCGGCACGCTGCGTGTCGCTAACCGCGGTGCAGCGCAGCGGCCGGTCGTTTTTCAGCGCATAGTGGCCGCGCCGCGCCAGATACAGCTCCTGGCTTGAGGGGTTATAAATCGCGCCCAGCTCGGTTACACCCCGGTGAACCCAGGCAATGCAGACGCAGAAATGGGCGATGCCGCGGGCAAAGTTGGCGGTGCCGTCAATCGGATCGACCACCCACAGGCTCTCCGCGCTGGCGGGCTGGCTGGCGGACTCTTCGCCGAGGATCAGATCGTCGGGGAAGGCGTCGCCAATCGCCCGTAAAATCATCGCCTCAACGAAGGTATCGGCCTCGGTCAGAATGTCCTGATGGCCCTTGAGTTCGTATTCCCCCGCTCTACGGGAGTGGAAGAAGCGCAGGGCGGTATCCCCGGCTTCGGTAACAATGCGTTTGAGCGCCGCTTCGCGCTGTGCAATATCGATCGTGGTCAAAATATGCTGCCTGTTCTGAGTGAAAGAGGAACTGCCCCGTCGCTGCGCGGGGCGTTATTTTTTGTAGTTCAGGCTCCAGATATCCTGCCAGTCCTGGCGGCTTTTCCAGTCTTCTTTCGCCGTGGCGGTCAGGTACTCCATCAGCTCGCCGCGATATTTTTCGATGCCGGAGGCCTCATCGGCAGGCAGTTTCACCGCCGGATTGGTGGACATTTTGCCGTCCACGCCCTGCGGGGCGATGCCTTCGGCGGTCAGCAGATAGTGAATAAACAGCTTCGCGGTGTTCGGGCTTTTGCTGCCGGTGGCCACCACGCCGAGGCTCGGGTAATTCCAGCCGATAAACGGCTTCAGGCCGCTGCACAGGCCCAGCTTCATGCCCTGCTTGTTGTCGCGAAATTTGGCGGTAGACACCAGGCCGACGAAGTCGGTTTTACCGTCCGGCGCGCCGATGGCGGAGGCGGCATCGTTGTCGGAGTGGGTCAGCAGCACGCCGTTGCCCGCCAGCGCCTTCACAAAGGCCGCGGTGGCGGACTTCTCGTCGGTTTGCAGCGGTTTGCCGAACTGCTGCTGATAGGCCTCGCGCACCTGCTGGTCGTAGTGGGTTTCCATCTGGCTGAACCAGTCGGTATAGGCCGGTTTGCTGGTCGGGTCCTGCATCGCCACGCGGCCGCGCCATGCCGGTTCGGTCAATTGCCAGAGGTTAGTCACCGGGCAGGTGGCGTGATGAGCGGTATTGTAGGCAAAAACGTTCGGGGCCAGCACCACGGTTAGCGGGTCCTGATAGCGCGCGGGGATGCTGCTCTTAAGATCGTCCGGCACCCAGCTCTGCACATAGCCTTTATTCAGCAGCTGTGTCATTCCCGCCGGAGCATCCTCAACGATGGCGACGTCGGCCCGCACGTTTTTCGCCTGTGCTTCCCGGCTGATAATTTCAATGATCTGCGGCGCATCGGCTTTAACGCCGTTAGCCTGTAACCCGTACTGCTCGCTGAAGGCTTTTGCCTGCTGGACGATTTTACCGGTGGAGGCATACACGGTAATCGGCTGTTCCTGCTTTGCGGCGGCGATCAGCTGTTGAAGATCGAACGTTTCAGCCTGAGCAAAAGTGCTGCCCAGCAGGGCACTGGCGATAACGGCGGCGGTCAAATTGCGCTTCATGGTGGTTCCCTTAAAAGTGATAAAAACGAATTAACGTGTGTAAACGTCGTGACGCATCCCGCTGTTGTTAAAGAAGTGCAGGGAGTGAGTCGGGAGCTGGCAGTGCACCTGCTGGCGCGCCTGCCAGCGCGGCCGCAGCTGCGTGGAGTGGAACAGGCGATCCTCTCCGGCTACCAGCTCAATCACCCAACTGCCACCGGTGGGCATAATGTTGTCGATGGTCATCGTAATGCCGTTGTTGCCAGCCCCTTCGCTAAGCACAATCTCCTCCGGGCGAATGCCGCAGTGCAGGGTGCGATCGAGCAGGTCAAAACGCTGCTGAAGATGCTGTGCCAGCGGGCTGACCGGCTGGTCCAGCGGGATCATATTTAGCCGTGGCGTACCGATAAACTCGGCGACAAAGCGGTTGGCCGGGGTGGCATAGATCTCATCCGGCGTGCCGACCTGCTGCATATGCCCGGCGCTCATCACCGCAATGGTGGTGGCGAGGGTCATTGCCTCCCACTGGTCGTGACTGACGAAGACGATGGTTGTGCCAAAGGTTTCATGCAGGCGACGCAGCTCGGCACGCATCTCCAGCCGCAGGGTAGCATCAAGGTTGGAGAGCGGTTCATCCAGCAGCAGGACGCCGGGGTTCACCGCCAGCATACGGGCCAGAGCGACGCGCTGCTGCTGGCCACCGGAAAGCTGTGCCGGATAGCGCTTGGCGTAATCGGCAATGCGCAGCTTTTCCATCACGTCCTGGCAGCGGGCGATGCGTTCGCGGGTTGGCACTTTTTGCAGGCGCAGGCCAAAATCGACGTTCTGCTCCACGGTCATATGCGGCCAGAGCGCGTAGCTCTGAAACACCAGGCCGATGCCGCGCTTTTCCGGCGGCACCCAGGTGCCCTGCGAGATGGAATCAACGATCTTATCGCCGATGTGGATCTCGCCGCCGCTGGCGTGCTCGATCCCGGCGATCATCCGCAGAATGGTGGTTTTACCGCAGCCGGACGGCCCCAGCAGGCACATAAACTCGCCGTCTTTTACCGTCAGGTTGATGTTATTCACCGCCGGTGCATCGCTGCCGGGGTAGGTTTTGGTGAGGTTGTTTAAATGAATCGTCGGCATCTTATTTCTCCAGTCCGTCAGCCAGACCAGTACCGGTGATCCTTTGGATCAACACCGTGCCAGCCCATGAAATCAGCGCAATCATCAGCACCACGGCGTTGGCCGCCTGCTGGTAGTTGTAGTCAATCAGGCGCAGCGAATAAGTGGTCAGCACGTCGGTCGCCGGGGTGGCGAGGATGACGAACAGGCTGACGCCCTTAATCCCTGAGATAAACGGCAGCAGCACGCCGGTAGCCAGCGGCGCGGCCTGAATCGGGATCACAATGCGACGGATGCGGGCGAACCAGCCCGCTCCGGCAATGCGCGCCGCTTCTTCGGCTTCTTTACCCAGCTGGGTCATTGCGGCGATGCCGGAGCGGCTGGCGTACGGCATTTTTTCCGCAATCAGCGCCAGCACCAGAATCAGCGGCGTGCCGTACAGCGCCGGAACCGGGCCTCTGGCTACCGCAAACAGCGACAGGAACGCGGCGGCAAAGGCGATGCCCGGCACCAGATAAGGCAGGAAGGTGAGCTGGCGCAGGCAGGCGGCCATCCAGCGAAAATGGCAGCGCATCACCGCGTAGCCAACCAGTAAACCCAGCACGCCGCAGGCGACGGAAGCCGAGCCGACGATCAGCAGGGTGTTCCCCACCGTGTGCCAGAATTCCGGGGTCAGCAGAATGCCGCTGCGCAGCGCTACCGTATCCAGATCGTGACCGATCCAGTAGGCGAGGGTGAAGTTGTCGGGGGTAAAGCGCCCCGGCAGGATCATAATGGTCGACAGGAACAGGGTCAGCAGCGGGATCGCCACGCCGAGCAGCACGAACAGCAGCGGCATTGCCCCGGCGGCGATGCGCCAGCGGCCCAGATTACGGCGGCGCTCCATCACGCCTTTGCCGCCAACGGTAACGAAGCGTTTGGCCTCGCGCAGCATTTTCATATCCAGCATCAGAGTCAGCATGCCCATCAGCATGATCACCGTGGCAATCACCGCTGCCACGCCGGACTGACGCGTGCCGATAGCGCGATACAACCCGGTGGAGAGCGTATCGAAATGCACCGGCAGGCCGAGAATATAGGGCAGGGCGAACTCGCCGATGCAGTCGGCAAAAATCAGCAGCGCGGCGGAAAGCAGCGCCGGGCGCACCAGCGGAATAATGATTTTAAAGGCGATGGCGTTGCGAGAGGCACCGAGCACGCGGGCGCACTCTTCCATCTGGCTGTCCATGCGCTTCAGAGCGTTGCCGACAATCAGGATCACCAGCGGGGCGTAGTGCAGCACCATAATCACCACGATAGGGAAGTAACCGTAGGCCATCCAGTTCGGCGTCTGAATGCCCATCGCCTCCAGCCAGCCCGGCTGCCCGCCGATGGCGTGATTTTTGAAAATGGTGTTCCACGCCAGCGCAAAGGTCCAGGAGGGCAGCATAAACGGCACGATCAGCAGGGTGGCAAACCACTTTCTGCCAGCGATATCGGTGCGGTTGATCAGCCACGCCAGCGAAACACCCACCACCATCGCGCCCACCACGGTGCTCAGCGCCACCGCCAGCGTATTCAGCATCGGCGTCCACAGCAGCAGCTCGGACATCCGCGAGGTCAGCGTGCGCAGCAGGTAATACGCGGTCATCGTGCCCTCTGTCGCTCCGGTGCGGCCTTCATCGCCGCTCTGAACCAGCACCGCATTCAGCAGCACCGACACCACCGGGGCAAGAATAATCCAGCTAAACAGCATCAGAAGGAGGGCCGCCAGCAGGTTGGCGGGTTCATGGCTGACAATCGACAGCCGGTGGCGGAACCTGGGCCACGCGGCCTGACGGTGGCGTATTTCGGTTGGGTAGGACACGGATTTATCCCTGGCAGTGAAGGTCAGACAGGAATATATCGGCGCAATGTTACAGTTCTGCGAATTCTTTGCACGTATGTGCAAAAAACGGCGAGATAATTATTATCTGTTTGAAATTAATGATTAATATTTTTTATTGCGCGTATTTTACTGCGCGAAAGATAACGCTGTGCGGTAGGGTGTGAAGGTTTAATGATGGTCACTTTACATGGCGACCCGGAGCCGTAGACTGTTGTACAGCGTTCAGCCGAAGGGCAGGGCCGGTAATCTGTCTGAGGTAGCCCGATCATTATCGGTCCTGATTTTCAGGTCAGCCTGTGGCGGCAGAGAGTGAATCCTCCCACAGGCGGTTTATCTTTTGGGTTAATGGATTTTGAGCTTTGCTTTAATTTTGCTGTTCGCGTTCTAATGCGCTTTTCTTCATGTTATTCAGCCTGGCTTTCACATCAAGGCTGTAGTCCCACTCGGGGTCATCAACGCCATTTTTCTTCTGCGTAACGTAATCCCGCAGGGCGAAAAGGACATATTTTGACAGCATGAGCAGGGCAGGGGCATTGAAGATAATTAACGTGGCCGCCGCAAAGTCAACCAGCTCCCAGATTGTGGCGACCGGGATCATTCCGCAGAAGACGACCAGAGTACAGCACAACAGACGGTAGACCTGCAGGAGGATTTTATTGCCGGTGAGCCAGCGAAGATTCACTTCGCCATAGTAGATATTGGCAATGATCGATTTAAAGCCAAACATCAGCATGGCGATAAAGACAATATTTTTCCCCCATGAGCCAACGCCAAGGCTAAAGGCACTTTGCGTCAGTTCGACACCCGTTTGCCCGCTGTCCAGCGCGCCGGTCAGCAGAATGGTAAAGGCCGTACAGCTACAGACGATAATGGTGGTAAAGAAAGTGCCAAACATGGCGGTGAAACCCTGAGTCACCGGATGGCTGACAATCGCCGTCGCATGCATGCTTGGCGTGGTGCCGTTACCCGCATCGTTTGAAAATAGCCCGCGAGCCACGCCGTACCGGAAGGCGAGATAGATGGTGTATCCCGCCGCGCCGCCAGCGGCAGAATCGAAATTAAACGCCTGGGTCATGATTAATGAAATAACGGCGGGGAGTTTTTCGACATTGGAAAGAATGATAAACAGGGAAAGAATAATATAGCTGATGGCAAGGAACGGAACGAAGACGGAAGCAAAATCACTAATACGCTTCACGCCGCCAAATATAATAATCGAGACAAAAGCCACCAGAATCAGGCCAATAATAGCGGGGTGAATGTGGAAAATACCTGTCGTTGCCAGAATAACGGAATTGCCCTGAACCATGGCGTAGAAGAAGCCCATGCCGATAATCATGCTGATCGAAAACGCGATGGCCAGCGGTTTAAAATTCAGTCCTTTAGAGATGTAATAGGCCGGTCCGCCGCGATAGGTGCCGTCACCGTTGCTTTCGCGGAACAGGATGGCGAGTATCGCTTCGCTAAAGCTGATCCCCATCCCCAGCAGGGCGGTGATCCACATCCAGAAAATCGCGCCAGGCCCGCCGGAGGCCAGCGCCGTTGCCACGCCCACCAGGCTGCCCGTTCCCACCTGGCTGCTTAGTGCCGCGCACAGGGCACCAAACCCGGAGACGCCTTTTTTGTCACCGGACTTTCGGCTGTTAATTAAGGCGTTAAAGATTTTTGTGAAATATTTAATCTGTGGGAATGACAGCCTGATGGCAAAAAATACCCCGGTTCCCAGCAGCAAACCGGCGACCAGCCACCCCCAGAAAATGGCGTTTATTGAACGTAGGATTTCCATAGTGAGCCTCTTATATTTTATGACTGACCATACAGAATATTGGTAAGATGATGCAGCTATTCCCACAGCATTATTTAAATGCCGTGTAGAAATAGCTGTTATTTTTATTATTCAGTTTTTCTTCAGTTATCGGATAAGGCTGTTTTATCTTTAATGTTATTTTTTAATTTACTGACTATTTTTCAACAGGCGATGGCTTGCCAGTTCGGCAAAGAATGTTGCTCCCGTAATAAGAATGTCGTCATTGAAATCGTAGGATGAGCTATGCAAGGGTAAATAACCTTTGCCGTCTTTCTCACACCCATTACCTATAAAGACAAACGCACCGGGTACTTTTTCAAGAAATGCGCCGAAATCTTCGGAGATCATCATCGGTAAGGTCTTGGGGTCCACATTCTCGCTGCCAAACACCTGATTGGCGGCTTCAACGGCGTACGCGGTTTCCCGGGCATGATTGACCGTCGGGGAATATTCATGGGTATAGATAAATTCACATTCCGCTTCGTGCATCTCGCAAATTGAATTACAGATAATCCGCATGCGTTTTTCCAGCAGCGCCTGCACTTCCGGATCGTAAGAGCGCGTATCGCCTCGGATCTCAACATTCGCCGGAATCGCGTTGCGCACGCCGTCGGTATGAATTTCAGTGCATGAAATCACCGCAGAAAGGGAGGGATCCACATTTCTGGAGACAATGGTTTGCAGAAAGGTGATGATCTCCGCCGCGATGACCATCGGATCTTTACCCATATGCGGCCTGGCCGCGTGGGTGCCTTTGCCACGAATACGGATGATGAAGTTGTCTTCACTGCCCATGATCCCGCCGACGCAGGTGGCAAATTTGCCCACCGGAATGCCCGGCATATTATGCGCGCCATAGATCTCCTGCATCGGAAATCGCTCGAACAGCCCATCCGCGATCATCGCTCGCGCACCGTGACCGTGTTCTTCATCGGGCTGGAAAACGAAATACACCGTGCCGTCAAAATCGTAGTTTTCCTGCAACAGCTGCGCCGCGCCAAGCAGCGTCGCGGTATGACCATCGTGTCCGCAGGCGTGCATTTTTCCTTTGGTTTTTGAAACATAGTCGTGCGTGCTGGTTTCAAGAATATCCAGTGCATCCATATCCGCGCGCAAACCGATGCTGCGGTCGCTGGTGCCTTTTTTCAGCACGCCAACCAGACCGGTTTTGCCAATGCCGCGATAGACGGTGATGCCCATTGCCTGCAATTTCTCCGCAACGAAATCGGGCGTTTTTACCAAATCGAATTCTGTTTCAGGAACAGTGTGAAGATAGTGCCGCCACGCTGTCAGCTGTTGATGAAATGCGGTTAAATCGCTCATATTTATCTCCGTGTTTTATTAAATTCATCATTCCAGTCAGCGTTGAAATGATGAATGTATGAATCAGTTCTGGTAGTCAGGCAGCCGGTGTTTAACCACATCCAGTAACAAATTCGCACCGCGAATCAGTTCCTCTTCGGAGGTAAATTCCGCCGGGTTGTGGCTGATGCCGTCTTTGCTGGGGACAAAAATCATCGCCGCAGGGGCGATGCGGGCGATCATCTGTGCATCGTGCCCGGCACCGGAGGTCATACGGCGATAGCTCAGGCCAGCGCTTTCAGCGGATTGAATAATCTGCGCAACGATACCCTGGTCAAACATGACCGGCTGGAAGCGAACGAGCTGCTCTGAGGAGATCTGAACGCCTTCTTTTTCGGCCAGTGCAGCAAGGAAATCTTTCAGCTTCTGCTCAGCGGCTTGTAAGCGCGCTTCATCCGGGTCGCGCAGGTCGACGGTGAACCGGGCCAGGCGCGGGATAACATTGATGACGTTCGGCTCAAAACGCATGCTGCCAATCGTCGCCAGCGTGGTGCCGTTTGCTGCAATGTCCCGCAGGAAAGTGATGACGCTTGCCGCCGCATACCCGGCATCATGTCGCAGGCGTGTCGGCGTGGTGCCCGCATGGTTGGCGGTGCCGGTAATGGTAATCTCCTGCCAGGAGATGCCCTGCAAATTCTCGACGGCACCAATCTGAATGCCTTCCGCTTCCAGAATCGGCCCCTGCTCAATATGCAGCTCAATATACTCGTGGGGGATAATTGCCCCTGGCTCCATCTCACCGGCATAGCCAATGCGTTCCAGCTCATCACCCAGGCGCGTGCCGTCCGTGCCGATGGTGTCCAGAATCGCCGCCAACGGTGCACCACCGGCATAAACCAGCGATCCCATCATATCGGGCTGATAGCGGATGCCTTCTTCATTGGTAAACGCGGCCACGGTAATCGGTCGGGTGGGCTGGATGCCCGCCTGTCGAAACGCCCTGACCACCGCCAGGCCAGCCAGAACGCCATAGCAGCCGTCGAACGCACCGGCATTCACGACGGTATCGATATGCGAACCGATCATCAGCGGGCGACTGGCGTCGCCCGGAGCGGATGAGGTGGCAGGCAGCGTGCCGAAGATATTCCCAATCTTGTCCACCTGAATATCAAGGTCGAGTTCTTTCATCCACTTGACCAGCAGATCTCTGCCACGTTTTTCATCATCGGTTAAGGCTGCCCGGGTGCGGCCGCCGTTAATTGTATCCGCCCCTGTTTCACCCAGTTCGTTAATTTGGGAAATAAGCCGTTTCCCGTCAAGAATGAGCGAGTGATTATGTTGCAGTTGCATAATAATCTTCCTCTTATATCGGTCATTAAAATAAAGACATGCTCAGGGATATCTCGCCTGAATGAGATAATAAATATTTATCTTGATATATATCGGTAATAATTAAAGCGGCCAGGCACCGTTCCAGACAATATCCCGGTAGCGATCTTCATTCGTATCACCTTCGGTACTGAAAATAAGAATGCTGGCATGTTCATTAATGCCCAGGCGCTCTTTTGCCTGCCGCACGTCTTGATCCGATGACGTGGCCAGTGCGTATAGCAAACCGGCATTAATCGCCCCGGATTCACCGCTGATAATCTGCGGGTCGCCCTTCAGCGGATTGCCCAACAGGCGCATACCGGTTGCCGATACTGAATCTTTCACCCTGACAAAGGCGTTACCGCAGTTGCGCAGCACTCCCCAGGTCACCGGGTTGACTTCACCGCAGGCCAGACCGGCCATGATGGAGTTCAGCGATCCCCCAACCGCGACCCGTTCGCCGCTCGCCGAGGAAATAGATTGATACAGGCAATCCGCGGTATCGGGTTCGGAAATAATTGAACAGAAACGATCCGCACCATACAGACTGGCGAAAAAGCCCAGCACGCCGCCGGCCATGGCTCCGACGCCGGCCTGTAGCATGATATGTGTTGGCGCTTCGACGCCGAGGGCGCGAAGCTGCGCGGCGGCTTCGGCAGCCATTGTGGTGTAGCCCTGCGAGATCCAGGTGGGGATCTGCTCATAGCCTTCCCAGGCCGTGTCCTGCACCAGCGTCCAGCCCTGCTCTTCAGCGGTTTTCGACGCCAGGCGGACGGTATCATCGTAGTTGCAGTCGGTGACAATACACTCCGCGCCCAGCCCTTTAATGCGATTTACGCTGGCAGCAGCAGCGCCTTTTGGCATAAATACCACGGCCTTCTGGCCCATCTCTCTGGCCGCCCACGCCACGCCTGTCCCGTGGTTTCCGGCGGTGGCTGTCGTAAAGGTTAAGGGCTGTGGGAGCTGCTGAGACACTTTACTGAAATCAATGTCGGCGATGCTGAGATTCAGCTTCTCAGCAAGCAGTTTGCCCAGTGCATAGGAGCCGCCGAGCACTTTAAAGGCGTTGAGGCCGAAGCGTTTGGACTCGTCCTTGACATAAATCGCCTTCACCCCCAGCTTTGCTGCCAGCTTATCCAGAGAAACAAGCGGCGTTTCGGCATATCCGGGGATCTTCGCGTGGAAGCGATGCGCTTCTTCAGCAATCGCCACGGTAAAAAGCGGATCGGCTTCACCGTTATAGAACGGGTTTTCTGTAATGCGCAACATGCGGATTCCTCTCAGGAACGTAGCCTGAACTCAGATCTTATGGGCAATCGCTTCGACTTCGACCAGGGCATCTTTCGGTAATTTTGCGGCCTGAATGCACGAGCGGGCTGGCGCATTCTCCGTACCGAAAAAGTCGGTATAAATGGCGTTAAATTCTGCGAAATCATCCATGTTTGCCAGGAAACAGGTGGTTTTAATCACCGAATTTAACGATGCGCCGCTCTGTTCCAGCACCGCCTGGACATTCAACAGCGACTGGCGCGTTTGCTCTTTAATCCCCCCTTCAGGGAAGGCGGCGGTGGCCGGATCGATCGGCAGCTGGCCGGAGGTAAACACCAGATCGCCATAGGAAACACCCTGGGAATAGGGACCAATCGCTGCCGGTGCCTTATTGGTGAAAATAGACTGTTTCATTCGATTACTCCTTTTCGATATGCGTGGACTTAAATTCTCTCAGGTATTTGTAAACCGCATGGCGGGAAATACCGAGCTGCTCTGCAACAATGCCGGCGGATTCTTTTAATTCAAAAATTCCGTTTTCAAAAAGCTGGAAGACAATCGACTTATTTCTTAATTTTTTATTAATCGATGCATCGCTATCCACGTCATTTATCGCTTTTTGCGTGGACTGGAAAATCACATCCTGAGAATTGGTACTGAAGTTTTCCATCACTACGGATAATGGCGAACTGTCAGGCATCAGCGTTTTAATCAGCTCGGGGAAAGGCACCGATAAATTAATATTCACGCAGAACAGTCCGATGGGTTTGTCCCCATCACCGGCTACTACGGAGGTGGTGGATTTAAGAATCTCCCCATTTTTATTGCGGGTAAAATAGCTTTTCGAGTTCACTTCGCCGGTCTGCAAAAATTGCCGAAGCATTTTCAGCCCCATGTCGGTAATGGGCGAGCCGACGCCGCGTCCGGTGTGGTGCCCGTTGACGATCTTCACCACGGACGTATCCAGATCTTCAAAAGAGTGCAGAACGACTTCGCAGTGTGGCCCAATCAGATCGGCCACCATGTCGGCCAGGCGGTAGTAGGAGCGCATGAATTCGCGATCTTTCACCGTTAGGTTCACCTTGAAATCTGAAAGGGACTGCAGGTTTTCATCAACATTCATAGTCAGTTCACTTTTGTAATCGATATGGGAATGATTTGACAACGAACCCCCTTCAAAATCAACTAAAATTAACTGAAAGTTGGTGGGGGTAAATACGCTTGATTTTAATAAAAATCAAATATAACAATGTGTTGTTGTGTTTTTTTTGATTGTCGAAATCACGCTGTAGATCACAAATATTAACTATGACCCGGTGAATTCTGACTATCCCACTCAACTTTTAAGTCAACATAATGTAACTTTTTGGTGTGGTATGCAGGACGGTGAGCTGAGATTTTGCCTGCCGACGCTGCTGGTGTGTCGGGCGCATCTGCCCGTACAACAGAGACGGGCACTGCTTTTATTGGTTAAAGTCACTGACCCTTTTCATAAACAATAGTGGCTAATAGTAAATAGGTAGCGACGTCGTTTTTTATCTATCAGGTTGAATACAATGATTAATATATGTTTTTCCCGAAATGACGGGTTATCCGGCCTGCAGTGGTTCTTTTTTATTTTCTGTAATACGGTGGTGATACCGCCCACGCTCAAATCCGTTTTTCATCTCTCCCCTGAAGAGACCTATCTCATCGCGCAATATTCATTCCTCGGGGCGGCGGCGGCCTGTATTGCTCAGGTCTGCTTTGGCCATCGGCGGGCGATTATGGAAGGGCCGGGAGGGCTGTGGTGGGCAACCATTCTGAGCGTAACCTATGCCGAATCGTCTCAGGGAACGCCGCTGGGCGATATTGCAATGAGCTTTTGCATCGGGATCGCCATTGCCGGTGCAATGACCATACTGATTGGCCTGACCGGGTTTGGCCGCGTGCTGTCCGGCTTTTTTACGCCGCCGGTGATGGTGGTGTTTATGTTTTTACTGGGTGCGCAGCTGGTCAGCATCTTTTTCAAGGGCATGCTCGGCATCCCGTTTGGGCTGGCTAACGAGGCCACCACCATTCACTGGCATACGGTGCCGGTGGCCTTCCTGACGGTGATGCTGATCGTCTCAGGTATCGTTTTTTTACCCCAGCGTTTCGCGCGTTATGCCGTGCTGGTTGGGGTGGTTGCTGGCTGGTTGATCTTTTCTCTGCTCTACGGTGCCGAGGAGGCATTACCCACTGACGTAAGCTGGCGGCTGTTTATTCCGCACGGCGATTTTCATCTTCGTTCCGGGATTATTTTTATCTGCGTGCTGCTGGGGATTGTGAATGCATCCAATACCTTTGGGGCGCTGCGCGGTACGGATAATCTGTATACTGACCGGCCGGAGCGGGGGGATATTTATCGCCGCAGTTTTATCACTACGGGTTTCTTTACCCTGCTGTTTGCTCCGCTTGGCACCGTGCCTTTTAGCCCGTTTGTTTCCTCGATTGGCTTACTGACCCAAACCGGAGATTCAAGCCGACGGTCTTTCCTGATTGGCAGCATACTGTTTTTAATCGTGGCGCTGACGCCCGATCTCATCCGCTTTTTTAACGCCATTCCTCTGCCGGTCAGCAGCGCAGCCATGATGGTCTCCTATCTGCCTTTGCTGTGGTCATCATTCTATTTCCTTTCTCAGACCTCGCTGAATCCGCGGAACATCTACCGTATTGCCTTGCCGATTTTCTCCGGACTGTTTCTTATCGCACTGCCGCCGGCTTATCTACAGAATGTGCCGTTGCTGATTCGCCCGCTGCTGGGAAATGGTTTGCTGATGGGCATCATCATGGTGCTGGTTCTGGAAAGGCTGGTGCCCTGGGAACGTGTGAAGTAGGCCACCGTGCCGTGGCACACCAAATGTGGCCACAGCACGGTGCTTCATCGCCCTTTGAGAAGGATTACAGCGAGTCGCGCAGCAGCAGCGGACTGTTGACCTTAATCGTGTCGCAGTGGCTGTTGCCGTTAATGATATGCAGCGCGCTGAGGCGGCCAATATCGTAGTGCGGCAGCTGCACGGTGGAGAGCGGCGGTAAAAACAGATCGCCGATGCCCACCATATTGTCGTAGCCCAGCACCGCCACATCCTGCGGGATGTGGATGCCCTGGCCGAGCAGGGTTTGATACACCATAAAAGCGATACGATCGTTGCCGCAGATAACAGAATCAAACTGCGGTTTCCCCTGTTGAATATTCGCCAGCACCATGCCGGGAATGTCGCGGTAGTGCTCGTCGCCGCTGGTCATATACAGATGGGTAAAGGCGTCCGGGTTGATGTTCTGTTCGCGGCAGGCGCGTTCCAGGCCGCTGCGGCGGCGGTGGCTGGCCACGCGCTGCTCGGGCAGATGCAGGCACAGCGGCTGGCGATAACCGGCCTCCAGCAGCGCCCGCGTACCCGCGTACTGGCCCTCTTCATCGTCGGGAATAAAGCTGGCCAGCGGGGCATTGCTGCTTTCGCAGTTGGCCAGCACGCAGGGCAGGGTGAGCAGCTTCTTCGGCACCTGCACGTGGCGCAGGCCCATGGTGGTGTAGATCACCCCCGCCGGGCGGTGCGACAGCAGCAGATTCATAATGTCATCGACGTTGTCGTGTTCGAACATATTGATCACGAAGCTGTGCCAGCCGTGCGCGCGGGCGGTTTCTTCAATCGCCAGCGCAATATCAACGGAGAAGGGCGTGGTCACCGTATCCAGCGCCAGCACGCCGATCGCATTGGGCGTGGCGCGTGCGCCGCGTACCTTCTTTGCCGACAGATCGGGTACGTAGTTCAGCTGCTTAATAGCCGCCTGAACGTGTTCCAGCGTTTCCGGCCGAAGCCGCTCGGGCGTGTTGATGGCGCGCGACACGGTCATCAGGGAGACGTTCGCCAGTTTTGCCACGTCCTTTAGTGAAGACATTGTTTTATCCCTGCGATAATCGAATTAACTCGTTGATGTATAAAATACTACGCTATTCCAGGCGCGCGCGTACCGGCTTAGGGCAGATCGGCACATAAATTTGATCCAGCTCTCATAACTGCAATGTTAACGTTAACTCGTGTGATTAACATCATATAGTGAAAGTAATCCGCATGAATAGTTCATTTGGTTAACGTTACCATTTGCGGCATACCTTCCCTGGAGTTTTGCCGTTATGAAACAACAACACTCTCATAATTATTTGATTCTTAGCGCACTTTTGTTTTTTTTCTTTGTGACCTGGTCTTCATCCAGCTCGCTGCTGTCGATCTGGCTGCATCAGGAAGTCGGCCTGAAGGCCGCAGATACCGGAATTATCTTCTCGGTGCTGTCGGTTTCTGCGCTGTTTGCCCAGGTCTGTTACGGCTTTATTCAGGACAAACTGGGGCTGAGAAAAAACCTGCTATGGCTGATTACCCTGCTGCTGATCCTCTCCGGTCCGGCCTACGTGCTGTTTGGCTACCTGCTGAAAATTAACATTCTGCTCGGCAGTATTTTCGGCGGCTTCTTTATCGGCCTGACCTTCAATGGCGGGATTGGCGTACTGGAAAGCTACACCGAACGCGCCGCGCGGCGTGACGGCTTCGAGTTTGGCCGCGCCAGAATGTGGGGCTCGCTGGGCTGGGCGGTGGCGACCTTCTTCGCCGGTCTGCTGTTTAACCTCAATCCGCATCTGAACTTTATGGCCGCTTCCGTTTCCGGGCTGGTGTTCTTCTGGTTGCTGACCCGGCTGAAGGTTTCCCTCCCGGCGGGGGCGTCAGAACAGGGCGCACCGGCCAGCAGGATCTCCCTCGACGATGCGCTGCGCCTGCTGACGCTGCCGCGCTTCTGGGCACTGGTGTTCTTTGTGATCGGCACCTGTATTTACGGCGTTTACGACCAGCAGTTCCCGGTCTACTTCGCCTCGCAGTTCCCAACGCTGCGCGAAGGTAACGCCATGTTTGGCTATCTGAATTCGTTCCAGGTGTTTCTTGAAGCGGCGGGCATGTTCTGCGCCCCGTGGCTGGTTAACCGTATCGGCGCCAAGAACGGCCTGATCTTTGCCGGGATGGTGATGGCGTTGCGTATGGTCGCTTCCGGGCTGGTGGAAGGGCCGTTGCTGATCTCCATCACCAAGCTGCTGCACGCGGTGGAGCTGCCGGTGCTGCTGGTGTCGATCTTCAAATACAACAGCCTGAATTTTGATAAGCGTTTGTCCTCCACCCTCTACCTGGTGGGCTTTGCCTGCACCAGTTCGGTAATCGGCACCGTGCTGTCGCCGCTGGCCGGATTCAGCTACGAGAAGTTCGGCTTCGCGCAGTCGTATCTGATCATGGGCATCATGGTGTTCTGCACCACCTTTATCTCCATCTTCCTTTTACGCTCCAACGGCACGCCGACAGAGCACTCTTTTCCGCAGCCCAATGCGGTTTAATTCAGCAAGAGTAAACATTATGACGTCAATGTTAGAACAAGCGGAACAGACACTCGAAACAGCACAGGCTGAGGTGAATACGCGCTGGTATCCGCGCTATCACCTGGCTCCGCGCGCCGGGTGGATCAACGATCCAAATGGTCTGGTGTGGTTTGACGGCTGGTATCACGCGTTTTATCAGCACCATCCGTACTCCACGCAGTGGGGACCGATGCACTGGGGGCACGCACGCAGTAAAGACCTGGTTCACTGGGAACACCTGCCGGTGGCGCTGGCTCCCGAAGGCCCGGACGATAAAGACGGCTGCTTCTCCGGCTCTGCAGTGGTCAACGGCGATACGCTGGCACTGATTTATACCGGGCACCGTTTTATCGGCGATGCGGGCAGCGACGACAACCTCTACCAGGTGCAGTGCCTGGCCACCAGCCGTGACGGCATTCACTTTGAACGCCACGGCATGGTGATCGATACCCCGCCGGGGCTGCATCACTTCCGCGATCCGAAGGTGTGGCGCGAGGGAGATGACTGGCTCATGATCGTCGGCTCCCGGGTGGGTGACACCGGCCAGGTGCGACTGTATCGCTCCGCCGATCTGCACCAGTGGCACGATGAAGGCATCTTCGATGAAGCGGAAGCGGGCATGGGCTATATGTGGGAGTGCCCGGACGTCTTCACCCTCAACGGCAGGCGCGTGCTGATGTTTTCACCGCAGGGCATCGCCGCCGACGGCTATCACAATCGTAACCTGTTCCAGAGCGGCTACCTGCTGGGCGACTGGCAGCCGGGGCAGCCGTTTGTGCGCGACGGTGGTTTTGTAGAAATGGACCACGGCCACGATTTTTATGCCCCGCAGAGCTTCCTCACCCCGGACGGTCGCCGGATTGTGATCGCCTGGCTGGCGATGTGGGAATCACCGATGCCGGAGCAGCAGGACGGCTGGTCCGGGATGCTCTCCCTGCCGCGTGAGGTCAGCCTCAGCGACGATAATCGCCTGCTGATGAAGCCCGCAGCGGAAGTGACCGCCCTGCGCGGCAGCCACTATCCGATTCCGGTGCAGCACCTGAAAAACCAGAAAGTGCCGGTACTGGCGAATGCCGAGGCGGTGGAAGTTGAACTCAAATGGGAACAGCATCCGGCAGCGGCGGAAGAATACGGTATTGCGCTGGGTGACGGGCTGCGCATTTACGTGGATAACCAGGCGCAGCGGCTGGTACTGGATCGCCGCTACCCGGAATTCGGCGTTGAGGGCAGCCGCAGTATCGCGCTTCCGACCGGCGGCATTCTCTCCCTGCGCCTGTTTATCGATAGCTCCTCCGTCGAAGTATTCGTCAACGACGGCGAAGCCTGTCTGAGCAGCCGCATTTATCCGCGTGCTGACCAGCGCGATCTGCTGCTGTTCGCCAATAACGGCAGCGCGGTATTAAAAGAGGGGGGATACTGGTCGCTGGATAAATAATCTTACCTTAGCCGCAGTACATTCCGTATTGCGGCCACCCTTTACTGAATTAATGCCTTTCTCAGGTAGGCATCGTTGTGCTCTGAATGACGAGGATAATAAAATGAAAGCAATAACCTCTTCTCTCCACCGTTATAGGGTAATAAAGCCGGGCAGGATGGTTAACGGCAGAAACAGCATGTTATTTATGGCGACGCTGTTAAGCCTTCCGGCTATGGCTGATGAAATAAAAGATAATAGCGATAATTATATTGGCGGCTACCAAAGCTATTTCCATGAAGATTTAGAGACGCCAAAATCGACGGTTAAATCTGCTGTTGCTGCGAATGGAAAAACGGCGACACCAGGTAACACGTCGTCAGCAACCTCTGTCACATCCGCATTTGGCGGTGCAACGGCGGCGGCAGCGTCAGCCACAGCCACATCTGACGGGGCCACGGCAGCAGCAGAAGCCTCAACAACACCAGCCACAGCGCCAGGCTCCGTTCCCGATAAAGGCGGCGTCTTACTTAGCAAATCCAACGAAGTCAGTTTACTGCGCCTGCGCCAGGACGAACCGCCGGTACACTGGAACAGCGTTGGCCGCAATATGGAAGCCGGAGGCCTGCACGGCAATATCGGCACGCAGATTGAAATTGATGATGCGCGCCGCAGCAACAATGAACACAACGGCGGGAAATTTAAATACGCCACGCTACAGGCCTTTTTACGGCATGACGAAATGCCGAACTGGTATTTCGGTTTCTACAACGCTCGCGAAGACAGCTATAAAGGCCAGTTCAGCAATCAGCACTACAGCGGCACCAATACCATTAACGAAGTGTTTGTCGGCCATATCTTTGAGACCTGGCGCGGCAATATCGGCGCGGAAGTGATGGGCGGATCGGAATCGGCCGGCAAGCGCTGGAAAAGCCGCTTCAAGCTGTGGCAGGACCTGCGCCTCTCCGACCGCTGGAGCATTGCGGGCTATGCCTTCGGCGAGTTCCAGCCGCAGGGCACCGAGCCGGGCAACGGCGATCTGGAGAAACTGATTTTCGAAACCGAACCGGCGCTTCAGTACCGCGTAAACCCGGATCTCGGCCTGTATCTGCGCCCGTTCTACTCCTACAACCGCCAGGAACGCGAGCAGTGGGGCGATATCATCGAACGTGAATGGAAGGTGTCCGCCGGGTTGTGGAAAAACTGGTATCCGCTGTTAACCTCGTTGTACGTCGGCGTCGGCCAGAAGAAAACCACCAACGCCAGCGACAGCTATGAGCTGTTCTACGATGGCCGCTATCAGTACGTTGGCGGCACTCTCAGCTACCCGATTGTGGATGAGCTGCGCCTGTACGGCGAATTTAAAGCGAAATTCACCAAAGAGGCCGGTGCCTGGACCACGGCAGGCTACTCCTGGACGCCGTTCACCGTTGTGGGCGCGGTTTATAATTTCTGACGGGCAACGTAATCATGAAAAAATTAACCTCTGCGGCGCTGGTCGCACTGCTGCTGCTGGCTGGCGGTAATATCCCTGCTTATTCACAAATGGGTAAAGAAACGCTGGAAAATAAAAAAATCACCCACGTTGAAGACTTCTTTCCGAAAATTAAAGGATCGTTCGTTGGCGATCCGATGCCGGCTTACGATAACGGTGAATTTAATATCTTTTATTTGAATGATATTCGTGGCGGCGGCGATTTAGGCGTTCATGCGATTCATTTACTTTCCAGTGCGGATTTATATCACTATCAGAATCACTCAGAAGTCATTCCTTATGTAAATGACGTCGACAGCCCGGAATTGTTATTAGGCACCGGCTCAATGATTAAGGTCGGTGACACCTGGCACGCCTGGTATACGGCACACAACGCCAATGTTTTCCCGGTGGAGTCGATCATGCACGCCACCAGCCAGGATCGCATTCACTGGGTTAAGCATCCGCAGGATACGATTCTACCGGGTGCGAACTATCGCGGTAACGACTTCCGCGATCCGCACGTGGTGTGGGTGGAGGAAAAACAAGAATACTGGATGCTGATCACCACCCGCAGCAACGGGCGCGGGATTATTGCGCGCTACAGTTCAAAGGATTTAAAAATCTGGCAGGATCGCGGGGTCTTCTTCGACAACGATACGATTGCCCCGGATTCCAATCTGGAGTGCCCGACGCTGGTGTATTTCAACGGACGCTGGTATCTGAGCTTTAGCGATCAGTGGCCGCTGCGCCTGACGCAGTACCGCATGGCGGATAAACCCGAAGGGCCGTGGCATAAGCCGGATAATTACGTATTTGATGGTGCCGGGCTTTACGCCGGGAAGCTGGTGATGAAAAACGACCGGCTGTTTGTCTTCGGCTGGATACCGACCAAAGGCGGCAACAGCGACGGCGGCAACATTGACTGGGCGGGGAATCTGGTCGGGCACGAGCTGACCGCCGGGGCCAGCGGCCAGCTGAACAGCGTTATTCCGCAGGAGCTACAGGCGGCAATCGACGCTAACGGCGGCAGAACCCGGACGCTGGAAAGCACCGAGCAGGTGGCGACCGCGACGCAGTTCGGCCCGCTGCGCTCGGCTATCTATCCGGCCTTACCGAAACGCGGTGTGCTGACTGCCAGCGTGGAGATACCAACCGCCGGAATGGCAATGAGCTTCGGCGTGAATAATAACAACATCGGCGAAGCACGGCTCAACGTGGTGTTTAATAAAAGCAAAGGCAAGGTCTATTTCTTTAATTCCCCGCTCGCCTCAATTAATCAGGCCAATGCCGAATCCTGGGTCGATATTCCACTGGGCGAGAAAGTCGAGTTGAAGGTGCTGATCCAAAATTCGATGGCGGTGTTCTATATCAATAATAAAGCCGCATTCAGTACGCGAATGTATGCCATGGAAGATAAACCCTGGAGCATCAGCCTGCCGCAAAAAGATGGCATTCACGCCGAAATAAAATTCAAAGAAATGATTTAACGGGACCTAATTATGAAAAATTATCATGCCCTGGCAATATTTATTGCTCTGATATTACCCGGCGTCACCCATGCCAGTATGAGCATGGCAAAAGACCGGGCGGGAAACGTCATTGCGGTCGATCCCTGGTCCTATCTGGATGAGGAAGTGATGTGGACTTCGGCACGCTCTTCCAATCCTGCCGGGGGTAAAATTCACGGCCAGCTGAAAGTGAAGTATGCCATTGAGGATAACAACTGGCGGCACAGCAGCTTCCATAACGGCAGCGAATCCGCCACCTTTGTGCAGGGCGTGATGCGCCACGATGCGCTGCCGGGCTGGTATCTGGCCTTTTCCGACGGCCGCACCACCAACTATAACGGCGCATGGGATAACCAAACTTACCTTAGCCAGGATCAGTGGACGCAGGTGATTGTTGGCCATGAGTATTTCTATCAGCGGCTGCGCTTCGGCTGGGACGTGATGGGCGGCAGCGCCTCGCAGGACGATCGCTGGCAGGCGCGCGCCAAGTTCTTTGCCGATCTGCGTGCTACCGATCGCCTGTCGTTCTTTGGCTACCTGTATCAGCAGATCGACCATCGCCGCAGCGGTGCCTCGCAAAACGACCGCGATGTGCGTTCGTTCCAGATTGAGCCGGGCGTGCAGTATATTATCAACAATACCACCGGCGTCTGGTTCCGCCAGGCGTTCTCCTCCGGCATTCTCGAGCGGGCGCAGTGGGGCAATATCGACAGCAAGGACTGGACCACCTCGGCAGGCGTCTGGCACAACTGGGGCAGGCTCTCCACCACCTTCAGCGGCGGCTACGGCCACTTTAAGAAGGACAACGCCCTGCAGGACAACAGCGAGGTCTTCCAGGACAGGCGCTATCACTTCATCAAACTGACGGCCAACTATCCGATCACCTCGCGCTTTACCGTGTCGGGGGAAGTGACCGGATCGGATATTGCGCAGAGCGGAAACTGGGTAACCAACGGCGATGCGATTACCACCGAGTATAAGCTGATGCTGGATTATAATTTTTAACCTCGACGGGCCTTGCTGAACGCTAATCGCAATCGCTGCGGTTAGCATCAGGCAAGGCCCCAATAAGGCGTTATTTATTGTTGATCTGAATCTGCGAAATTTTAGTATGTAATTAATTTATCTGAATAGAACGTGAAATTATCACTCAAGGTGTTATTTAATCTGAGTGGCATCTGTTATTGCTGGAATACAGTTTTTAACCGAAACATTTAAATTATTTTCGACGGAGCCATTACCAGAAAAATCAGATCCAGCTCAAACTTTCCAACAAAATCTACCCGCCGCTGCGGATGTGTATGCCGTTTGACAGTCATCGATCCTGGCCATTGCTAGAGTATACCCACATTAACATTGTCAGGTAGAAATCGATGTCCAACACACTGAAAATTAAGAAACTCACGCCTTTTATCATGCATGTGCCGGTGACGAAAAATATCATTGGCGACTCCACTCACAGCATTACCCACTGGGGAATGCCTGGGGTGATGATTGAAACCGAATGCGGTCTGGTGGGCTACGGCCATACCGGCACCCATGCGGATATCACCACCGACCGGCTGATCACCACCATTATTACTGACGTCTTTGGTCCAATGCTGATTGGTGAAGACCCCACCGAAGTACGCCACCTTCACCGTAAGTTATCGCGTAGCTCAACCAATATCTGGGTAGGGCGCGGTGGACTGATGCAAATGGCCCTGTCGGCGATTGATATCGCGCTGTGGGATCTGAAGGCTAAACACGCCGGACAACCGCTGTGGCAGCTGTTTGGCGGATCGAAGCAGGCAAAAGTGTCGGCCTACAACACCGACTGCGGATGGCTGGTACGCGACACCGCCGAGCTGGTGGACGACTGTAAGAAAATGATCTTCGAAGAGGGCTTTAACGCCATCAAAATGAAGATCGGCAAGCCTGACCCGAAAGAGGATATCCGCCGTATCGAAGCCGTCAGAAACGCGATTGGCGATGGTGCTCAGCTGATGGTGGATGCCAATGCTAAATGGGATATCAGCACGGCGAAGCAGTACGGTCCGCGCCTGGCCGACTATGACATTACCTGGTTCGAAGAGCCGATGTGGCATGATGATGTCTCCAGCCACAAAGAGCTGGCAAAACATATGACTACGCCGATTGCGCTTGGCGAGCTGCTGTATCAGTTTGATTCGTTTAAAGAGTTTGTGCTGGCCGGTGCGGTCGACTACCTGCAACCGGATGCCACGCGCTGCGGCGGCCTGACGGCGGTGTGGGAAATTGCTGACCTGGGAATGGCATTTAATCTGCCGGTCACCCCGCATCACGGCGATATGATGCAGGCGCAGCTCCACCTTGTGATGGCGCACCCGGCCTGTTCGCTGCTGGAGTATATTCCGTGGACGCTGGACTGCTTCGTTCATCCGGTGGTCGTGAAGGACGGTGTGTATCAAACGCCAACCGAACCGGGGGCGGGCACCACGTTACGTCCGGAGGCTTTAGATCGCTTTAGCGTCAGATAATCCGATTTAATATTTCAGGGCTGTACCCTTTATTTCATTACTGTATTGATAATTAAAATAACATCAGCAGAGGAATGTCATGGATAAAACGTCTCCCGATCATTTGTCCGTCGCCATCAGCAAAGCGATAAAAAGAATTATCCCGATGGTGACGCTTATGTTTATTTTGGCCTACCTGGACCGGGCGAATATTGGTTTTGCTAAACAGCAGTTTCAATATGACACCGGGCTAAGCGATGCCGCCTATGCGTTTGGCGCTGGAATATTCTTTATCGGCTACGCGCTATTTGAAGTGCCCAGCAATATTCTGCTGTATAAAGTGGGAGCCAGAATATGGCTCGGCAGGATTATGATTACCTGGGGCCTGGTTTCCGCCTCAATGATGTTCGCCCATAACGAGAACGTTTTTATCTTCCTGCGTTTTTTACTCGGCGTGAGCGAGGCCGGTTTCTTCCCGGGGGTGATTCTGTATCTGACGTTCTGGTTCCCGCTGCATATCCGTGCCAGGGTGACCGGTTATTTCCTGTTCGGCGCGCCGCTGGCGTTCATTATCGGCGGCCCGCTGTCGGGCGGTCTGCTGACGCTGGACGGCACGCCGTTTGCCTTTGGTCTGCACGGCTGGCAGATGATGTTCCTCGTTGAAGGGCTGCTGGCATCCATCGTTGGGGTGTGGGTGATTTTTTACCTGGACGATCGCCCGGAAAATGCCAAATGGCTGAATGCCAGTGAGAAGAAAGCGCTTTCGGATAAGCTGGCGGCGGAAGACGAACAAAAAATTGCCCACGGACCAAAAGGCGCACTGGCGGCACTGCTGGACATCAAGGTGCTGTATCTGTGCCTGATCTGGTTTACCGTGCAGGTTTGCGGCTACGGTATTTACTTCTTCCTGCCGACGCAGATCGCCACGCTGATGGGAACCAAAGTCGGCCTGCTGGTGGGGTTTGTCACCGCCATTCCGCCTCTGTGTGCAGCAATAGCCGTCTATTACGTACCGCGGATTTCCGAGAAGCTGGGCGAGCGGCGGATCGTGGCGGCGGTGACCTTTATGCTGGGCGCAGCGGGCATTGCCATCTCCGGTTTTGCCGACAGCGTCCCGGTTATCGCTATTACCGCACTGTGCGTAGCCGCAGCGGGTCACCTGGCGATGCAGCCGCTGTACTGGACCTTCCCGTCTTCCTATTTAGGCGGCACGGCGGCGGCTTCCGGTATTGCGCTGATTAACTCGATGGGCAACCTGGGTGGTTTTGTTGCGCCGAACATCCGGGTATGGGCCGAGCAGACGTTCCACTCCGCGCGGGCGGGGCTGTATTTCCTCGCGCTGGTGACCTTTGTCGGCGGCGTGATGATCCTGCTGCTGCGCCGTATGGGAATGGATAAAAAGGTGGCGGCTCCTTCCACGACCGGGTCATCCGCCGCGCTAAACTAAAAGAGACGAAGCTGGCTGTATTGCCGCAACCCAATCTTCAATCAGACAACGCAACAGCTCAGAAGCGGACGGGGTTTGCCCCGACTGGAGCATCCGCAGCGCTGAACGGAGGAAGGAAGCCCGGATTCGCCAGCAGGGACGCTGGCGAAAGGCGCAGCCGTGCAGGACGCACGTCTGCGGCGGTCCGCAAGGCTGACGCGCGACGTGAAGGGACCGCGAAGCGGCGCGAGGACCAGCCCAGCCGGGGGCAAACCCCGTCAGCGCGATCGCCAAACCCAGAAGACATCAAATAAACAATGCTCAGTCAGCGAGTCAGTGTGAACATTGCACCCAGCTAAATGCTATAAATCCCCATCCCGATCCCCACCCGGCAGCAAAGGTAAACAACGTGAAATTATCCGACAACGGCCAGTACCTGCTCCAGCCCGAAGGCGATGTCATCACCCTGTCAGAACAGGAATTGCTGGCGATCCTCTCCACCAGCAGCTGGTTTAACGAACTGCCGGACTACCTGATCGCCAAAATCGTCGAGCTGTCCAGTATCCGTAACTACGAAGATGGCGATGTTATCCACTACCAGGGCGACACTTCACGCGGGCTCTATGCGGTACTCTCCGGTGCGGTAAAAGTCAGTTCTCTCGGGGCTGATGGCAAAGAGTGCGTCTTTCGCTACCTTGCGCCCGGTAGCTGGTTTGGCGAAATCGGCATGCTGGATAAATCCGCCAGAACTCACGATGCCCGCGTGATCAACAATACCCTGCTGCTGGTGCTCTCCTCCCGCGATGTGCAAACGCTGCTTAACCTCTATCCAATTTTTTATAAATTCCTCGCGCTGCTGCTGTGCCGGGTGGTCAGAAACGCTTTCACCATGCTGAATGACACCACGCTGCTGTCGGTATCGGCCAGGCTGGCAAAACGACTGATCAGTCTGGCCGAGGCTTACGGAGAACCGCATGAACGGGGGATTTTGATCGGCCTGTATCTGACGCAGGACGATATGGCTACGATTATCAATACCACGCGGCAGACGATTAATAAGCGGCTGGTGGACTGGCAGAAGCTGGGATGGATCGACGCCAAATACGGAAAAATATTAATTATGAATTCGGAAGCGCTAAAACAGCTTTATCTGGATGAGTAGTTTTTTAAAAAGGCGCTGGAGAATTGGTGGGAGGCTGACCCCCTTTTGGTAATTTCATCGCTTTTTGCTTTTTAAAGAATAAGACGCTTGTGAAGTGGGGGCTGGGGTTCAGCCTCTGCTGCTGCTCCAGGGCGGTCCTCGTGCCGCGTTGCGGTGCCTTCGGTTACGCCATTGCGCTGACGGATCGGCCAGGATTGAACATCCCTGTTCAAGCCCGGCCTGACGCCAGCGTCCCTGCTGTCGTCTCCTGGCGCAATGGCTTCACCTCAGCGCTGCGGATGCCCTTGCGCAGCAGCAGAGGCTGCCCCTTCCAGGCAATTTCATCGCTTCTTATTTTTGGGTTTTCAGGCAACTCAAATGTTTGAAAGCAGGCTGACAGTGCCCCCGAGCGGGCAATCCACAGCGCTGAACGTAGATCGGAAGCCAGGATTCGGCCGCATGGACGCGGACGAAAGTCACAGCCGGGCCAGGACGGCCCGTCTGTGGCGGTCCGACAGGCTGACGAATGAAGTGAGGGAACCGCGAAGCGGCGCGAGGACCGCCCGACCGGGGGTACTGCCAGCCAGCGCTAACACCCGACTTTGTAGCAGCCCGACCGGGGGCACCGCCAGCCAGCGCTAACTCATACCCTGTAAACAACTTAAACGGCTTTTCATCCACTTCTCATCACAAATGAAAGATTTTATCTTTCATTGTTTCTTTCACAATGAAAGATTTTATAATCGTTTTGTGACATAGATTGCTTTTTTTAAATGGTTTTCGATCTACCTTCTTAGCGCTGTGAATAAGAACGTTTTATCTGTTCTCTACGCGAGGGGTTAAAAATGATTGAAAGCATCACCCACGGGGCCGAGTGGTTTATCGGCCTCTTCCAGAAAGGCGGGGAAGTGTTTGTCGGCATGGTGACCGGCATCCTGCCGCTGCTGATCAGCCTGCTGGTGGTTATGAACGCGCTGATCGTCTTTGTCGGCCAGAGCCGCATCGAACGGCTGGCGCAGCGCTGTGCCGGGAACCCGGTATCCCGCTATCTGTTCCTGCCGGTGATCGGCACCTTTGTTTTCTGTAATCCAATGACGCTAAGCCTCGGCAAGTTTCTGCCGGAAAAATATAAGCCCAGCTATTACGCCTCGGCCTCCTACAGCTGCCACTCAATGAACGGCCTGTTCCCGCATATCAACCCCGGCGAACTGTTCGTTTATCTCGGCATCGCCAACGGGCTGACCACGCTGAACCTGCCGCTGGGGCCGTTAGCGGTCAGCTATCTGCTGGTCGGCATGATCATGAACTTCTTCCGTGGCTGGGTGACCGACCTGACCACCACCATCTTTGAGAAAAAAATGCGTATTCAACTGGACCGTCAGGTTCGTTTATAAGCGCGGAGTAAACGATGGCTAACACGATTGAGATTAAAAAAGGCGAGAGCGGCTGGGGCGGCCCGCTGACTCTGACGGCTACACCAGGCAAAAAAATTGTTTACATCACCGCAGGAACGCGTCCGGCGATTGTCGACCGCCTGCGGGAAGTCACCGGCTGGGAAGCGGTAGACGGCTTTAAAGAAGGTGAACCACCGGCGGAAGAGATCGGCGTGGCGGTGATCGACTGCGGCGGCACGCTGCGCTGCGGTATCTATCCGAAGCGACGTATTCCCACGGTCAACATTCACGCCACCGGCAAATCCGGCCCGCTGGCGCAGTATATCGTCGAAGATATCTATGTTTCCGGCGTGCGTCCGGGCGACATCAACATCGTGGCAGAGGGCGCGGCGGTTCAGGCGGATACGCTGGAGTCCGGCAGTTCGTCGGCAGCAACGAGTTCCACAGCCTCGGCGGCGACTACCCCGATTTCAGCTTCAGCATCGGCTGCTGCCTCTGCATCTGCGGCAGGTGCAGCGCAGGCAGCTTCCGGCGCGCGTGACTACGATACCAGCAAAAAAATCACCGAACAGAGCGACGGCCTGCTGGCGAAAGTTGGTATGGGTATGGGCTCGGTGGTCGCGGTGTTCTTCCAGGCGGGTCGTGAAACCATCGATACCGTGCTGAAAACCATCCTGCCGTTTATGGCGTTCGTCTCGGCGCTGATCGGCATCATTATGGCTTCCGGGCTGGGGGATTTGATCGCGCACGGACTCACACCGCTGGCCAACAGCCCGGTCGGGCTGGTAACGCTGGCGCTGATCTGCTCTTTCCCGCTGCTGTCGCCGTTCCTCGGCCCGGGCGCGGTCATTGCGCAGGTCATCGGGGTGCTGGTTGGCGTGCAGATCGGCCTTGGCAATATCCCACCGCATCTGGCTTTACCGGCGCTGTTCGCCATTAACTCGCAGGCCGCGTGTGACTTTATTCCGGTCGGCCTGTCGCTGGCCGATGCGCGCCAGGAGACGGTTCGCGTCGGAGTACCTTCGGTGCTGGTTGGCCGCTTCCTGACCGGCGCACCGGCGGTCCTTCTTGCCTGGGCAGCGTCCGGGTTTATTTATCAGTAACAGGGGAGAGCGTATGAAAACCGTTTACGAATCCACGTTTGTCGCCGTCGGCGCAGAGGCCATGTCGGCGCTGGAAGACAACTTTATTATCACCTTCGGCGAAGGCGCGCCGGAGGATGTCGCCGAGTATTGCTTTATCCACCGCACCGATATTAACAACGGCGGCACGTTTGGCGCCGGGTCGGTGCTGGCTATCGGCGAGCAGCACTGGCCGGTGACCGCAGTCGGTGAAGTCGCGCGTGAAAACCTGCGCGACCTCGGGCATATCACCGTGCGTTTTGACGGCGCGGCTGAGGCCGAGTTTCCCGGAACCGTCCACGTCTCCGGCGCTGCGCCGTCGGCGATTGGCGCGGGCCAGAAGTTTCGTATGTTGAGTGAATAACCAGGAGAGAATCATGGATCAGGTTGCTGTAGTCATCGGTGGCGGTCAGACGCTGGGTGCTTACCTGTGCGAAGGGCTGGCGGAAGCCGGTTATCGTGTTGCGATTGCTGACCTTAATATTCAGAACGCCCGCCGCGTTGCGGACACCATTAACAGCCGTTATGGGGAAGGGCGCGCTGCCGGTTTTGAGGCGGACGCCACGAAAGAAGCCAGCGTCGTTGCGCTGGCCGCAGCGGTGGATGAAACCTTTGGCCGTTCCGACCTGCTGCTCTACAGCGCAGGCGTGGCGCGGGCGGCACCGATTACCGAGTTTGGACTGAGCGATTTTGACCTGTCGCTGCAGGTGAATCTGGTAGGGTACTTCCTCTGTGCCAGAGAGTTTTCTAAGCTGATGATCCGCGACGGTATTAAAGGCCGCATCATCCAGATCAACTCCAAATCCGGTAAAGTGGGCAGCAAGCACAACTCCGGGTACAGCGCGGCCAAGTTTGGCGGCGTGGGGCTGACCCAGTCGCTGGCGCTGGATCTGGCCGAATACGGCATTACTGTGCATTCACTGATGCTGGGCAATCTGCTGAAGTCGCCGATGTTCCAGTCGCTGCTGCCGCAGTATGCCGAGAAGCTGGGCATCGAGCCGGAAGAGGTGGAGCAGCACTATATTGATAAGGTGCCGCTGAAACGCGGCTGCGATTATCAGGATGTGCTCAACGTGCTGCTGTTCTACGCAAGCGATAAAGCCGCCTACTGCACCGGACAATCGGTGAATATCACCGGCGGACAGGTAATGTTCTGATGACATACCGGCAGCTTCGGCTGCCGGTTCTGGAGGGAAGAAGATGGATCCGGTTAATACCTTAATTTGCCTGGCCGGGGTGGCCTGGCTGGGGCAAATCGCGCTGGGTTGGGTGCAAATCCGCCGCTTTAACCAGGCGCTGGCCGACATGGCCGATAATGGTCACATCAGCATTGGCCGTTCCGCCGGGCGCTTTAAGCCTCGCGTAATCGTGGTGCTGAGCCTGGACGACGATCGTCGGGTGACCGGCAACTTCCTGATGAAGGGGCTGACGGTGTTCTCCCGGCCGCAGAGTGAAGGCGCGTTGACCGGCAAACTGGTCAGTGAAATCCGTCCCGAGATCATGTTTCCACGTAATAAATCCGCGCAGCAGGCGCTGGCATTAGCCATTTCAAATAAACGGTGATACCTTTCATTCTGAAAGATTAATCCTTTGCATCACGCGTTATGCCGTCCGGGGTGAAGAGGAACAGTTCAGATATTGCAAAGGACCGTTTTATGAAACCTGTACAGCGCCAGGCACAAATTCTCGATTATCTTCAGGATAAGGGACGCACCACCGTGGAGGAGCTGATTGCGCACTTCAATACCACGGGAACCACTATCCGTAAGGATCTCGCCCGGCTTCAGCAGGAAGGCGCGGTCATCCGTACCTACGGCGGCGTGATGCTGAACCGCGATGAAGGCGATCAGCCCATCGACAGAAAAACGCTGATTAACATAGAGAAGAAAAAGCGCATCGCCGCGCTGGCGGCAGGGCTGATCCACGAGGGCGACTCGCTGATTTTTGATGCGGGGAGCACCGTGCTGCAAATGGTGCCACACCTGGCGCGCTTCAATAATATCACCGTGATGACCAACAGCCTCGGCATCGTCAACGAGCTGGTGGAGCTGAACAACGATCAGGTGATCCTGATGCCCGGCGGCACCTACCGCAGCACCTCCGCCTCGTTCCACGGCAGCCTGGCGGAATCCGCCTTCAGCCACTTCAGCTTTGATACGCTGTTTATCGGTGCCGACGGCGTGGAAATTACCGCTGGGGTCACCACCTTTAACGAAGTCTTTGCCGTCAGCCAGGCGATGTGCCGCGCGGCGAAGAAGATTGTGTTGCTGATCGACTCCTCCAAATTTGGCCGCCGCAGCCCGAACGTGGTGTGCAGCCTGGATGCGGTCGACGTGCTGATCACCGACAGCGAAGTGGCGGATGAAACCGTCGCCCAGCTGCGGGAAAAAGGGATTCAGGTCATTATTGCCGGGGAGAAATAACCGTGCGGGACATTTTATTAAACGCGGCGCGCGAGACGATTGCCACCGAACTCCAGGAAGCCGCCAGTCTGCCCGACAGGCTGAACGACGATTTTGTACAGGCCTGCATGATGGTGCATGGCTGCGGTGGCAAAGTGATTGTCAGCGGCATCGGCAAGTCCGGCCATATCGGCAGAAAAATTGCCGCCACCCTCGCCAGTACCGGCACTCCGGCGTTTTACGTGCATCCTGCCGAAGCGCTGCACGGCGATCTGGGGATGATTTCCGCCGGAGACGTGGTGATCCTGATCTCCTACTCCGGCCACGCCGCGGAGTTTGTGCGCATTATTCCACTGCTCAAGGCGCTGCCGGTGGGGATTATTGCCTTCACCGGCAATGCAAACTCCCCGCTGGCGCAGGCCGCCGACCGCTGGATCAATATTCACGTGGAAAAAGAGGCCTGCCCGCTGGGGCTGGCCCCGACCTCATCGGCGGTGAATACGCTGATTATGGGCGATGCGATGGCGATTGCGCTGATGCGCGCCCGCAACTTCAGCGAACAGGACTATGCCCGCACCCATCCGGCGGGGAGCCTGGGCGCTCGCCTGCTGTGCCTGGTGGGCGATATTATGCGTACCGGGGAGAAAATCCCCCGCGTGAATGTCGACGCCACGATTACCGATGCGCTGTTTGAGCTGACCCGCACCGGGCTGGGGCTGGTGGCGGTCACGGGTGAAGACGGCGCGCTGAACGGCGTGTTTACCGACGGCGACCTGCGCCGCTGGCTGCTGAAGGGCGGGGTGATTGCCGCCCCGGTGAAGGAGGCGATGAGCACCCCGGGCTTTACGCTGCTGGCCTCCCAGCATGCCGCCGAAGCGCTGGCGCTGTTCCAGCAGCGCAAAATCTCCTCCGCGCCGGTGCTGGGCGAAGACGGCATGATTATCGGCGCGATTAACGCCCACGATATTCGCGAGGCGGGGATCTGATCCTATTCCGGCAGCGGCGTTTCGCCGCTGTCGAACATTCATTCAGCTAAGACATCAGCCAAAGTTTAAATAGTTTATTGAACATTCAATAACGACATGTAATTATTTGCGCGAAAACCTTATTAAAAGTGCGGATTATTAGATTTATTACTAACTAATATCTTAAATTTCGCACCGTGCGGCGGAACAGGGTTCGTTCCAGATTATCATCATCGTTAATGAAATTATTATGTTTATTAAACTCATCAGCTATAGCCGCTATATTCAATGGACTTTATCTTTTTATTTCACCCTGTCCAGACGTACCGGCGGGCGAATTGCCCGCAGGGAACTTAAATACTGGGCATTTTCCTCTGCGGGTCCGGATTTCGACTGGACAGCGATCGATCCTGAGAAAGCCGCACATCAGGCAGCAAGCGTTTACTGGGAGTGACTGGCTGCCCTGGCTATCCGGCAGCGGCGTTCTGCCGCCGCCTTACTGATTATCAGCCCGCCTGGCGCGCCGTTTTCTGGCGCTTCTGGGCTTTCATCACACGCTCTTCGTCATACTTCTCACGCAGATAGTGTTCAATCTGTTCCAGGCTGCGGTTACGGGTTTCCGGGATATATTTCAGCACGAAGATAATGCCGACGATGCCCACCGCACCATATATCGCAAAGGTGCTGGCCAGCCCGAACGATGCCAGCAGCACCGGGAACGACATGGCGATAATCACGTTGGAGCACCAGAGGGCAAACACCGCGCCGCCCATGCAGATACCGCGAATTTTCGCCGGGAACATTTCGGACAGCATCAGCCAGATCACCGGCGCGTAGGCACCCTGCATAAAGCACAGGAACAGCAGCATCGAGCCTAAGATCAGATAGCTGCGCAGCAGGTTGACCTCGCTGCCAATATGCTCCGGCATAAACGCCGAGATCGCCGCCAGCAGGAACAGGCAGCAGGTGCAGCCAATCTGCCCCAGCGCGGCCATTTTACGTCGCCCGATGTAGCCCAGCAGCAGAATGCCAATCATCACCATAATCACCGAAACGACGCCGTTGGCGATGGTGGCAAACAGCGCGGCGTTAGTGCTCATGCCGGTGTTTTGCAGGATAACCGGGGCGTAATACATAATGCTGTTCACCGCCGTTGCCGCATGGAAGAAGGCGAAGCCCACGCCGATCAGAAACACTTTCCGCATCCACGGCACCCGCAGGTCGCGCAGTGAACCTTTCTCCTGCGCCTGGGCGGTCATGGTTTCTTCGATCTCCATCATCTCCCAGTCCACGTCTTCCTTTGCCCGGGTGCGGTTCAGCACGTCGCGCGCTTCGGCAAAGCGGCCCTTCAGCGCGTACCAGCGCGGCGTATCCGGCATATACAGCATGCCGAACCACAGCAGCACCGCAGGCAGCGTGGCGATGCCCAGCATCCAGCGCCAGGTGTGTTCGCCGCCCCAGATTTCGTTAAAGGCGAAGTTGGACATATAGGCCAGCATCTGCCCGGTGACGATCATCAGTTCGCTGATGGACACCAGCTGCCCGCGCCGGTTGGCCGGGGCAATTTCGGCCAGGTATACCGGCACCGTGGTGCCCGCGCCGCCCACGGCGAGGCCGAGGATCACCCTGGAAATCAGCATCACCTCCAGGTTGGGTGCCAGCGCCGTGCCGAGCGCGCCAACGGCGAAGATAATCGCCAGGATCAGAATAATTTTCCGCCGTCCCAGGCGATCGGCCAGGCTACCGGACACCAGCGCGCCGGTGGCCGCACCGACCAGCAGGGAGCTGGTGACCAGCCCGGTAGTAAAGGGCGTTAACTGCAGTTCCGGCCCCATAAACAGCAGGGCACCGGAGATCACCCCGGTATCGTAACCAAACAGCAGGCCGCCGAGAGTGGCGATGGCGGTGATCACTTTAACTAAGGGTTCGGTCCGGGTTTTACTGTTAGGGCCAGATGCCGGATTTTTAGAGAGGTAATGTTCCAAAATTCACACTCCGGATAAAGACTGGGCTATGTGGTGTGGTTGTTATTGGCCAGTCGGGGATTGAAATGACGGATGCGGGTGGCCGCGCGCAGCGGCCACCGAAAAGCGGAACTACTGGCTGATGGTTTGTTGCAGCGCGGCGATAGAGGAGGTGACGCCCGCTTCCACCGACATGGTGAGATCTTCCATCTCCAGAGAAACCCAGTCGTTGTAGCCCATCATGCGCACCACCGAGAAGA
This sequence comes from Erwinia sp. INIA01, assembly GCF_025947915.1. Taxonomy (NCBI): domain Bacteria; kingdom Pseudomonadati; phylum Pseudomonadota; class Gammaproteobacteria; order Enterobacterales; family Erwiniaceae; genus Erwinia; species Erwinia sp. INIA01. The sequence goes on from NZ_JAPDNC010000002.1 coordinate 128,862, forward strand.
ACTCCTTCCACCACTGCAGATCCTGGCCGCAGCCGACGGCCACGTAGTTCCACGCGCGGTTGGCAACGTCTTCCACCGGTTTGGTTTCCAGCAGGCCGTTGATGCCGACCAGGCCGCGTTCCATACGCACGTCTTTGCCGTGAACGTGATGGATCGCCGGGCCAAGGGCGCGGGCGGCGGCAATCGGATCGGCACCCATCCACAACAGGTGGCTCGGGTCGAGGTTCAGGCCGACCGTTGGGCCAACGGCATCACGCAGGCGGAACAGCGTTTCCGGGTTCCACACCAGCATTGAGCTGAAGTTTTCCAGCGCGAATTTCTCCACTCCACAATCTTTCGCCCGGGCAACCAGCCCCTGCCAGTATGGGATGGCGACTTCATTCCACTGGTAGTCGAGGCAGTTTTTCAGCGTTGGCGGCCAGCTGACGGTGTAGGTGATCCAGTTCGGGATGGTGTCCTGTGGGCTGGCCGGCGGCAGGCCGCTCATCATTACGATTTTCTTCACGCCAAAGTGGCCCGCCAGCTGTAACGCTTTATCGGTGTCGCTCTTATGGCGCTGACCCAGTTCGCCCGGATCGAGCGGGTTGCCGGAGACGTTCAGTGCGGCGATCTGCATGCCGCGGCTTTCCAGCGCCTGAAGAACCTGCTGGCGCTTAGCCGGGCTGGCCAGCAGCTCGTCGGTGCGCAGATGCGGGGCGGAAGACCAGCCGCCGGTGGTCATTTCCACGCCGGTCACGCCGAGTTCCAGCAGTTTATCCAGCATCGCTTCAAAGGGCAGGTGGCCCAGGCTGTCGGTACAGAATGATAATTTCATGGCGGTGCCTTACTCGTAGTTAACCCAGGTGGAGCCGTTGTCGGCGGAACGTACACAGTTTTCAATCCAGCGAACGCCTTCCAGACCGGCGTCGATATCGGGATAAATCAGGTTTTCCAGCGTCTGACGATCGCCACGCTGCTGTGCGCTGATGGCGATGGCGAATTTCAGGTAGATATTGGCCCAGGATTCGGCCAGCCCTTCGGTGTGCAGCGCGCCCAGGCGTTCGTCGGCCAGCGCGCTTTCATCTAGGTACGGCATGCCGTGGTGCATGGTTTGCGTTGGCTGGCCCTGAATTTCATATTTCAGCTCGCCCGGGTTGTAGTCGCTCCACTGCAGGCTGGCTTTGGAACCAATCACGCGGATGAACTGGCTGTCCATGGAACCGGCGTTGATGGAAGAAGCCCACATGCGGCCAACCGCACCGCCTTCGTAGTGCATCAGCACCATGGCGTTATCTTCCAGCGGCGCGCGCGACGGGATAAAGCTCTGGCGGTCGCACAGCAGCGATTTGATATGCAGCTCCGGCAGCACCAGCTGGGAGATGTAGAACGTGTGGGTGGAGATGTCACCCAGCACGAATGTCGGCCCGGCAATTTTCGGGTCTACGCGCCACTTCTGCGCTTCGCTGAATTTGTCGGCGCTGTCGTTAGCGCTGAAGCCGTGGGTGTATTGCAGTTCCACCATGCGCACCTCACCGATTTCGCCGTTGGCGATCATCGCCCGCATCTGCATCAGCAGCGGATGGCCGGAGAAGCCGTAGGTCACGCCAACGATCAGCCCTTTTTCCGCTGCCAGCGCTTTGATTTCACGTGCTTCGGCGGTGGTGAAGAACAGCGGCTTTTCACAAATTACGTGAATACCGGCGTTCAGCGCGGCTTTGGTGATCTCATAGTGGGTGCCGTTTGGCGTGGCGATGGTCACCACTTCGATGCCGTCTTCGCGCTTCGCTTCTTCCGCCAGCAGCTGCTGGTAGGTGTCGTAGCAGCGCTCTGCCGCCACGCCGAGGTTGACGCCGAAATCGCGGCCGCGTGCGGCATCGATATCGAAGGCGCAGGCCACCAGCTGGTAGGCGGTGTTATCGCGCAGCGCGCCGCTGCGGTGCTTGTAACCCACCTGGCTCAGGCGGCCGCCGCCGATCATGGCCCAGCGCAGTGGACGTGGGATTTTTCTTTCGCCGTTAAGCATATCTGACTCCTGAATGTTGTTTTGCACCCGGGTGCAAAAAAGGACGTTAAACGGGTTTCACAGACGGTGATAAGCGCTATTGCTGCTGCTTGCCATGTGCTGCACTTTTAGAGATGGCGAAGATTAAGTCAATCGACCTGATGCAAAATTCACCATCCGGATCACAAAAATTCAACAAAATGCACCCGGGTGCAAAAACGGATCTACCGAAGGCAAACCCGCTGTGATATGGGCATTATCCGGGTTAAAAACAGGGAGATACGGGTGATTACTTCGCGTTTTTCTCTGCGAAGCTGGCGTAGTTCTGCTTTGTCACCACTTCATAGGGGATCCAGTTGTAGGCTTCGGTCGGCTGTTTTTCCAGCATCGCTTTGGTCACTTTTACCGAACCGATGGCCTGGCCTTTGGCATCCTGGAAGATGGTCACCGCCATTTCGCCATTCTTGATAAACTGTAATCCGTCCGGCGTACCGTCGATGCCCGCGACTACGATGTTGCTGCGTTTCGCCTGGTTCAGCGCCATAATCGCCCCGATGGCCATTTCGTCGTTGTTGGCGGCAATCCCGTCGATCGCTGTGCCGTTCAGCAGCCAGCTGGCGGTAACGTCAACGGCTTCGTTACGCTGCCATTTTGCACTCTGTTTCTCGATAACTTTCATGTCCTTATGCTTAGCGATCACCTCTTCAACCGCGCGGGTGCGCTCGCGGGCTTCTTCGGTGGAAAGTGCGCCCATCAGGATGGCCACATTGCCTTTGTAGTTCATTTTTTTCGCCAGCTCTTCCATCTGCATTTTGCCGCTGAGCGCCGAGTCGGAACCCACGTAGGCCTGCATGCCTTCCAGCTTCACTTCCGGCTTGCGGTTCACAAAGATCAGCGGAATGCCAGCGCGTTTGGCGGCATCCATCGCCGGTTTAACCCCCTGAGTATCCACCGGGTTGAGGATAATGGCATCCACGCCCTGGTTGATAAAATCGTCCACCTGCTGGATCTGTAACGCCACGTCACCTTTGGCATCGGAGAACTGGCCGTTCATCCCCTGGTTTTTCAGTTCGGCGATCATTTGCGTGCGAAGAATGGAAACGAAGTTTAAATCGAAGTTCGCCAGGGCCACGCCGACCTGATAGCTTTTGGCCTGGGCCTGGAACATAAACAGCGAGCAGAACATCAACAGCAGCACTTTGATATTTTTCATTTTTTTATTCCATATCATAAGGTTGTCGGCTGATTCGTATTACGAATGCAACCGGGTGCAAACAGAGGGGTACTCCGCCGAAGAAGAAATTTGCTTTCGCCGGGGGAGTGATGGAAATGTCTTCCACGCCTAAAAATTAGTCAATCACCGAAAGTGAAAATCACTGCGTTTGATCACACAAAATTAACATTTTGCACCCGATTGCATTTTGTTTTTCGATTTCTTTTCCGCCGGGTTTAGCGTTCAATGCAGGGGGCAGATTGGGCAAACTCTGAAACGCAGGGGCTATGACAACAAAAACTAAAATGCACCATAAAACCACCGCCAACGACGTGGCAAAGCGGGCCGGCGTGTCGAAATGGACCGTTTCACGGGCTTTTACGCCGGGGGCGTCGGTGTCCGACCGGGCGCGCGAAAAAGTGCTGGCGGCGGCAGGCGAACTGGGCTACCGACCAAATCTGCTGGCGCGCAGCCTGTCGAAGAAGAAAACCAATATCATCGGTGTGGTTATTGATGAACTGAAAAACCCGCATCTAATGATGCTGCTGGACGCTGTGACTCGCCAGCTGCAGCGGCGCGGCTGCATGGCGCTGACGCTGAATATCACCCCGGGAGAAAACTACACCTCGGTGATGACCATGGCTGACCAGTTGCAGGTGGACGGGATTCTGTTTCTCGGTACGCTGCTGACCGACGAACTGATCGCCGTAGCGCACGACATGCTGCATATTCCGCTGGTGCAGGTGTGCCGCAATAACGATGCGGATGATATCGATGTGGTCAATATCAACGGCATCCAGGCGGGGCGCGATATCGCTAACCTGCTGTTGCAGCAGGGATATCATCGCTTCGGCTACATGAAAGGGCCGGATACCAGCAACGATCATTTGCAGCGAATGGAAGGCTACCGTGCGCGGTTGCAGGATGCGGGCCATGATGTCGGCGTGCTGCTGACCGCCGGACATTACGACCGGCATTCAGGCTACCGGGCGATGGCCGACTATCTGCAATCGGTGCCCGCAGAGCAGTGGGTGGATGCGCTGTTTTGTGAGAACGACATCCTGGCCCTGGGTGCGCTGGAAGCCCTCAGGCTGGCCGGGCATCAGGGCGAAATCGGCATTGTTGGTTTTGACGATATCGATGATGCCGCTGCCGAAGGCTGGCAGCTGACCACGTTCAGCCAGCGTATTGATCTGCTGATTACCGAAGCGCTGAACCGGTTGATTGATGACCAGGCCACGCCGCAAGGGGAGTGGCGGAAAGGTGAAATACGCATCCGGCGATCCCATTTGAAGAATCGCCTGAAATAATCGTGTAAGACGGAATGTGATGTTTAATGTGCACATTCCGTTATTTTTCAAAATCTCATTTTTTCGTAAATTAATTGTATTCAATGATTAAATATTATTTTCTGATGAGTGATTGCATCAGGGTGAATCGTTGTATTTCATTTGTCACCAACCGCAATAATATCGACTTTTATTAACGTTGGTAAGATTTTCGATGGAATGCTATGATCCGCGAAGTTTTTTAACGGGGTGTATTTAGCATGGCTGGCGAAACTCGAACTGCGGCAAAATTGAAGAAAAAAATTATCATTGATGCAACCATGAGAGTTTTGCGCAAGCAGGGTATAAACCAGTGCAATCACCGCGCCGTTGCCGAAGAGGCCGGGGTGCCGCTGGGGTCGACCACCTACTATTTTAAGAGCCTTGACGATCTGTTAGAAGCTGCGATGCAGTCTTATCTGTCAGTTTTTAAAGAAATAACAGAGAAGTGGTTCTCTCAGCATGCTGAGCTGCCACCTGCCGATATCGTGATAAAATTCCTCATTACCACGCTAATGGACAGGAAGCTTATCCATCACGAATATGAGATGTATGCTGCGGCGATATCCCGGCCTTCGCTTCGGCCACTCAGCCTCAGCTGGCTGCTGATTATCGAAGATATGATGTTGAAATACGTCACGGAAGATTTACTCAAATCAAAGCTCCTCTCCTCGATGATTGACTCGCTGCTGATGCGCAGCGTGCTGGAACCCGACAGCATTCTTTTCGACGAAGAAAATTTAGTCACGGCCATTCATCTGCTGCTTCATAAATGATTTTGTCATTTAACTCGACCTCTCACAGGATTTAAATAAAAAGACATCAGCAATGGTGTCTTTTTATTTTCCAGCAGGGCATTCACCCGAAAAGGTTGTACAAATGTACACGTTTAGTAAAATTGTCACCTCTTCCGGCGCAGTCTCTTATCGTGACCGGTTAATCCTGACTTTCACTAGCAAAAACTATGGGTGAATGAATGTCCGACGTAAAAACACATGATGCTGGCCGCATCAGCCCGGCGCTGATTGTCCTGCTCTCTTTGCTGACGGCGCTTGATGCGATGGCAATCGATATGTACCTTCCCGGTATGCCGGATATGGCCGTTGCGTTTAATACCGATGCGGGGCGCATGCAGCTGACGCTGGCTATTTTTCTTGCCGGGCTGGCAATAGGGCAGGCGCTGTATGGTCCTCTGCTGGATCGGTACGGCCGCAGAACGCCGGTGCTGGCGGGAATGGCACTTTTTTCCGCAGCTTCTTTTGGCGCGGCGGCAGCGACCTCCGTTGAAATGCTGATGGTGATGCGGTTTTTGCAGGCGCTGGGCGCGTCGGCCGGACTGGTCAGCCCGCGAGCCATCGTCTCCGATCGCTACAGCGACGGCGAGGCGGCAAAGATCTTTACGATTTTGATGCAGGTGATGATGATTGCGCCGGTGGTGGCCCCGGTCGTTGGTGGTTACGTGCTGGGTTTGGGCGACTGGCGGCTTATTTTTATGATGCTTGGTGTGCTGGGGACGGCGGGTTTTTTCTGGTGTGCCGCATCGCTGCCTGATTCTCTGCCGCTGGCAAAACGTACACCTTTGCATCCCCGGTCGATTCTGCGCGCCTATGCCGCAGTATTCAAAAACCGTCGCTATATGCTCTACACCATCGCCAGTGGCGTGGCGTTGGGCTCACTGTTCAACTACATCGCAACCTCGTCTTTTATCTTCACCCATTTCTATGCGCTCTCTCCTCAGTCGTTCAGCTATATCTTTGCGCTTAATGCGCTGGTCAGCATCGTTGCCGGTTTTATTAGCGTGTGGCTGTTGAACCTGGGGATGTCGGCCAGGGCGGTGACGATACTCGGTCTGGGGCTCCATGCTGCGATGGGTTTGCTACTGGCGGTGGTGCTGGTGATGCATGGCGTCACGGCGGTGGGTTTTACCGTGATGCTGGCCGCTGCGATGGGGTCATTAGGTCTGATTTACGGCAATATTATGGCATTAGTGATGCAGAATGCCGGTAGTTCCGCTGGGGTGGCAGCGGCGGTAATGGGGGCACTGCAATATCTGATCTCATCGCTGATTGGCTATCTTATCAGCCTGTTTCCACAGGGCCCGTTAAGCCTGGCGTTGAGTATTCTGCTCTGCGGTCTGTTGGCCATCGCGCTCTGTACGCAGGTCAGAGACGCATAAAAACAGCCCGCGCATCAAGAGGCGCGGGCTGGAATACCGGCAGAATCAGTGGCGGAAGGTGAACGGCGAACCGTCGCTGAAGCGGTTGAAGCGGTAGATATGAGGATTACAGGTGGTCTGATCGCCGGCTATCAGCTGCGCCAGCATCTGGCCAGCCGCCGGGCCGGTCGTCAGGCCATTTCCTGAAAAGCCGGTTATCACGTAAATATCGTTGCGGTTGGCGACGGCGGAAATGTAGGGCGTTGAGTCCGGGCTGGCATCAATAATCCCGGCCCATTGCTCTTTCACCGTGGTCTGTTGATAGGCAGGCCAGGCACGGCGAAGGTTTGCCAGCGCCTCCTGCGTTGCCGCGTGGTCAACCTGGCCGGACAGCATCCTGATCTCTTCAAACGGCGTAATATCCTGTGCCGACCAGCGTGATTTCATATTCAGCGAATGGAAGAAATCACGGGTGAACGTTATCTTCAGCAGATCCGACGAATAGCGCAGGCTGGGGAAGAAATCGGTCAGGTACTTAAAGCTGGCTTTGGTCACCGGCGCGATATGCTGCATCACCCCAATTGAGGTTTCACCATTTGCCATCTGCCGCCAGACAAAATCGGGGCCATAGCCCGCGCCGGGTAAGGTTCCTTCAGCGCTGCTGATGCGCATCATGGAAGAGTCAATCGACAGCTGCGGCAGATGATAGCCCGCGTTCTCGGCGAACAGAGCCGACCAGGCGCCTCCCGCCAGGACCACATTCTGGCATTTGATAAAGCCCTGTTCGGTATGGACGCCCGCAACCCGGCCCGCTGCGTATTCGATGGTGCGTGCGGCGCAGGGCGCAACAATCTTCACCCCTTCCCGCATGGCACCTTCGGCGATACGAGATACGGACCAGACCGGTTCTGCGGTGCCGTCGCTGGCCTGATACAGCATTGCTTTATATTTGTCCCCGGCACCGGCAATAACGGCGTTCATCGCTGCACCGGAAACGATGCGGGCATCGCATTGCGGATCGCGCGCGCGGGCGTGCTTCAGCCACTCTTCTGCCGCTGAGATTTCTTCATCGGTGTGCATCATGACGTAGTTGCCCGATGCTCTGAACCCCACGTCGGTATCAAAGCGGCTGGCAAAGCCCGACCAGATACGTTTGGACTGATTGGCTAACTCATACTTGCCCAAATCCCAGTGGTTGGAATAAACCCAGCCGAATGCGCGGCTGGACTGCTCTCCGGCGACGACGCCTTTTTCCAGCACCACCACGTTCAGTTTCTTTTCATTAAGGAACAACGCGGTGGATATTCCGGCAATGCCGCCGCCAATCACCACCACGTCGGCTTCCGCCGGGAGATCCGCCTGGGTTGACACTGCCTGAGCGCGCGGGATCTGCGAAGCTGAAATGTACCCGGGGCGGGCGGCGGTAAACACCCCCGCCGTAAAGCCCACCGCTGCACCGGCAATACCGCATCCTGCGCCCATTAAAAATTTACGACGACTGACTGACATCTCTGTTCCTCGCCTCAGAATGATACGGTAGCGCCGAAGTAATACGCCCGGCCCGGTTCGTTATAGGTTGAGGCCCCTTCGGCCCGGCGTTTAATCTCTTTATCAAACAGATTGCTGATGCCGGTTTTCAGATCGAGGTTCTTCGTCATCTGGTACTGCAGGTTTAAGCCCACCAGTCCATACGATCCTACGCGGGTCTGATCCAGGCCGTTATTTAACTCGGTATGGTTAACGGCATATTTTCGTGGCTTTTGCGGGCCGTAGAAGGTGTAGCTGACGTTCGCCGACAGGTCCTGACGGATTTTCCAGTCGAGGGTTGAGTTAATGGTGTATTCAGGAATAATCGACAGCGGATTTCCGGTGGTTTTATCCTCGGAGGTAATCATATAAGTGGCGTTAGTATTAAATTTCAGCGCATCGCTGACCGGGACGGTGACGTTGGCTTCCAGACCCTCCACCACCGCTTTTCCGGTATTTTCCCAGCGCAGAATGGCGGTACCGGAATTCGTTGCGCCAAGGAAATCATTACCGGCGATAATTTTATTTTTATAGTCATTTCTGAACCACGTAATACCCGCGGCCCAGCCCTGATGATTAAATTCCAGCCCGATCTCTTTATTCACGCTGACTTCCGGTTTGAGATCGTCATTGCCCGCCAGGTAGCAGGGCTCATAGCCCACGGTGAGCGGGCAGCCATTACCCCGGGAATAAAGCAGATAGTCGGGGCTGGACTGGTACAGGTTTGGCGCTTTGAACGCCCGAGCAATACCGGCCTTCAGAGTAAAGTATTCGCCCAGCGCCTGTGACAGATTCAGGCTGGGGCTGAAATTGCTGCCAAAGCGGTTATCGTAATCCATGCGCAGACCCGGTATCACCTGGGTGGTTTCGGTGGCCTGAATATTGTCTTCGAAATAGATGCCGCTCAGATCGGAGTGGGACTTCACATGGCTGCCGTTTGCCGCCGCGCCGCTGACGGCATCGCCGGAAATCAGCGTTTGCAGTGCTGAATTCGGGGCCTCAAGCTCGGAGCGGTTCCACTCCGCGCCAAGGGTAATGGTCTGCTCACGCAGCCAGTCAACGGGGAAGTTAATCTCGCCGTTCACCCGGTAGTTCCGCAGCTGGCTGGTGATGAAACCGGCCCCGTCTTTAATCGACCCCTCCGTGCGCCCGGTCAGGCCTTCATCGAGTCGGCTGTTGCGCGTTCCGTCATACTGGAATGCCAGCTTAGACTGGCCCCAGTCCCAGATGCCGTTGTGCGTGATGCCGAAATTCTGCCGATAAAGCTTATTGGTTTCCGCGCCGGACTGCGCCAGCGCCTTCGTGGCATCAGAAGCCAGGCTGAACTGAGTATCACCCGCGTAAATATTTCCCTGCCTGCTGTAGCCCGCTTCGAAATCAAGAGTTTGATTGTTGGTTGGTTTCCAGGAGAGCACGGCGTTAATATCTTTATTACGTACGCCTTCACGTCCCGCAGGGGTTAAACCCGAACTGTTATCTGTGCCATTAATCGACGGACTGTCGGCTTTGGTTTTATTCCAGCTGCCGTACAGTCTCATCGTTAATGCTTCATCCGCCAGTGGGCCACTGAGGCTGAAGTTGGTCCGGTTAGTATTCCCCTCGCTGCTGCTTTCTGGCTGATTGAGGAAATAGCTCAGCGAGCCGTGCCAGGCATTGGTTGGCCGTTTGGTGATGATGTTCACCACGCCGCCCGCCGCGCCGGAACCGTAACGTGCCGCTGCGGGGCCTCGAATCACTTCAATACGTTCAACTTCTTCAGCCGGTACCCAGTTGCTGTCGCCGCGCGTGTCGCGTTCGCCGTCCCACGCGTAGCGAATAGCATTGCGAGAGGTGACCGGATTACCATCGATCAGAATCAGCGTGTTTTCCGGGCCCATTCCTCGAATATCAATCTGCCGGTTATTTCCCCTGGCGCCGGTGCTGCTGTTGCCGGTGAGATTCACGCCCGGCATTTTGCGAATAATATCTGAGAGATCGTTAACCGGAGGATGTTTACTGATGTCTTCGGCGGTAATGACCGACACGCCCGGCTGCTGTTTAATCTCCTCTTCGGCGGTGACGAATAAGGTTTGTTCAGCGGACTCTTCTTTTTTTAGTGGATTATCGCCATCCGCATCAGCGGAATACGCGGGAGGCAGGATGCCGTATAGCGCGAAAAGCATCAGTACCCTGAGAGGTTTGAACGCAACAAAAGTCGTGGTTTTCATAAGATAAGCGCATTTTTTTAATAAGGATGTTTATGATATGCATTCTCATTAAAGGATGTAAACAGAAAAGTGTACATATGTACAACTTATTAATCCCTTCAAAAACAGTGCCTATTTATCGGGAATGGTGGTGGCAAGAATGACCGGTTAAGTGAGAGATCGTATTCCTGGAGAAAAGGATGGCGCTTTTTAAACGGCGAAGATAAGGGTGTTTTAAGTGGATAATAACAATTCGTGATGTGACGTCAGAGGCTAATACTTGTCGGAATTTGCGGTAGCCTGAACTATTACTTCGATAAGTAATGGATTATTTTATCTCCAGGTTTTGAGCATTGCCTTTATGCTTTTAGTGATAAGTGTGCCACCTTAAATGGCTTTTATTCGCGAATGTTAATCAGGTTTAATAACCATTTTGGGTTATTTAATACCATTGTAAAAAATGTGAATTAACGGGTGTTTTTACCGTGTCTTTAATTTTTATGTGTCTTTATGATTAACTTTAATTAGCATTTATTTGTCATAATTTTTTCTTATAGATTGTCTTAACCTTATGTAATTATGGTCTTTTTGTTATGGTGCCAAATGGCTTGTATTGGCATGGTTGATTTTAGCGCGATCCCTTGCAGAGCACGCCAGCCGTGCCCTGGACGATGATGAGTCACGAAATTCGTGCGTCATCCTGTCGCTCGATATAGGTTTTCAGGCGATTAAAGGTGCAAAACTTTTTTGTTGTGCGCTTGAAAAGCGATGATATAGTCGTTGACGCACAATATTACCTCACTGGCTATTCAAATAACTCTTAATTAGCACCAGTGACATCCCACAGTCAGAAGGATTTAGTAATGAAAGGTTTTAACTCTCTGGAGTCGTTTCTAACCTCCGTCCAACAGCGTGACCCTAATCAACCGGAATACCTGCAGGCGGTACGTGAAGTCTTTACCTCTCTGTGGCCGTTTCTGGAACAGAACCCGCAGTATCAGGAGCAGGGATTGCTGGAACGTTTGGTGGAACCAGAGCGAGCCATTCAGTTTCGCGTAGCCTGGACCGACGACCGTGGCCAGGTACAGGTGAACCGCGCATGGCGCGTGCAGTTCAGCTCTGCTATTGGTCCTTTCAAAGGCGGTATGCGTTTCCATCCTTCTGTAAACCTGTCAATTCTGAAGTTCCTCGGCTTTGAACAAACCTTTAAAAACGCACTGACCACGCTGCCGATGGGCGGGGGAAAAGGCGGTTCTGACTTTAATCCGAAAGGCAAAAGCAACGCGGAAGTGATGCGCTTCTGCCAGGCGCTGATGACCGAACTGTATCGCCACCTGGGCCCGGATACCGACGTTCCGGCGGGTGATATCGGTGTGGGCGGCCGTGAAGTGGGCTTTATGTCCGGGATGATGAAAAAGCTGTCCAACAACACCAGCTGTGTGTTCACCGGTAAAGGTCTGACGTTTGGCGGCAGCCTGATCCGTCCTGAAGCCACCGGTTATGGCCTGGTGTACTTCACCGATGCAATGCTGAAGCGCCACGGTCTGGGCTTTGAAGGCAGCCGTGTTTCCGTTTCCGGTGCCGGTAACGTGGCGCAGTACGCCATCGAGAAAGCGCTGGAACTGGGTGCGCGTGTCATCACCGCTTCCGATTCCGGCGGCACCGTGGTGGATGAAGAAGGCTTCACCACCGAGAAGCTGGCGCATCTGGCCGAGATCAAAAACGTACGTTACGGCACCGTGGAAGACTACGCCCGCGAACGCAACCTGGTTTACCTCGCTGGCCAGCAGCCGTGGAGCGTGCCGGTGGATATCGCGCTGCCGTGCGCCACGCAGAACGAACTGGATCTGCCAGCCGCTAAGCAGCTGATTGCAAACGGCGTGAAGGCCGTTGCCGAAGGCGCAAACATGCCAACCACGATTGCGGCAACCGATGCCTTCCTGGATGCGGGCGTACTGTTCGCACCGGGCAAAGCGGCTAACGCCGGTGGCGTGGCGACTTCAGGTCTGGAAATGGCGCAGAACGCCGCGCGTCTGAGCTGGAAGGCTGAGAAAGTGGATATTCGCCTGCAGCACATCATGCTGGATATTCACCACGCCTGCGTTGAGCACGGCGGTGAAGGCAAACAGACCCATTACGTTCACGGCGCGAACATCGCTGGCTTCGTTAAAGTTGCCGATGCGATGCTGGCGCAGGGCGTACTGTAAGCGTTCAGGCCGTCTGCGGTGGGCGATTGCGCCCACCGGGCGGCATCAGCAGGCGGCATCCGTAGAGACGCCGTCTTCTGCAAAACAGGCTCTGTCGGTTACCCGGCAGAGCCTGTTTTATTATGTGGCCTGCCGCCACACGCTTACGTTTTTTCAGCAGCTACGCACACGGCCACTCTTTCAGGCGCTTACACTGCCTCTGACTCAACCTGCGCTTTGCGCTGCTTCACCCGCCAGACCCACTCCAGCAGAATAAACCACAGCGGCATGGTACACAGCGCCGTCAGCGTTTCGGCATCAAACACCATCACCACCAGTGAGAACAGGAAGAACAGCAGGGTCAGCCAGCTCATGGCGATGCCCGCCGGCATCTTGAAGGTGGAACGCTGGTGCAGATCCGGGCGACGTTTGCGGTATACCAGATAGGCAATCAGGATCATCGCCCAGCTGTAGATCACCAGAATCGCCGCCAGGGTCGAAACCACGGTGAACAGCGTCATCACGTCCGGCACCAGGAACAGCAGCAGCGTGCCAATCAGCATACAGAAGCAGGTAAACAGCAGGCTGTGCACCGGAATCGAGGTGGTGCGCGACAGAATGCGGAACTGCCAGTGGGCGTGGTCGTCAACCGACAGGCCGTAGAGCATGCGGGTGCTGGAGTAAACGCCGCTGTTGGCGGAGGACATCGCCGAGGTAAGGGCGACAAAGTTGATAATCGCCGCCGCCGCCGGAAGCCCGGCTTTATCAAACAGGGTGACGAACGGGCTGGTATCCGGCGCGATATGTTGCCAGGAGGTGACGGCAATAATCACCACCATCGACAGCACGTAGAAAATGATAATGCGCATCGGAATGGCTTTAATCGCCTTCGGCAGTACGCGTTCCGGCGAGCGGGTTTCGGCGCTCATGGTGCCCAGCAGCTCAATGCCGGTGTAGGAGAAGATGGCGATCTGGAAACCGGCGAAGAAGCCGACAATGCCGTGCGGCATAAACACCTGCGGGTTGGTGACGTTGCTGAGTGACGCCTGTACGCCATCCGGCGAGGTCCAGCCGCTGGCGATCATCCAGCCGCCGGTGACGATCAGCGCCACGATGGCAATCACCTTGATAATGGCGAACCAGAACTCGGCCTCGCCAAACATCTTTACCGACAGCAGGTTAAGCAGGCACAGCAGCGCCAGCGTTGACAGCGCCGGTATCCACGGCGACAGTTCCGGCAGCCAGTACTGCACGTAGCCGCCGCAGACCACCACATCGGCAATACAGGTCACTACCCAGCTCAGCCAGTAGGACCAGCCGAGGTAGAAACTGGCTTTCGGCCCCAGATAGTCGGCCACGAAGTCGGCAAATGAGCGATAGTCCAGCCGGGTCAGCAGCAGCTCACCCATCGCCCGCATGGTCATGTACATAAAGAATCCGACCACCACGTAGGTAATCAGAATGGAGGTTCCCGAAACGGCAATGGTTTTACCTGCCCCCATAAACAGCCCGGTACCGATGGCACCGCCGAGGGCGATCAGCTGGATATGGCGGGAACTCAGGCCCCGGTGCAGATTTTGCTGCGCATCCGCTTGGTCAGACATGGCATCCTCTCAATATTTTTTTGCAGGCAAAGCAATCCCGTCCCGATGGAAAAGGGGGGCAGGCGTACTACGCGACGAGAAAACGGACAGCGCCGTATGGCCTTCACTCAGGCCAGAACCGCTGGCGGGAGGTGAGCGAGTGGCCTAATGCTGGCCGTGGGGAATAACAATGTCAACACAGAATAGCTCGGAATTATTCACTTTTTGATCACATTCAAGTTTCTGAAAAACAGAGGAAAAATTAATTTTATGCATTTTGTGTGAATAAAATATGCATAAAAATACTTTGCCTATGGCTGCTAAAAAGCTAACTATTTATTCATCCTTTCCTGCCGTTTTTTTCAGAAAAATAATCCACGGTCAGAATAAAAATGCGGCGCGCTATTTCTGGACGAACGGCCGGTCATCCAGTCGATCGCCTCTGCATAATGCGCTTTCACCGAAGATCTCTCTGAAATTCCCGAACTGGCTGAAATCATTATCAATGTTGTGGATTTATCCGCCGATAAACCGCGGCATTTTCTGTCGAACAGTGCTAGCTCTGGCGGAAAAGTGTCAGGTACACTCTTTGCGCACATCAATCTTCCAGGGAGAGGTCAACCCGCTATGCAACATGCCAATACCCTACAACAGCTTGGCAAGGTGGTCGGTGCCGACGGTCTGATTACCGACAGCTATCAGAAAGCGTACTACTGCAAAGGATTTCGCGTAGGCCACGGTGACGCACTGGCCGTGGTGCTGCCTGCAACGCTGATTCAGCTCTGGCAGGCGCTTAAAGTCTGCCAGCAAAATGACGTGATTATTCTGATGCAGGCGTCCAATACCGGCGTGACCGGCGGATCGACCCCGCACGGAGACGATTACGATCGCCCGGTGGTCATTATCAGCACCCGAAAAATCAAAGGGGTGCAGGTGATCGATAATGCGCAGCAAATCGTGGCGTTTCCCGGCAGCACGCTGACCGAACTGGAAGAGAGCCTGAAGCCGTACGGTAAAGAACCGCACTCGGTGATCGGTTCCTCCTGCATTGGTGCCTCCGTAGTGGGCGGCATCTGCAACAACTCCGGCGGATCGCTATTACAGCGAGGCCCGGCGTTTACCGAAAAATCCCTGTTTGCCCGCATTACCGACGACGGTCGGCTGGAGCTGGTGAACCATCTGGGTATCGAGCTGGGAACCGAACCGGAGCAGATGATTGCCCGGCTGGAATCCGGCGATTACACCACCGGCACCGCCGCTGACTGGCAGGGGAAAATCTGGGCCGACGACTACGCCTCGGTAATTAAGGACGTGGATGCCGTCACGCCAACGCGCTTTAACGGCAATCCGCAGTATCTGCACGACAGCGCGGGCTGCGCCGGAAAGGTGATTGTGTTTGCCGTGCGCCTCGCCACCTTTGACGCCACGCCGCAGGAAGACACCTTCTATATTGGCACCAACGATGAGCAGGTGCTGCTGGAGCTGCGCCGCTATCTGATTGAAAGTCTTGAACAGCTGCCGATTCAGGCGGAATACATTCATCGCAATGCCTTCCGCCTGACGCTGCGCTATGCCCGCCATATGCTGCTGTCGATTAAACGGCTGGGGCCGTCGGCGCTGCCGGGGCTGATGCAGAAAAAAGCCCGCTGGGATGCGCGGGTGAAGCAACTCAAGCTGCTGCCTGCCAACACCATCGATAAGCTGATCCAGTTGGGCAACCGGCTGACGCCGTCGACGATTTCGCCGCGCCTGCTGTCGTGGCATCGCCGCTACGAACATCACCTGATGATTAAGTTGGCGCATGAGGAAGCGGCGGCGATGAACCGCCTGCTGACCGCGTTCTTTGCCGAGTGCAACGGCGACTGGTTCCACTGTACGGAAGCGGAGCAGGGCGATGCGTTTCTGGTGCGTTTCGGCGTCGGTGCCTGCACCGTTTTTTACTGCGACTACTACGGCATCAATACCGATCGTCGGCTGATTGCCTTCGACGTGGCGCTGCGGCGTAACGACGAGCAGTGGATGATCCAGCTGCCGCCGGAACTCCAGGCGCAGGTACTGGAAGGGTCCTGCTGCGGCCACTTCTTCTGTCTGGTCAATCATCAGGATTACATCCTGAAGCCCGGCGTGGACGGCGCGGCCTTTAAAGACGCGGTGCTGGAATACCTCGATCGGCGCGGAGCGAAGTACCCGGCGGAGCACAATATCGGCCATCTGTATCACGCCTCCAGCGAGCACGAGCAGCATTTTCATCAGCTTGACCCGACCAACAGCTGTAATCCGGGTATCGGCAAAACCAGCAAGAAAAAGAACTGGGCATAACATTTACCCGCGCGGGCGGGTTAACAAGGACAGCGTGAATGACCACCGATTTAGTTATTGGTATCGATCTTGGCACCTCAAACAGCCTGCTGTGCCTGTGGCGCAACGGGCGTTCAGAACTGGTGCCGAACCGTTTTGGCGATTTTCTGACGCCTTCGGTCGTCGGCGTGGACGATGTGGGCAATATGCTGGTGGGCCAGCCCGCTAAGGCGCGATTACAGTCGCATCCTCACCTCACCGCCGCCAGCTTTAAGCGACATATGGGCAGCGAAACCACGGTTAAGCTTGGCGCACAGAGCTTCCGCGCCGAGGAGCTGTCGGCGATCCTGCTGCGTCAGCTGAAAGAGGATGCGGAAAACGCCCTCGGTCAGCCGGTATCCTGCGCGGTGATCACCGTGCCGGCCTATTTCAACGACGTGCAGCGCCGGGCGGTGAAAACTGCCGGTGAACTGGCCGGGCTGGAAGTGAAAAGGCTGCTGAACGAGCCGACCGCCGCCTCGCTGGCGTTTGGCCTGCTGAATAACCAGCAGCAAAAGTACCTGACCTTTGACCTCGGCGGCGGCACCTTTGACGTGTCGATTATCGATATGTTCGACGGCGTGGTGGAAGTGCGTTCCAGCAGCGGTGACGTGTTCCTCGGCGGCGATGACTTTAACGCAGCGATCCTGCGCTGGATGCAGCAGCAGTTCCCCGAGCTGAATCAGGCGGAAGGTGCACTCTACGCCAGCCTCACCCAGCTGGCCGAACGCCTGAAGTGCGATCTCACCCAGTCCTCTCCCGCCACCGCCGAGCTGGAATGGCAGGATAAGCGCTGGCAGTGGGAGCTGAGCGAGGCGAAGTTTGCCGAGATTTGCAGCGAGCTGATTGCCCGCCTCCAGCGGCCCGTCAGCCAGGCGCTACAGGATGCCCGTTTCACCCTCGATCAGCTGGATCACGTGCTGCTGGTGGGCGGCGCTACGCGTATGCCGCTGATCCGTCAGACCGTGGCCCGCCTGTTTGGCCGCTTCCCGCGCCACGATCTGCATCCTGACCAGGCGGTTGCGCTGGGCGCAGGCGTGCAGGCCGGGATGGTGATGGAGGACAGCGCGGTAGAAGACGTGATCCTCACCGACGTGATGCCGTACTCGCTGGGGGTGGCGACAATGCGCGAGCAGCATGGCCGCCAGGAAGCGGGCTTCTTCCTGCCGCTGATTGAGCGCAACACCTTCCTGCCGGTGAGCATGGAGAAAACCCTGTGTACCGCCGTCGACAATCAGACCCTGGTGGAAGTTGAGATCTACCAGGGAGAAGGGCGGCGGGTGAAGGACAATATCCAGCTGGGCGACATTAAACTTGAAGTACCGGCGCGCAAGGCGGGTGAAGTCAGCATCGACGTGCGCTTTACCTATACGCTGGACGGCATTCTGGAAGTGGAGTGCCGCACGTCGGCATCGGACACCATCAGCCGGCTGGTGATTGAAAACGTGCCGGGCCAGATGAGCGCGGAGGAGATCCAGCAGAGCCTGCAACGGCTGGCCTCGCTGAAGCAGCATCCGCGCGATCGGCCGGAAAACCGCCGGGTGCTGACGCGCTGCAACGAGCTTTATCGCTTCCTGCTGGGTGAAGAGCGGCAGCAGATTGATGCGGCGCTGTCGGCGTTTGAACAGCTGCTGGAAACCCAGGATGTACGTCAGATTGCTGATTTCCGTCAGCATCTGGAACAGATGCTGTCCCGCTACGATAACTGGACCCAGTAACATGAACGAATGGAGTGTACTGGGGATCGATCCGACCCGTGACGAGAGTGAGATCCGCCGCGCCTATGTGAAACAGCTGAAGCAGCACCGCCCGGATCGCGATCCTGAAGGCTATCAGCGGCTGCGCGAGGCGTGGGAACAGGCGAAGCAGTATGCCGCCAGCGCGCCGGGCGAACTGGCCGGTTTTGGCTTCCAGGTTCAGTCCGGGGAAGCTGGCTTAACGCTGGTGCTTGATGATAATGGCGTGGAGTACAGCGGAAACGGTGACGATGTTCGGCATGATGGCGCTGCAATCTCCGACGAGGAGCCGGGCGCACATGCCGCCGATCGCATTCTGCTGCCGGAAGACATTGAGAATTCGCCCAATCGCACTGGCATGACGTCAGATAACGCGGAAGATATCCCTCTGCCGCCGCCCGCCTACAGCATAAAAGAAATCAACCGGCTGGCGGAGCGGCTGCTGGTATCAGAGCAGGGCATGGCGCAGCTGGAGGAAACCTGGTTGCGGGTCGCGGCTAACGGCTCGCTGTTGCAGCAGCAGCAGTTCAACCAGCAGCTGGCACAGGCGCTGGTTGACCGGCCGGGACTGACCGAAGAGCTGTTGATGCGCCTGTCGGAAACGCTCGGCTGGGGGCTGGACGGCTACGATGATACCCGGCTGCTGTCGGGCCGCCTGGTGTGGCAGCTCAACCGCGCCGCACGCCGCACGGCAATGGGGGCAAGCTGGCAGGCGCTGCTGCATTCCGCCGGGGATTCCTGGCGCAAAAAACGGATGGTGGCGTTAATCGCCGGCAGCGACGAGAAAATGCCGCTGTGGGCAAGGCTGATCCCCAATTTTCTCGCCGATATGAGCAAGCAGGTGGATGAACTGTGCACCCGCTATCCCGAGCTGACCGACCGCATCAATCCGATGGTATTGCAGTACAGCCAGGAAAAGTGCTTTCAGGAAAAGCACGTTGCACTGAGCTGGGCCGGCGTGTATCTGCTGCTGTTCTGGGGCGTGGTCATTAACCGCAGCGCGGTTGAAGCACATCCAACATGGCCGGTGCTGACGCTGAGCGGCGTACTGATTCTGTTTTACCTCTACGGCCACGATCTGGTTTTCCAAACGCTGCGGCGCTGGCAGATCGCGTTGGGCGTCTGGCTGCTGATTGAAGGCATACTCTCGACCCTGGTGGTTGCCCTCTTTTTGGTGCTGATGCATTTTGGCCTGCCGAAGCTGCTGGGCAACCGGGCAGAGCTGGCGGGGCTGCTTGAAATCATGCTGGCGCTGATTGTGCTCAGCGGGGTATGGCGCATCCGCGAGCGCGGCGTTCCCGTTATCTGTCTGCCGGGTCATCTGGTCAACTGGCTGCTGGCCGCGCCGTGGAACGCACCGCGAGCAATACCGTCACGCATGCTGGGGGCAATCATTGGCCTGACCGCCTATTTCGGTAGCTGTGCCGTTATGTATGAGTTTTTCAAGTTGGCCAATAATGTTCTGGAGCACTACCGATGACCGCACTGGTATTACTGCCCGGACTGATGTGCGATGCCGGGCTCTGGCAGGGGTTGTTGCCGCAGCTGGAGGCGACAGGCCCGCTGACCTTTGGCGATCTGTCGCAGGGAAAATCGGTTGAGGAGATGGCCGCCAGGGTGCTGGAGTACTGCCCGCCGGAGTTCGTGCTGGTGGGGTTTTCGATGGGCGGTTTTGTCGCCCGCGAGATTGCTCGCCAGGTGCCGCATCGCGTGCGGGGGCTGGTGCTGATTGCCACCTCCAGTGCAGCAGACAGCGTGATGCAGTCGCAGTTTAAAGCGACGGTCGCCGGGAAGCTTGAGCAGGACAGCGGCCCATTCCGCGGGCTGAGCCACCGGGCGATTAAGCTGTCGCTGGGCCAGCAGCACGAAGACGATCCGCAGCTGGTGCAGCAGATCCTCGATATGAGCCTGCGGCTGGGGCGGGAAACCTGGATTCGTCAGCTGCTGATGGCGCGCAACAGTGACAGCCATCTGCTGGCCGACATTCGCTGCCCGACGCTGGTGATTGCTGCCGCAGACGATCGCATGCGCAGCCTGGCGGAGTCGCGGGCGCTGTGTGAGGCGATCCCTGATGCGGAATTCCGGCTGGTGGAGGATTCCGGCCATATGCTGCCGCTTGAACAGCCACAGCGGCTGGCGGCGATCCTGACGGAGTGGATTAACACCTGTATCACTCGCCGATAAACAGTTACCAAAAAAAGCCGGGAACACCGCCGGGAACACTGGATTAGCCGCGTAAATTCAATACAATCACAGGCGGCATGGAGTGCCTGGGCTGATTGAGGAAAACAAGTCGTGGTTAATCCGGGATGGTTGGAATGAAAAAGTGGTTATTGATGCTGATTGCCCCGATATTCGCCTTTCAGGCGATGGCGGCAGAGCATAATGCCGATCCGCACAGTACCAGCGTGGCCTTCTACAGCTGGTATCTGACGGCGCTGAGCAAAGAAGAAAGCCCGATCGATGAGCACGATCCGCTGCTGAGTGAGTATGTTACCCAGCGGCTGCTGCAAAAAATCAATCTGCTGATTAAAAGCCCGGAAGGCATGGATGATGATTACTTTCTGCAGGATCAGGACTACAGCGACGGCTGGGTGAATAACGTCAGCGTCAGCGATTTCACGCTGAACGGCAATCGCGCCTTTGGCGACGTGACACTCGGGCGCGACCCGACCGATCAACAGCATCTGCTGGTCACGCTGGTGCACGAGCACGACGGCTGGAAGATAGACGACGTACAGCTGGAACCGGCCGCCGGTACCGCGCAGCCGCCAGCCGGTTAATCTTATCGGGTAAAGCGGCTCAGCTGCTGATGCAGTTGGTCAAGCAGCGCATAGCGGCGGCGGTACTCGGCGCGCTTTTTACTGGCGATCTCCTCCAGCGGTTTTTGCGCCAGGCTGAGCGGCAGCTGGTATAAATGACGCGATGCTACCGTCGCGTTAACCGACTGCCAGAACTCATCATAGCAGGCGTGAAACAGCGCCCTTTTTTTCAGGCGATAGCGCAGGCTATAGAACACATGGCCGCCATCGCGCACCGCATAAATCTGCTGAATGCCCATCGCCGCGGCGAGCTGCATCAGCGCTTCCAGCAGGACTCTTTTGGGGAACAGCCCGTGGCACGCTTTGGTGGCGTGGCGAATAAATTCATGCGGCGTATCGCGGTGAGCGCCCTGCAGGCCGCCGACGATCAGCTGCGGTTTGCCATTGCGCTCGGTCACGGCAAACGTCAGCACTCCCAGCAGAGTGCCGTCGCAGTGGAGGAGTAAATTCACTTCCCCTTCTCGCTCGCAGCGACCGTTGCATATCATGGTGATCGCTATGGCCTCACCGTCTTTCCCACTGAAGCGGGCGAGTGCGAAATCTGTCGCGCTAAGCATCGCCTGGCGCAGCTCTTCACACGCCAGCTGCGAGACAAAGCGGTAATGATCGTGCAGCGCCGCCACGCGCTGGCTGACCGACAACCCAAGATGCAGGTAAGGGCGGTGGATTTTTCCCGGCAGCGTGGGCTGCTGCGGCAAAATCTGCTGCATCGGCGCAAAGGCGGCGATATGGCGCATATGCTGCCAGCTGCTGACGGGGGTCAGCATGGAGCGCAGCAGAAATTTGGCGCGCCACGAGGGCGAAAGCCACAGCTTTTCCGGCGCCAGCTGGCCGCCAATTAATGCTGAAAATAACGCAAGGCCGTTGTTCGTACGTGGAGTGAGAAGAATTTCCGACATAGCAGATTATCCTTTTCCGCTGGTTAAAACCGTATTTGAGCAGGTGCCAGATAAATAGAGTCACAATGAGTGCGAGGGCTTTTACTGCACAGGTGAGCCGTTTAACCGGGGTTTAATCAGCACTTTTCGACGCGACCTGAACGTCGTAAACTGATGGTCGATTTTTCAGCGAGGAGGCGAAAGTGGAAGGTGTACCGGAACAGTTTTGCTACGAGCAGGACCGCGCCAGCTTCCGCCATCTACCCGGCGTGCAGGGCGTAGAGCTGTATCGCGCGCACATCACGCACTATGCCTTTGAGCCACACACCCACGAAGCGTTTGGCATCGGAACGATCGACATCGGTGCCGAGCGGTTTCGCTATCGCGGTGAACAGCACCTGGCCCCGGTCGACTCGCTGGTGTTAATGAATCCGGACGAGCTGCATACCGGCGAATCCGCCAGCGAGGGCGGCTGGCAGTATCGTATGATCTACCTTGAGCCGCAGCGGCTTGCCGAGCTGACCGGCGAATCGGGCTGGTGGTTTGACCGCGCGGTGCGCCATCACCCGCAGCACGCGCGCGAAGTTTCGCAGATCCTCTCCCGGCTGTGGCAGACGGACGATGCTCTGGCGATTGATGGGCTGTTGCTGTCGCTTTGTGACGTACTGCGCCCCCACGCCCGTAATGTTTGCCCCTCGGAGGCTCCGGCCCGCCACCGCTTCGATCGGGTACGCGACTATCTGCGCGATAATCTGGCGGAGCGTATCACGCTCGGCGATCTCTCCGCGCTGATGTCGCTCAGCCCTTATCATTTCCAGCGTCAGTTTAAGGCGCAGTATCACGTTACCCCGCATCAGATGCTGATGGCTTTTCGTCTCTATCAGGCCCGTCAGCTACTGATCGATGGCATGCCCTCAGCCGAGGTTGCCGCCGCCGTCGGGCTGACCGACCAGGCACATCTGACCCGCAGTTTTGCCGCCCGTTATGGCATCACCCCCGCCCGCTATCAGAAGCAGGTCCGCCAGAGCGGTTAGCGCAATTTGCTACAATCCCCGCCGCGCCATCCCCCCTCATAATACGGTATTGCTGTTGTGTGCTATCTGGAGTGAACGATGTTAGCGGGAATTTTATTTGCCCTCGGAGCGGGGCTGATGTGGGGATTGATCTTTGTCGGGCCGCTGCTGGTTCCGGACTATCCGGGAACCCTGCAGTCCATGGGACGCTATCTGGCCTTCGGGCTGATTGCGCTGCCGCTGGCCTGGCAGGATCGCCAGCGCCTGCGCGGTCTGACGGGGGATGACTGGCGGGAAGCGTTTAAGCTGACGCTGGTGGGGAATCTGCTTTACTACGCCTTTCTGGCGACGGCTATCCAGCGCACCGGCGCACCGGTTTCCACGATGATTATCGGCACGCTGCCGGTGGTGATTGCGGTCTGCGCTAACCTGTTTTACGGCGGCGATGATGGCCGACTCAGCTGGCGGAGCCTGGCTCCTGCACTGCTGCTGATCGTCTGCGGGCTGGCCTGCGTTAACGTGGCTGAAATGAACGGGGCCGGGCAGCAGTTCGACCCGTGGCGCTATTTCAGCGGTATCGCGCTGGCGCTGGCTGCGGTTATCTGCTGGACGTGGTATCCGCTGCGCAACTCGCGCTGGCTGCGGCAGCATCCGACGCTGCGCCCCGGTACCTGGGCAACCGCGCAGGGGCTGGCAACGCTGCCGCTGGCGCTGCTGGGCTATCTGCTGGTGATGGGGCAGCTGCATCTGACGCAGCCTGAGTTTAGTCTGCCGTTTGGCCCACAGCCGGGGGTATTTATCGCGCTTATGCTGGCTATCGGGCTGCTGTGCTCGTGGCTGGGGACGCTGTGCTGGAATGAAGCCAGCCAGCGCCTGCCTGCGGTGCTGCTCGGGCCGTTAATCGTATTTGAAACGCTGGCCGGGCTGGCCTATACCTTTGCCCTGCGCCAGGCGTGGCCACCTTTGCTGACGTTTTGCGGCATTATCTGCCTGATTAGCGGGGTGGTGGTGGCGATGCGGATTAAGCCTCAGCCACGGATTGTGCCGCTGAACGAATAATCATCAGACAGTATGCTGCGTTAACTTTAGCGAAAACATTAGCACCGACCGCATATTACTTGCCCGGTCGGTGGCTAATGTTAAAGAGTGATAAATAATTTCTGCTGTCAGCAGACTACTGACTGTCACAGGTGCAAGGGTAGTGATAAACGCTGCGGCTGATATTCAGCAGGCGGCAGCTGCGGCGGGTTCCCACGTTGTGGGTATCCTGCAGAAAGGTGACCGCTTTGCGCTTATCGCCGGTGGTGAAGAATTTCTTCACAATACTCTGAAGCAGTTCTTTATCGGAGGAAATCAGCTGCAGTTCGCGCGACAGGCTGTGCAGTGACTCTTCTAATTCTTTGATTTTTCTTCCATGTTCTGAATTTAATCCGGCGTACTTCTTTTTCCAACTGTAGAAGGTCGCTTCAGAAATACCGAGGTTTTCACAAATTTGTTTAACTTTAATACCTTCTTCTGAATCTTTAATTGCTCTGCTGATTTGTTCTGCCGTATATCGTGACTTTCTCATAAATGCTATTACCTTTCTTAACTATAATATGGCGATAATAACTGGAGTTAATTAATGCTGAGGTAGTTCGGCTATTTTATATCAGTATTTCACGATATGCGATTAGGAAAATTCCTGTGGATTTAAAATAAACTCTTATTCGGATTATTGCGGTGAGGGTTATTTTAGAGCCTGAGGTAATTCCACGCGGTTTTAACAAAGTAGCAAAGAAGAGGGAAGTGAAGGGGAACTGAAAACAACATTGCCCGATGAAGAGTTCTTCATCGGGCCGGGAAATCAGGGCATCGGCCAGTCCGGCGGCGTCTGGCTCATAACGTTGATAAACACGTCTTTAGTGATATGCCAGAAGTTGTATAAATTTTCCATGCTCAGGCTAATCCCTAACAGACCGGTGACGAACCAGCACGACATGCCAATACCGATGCCGGTAAAGACGAACGCCATGGCGTTGCGGCTGGCTTTACGGCACTGCACGTTAAACGTGCTGGCGATAAACATCATTACTGCACTCAGCAGTTCCCATCTCATCAGCATAACGCTGGCAGTAATCGTACCCATGTTTAACTCCACGATGATCGGTCCTGACAGACTGGAAGCGGCATCACCGAAAGCGGAACAAGAGCTGCCAGGTAGGCTCTTTCCGGACTGACATTAAAGGTCAAGGAAGTGTGACGACGGTCACATTATATCATCGGTTTTTAAAAGTTGAACGAAATTTACGCACGATATGACAGTTTTTTGTCTCGTGGAAAGCGCCCTGTCGTTATGCGGTATGCCGGGTTTTTCTTAATCAAAAGGAATGAAATTTATCACGGTGATTAAATTTGCCCATCGAAAAAGGCTTTTTCACTTTGCATAAAGGCAGTGAATCAACTAAGGCCGTGCGGTGAAAATCAGATCCATCTATTACTGGAGTTTTGTCGTTTTCATTTTCCCGATTAAATATTCATGACAGCACTGATTAATTTGTCTGATGGGAATTTAGTTTTTCATTTTTTGAACAAAAGCTTTTTTATAAATTGCGTTAGCCCGCGGGATTAGTCTTATTTCAACTGGTATGGTGAGTTTGGTAATTGCTTGAAAATAAATAATTTATTGATATTGAATTTTAGAAAATAAGCCTGGATTACAACGGTTTAAGAGGAATCTGAAGCCTGGAAAGTTGTACAGATTGCCAATGATATGTAGGATTTTGATCACAAATGATACGACTGCCTATTCTCCCGAAAGCTGATTTTGGGTGGGGATTCCGTCGCTCTAATAATTTAAATAAATAAAAAATCCAACAATACACCTGTACGGATAAGTAAAATAATAAGGAGTTGCCGTGTTATTTTGTTGCTTTTCCAGGTTGAAATGCCGCCCACACCAGCGGAAAAAAGCGGTCGCGTTATTACTCACATTCAGCACCCTGCCATCGCTGGCAGCGGCGCAGAATTATGACGCCCTGATCGTTGCCGCTCGCGAGGGGAACAATGCTCCTGCTCTGCAATTCTTCGACGGTGAAGCCGCACGACGAACGCTGAGTGCGGGTGAAATAGCCGACTGGTTGCAGATTGCCAACTGGGCCGGGAACGATCGTCAGGTGGTGGCCGTCTGGCAGCGTTACGATCGGCAGGTGACGCTGCCGGTTCGTGGCCTGCAGGCGGTGGCCGGTTCGCTGCGCAATCTGCACCAGTGGCAGCCATCGCTGGCGCTCTGGCAGCGGGCGCTGGTTCGCGAGCCGGGCAACGACGATTTGTACAGCGGTTATCTGATGACCCTGGCTGATGCCGGGCGCAGTGCGCAAGCCCTGCCGCTGGCGCAGCAGCGTGTCGGACAGGCTGCCACCGCGCGTCGCTGGCTCGATCTCTCCTACGTTCAGTTTGCCGCCGGGAAAAAAGAGGATGCGCTACACTCCGCCAGCCAGGCTGAATTGCGCTTCGCGGGCGATCGGCAGATTGAACAAAACTACCTGAATGCGCTCTCCCTCAATCGGGTCAGCGGCCCGGCGCTGCTTCAGGCTGCGCACACAAGCCCCGATGCGGCGCAGCTGCGCAGACTGCAGCGCGATGCCGCGGCGGAAAAAGTACGTATTGCCTTTGCGCCCAGCCGCTCGGAAGCGGAGCGCTTTACCGTCGCCGATCGGGCGCTGGCTGACTATCAGCCGCTGCTGGCGGCCTGGCAGCACGACCCTGCCGCTCATTCTGACTATCAGCAGGCGCGCATCGACAGATTGGGTGCGCTGGTGGCCCGCAGCCGGATGCAGGAAGCGGTGGATGAGTACCAGCGGCTGACGGCAGAAGGCGCGGTGATCCCGACCTATGCCCGCCGCTGGGTGGCGGCCGCCTTCCTCTGGCTGCGCCAGCCGGATCGCGCGGTGGCACTCTATCAGTCGCTGTCGCCGGAAACCTCATCCAGTCCGCTCAGCCGCACCGAACAGAGCGATCTGTTCTATGCACTGGCCGAGGATGAGCAGCCCGATGCCGCACGCCGGCAAAGCGATCGGTTCGTTGCCTCCAGCCCGTATCTGCTCAATATTTTCGGTTCACCGGAACGGGTGCCTAACGACGACTGGCTGGATGCGCAGCAGTTGCAGGTTCAGTCGTCACTGCTGCATGACGATTTGCCTGCGGCACAGCAGCAGGCCGAACATCTGGCGCGCACCGCGCCGGGAAATCAGGGATTACAGATCGACGTAGCCAGCCTGTGGCTGACCCGCGGCTGGCCGCGCCGGGCGGAAGCCGAACTGAAGCGGGTGGAGAGCATGGAGCCGCGCAGTCTGGGGCTGGAAACGCAGCAGGGGCTGACCGCGCTGGAGCTGCAGGAGTGGCGGCAGGCCGACCTGCTGGCGGATGACGTGATCACGCGCCAACCGGAAAGCCGCAGCACGCAGCGGCTCGATCGCCTGCGCGATGTGCATCGCTACGCCGAGCTGCGCGTGCAGGGTGAACACGGCATCAACTCCGACAGCCCGGTCAGCGGCGCTAACGATCTCTCCCTCGACGCGCTGCTCTACAGTCCGCCCATCGAAGAGAACTGGCGGGTCTTCACCGGCCTGTCGTTTGCCGACAGCGAGTTCAGTGAAGGCCGGGGAATTAACCGCAGCGTGCGCGGCGGTGTGGAGTACCGCGCGCGCGACAACTGGGCGGAAGCGGAGCTGAACGGCCAGCGCTACGGCAGCGGGCAGAAAATCGGTGCTCGGCTGTCTGGCTGGCACGATTTTAGCGATAGCTGGCGCATCGGCGGCAGCGCGGAGCGGCTGATGCGTGAAACGCCGCTACAGGCACTGCGCAACGGCATCACCGTCAACGGCGGTAATCTCTGGGCGCGCTGGCGGCAGAGCGAACGCCGCGAATGGCAGGTCTCCGTCGCGCCGTCCTGGTTCTCGGACGGTAACAACCGCGTTGAGTGGTCGGTTGACGGCTCGGAACGGCTGACCTCGGGCGCGCGCTATACCCTCGACTTCACGCCGAATATCAGCGGCAGCCACAACAGTAAAACGGATACGCCGTACTACAGCCCGTCGCGGGCTCTGGCGGTGGTGCCTGCGCTGAGCCTCGATCACCTGATGTATCGCCACTATCAGACCGAATGGAGCCAGCAGGTTGAGGTGGGTGCCGGTGCCTACTGGCAGCAGGGGCAGGGCAGCGGCGCGGTGACCACGGTCAGCTACGGCCAGCGGGTTCGCTGGAACGACGTGCTGGATACCGGCGTCAAGCTGACGTGGGATAAACGCCCGTATGACGGCGTCCGCGAGAAAAACCTTTCTGTTTCATTTGATATGAACTACCGATTCTGAGGATCAGACGATGCGTTTGTTCATGCTTCTTCTATTGTTGCCTGTCGCGCTGCTGCTAAACGGATGCAGTCAGGCCGAGCGCCCGCGCTTTCTCTCTCCCGCTGACCGCCAGCTGTCAGCGGCGGAAAAGCCGTGGCCGAAAAATCACTTTATTGTCCTCGCCTATCATGACGTGGAGGATGAGTCCGCCGATCAGCGCTACCTGTCGGTGCGCAGCAGCGCGCTGAACGATCAGTTCGCCTGGCTGCGGGAAAACGGCTACCACCCGGTGTCGGTGGACGAGATCCTCACCGCCAAAGCCGGTGGCAAGCCGCTGCCGAAAAAAGCGGTACTGCTCAGCTTCGACGATGGCTACAGCAGCTTTTATCGCCGCGTCTGGCCGCTGTTGCAGGCGTACCGCTGGCACGCGGTGCTGGCCCCGGTGGGCAGCTGGATCGATACTCCCGCCGGGCAGCCGGTGAACTTTGGCGGGCTGATGACGCCGCGCGATCGCTTCACCACCTGGCAGCAAATCGCCGAGATGTCCCGCTCCGGGCTGGTTGAAATCGGCGCACATACTTATGCCCAGCATGAAGGCGAGGTGTCCAACCCGCAGGGCAACAGCGAGCCGTATGCGGTGAACCGCCGCTACGACACCAAACAACAGCGTTATGAAACCGGGGCCGAGTATCGCCAGCGGGTGAATGCCGACGTGGAGAAAATCACTCAGCGTATTACCGAGGCCACCGGCAAAGCGCCGCGCGTCTGGGTCTGGCCTTACGGTGCCGCTGGCGGTGAAGCGCTGAGCATCGTGCGCCAGCACGGCTACCAGATGGCGATGACGCTGGATGACGGGCTGGCTTCCGTTGATGCGCTGGACAACGTGCCGCGCCTGCTGATTGCTAACAACCCCAGCCTGGAAAGCTTTGCCCGGCGGGTGGTGGAGGTGCAGGAAACCAGCGACATGCGGGTGATGCATGTCGACCTCGACTACGTCTACGATGCCGACCCTGAGCAGCAGGCGCGTAATTTAGACAAGCTGATCCAGCGCGTGGCCGACTCCGGGGCGAACACCGTCTTCTTACAGGCGTTCGCCGATCCTGACGGTGACGGGCTGGTGCATGAGCTCTATTTCCCCAACCGCTGGCTGCCGGTACGCGAGGATCTGTTTAACCGCGTGGCGTGGCAGATCGCCACCCGCACCAGCGCTGAGGTCTATGCCTGGATGCCGGTGCTGGCCTTCGATCTGGATAAATCGCTGCCGCGCGTGGAGAAAATCGATCTGAAAACCGGGCAGACCCGTGTGGACCCGCAGCAGTATCAGCGCCTGTCGCCGTACAGCGCAGTGGCCCGCGATCGTATTCGCGAGATCTACCAGGATCTCGCCAGTCACGCGGTGTTCAGCGGGATCATCTACCACGATGACGCGGTGCTCGCCGATGATGAAGATGCCAGCCTGGATGCTATGCGCGCCTATCAGGCCGCCGGATTCCCGGCATCGATCGCCGAGATTCGTCGCGATCCTGCCACCTTCCAGCGCTGGACGCGCTTCAAGAGCCGCACGCTGATCGACTTCACCCGCCAGCTGACCGCTGACGTGCGGGCTATTCGCGGGCCGCAGGTGAAAACCGCGCGCAATATCTTTGCCCTGCCGATCCTGGAACCGCAGAGCGAAGCGTGGTTTGCGCAGAATCTTGACGACTTCCTGCAGGCCTATGACTGGGTTGCGCCGATGGCGATGCCGCTGATGGAAAAAGTGCCGATGCCGGAAAGCAACGCCTGGCTGGACAAGCTGGTGACCGAAGTGGGTCGCCGCCCCGGCGCGCTGAAGAAGACCGTCTTTGAGCTGCAGTCCCGCGACTGGCGTCAGCCGGAACAGCACGGCGCTATCCCGGCGGTACAGCTGGCAAGCTGGATGAAACAGCTGCAAACCAGCGGTGCGCAGAGCTTTGGCTACTACCCGGATGATTTCCTTAACGACAGCCCTGCGCTGAACGACATCCGTCCCGTGTTTTCATCAACCTGGTATCCGCTGCCATGATCGATCGTATTCTTGCCTTTCTGATGCTCTGCCTGGTGCTGAGCATACCGTTCGGTATTACGGTGATTTATACCGGTGAAGTGATGCTGAACTTCGTTTTCTTCTGGCCGCTGTTTATGTCCGGCATCTGGATGACCGGCGGACTCTATTTCTGGTTTTATCGTGAACGCCGCTGGAAATGGGGGAAAGACGTCGCGGCCCCCGAGCTGGAAGGGAATCCGCTGATTTCGATTATTGTTCCCTGCTACAACGAAGAGGCTAACGCCGAGGAGACGCTGCTGGCGGCACTGGGCCAGCGCTACAGCAATATCGAAGTGATCGCCGTTAACGACGGTTCCAAAGACAACACCGCCGCCGTGCTGGATGCGATGGCTGTCAGCCACCCCAAACTGCGGGTGATCCACCTGGCGGCTAATCAGGGGAAAGCGATTGCGCTACAGACCGGAGCCGCCGCCGCGCGCAGCGACTTTCTGGTGTGCATTGATGGCGACGCACTGCTGGACAGGGACGCCGCTGCCTGGCTGGTGGCACCGCTGCTGAATAATCCGCGCGTGGGAGCGGTGACCGGTAATCCACGTATCCGCACCCGCTCGACGCTGATTGGTCGAATTCAGGTGGGTGAGTTCTCCTCGATTATCGGCCTGATCAAGCGCACACAGCGGGTTTACGGCCAGGTGTTTACCGTTTCCGGCGTGGTCGCCGCGTTCCGCCGCCGCGCGCTGGCGGAAATCGGCTACTGGAGCCCGGACATGATCACCGAAGATATTGATATCAGCTGGAAGCTACAGCTGCGTCACTGGTCGGTGTTTTTTGAACCGCGGGCGCTGTGCTGGATACTGATGCCGGAAACGCTGAAAGGCCTGTGGCGCCAGCGGCTGCGCTGGGCGCAGGGCGGAGCAGAGGTGTTCCTGAAAAATCTGCGTCATATCTGGTCCTGGGAGTATCGCCGGATGTGGACGCTGTTCTTTGAATTCAGCCTGTCAACCATCTGGGCCTTCACCTATGCGGTAAGCGTCATTCTGTTCCTGCTGGGGCTGGTGATGCCGATCCCCGACAGTATCCGGGTTTACGATCTGTTCCCGCCGCAGTTTACCGGCATGGTGCTGGCGGTGACCTGTCTGCTGCAGTTTAGCGTCAGCCTGCTGATTGAACGCCGCTATGAGCCGCGTCTGGCCGGTTCTCTGTTCTGGGTCATCTGGTATCCGCTGGTCTACTGGATGCTGAGTCTGTTCACCACGCTGGTGGCGTTCCCTAAAGTGATGCTGCGTTCCAGAAAGCAGCGCGCCCGTTGGGAAAGCCCCGATCGCGGCATCGAAAAAGGATAATAACTATGGCGAATCCGTTGATTTTCACCCCGCGCGGCTGGGTGCCGCGCGCTATCGATTTTGTGCTCACGCTGTTTGGCTGGGGCGGCTTTATCTGGCTGTTTACCACCGGGCTGCTCAAAGTCCTGCAAACCATGCCCTTCAGCGGCCCGCGTCCGCTGGTTTCCGGGCTGAGTACGCTGACGCTGTATATCGGCATCGGGCTGTTTAATGCGCTGCTGCTGATCGGCTGGGCCAAGTATAACCAGCTGCGTTTTCGCATCGAGCGCCGTCGGCGCAGGCCTGGGCTGGAGCCGGTAGAGGTGGCACGCAGTTTTGACATCAGCCAGCAGGATGTCAGCCTGCTGAGCGGCAGCGATATGCTGCGGGTGTATCACGACAGCGACGGGCGTATTACGCAGGTCGAAGCGCTGCGGGAGCCGGCCTGAGGGCCGCTTTCAGGGAGGACATAAACATGAATATTGATCGGGATGACAGCCCGCCTGCCGCTGCACCGTCGCGCACGCTGCCGACGCTGCGGAAATCATTCCACCGCATCCATCTGATTATTGCGGCGGTTGCCCTGCTGGCGGGGCTGATTTCATTGCTGGCAATGGCGCTGGAAAAACCGCATCAGGGCGGGCAGCTGCCTTTCTATCTATGGCCACTGCTGCTGCTGCTGAGCGTGGCGCTGTTGGTCAGCGGGCTGATTGCCAGCTTCCTCACCCGGCGGCTAAATGCGGAGCTGGAGCGCTGGCATCATCACCTGACGCGCGAGAATGACACGCTTGCCCATCAGGCGCTGCACGACACGCTAACCGGTTTACCCAACCGCGCGGCGTTTACCTATCAGCTGGAGAAACGCTGGTTGGATCTTCGGGAGCGTCAGCGCATTGCCGTACTGTTTATCGACGGCAACCGCTTCAAAGAGGTCAACGATCGGTTCGGCCATGCGGCGGGCGACAGGGTGCTGAGGGTTGTCGCTCAGCGGCTTCGGGCCCGGCTGCGTAAAGACGATCTGGTGGCGAGGCTCGGCGGCGACGAGTTTGCCATTCTGCTGACGTCGATCGATCGCGAAGAGCAGGCGGCGCAGGTGGCACGGGATATCACTGCCGAGATGCGGCAGCCTGTAAAACTGGGTGACGGTACGCTATTACCTCAGACGCTGAGTATTGGCGTTGCCTTAGGCAAGCACCATCAGAGTACTGAGGTGCTGCTTGCCCAGGCGGACAGCGCGATGTATCAGATTAAACAGCGGGGCGGTGGCTGGTTCTTGTCCCCGTCGTTCTGGGAACTGACCCCCGGGGTGCCACCGGAGAGAGAGGCGGCACCGTGCTGACCCGGGCGGGTCAGTTGCAGACGGTGCTGACTTTACTGCTGCTGCGCGAAAATCCGCTCATCGCAAAGTCGCTACAGTCGAAATTCCAGCTGCCGCGCTGGAGTGCCTGGCGACGCATGGTGTGGCGATAGGCGGTCGGCGTTTGCGAGAACTGACGGCGGAACACGCGGGAAAAAGTCTGCTGTGAGTCGTAGCCATACTGCATGGCGATATCAAACACCGGGCGCTGGGTTTTCCGCAGCTCTTCTGCCGCCAGCGTCAGGCGGCGCTCGCGAATATAGCCCCCCAGCGTTTGCTTGGTTACGGTGCGGAACATGCGCTGTAGATGCCATTTCGAATAGCCCGATTTGGCCGCCACTTCATCAATCGACAGCGTTTTATCAAGATTGCTTTCGATCCAGTCGGTAAGGGTG
Organism: Erwinia sp. INIA01; assembly: GCF_025947915.1. NCBI lineage: Bacteria > Pseudomonadati > Pseudomonadota > Gammaproteobacteria > Enterobacterales > Erwiniaceae > Erwinia > Erwinia sp. INIA01. Next base: position 162,234 of record NZ_JAPDNC010000002.1, read on the forward strand.
CGGATGATGTCATCATGCATACATTTTTCTCCCTGGTTCTGCGTCAAATCTGGCCGCCATAACAACTGACGTATCAGAAACGGATGGGCACGATGGAACACGCATCTCGCCCTTTCAATGGAGGCTGAGTATAATTCCTCAAGTTAACTTGAGGTAAAGAGCTAAATGAAAAAAAGCGGCAACTCCCCCAACAAGCGTGAACTGACCCCCGGCGACGTGGCGCAGCGCTGCGGTGTCGCAGTTTCTGCGCTGCATTTCTATGAAAGCAAAGGATTAATCAGCAGCCATCGCAACGCGGGGAATCAGCGCCGCTATACGCGAGACGTGCTGCGCCGGGTGGCGATTATCAAGATTGCCCAGCGTATCGGCATTCCGCTGGCGACAATTGGCGACAACTTAATGCAGTTCCCGCCGGGTAAACGCATGTCGCCGAGAGAGTGGGCGGTGCTGTCGAAGCAGTGGCGCGACGAGCTGGATAGCCGTATCGAAATGCTCACCCACCTGCGTGACGATCTGGATGGCTGCATCGGCTGCGGTTGCCTCTCCATGGAAGACTGCCCGCTGCGTAACCCGAATGACCGACTGAGCGAACAGGGGACCGGGGCGATCCTGCTGGATGTGAAAAGCAGCTGAGCCAAACCTATACTTCAGATTTGGCGTTGACAGGAGCGAGCATGATCACCGTACATCATCTGAACAACTCCCGTTCGCAGCGCGTGCTGTGGCTGCTGGAAGAGCTGGACGTGCCTTATCAGATCAAGCGCTATCAGCGAGAGCCGAGCATGCTGGCCCCCGAAGCGCTGAAAAAAATCCATCCGCTGGGGAAATCACCGGTTATCACCGATGGCAACCGGGTGATTGCCGAGTCCGGCGCGATTCTGGAGTACCTTGAGTCGCGCTATGACGACGAAGAAAGGCTGACTTTAATAGAAGAAGAGGAGCAGCTGCAATCCCGCTATTGGCTGCACTATGCCGAAGGATCGCTGATGCCGCTGCTGGTGATGAAGCTGATTTTCAGCCGGATGGGTCAGGCACCGGTGCCCTGGCTGCTCAGGCCGGTTGGCAGCGCGTTTGGCAAAGGGGTGCAGAAAGCGTATCTGGACAAGCAGCTGGCCACCCATCGGAAGTTCATCGAGCAGCACCTGGCGCAGCATGCGTGGTTTGCCGGCAGCCGCTTCAGCATTGCCGACGTGCAGATGAGCTTTCCACTGCTGGCGCTGACCGCGCGAGGTGGTCGTGCAGACAGCCCGGGGATTCAAAACTGGCTGGATAAAATTCAGCATCGCGGTGCCTGGCAGCGTGCGTTGCAAAAGGGCGGTGAAATCACTCTCTCCTGACGGATTTTTCGCGCTTTCTCAGCTGTTCATAAGAAAGCGCTATTTTTGCCGTACCGCGTATCTCTATAAAGTTTCTTTTAAGCCGGGATTCACGTTGAATCACCGAGTTGCCGATTATGGAATAAATAAAGATAACCGTGAACAGGTGTTGAAAACAGACCGTTAAACGCTGGATAATCGTTTGCCTTTTAATTAAGCATCTAAATTACGCGGTTATAAACACGAAAAAAGGAAACCTTATTCTTTTTCTCGTGAATATTGCATCGAAGACGCAAACGTTTACGTCCATTTGCTTCAACGGTGCCACGCAGCAATAGTTCATAAGAAATTTCAGGGGATTACTATGTCGACTCCTTCTAAACCGGCCGGTGGTACGTTAGACACCTGGTTCAAAATATCCGCGCGCGGTAGCAGCGTGCGTACCGAAGTTCTGGCCGGTCTGACCACGTTTCTGGCCATGGTGTATTCGGTCATTGTGGTGCCGGGCATGCTGGGCAAAGCCGGTTTCTCACCGACGGCGGTATTTGTTGCCACCTGTCTGGTTGCCGGATTTGGCTCATTGTTGATGGGACTGTGGGCGAATTTGCCAATGGCTATCGGCTGCGCCATCTCCCTGACTGCCTTCACCGCCTTTAGTCTGGTGTTGGGTCAGCAGATTAGCGTGCCGGTTGCGCTGGGCGCGGTGTTCCTGATGGGTATCCTGTTTACCGTCATCTCCGCAACCGGGATTCGCGCCTGGATACTGCGCAATTTACCGATGGGCGTGGCGCACGGTACTGGCGTAGGTATCGGTCTGTTCCTGCTGCTGATTGCCGCCGACGGCGTTGGCCTGGTCGTAAAAAACCCGGCTCCGGGCCTGCCGGTAGCGCTGGGTCACTTCGTCTCCTTCCCGGTAATTATGTCGCTGCTGGGGTTGGCGGTGATTTTTGGTCTGGAAAAACGCCGCGTCCCCGGTGGCATCCTGTTAACCATTATCGGAATTTCAGTGATTGGGCTGATCTTTGATCCTTCAGTGAAATACCAGGGCCTGTTTGCCATGCCGAGCCTGAGCGATGCGCAGGGCAACTCTCTGGTGTTCAGCCTGGACATTCTCGGTGCGTTGCAGCCTGCGGTACTGCCAAGCGTGCTGGCGCTGGTGATGACGGCGGTATTTGATGCCACCGGCACCATTCGCGCCGTTGCCGGTCAGGCGAACCTGCTGGATAAAAACAATCAGATTATCGACGGCGGTAAAGCGCTGACCAGCGACTCGGTGAGCAGCATCTTCTCCGGTCTGGTGGGCGCAGCGCCTGCGGCGGTGTATATCGAGTCTGCGGCCGGTACGGCGGCGGGCGGTAAAACCGGCCTGACGGCGGTGGTGGTTGGCGTGCTGTTCCTGCTGATCCTGTTCCTGTCGCCGCTGGCGTATCTGGTACCGGGCTATGCGACCGCACCTGCGCTGATGTACGTTGGCCTGTTGATGCTGAGCAACGTGTCGAAAATCGACTTCGATGATTTCGTTGATGCGATGTCCGGCCTGCTGGCCGCGGTATTTATCGTGCTGACCTGCAACATTGTGACCGGCATTATGATCGGTTTCGGTTCGCTGGTGATTGGCCGCATTGTGGCCGGTGAATGGCGCAAGCTGAATATCGGCACCGTGGTTATCGCGGTAATACTGGTTGCCTTCTATGCGGGCGGCTGGGCGATTTAATCCTGTTCCGGGGCCGAAATCTTCGGCCCCACCTTCAGATGTCACTGAATTTTCCCCTCGACGCACATCCTGTTTTTCATCAGTTTATTTATTTGCTTTACTATAACCAGTGTCTTACGGCGCTGCCGGATAGGGCATGGCTCTTGCCTTGCCGGCGTTCACCTGCACACAACTGGAAGATAAATAAAGGAAAACATGGAAATCTTCTTTACCATCCTGATCCTGATGCTGGTCGTTTCGCTGTCGGGCGTCGCCGCGCGAATGATCCCATTTCAAATCCCCCTGCCGCTGGTTCAAATCGCCGTGGGCGCGCTGCTTGCCTGGCCGACGTTTGGTTTGCATGTCGATTTTGACCCGGAGCTGTTCTTAGTGCTGTTTATCCCGCCGCTGCTGTTTGCCGACGGCTGGAAAACCCCCACCAGTGAATTTTTGCACCACGGGCGCGAGATTATCGGCCTGGCGCTGGTGCTGGTACTGATTACCGTGGTGGGGATTGGCTACCTGATTTACTGGCTGGTTCCGGGCATCCCGCTGATCCCGGCGTTTGCCCTGGCGGCGGTGCTGTCACCGACCGATGCCGTGGCGCTGTCCGGCATCGTTGGGGAAGGGCGCATCCCGAAAAAGATTATGGCGATCCTGCAGGGCGAAGCGTTGATGAACGACGCATCGGGCCTGGTATCGCTGAAGTTTGCCGTCGCGGTGGCGATGGGCACTATGGTGTTTACCGTTTCCGGCGCCTCGCTGGAATTCCTCAAGGTGGCGATTGGCGGCCTGCTGGCGGGTATCGCTATCTGCTGGCTGTACGGTAAATCCCTGCGCCTGTTCAGCCGCTGGAGCGGTGACGACCCGGCAACGCAGACCGTGCTGCTGCTGCTGCTGCCGTTTGCCTCCTACCTGATTGCGGAACACATTGGCGTTTCCGGCATTCTGGCCTCGGTCGCCGCCGGGATGACCATCTCCCGCTCCGGCATTATCCGCCAGGCTCCGCTGGCGATGCGCCTGCGCGCCAACGGGGCCTGGCAGATGCTGGAATTCGTCTTTAACGGCATGGTGTTCCTGATGCTGGGCCTGCAGCTGCCGGGCATTCTGGAGATTTCCGTGCGGCAGGCCGATGCCGATCCCAACGTGGAACTGTGGGCGCTATTTGCTTCCGTTGTCACCATTTACGCCGCGCTGATGCTGGTGCGCTTTGGCTGGCTATGGGGCATGCGTTACATCAGCCGCCATATGCTGAAGAAGCGCCCGATGGAGTTTTCCAGCTATACCACCCGTGAGCTGCTGATCGCCTCCTTCGCTGGCGTGCGCGGTGCGATTACCCTCGCTGGTGTGCTGTCGATTCCGCTGCTGTTAAGCAACGGCAACGACTTCCCGGCACGCTATGAGCTGGTGTTTCTCGCGACCGGCGTGATCCTCTTCTCCCTGCTGGTGGGCGTGGTGATCTTACCGCTGCTGCTGCGTGGGATTGAAGGGACCGATAAAACGGGTCACCGCCGTGAAGTGCAGATGGCACGAGCGGTCATGGCCGGAACGGCGATTGAAAGCCTGTACAAAATGGAAGAGCGCCTGCTGGCCGATAGCGAAGAGACTTCCGACCCTGAGCTGCTGAAAGAGGTCAGTTCGCGGGTGATTGGTAATCTGCGCCGCCGGGTGGATGGCAAAGAGGATCTGGAGCGCGCGCTGTATGCGGAGAATCTGGAACGTCGCTTCCGCCTGACCGGCCTGCGTGCCGAGCGCGGCGAGCTGTATCACCTGCGTGCTACGCAACAGATCAGCGACGAAACGATGCAAAAGCTGCTGCACGACCTTGACCTGCTGGAAACGCTGCTGAGCGAAAAAGAAGAGTAATATTGTACAGGGCGGCCGTTGAAATGGCCGCCCTTTTTTATGATGTTAAACCGCCAGTCCTGGCGTGCTGTCCGGCCAGAACTCGCGGCAGCAGGCAATCCACGCCTGGGCGCTGCGCGACAGATAGCTTCCCTCCCGCCAGATCAGCCCCAGCTTCCACACCAGGTCCGACTCCAGCGGCAGCCACAGCAGCTGGCTTTTATCCAGCCGCTGGCAGATCGGCTCGGGCAGGATAGCTACGCCCATTCCGGCCTGTACCATCGCCGCCAGAAAGTCCCACTGCCCGCTGCGGACGGCGATCTGCGGCGTGAAGCCGCTGGCCTGAAAAGCGCGCATCAGCTGGCGGTTAAGGGAGAACTCTTCGTTGTAGATGAGAATCGGCTGCCCGGCCAGTTCGCTGAGTTTGAGGTGCGTGCGCCGCAGCCAGGCTTCGGTACGCGGCACCAGCACGCACAGCGGATGGCTCATCAGCGGCAGTGCGTTAAGCGGCAGATCGTCGGCTACCGGCAGGGCGGTCATGGCGATATCCAGGCTGCCTGACAGCACCGCCTGCTGAACGGTCAGGCCGCCGAATTCGGAAATTTTCAGCTCCACGCCGGGATAGCGCTGGCGGAAAGCGGAGATCGACCCGGCGATCTGCATGCCGACCATCGGCGGAATACCCAGCCGCAGTTCGCCGGTTTTCAGCTCGTTAAGATCGCTGATTTCCGCTTCCAGCTGCTTGAACTCCTGCAAAATGGTCAGCCCGCGCTGATAGACCGCCTGGCCGGTATCGGTCAGGTGCAGCTTGCGGCCCTCGCGCATTAACAGGGTACAGCCGAGTTCATCCTCCAGCTGGCGCAGCATTTTGCTGATGGTCGGCTGGGTGACATACAGCTGTTCGGCGGCCCGGGTAAAGCTTTGCTGGCGGACAACCTCAACAAAATAGCGCAGGGCGCGAACGTCCATAATCATTCCTGTTTGGCATAGTTGGAATAATATTAAGTCATTTTTTTCACGCTTTGTTACCCCTTTATAATAATCACAGCAAAATTGCTGCCAAAGAGGTAATAAAGCGATGGCCACCATGACAGACCCGGTGAAAACGGGCTGGCTGCTACGGGTTCAGGTTCCGCTACAGGTGATGCTGTATGTCGGTTTGTTTGTTTTTTCACAACATCTGGTGAGCTGGCTGCACCTCCCGCTGCCGGCCAATATCGTCGGTATGCTGCTGCTGTTGGCGATGATCATGCTGCGCATCCTGCCCATTGGCTGGGTGAAGGCCGGGTCTAACTGGCTGCTGGCCGAAATGCTGCTGTTCTTCATTCCGGCGGTCGTAGCGGTGGTGAACTACTCTGAACTGCTGCGCGTTGAGGGCTGGCGTATCCTGCTGGTGATTACCCTCAGCACGCTGCTGGTGCTGGCGGCAACCAGCATCGTCGTCGATCGGGTCAGCCGTTTTGAGCTGTGGCTGGCCGCGCGTAAACAGCAGAGGCAGCACCATGAATGATTTTGTCCTGAGCGTGCTGTGCCTGGCCGCAACCCTGCTGATTTACTTTGCTAATAAACGGCTGTATCGCCGCTGGCATCGTCTGCTACTGATGCCGCTGGTGATGACCCCAATGGTGCTGGTGGCGTTACTGGTGGTCACCCATATCAGCTGGCAGGACTATATTGGCGAAAGCCGCTGGCTGCTGTGGCTGCTCGGCCCGGCGACGCTGGCTTTCGCGGTGCCGGTCTATGAAAACACGGCGATTATCCGACGCCACTGGCTGTCGCTGACTGCCGGGGTGATTACCGCTACGCTGGTGGCAATCTGCAGCTCGGTGTGGCTGGCGCGCCTGCTGACGCTGCCGGAAGAGATCCAGCGCAGCCTGGCGGTGCGCTCGATCACCACGCCTTTTGCGCTGGCGGCGGCTGAACAGCTGGGCGGTAAACCCGATCTGGTGGCGCTATTTGTGGTGATCACCGGGGTCTTCGGCATGGCGGTCGGTGACCTGCTGTTCCTGCGCCTGGCGATCAAACAGGGCATGGCGAAAGGCGCAGGCTTCGGTGCTGCCTCTCACGGTGCCGGTACCGCGCGAGCCTACGAACTCGGCCCGCAGGAGGGCGTGGTGTCCAGCCTGGTAATGATGCTTTCCGGGGTGCTGACGGTGATTATCGCGCCGATAGTCGGCCATATTATGTGGGTCAGCGCCTGACGGAAATATCTGGTTACTCACTCTTTTGTAAGATTAATCAAATTTATTACCATTTAGTTCTTTCTCATATAATTCTTAAAACAGTTGGTTTACGCTGCACCACCGCCGTTTTCAGGCGTGAGTAAAATTAATTGGGAGAGAACAATGAAAAAAGTGGCAATGACAACCGGCGCTCTGGCGCTGCTGGCGCTGGCAGGAACGGCTCAGGCGATTGATGGCGGCGTGAGCGTCGGCAAAGATTACACCGACGTACACGTCGGCCTGGGCACCAGTACTCCGGGTTTTGCCTTATCCGGTGACTGGCTGCGCAGCGATCATGATGGCAACGTCAGCAGCCTGGGTCTCGGCTATAACGTGGCGATCGGTGATGTGATGCTGTCCCCAACCATCAAAGCCATGTCGACCAACCCGAAAGACACCAAAGATGGCTATGCCATCGCCGTTGGTGGCGGTGTGAAGGTGCCGGTTACCAAAATGTTCAATGTCTACGGCCAGTACTTCTACTCGCCTGACTCCTTCTCCAGCCATATCGATAACTACCAGGAAGCCTCTGCCGGTGTTAGCTTCCAGCCGATCTCGCTGATTGATGTGAATGTAGGTTACAAGTACATGACCATGAACGGTAAAGACGGCCGTAAAGACAACGTTGTGGCCGACGGTCCTTACGTCGGTGCCGCGCTGCACTTCTAATCGGGCAGTCTTATACTTCGAACCGCGCAAACCTGCGCGGCTGAAGCGGAACGGGGTGAGAACGGGCATTGAGCCTGTTTTCGTCCCGTTTATTCTGCTGTTCTTTTAAATTTAAAATATACTCCCGGCGGTTTTAACTGAAATAGTAAATGATGACTTTCGGACAGCGCTCGGTTTTTTTATTATCGAATGCATACCGTTTTCATAAAAAAGGAATGGCTGCCGCAGGCGCAGAGAATAAATAAAAATTCTCCTTTCCCGCCTCTGAAAAATAAATCATCTTGCGGCGATGAAAGGAACTCAAACGCCAACGCCGCATGATGCGATTTTTAAAAAGATATTAGGCCACGTGGATACGGTCAAAACCCTCAACGGTGAGGGCTATATTTACACGCTGATTGAACATCAAAGCACGCCCGACAGGCTAATGGCCTTTCGATTAATGCGTTACGCCATTGCCGTCATGCAGCGCCATCTTGATGCCGGAAATGAGACTCTGCCGCTGGTGGTGCCGATACTTTTTTATCACGGTCGGGTCACGCCTTATCCCTATTCGATGAGCTGGCTGCAGGCGTTTAGCGATCCGCAGCGGGCAGCTCAGCTCTACGGTGGTGACTTCCCACTGGTTGATGTGACGGTTATTGCGGATGATGAAATCATGCAACATCGCCGAATGGCGATACTGGAACTGCTGCAGAAGCATATTCGCCAGCGCGATCTTTCGGAGTTGCTGGAGCCGCTGGTCACGCTAATGTTCGCTGGCTACACTGGCGAGGAGCAGTTGAAACCGCTGTTCAATTATATGTTACAGGTTGGCAGGACGCCCTCACCGCATGCCTTTGCTCAGGAGTTGTCTCGCCGAACGTCTGGATACAAGGAGGGAATGATGAGGCTGGCAGAATGGTTTGAGCAGAACGGCAATCAGTTTTTTTTTGAACAGGGAGAGGAAAAAGGGATTGAAAAAGGCATGGAAAGGGGGCTGAGAAAAGGCCGCCTTGAGGGGGCGATGGATGTCACAAGATCCCTGGCGAGAAAAATGCTGGCGAAGGGATTCGAGCGGCAGACGGTAGCAGACATTACCGGCCTGTCGGAAGATGAACTTGCCAAATTGGATCATTAATCATCCATCCAGGCCGTGGCTTATCCGTGATGGGGCAGGCATCCGGCCCGCCCCTGTAGCGATCGGTTAATGCCCTTTGCCGCCTTCAATGCCGATACCGGTTTGTGAACGGACGAACTGAGCCTGGAAGCGCAGACGTTCCTGCGCACCTTCTGCTGAGTTATCGGTGACGGAGAACAGCCAGGTGCCGATAAAGGCTGCCAGCATAGAGAACAGCGCCGGATATTCATAAGGATAAACCGGCTTCTCGTGCCCCAGCACCTGTACCCAAACGGTCGGGCCGAGGATCATCAGGACGACGGCGGTAATCAGCCCCAGCCAGCCGCCGACCATCGCACCGCGCGTGGTCAGTTTTGACCAGTACATTGATAGCAGGATAATCGGGAAGTTACAGCTGGCAGCAATCGAGAAGGCCAGCCCGACCATAAACGCAATATTTTGCTTCTCAAACAGTATGCCCAGCGCAATCGCCACCACGCCGAGCACCAGCACGGTAATTTTGGATACTCTCAGCTCTTCACGCTCGGTCGCCTGTCCTTTGCGGAACACGCTGGCGTAAAGGTCATGGGAAACCGCCGATGCGCCCGCGAGGGTTAGCCCGGCTACCACCGCCAGAATTGTGGCGAAGGCCACCGCTGAGATAAAGCCGAGGAACATACTGCCACCAACCGCGTCGGCCAGATGAACCGCGGCCATATTATTGCCGCCAATCAGCGCACCAGTGGCATCTTTGAAGGCCGGGTTAGCACCGACCAGCAGGATCGCGCCGAAGCCAATGATGAAGGTCAGGAAGTAAAAGTAGCCCATAAAGCCGGTGGCATAAAAGACGCTTTTACGCGCCTCACGGGCATCGCTGACGGTAAAGAAGCGCATCAGAATATGCGGCAGGCCTGCGGTACCGAACATCAGGCCAAGGCCGAGTGACAGCGCGGATATCGGGTCTTTCACCAGCCCGCCGGGGCGCATAATCTCAATGCCTTTCGGGTGGACCTTCATCGCTTCGGTAAACAGGTTATTGAAGCTGAACCCGACGGTTTTCATCACCATGATGGCCATAAAGCTGGCGCCGAACAGCAGCAGCACGGCTTTGATGATCTGCACCCAAGTGGTGGCCAGCATGCCGCCGAACAGCACATACATCACCATCAGAATGCCGACCAGCACGACCGCAACGTGGTAGTCCAGCCCAAACAGCAGCTGGATCAGCTTACCGGCCCCGACCATCTGCGCAATCAGGTACAGCGCCACTACCACCAGTGAACCGCAGGCGGAGAGGGTGCGAATAGGCTTTTGCTTCAGGCGGTAGGAGGCCACATCGGCAAAGGTGTAGCGGCCCAGATTGCGCAGGCGCTCGGCGATCAGGAACAGAATAATCGGCCAGCCGACCAGGAAGCCGAGTGAATAAATCAGGCCATCGTAGCCGGAGGTATAAACCAGCGCGGAAATGCCAAGGAACGAGGCGGCAGACATAAAGTCCCCGGCCATCGCCAGCCCGTTTTGAAAACCGGTAATATTGCCGCCGGCGGTGTAGTAATCACTGCGGGATCGGGTGCGTTTGGAAGCCCAGTACGTAATGCCCAGCGTGGCAGCCACAAAAATCAGGAACATGACAATGGCTTCAACATTGGTTGGCTGGCGTTCAACCGCACCGGTAATCGCATCGGCAGCCTGTGTACCGAAAGGCAGCAGGGCTGGCAGAGCCAGCGTGAGACGGCGAAGTTTCATCCTTTCACCTCGTTCAGCAATTCACGGGTCAGGCGGTCGAACTCGCCGTTAGCGCGCCAGACGTAAACGCCGGTGAGTACAAAGGAGATAACAATCAGTCCGATGCCGATGGGGATACCGCGCGTGACATTAGTACCGTCATGCAGCGGCGTGCCCAGCCAGCCGGGAGCAAAGGCAATCAGCAGAATAAAACCGACGTAGAGCACCAGCATAATCAGGGACAGCAGGGTGGCAAAGCTCTGGCGTTTTCTGACCAGTTCTTTAAATCGGGCGCTTTTTTCTATGCGTTGATAAATGACATCGTTCATCACAGCGTCTCCAGAGGTAGAGTTATACCGGGATAGCAGAAGCATGGCTTCGACGGCCTGGTTTTCTTGTTATAACTTCATGGTGCTGAAAATTAAGACGAAAGACGACGGGCTGCTCTGCGGCAGTTACGCAATGGGGGCACTGAGGCCCCCATCAGATTTACGGCATTTTAATGGCTTGTTTCTCTTCCAGCAGTTTCTCCACCACGCCCGGATCGGCAAGCGTTGAGGTGTCTCCAAGATTGCTGGTATCCCCGGTGGCGATTTTGCGCAGAATACGTCGCATGATCTTGCCGGAGCGGGTTTTCGGCAGGGAATCGGTCCAGTGCAGTACATCCGGCGTGGCAATTGGGCCAATCTCTTTACGCACCCAATTACGCACTTCGGTGTACAGTTCCGGCGAGGGTTCCTCACCGTGGTTCAGGGTGATATAGGCATAAATCGCCTGGCCCTTCAGGCTGTGAGGAATGCCAACCACGGCAGCTTCGGCAATTTTCGGGTGCGATACCAGCGCGGATTCGATCTCTGCGGTACCCAGGCGGTGGCCGGAAACGTTCAGCACATCGTCAACGCGGCCGGTGATCCAGTAGTCGCCATCGGCGTCACGGCGCGCGCCGTCACCGCTGAAATACATATTCTTAAACGTTGAGAAATAGGTCTGTTCAAAACGTTCATGATCGCCGAACAGCGTTCGCGCCTGGCCTGGCCATGAATCGGTTATCACCAGATTGCCTTCGGTTGCACCTTCCTGCGGGTGGCCTTCGTTGTCGACCAGCGCAGGCTGAACGCCAAAGAACGGTTTGGTGGCCGAACCCGGTTTCAGGGTGGTTGCTCCGGGCAGTGGGGTGATCATAAAGCCACCGGTTTCGGTCTGCCACCAGGTATCCGAGATCGGGCAGCGCCCGTTACCAATTTTCTTGTGGAACCATTCCCAGGCTTCCGGGTTAATCGGCTCGCCGACTGACCCCAGAATACGCAGGGAAGAGCGATCGGTACCCTCAATCGCCTTATCGCCTTCGGCCATCAGCGCACGGACCGCCGTCGGTGCCGTATAGAGAATTGTCACCTTATGCTTATCAACCACTTCCGCCATGCGGCTTGGTTTTGGCCAGTTTGGCACGCCCTCGAACATCAGCGTGGTTGCCCCGCAGGCCAGCGGCCCGTAGAGCAGATAGCTGTGGCCGGTGACCCAGCCGACATCGGCGGTACACCAGTAAATATCTTCCGGATGGTAATCAAACACGTACTTAAAGGTGGTGGCGGCATACACCAGATAGCCACCGGTGGTGTGCAGCACGCCTTTCGGCTTGCCGGTAGAACCGGAGGTGTAGAGGATAAACAGCGGATCTTCGGCGTTCATTTCAACCGGCTGGTGCTCGCTGCTGGCGTTGGCTACCAGTTCGTGCCACCACAGGTCGCGCTGGCTGTTCCAGCCGCCATCGCGACCTGTGCGGCGAAATACCACCACGTTTTTCACGCTGGTCACCGCAGGGTTATTCAGCGCGTCATCGACGTTCTTCTTCAGCGGGATGCTACGACCCGCACGAACACCTTCATCGGCGGTAATCACCAGTCTGGCGTTGCTGTCGATAATACGTCCGGCGACGGCTTCCGGCGAGAAACCGCCGAAAATGACCGAATGAATGGCACCAATGCGGGCACAGGCCAGCATGGCAACCGCTGCTTCCGGCACCATCGGCATATAAATCGCTACGACGTCGCCTTTATTGATGCCCAGCCCCTGCAGCACATTGGCGAAGCGGCACACGTCGCGATGGAGTTCACGATAGGTGAGGGTTTTACTTTCGCTGGCGTCATCGCCTTCCCAGATGATGGCCGGATGGTCACCGCGCGTTTGCAGGTGGCGATCCAGGCAGTTGGCAGCCAGATTCAGGGTGCCATCTTCAAACCAGCGAATCGAAATATTACCCGGGGCGAAAGAGGTATTTTTCACCGTACTGTAAGGCTTGATCCAGTCAAGTATTTTGCCTTGCTCACCCCAGAATGCATCGGGGTCCTGCACTGATTGCTGGTACATCGACTGGTACTGCTGAGCATTAATCAGGGTATTTTCCGCAATATTCGCGGGAACAGGGTACGTATGTATTTGGCTCATGGCTGGCCTCCTTGAAGATGTTAATAATATGTCAATCAATGGTTAAGTGAAGATGCCTGCAAGGCTTTGTTTTCTTTTTGAGCGGCAGATCACGCCATAACCCAGCGTAATGAAACCGGGATGAGATATTGTCATAAAGAGAAGGAAGCGATAGGAAAAAGGCGAATTTACGGCGGTGTAGTGTACAAAAAAAGCGCAAGCAGACCGTTAGTTTGACACGACTAATAGCAGGGCTGTGCATAGTTATGTTGTTTTAATGATTTAATATTGTTAACTATAACAATAACTTAGTCTGGCGCGGTTAAAATCAGAGCTTTATCCTGCCGGAAATTAACAAAATAGATACATCTTTCTCAGGCTTGCATTAATGGCGCTTAAAATGGTACTGATTACGCGCCTGAATACAGGTATCAACCATCCATTACCTGTGAATTGACCGGTTTCGGTCTGCCTCCCTTGAGTGTCATTCACTCCGCAAGCTCCGCGCGGAAAGCAGGTTATGTTAAGGAAAAGACTCGTTATGAAAGCAATAAAACTCAGCCTTGCCTGGCAAATATTGATTGCGTTGGTACTGGGGATCGTCGTTGGGGCGGTTCTGCATAATCAACCAGGGGAACGTGAATGGTTAGTCACTAACATTCTCAGCCCTGCCGGTGACATCTTTATTCACCTGATCAAAATGATTGTTGTACCGATCGTTATCTCCACGCTGATTGTTGGCATCGCCGGCGTCGGGGATGCCAAGAAACTCGGACGTATTGGCGTTAAAACGATTGTTTATTTTGAAGTGATTACCACCATTGCCATTGTGACAGGTATTACTCTGGCGAATGTATTCCAACCCGGTTCCGGCATTGATATGTCGACGCTGGCAACGGTGGACATCTCTAAATATGAAGCCACAACGGCACAGGTTCAGGGCCAGCCTCACAGCCTGGTCACCACCATTCTGTCGCTGATTCCGCAGAATATTTTCGCTGCTATCGCCAAAGGTGACATGCTGCCGATTATCTTCTTCTCGGTGCTGTTTGGTCTGGGCCTCTCGTCGCTGCCGTCTGAACATCGTGACCCGCTGGTGAAAGTGTTCCGTTCCACCTCAGAAGCGATGTTTAAAGTGACTAGCATGATTATGCGTTATGCGCCGGTTGGGGTATTTGCGCTGATCTCGGTGACCGTGGCTAACTTTGGTTTTGCTTCGCTGTGGCCGCTGGCCAAGCTGGTGATTCTGGTGTACGCCGCTATCGCCTTCTTCGCCTTTGTGGTGCTGGGAGCCGTTGCGCGTATCTGTAAGCTGCGTATCACCGTGCTGTTCCGCATTCTGAAAGATGAGCTGATTCTGGCTTACTCCACCGCCAGTTCGGAAACCGTGCTGCCGCGTATTATGGAGAAGATGGAAGCCTACGGCGCGCCGAAGTCGATCACCAGCTTCGTGGTACCAACCGGCTATTCGTTTAACCTCGACGGTTCAACGCTGTACCAGAGTATTGCGGCGATCTTTATCGCGCAGCTGTACGGCATCAACCTGTCGCTGGGCGACGAAATCATTCTGGTGCTGACGTTGATGGTGACGTCGAAAGGGATCGCTGGCGTACCGGGCGTCTCTTTCGTGGTGCTGCTGGCGACGCTGGGCAGCGTGGGCATCCCGCTTGAAGGACTGGCATTTATTGCCGGCGTTGACCGTATCCTCGATATGGCACGTACCGCACTGAACGTAGTGGGTAATGCGCTGGCGGTGCTGGTTGTCGCCAAGTGGGAGCATCAGTTTGATACGAAGCAGGCCTCTGCCTACGAGGCGCAGCTGAAAGCCGTTCATTCCTGATAGTGTCCTTATCAGGCGGGCCGATCGCGGCCCGCCTGATTTCCTTCCTTGTTCGCCGCTGCCTCTCCGCCCGCCTTCTCTTTTTCCCGCTTTCTGCCCGAGTCTTTGTTAAGCTTAAATTCCTGCTCACCTCCGGGAATCCTATGTCATCTTCCGTTGATTTTTCGTTTGCTACCCGCCCGCTGGTGCCATACGCGCATGATTATCGCCATGGCGACAGTGAGCCGAGGCATCATCATAACTGCGCACAGCTGGTCCATACGCTGAGCGGCGTGGTGCGTATTGAAACGGATCTGGGCCACTGGATTGTGCCGCCGGGTCGCGGCGTCTGGCTGCCTGCGGGCGTACCTCATGCGCTGCAAATGACCGGTAACGTGGCGGCGCGAACGCTGTTTGTCGATCCGCTGGCGCGTGCCGATCTGCCAGCCAGTTGTCAGGTAGTGCAGGTATCCCCGTTGTTGCGCGAGCTGATTGTCAGCGCGCTGGCACTGCCGGAATCCTATGCCCCCGCCAGCCGGGCGGAGCGAATTTATGAGCTGATACTGGATGAGATCCGTGTCATGACCGAACTGCCGTTCAGCCTGCCGGAGCCGCAGAGCGAGGCGCTGATTTCGCTGTGTGATGCCCTGAGGGCCGAACCGGGAGAGAGCTGGACGCTGGAGAACAGCGCCCGGCGCATTAACGTCAGCAGCCGTACGCTTGCACGCCGTTTCTATCAGGAAACCGGGCTGCAGTTCAGCGATTGGGTAAGGCGCGCCAGGCTGATGGAAGCGCTGGCGCGTTTAGCACGGGGAGACTCGGTGCTGACGGTATCACTCGATTTGGGCTACGAAAGCCAGAGTGCGTTCAGCGCAATGTTCCGTCGCATTATGGGCGTGGCTCCCAGCGACTACTTCCCACCCGCCAGCTGACCCTGCGCCAGCGCGTTCAGCAGCGCCTGCAGCGAAGCACGGGAAACGTCACTGTCGATACCCACCCCCCAGGCACTGTGATTGCCGGCAAAGGTGCAGTGAAGATAGGCGACTGAGCGGCTGTCGCTGCGCTGACCCAGAGTGTGCTCATGATAATCCTGAATGGTAAAGGAGACGTCAAACGCCTGGCGCAGCGCGTCGACCGCCGCCGACAGCAGCCCGTTCCCCCGACCTGCCACAGCGTAGGGGTGGTTATCCTGCTGTACGCTGGCCTCAAACTGCAGCTGTCCATGGCTGTCGCTCTGGCTGCGATATTCCCCCAGCTGCAGCTCTGGTGCGGTCAGGCCATACGCCTGGCGGAACAGCTGCCAGATAGCGGCCTGGGTCATCTCTTTGCCTTCGCCGTCGGTGACCTGCTGTACCCGCTGGCTGAAATCCTGCTGAAGTGCTCGTGGCAGGACCAGTCCGTGATTTTGCTCGATCATCCAGGCCGCGCCACTTTTCCCTGACTGGCTGTTAACGCGGATCACCGCCTCATAGTTACAGCCGATGTCCGCCGGGTCCAGCGGCAGATAAGGCACTTCCCAGACGTTATCCTGCTGCTCTTTGCGGGCAGCAAAGCCTTTTTTAATTGCATCCTGGTGTGAACCGGAGAAGGCGGTAAACACCAGCTCCCCGGCGTAAGGATGGCGTGGGTGAACCGGCAGCTGGTTGCACTGCTCAACCAGGTCTACCACCTGTTTCATCTGGCTGAAATCAAGCCCTGGATTGATGCCCTGGGTATAAAAGTTCAGCGCCATGGTCACCAAATCGACATTACCGGTGCGTTCCCCGTTGCCAAACAGGCAGCCTTCCACCCGGTCTGCTCCGGCCAGCAGGGCCAGTTCGGCGGCAGCGATGCCGGTGCCGCGATCGTTGTGTGGGTGGACGCTGATGCAAACCTCAGGACGCCAGGAGAAATGGCGGCAGAAGTACTCAATCTGATCGGCATAGACATTAGGCGTGCTGACCTCCACCGTGGCGGGCAGGTTGACGATCATCGGCCTTTCCGCGCAGGGCTGCCAGACGGCGGCAACCGCCTCGCAGATTTCCAGCGCGAAGTCGAGTTCGGTAAAGCAGAACGTTTCCGGTGAATATTCAAAGGTCCAGTTAGTCTGCGGCTGTTCCTCGCAGCGCTGACGGATCAGGCGCGTCGCATTCACCGCCAGTTCGATAATCTGCTCTTTGCTCTGGCGGAATACCAGTCGACGGAAGACCGGCGCGGTGGCGTTATAAAGGTGTACCGTGGCATTTTTTGCCCCTTCAAGGGATAAAAAGGTGCGGTCGATCAGATCGCTACGAGCCTGGGTCAGTACCTGTATTGATACGTCATCCGGGATCATCCGCTGTTCGATCAGCTCGCGAACGAAATTGAAATCGGTCTGTGAAGCGGAAGGGAAAGCCACTTCAATTTCCTTAAAACCACACTGCAACAGCAGCTGCCAGAACAGCTTTTTACGTGTGCTGTCCATTGGCTCGGCCAGCGACTGGTTGCCATCGCGCAGATCGGTAGAGAGCCAGCGCGGTGCCTGGGCCAGCGTTTTACCTGGCCACTGACGATCGTTCAGTGCCACCGGGGGAAAAGCGCGATATTTGTCGTTGGGTTGTTGCAGCATAGTCATTCCTCCTTGTGATAGAGGCTCTATTCTGCGTGGGGAGCGCCGGTATTGACCGACGCAAAGCTGACAACCTGATGCTGAAAAGTGACAGGCCGAAAAAAAAAGGAACAGATCACATCATCTGCCCCTTTTGACGCCCTGGTGTTAGCGTTTATATACGATGCCCTTTCCGAATATTATCTGCCTTTTTCTGCGGTAAACCGGCGGCTTAGTTAAATAATTTGCCAGGTTGATAACAATCTTATTCGGACACCTGTCATTATTTGTAGACTCTTTTAGATTATTTTTCATCTTAATTAACCGAAATTGTGATTGATGCTGCAATTTAAAATGGTATTTCGCGTATGCAAAAAGTGAATAAGGATGAATAAGGTGCACACCCGTATGAGTTTCAATCTCTCAGTCTTTATTTTTGGTTAAACATTGTAATTAACTATGAATAAAATAATTCTGAATAAACTTACCATGAAGATATTTAAATTTACGCCGACATTATTACTTAGATAACTAATCAGAGTTGATAAGTTTTCTACTAACGGGTGAAGGAAAAAATTATTTCAATGCTTTTAAAGCGCTGGAAACGTATTGCGCCGTTTGCGTAACGATTGCTTTAGGGATTTTTACTACAGTTATAGCATCGTGCAGGTTGCCACCTGTGCAGAGTGTATGCCCGAGTTAAGGAGATAAGATGAGTCAGTTTTTTATGAACGACAAGCAACATCTGGTCAACGAGGCGATAGAAGGCTCGCTGTTAAGTACGCCTTTTCATAATCTTAGCCGTCTCGCGCTGGGAGCAGATTTGCGTATTGTCGTGCGCAGTGACTGGGACCGATCGAAAGTTGCGCTGATTTCCGGCGGCGGTTCCGGCCACGAACCTGCCCACATCGGCTTTGTCGGCAAAGGAATGCTGAGTGCCGCGGTGTGCGGTGATGTTTTTGCTTCACCCAGTGTGGATGCCGTGTTGCACGCCATTATTAACGTAACCGGTGAGGCAGGCTGCCTGCTTATCGTCAAGAACTACACCGGCGATCGGCTGAACTTTGGTCTGGCGGCGGAGAAAGCCAAACAGCTGGGGTATCGGGTGGAAATGGTGATGGTGCAGGATGATATCGCGCTGCCGGACAACCCTCAGCCTCGTGGCATTGCGGGTACGGCGCTGGTGCATAAAATTGCCGGTTATGCCGCTGAACAGGGGAAGAGCCTGGCCGATGTCACCGCATTAGCGCAGAAAGCCATTGAGCAGACCGCCTCCATCGGCGTTGCCTTCAGCAGCTGCCATATTCCGGGAGAAGCACGTGATGACCGCGTTAAGCCCGGAACCTGCGAGTTAGGGATGGGGATTCACGGCGAGCCGGGTGCATCGACCTTGAAAACTCAGAACAGTGTGGAGATCGTCGCTCAAATGGTGCAGCGCCTTGCCGCTCACACAGGCGATCGACCGCTGGCGCTGTTAATCAATAATCTCGGCGGTTTTTCGATGCTGGAGATGGCGGTACTGACGCGGGAAGTGCTGCGCTCGCCGATTGGCAGGCAGGTTCGGCTGCTGCTGGGGCCGGCAACGCTGGTCAGCGCGCTGGATATGAAAGGATTCTCGCTGTCTGTTCTGCGGCTGGATGATGAGTTTGAGAAGGCGCTGCTGGCGAAAGTGGAAGCGGCGGGCTGGACAGAGGCTGTCTCACCGTCAACGCTGGTGGAAGCACCGGCGAAGACCCTCGATCGACAGCCGACCTTTACGCCTTCCTCTAACGATAAAGTGGCCGCACTGTTGACAACCCTTTGCCGGACGCTGATTGCTGAGGAAAGCGAGTTAAACAATCTGGATGCGAAAGTGGGCGATGGCGATACCGGTTCAACATTTGCCGCCGGCGCCAGAAGCCTCCTCAAGGCCTGCGAAGAGCAGTCGCTGCCGCTCGATCGGACCGGGCAGTTGCTAAACGTTATTGGCGAAAAGCTGGCGACGGTGATGGGAGGCTCATCGGGCGTGCTGATGTCGATTATGTTCACTGCCGCCGGTCAGCGCCTGGAAGAGGGCGAGCCGCTGCCGCAGGCGCTGCAATACGGTCTGGAGCGTATGCAGCATTACGGCGGTGCGCGGGTCGGGCAGCGTACGATGATTGATGCATTGGACCCTGCGTTTAACGCTTTGGCTGAGGGGAAAGATCTGGCTGCCGTTGCACAAGCCGCGCATGAAGGGGCCGAGAGCACCAGTCTGATGCGCAGCGCCGGAGCAGGGCGCGCTTCCTATTTGAATGCAGAAAGCCTGGACGGTGTGAAAGATCCCGGCGCTTACGCGGTAGAAAAAGTGTTCGCCGCGCTGGCCGGAAAATAGCCTGATTGTTGACGATGGCCGCCCCGGGCGGCGGCCATTACTCCAGACTCCAGACTCCAGACTCCAGACTCCAGACTCCAGACTCCAGACTCCAGACTCCAGACTCCAGACTCCAGCATTCCATCAGATAGCGCTGCTTTCCGTCTCTGGCAGCGTATCCAGCGTATGCTCAAAGCTGCGCAGACGTTTGTAGATCGACAGCAGTTCAACCAGCGTTGTCCACGAGTTAATCAGATACTGGAACGAACCGCGAACCTGGTCGAAGACGTTGGTGATCTGCGTTAACAGCCCGAGGGTAATGGCTCCGCTGACAATCGATGGGAACAGGACAAAAATACTGAATACCGCATCCAGCTGGATGTAGAAAATACGCACGATATTAAAGTAGAGATAATGGAAATAGAGGCGGAAGTAATTGACCCGCACGTTATGAAACAATGTCTTGACCGTAGGTGGCTGCGCACGCTGGGGGTCGTCTTCGCCATACACCAGCTCTTTACGATAGGCCGCTTCCACCCGCTGATTGCGGAAGGATAGCCCCGGCAGCTTGATACCCACGACTGCCAGCAGGCCGGTGCCGAGAATTGACCACGTGACGGCGGCAATCACTAACGCGTAGGGGACACTGCCGATAATCGGCACGGTTTTGACGTGCACCGACAGGGCGACCAGCACCGGCAGGAAAGCAATCAGCGTCATTATGGCGTTAATAAAGCTCACCCCCATATCTTCCAGCGTGGAGGCAAAGCGCATGGTATCTTCCTGCACGCGTTGCGCTGCACCCTCAATACCGCGCAGGCGCGGCCAGTGGGACATATAGTAGTGGTTCATCGCTGAACGCCAGCGGAAAACGTAGTGGCTGATAAAAAACAGATTCAGCACATCAATCACTACGGCAATCAGCGCGATGCTGAGGAAGCCGCCAATCTGGCCATAGAGCGTGTCGATTTTTACCGTATTCGGATGCGCCATCGCCCGCTGTACGAGGTCATAAAAAGGTTCATACCAGCGGTTGATCGCCACGCCAACCTGCACGGAAAACCAGGTGACAAAAATAATCAGCGCACTGCCGAGTACCGACCAGCGCTGCCAGGGATGCGGGCTGAACAGCGCCCAGAAACCGGCAAACAGCAGCGCTGCAAGCAAATAGTAGCTATAGAAACCGAGTTCGCTGGGGGCAATAAAGCACAGGGCGTTGTTCGGCAACGGGCCGAGGGCAACCGGAGAGAACTGCATCAGGTGCGCGAGGTGGCTACCGGCAAAACCGAACCAGAACAGAATAGCCATCAGGCTCCACAGCGCCGCGCTGCTGAAGAACAGCAGAGGCCGGGGGAAAAAGGATTTAAACATAGAAACTCCACTGCGAATTTGTAACGGTTATACCGTGATTGTTTGTGAGGAATCTCGCTAACAGTGTTTCCATTAATTTCCAGGCCGTTTCTCAGGGCGAAAAATTATCGTTTATGCTGAATTTTTACCTGGCTACTCTATTTTCCCTGCCTGAAGCCCACTATTTACTAACAAATGAAGTCAGATTAACGAAAAAACGCGATTTGCATTTTGAATGTTTATTCAACAAAGCAGATAATGAACGCCGACGGGGCGACAGGCGAACCTGCCTGAGCACGCAGCGGTTTTCGTCCCTCCCCAGGAGACTGTCCGTCACAGGCACGACAGGAGTTGTGTTCCCACAGGATGTGGGCAGGATCAGCGTGTGCGCCATCCGATGGCGTATTGATTGCATGCCGGCAGTATCTTTCCATTGAAGAGAAATAGCTGTCAGCAACCGGGTGAAAATAATAATGAATGAAAACTCAGATGTAATGTATCGGCTTCTGGTTCAGAGCGTGGTTGACTACGCCATTTATATGCTCAAACCAGACGGTACCGTCGCGAACTGGAATGCGGGTGCCCAGCGGGCCAAAGGGTACCTGCCGGACGAGATCATCGGCAAAAATTTTAGCTGTTTTTACAGTGACCAGGATCAGAAAAAAGGTTTACCACAGCACGGACTGGGCATTGCCCGCGACACCGGTCGTTACGAAAGTAAAGGCTGGCGCTATCGCAAAGACGGCACTGCCTTTTGGGCGCACGTGATCATTGATGCTATTCGTACCGACAGCGGCGAGCTGCTGGGCTTCGCTAAAATCACCCGTGACTGCACTGAACTGCGCGAGTATGAAGAGCAGATGCGCGAAGCCCGTGAACTGGCCGAGCGGCACAGTGAGAAAATGGCTGCGCTGTCGACCTTCCTCGACACCATCGTGACCAATATTCCGTCCAGCGTCATCGTGGAAGATGTCGTCACCCGTGAAATCCTGCTGATTAACAATAAAGCGCAACAGCTGCTCGGCGGCGTGCAGGAAGACTTTGTCGGCAAGAAGCTTTCGCAGTGTATGACGGTGGAAATGGGCGAATACTTTATGCAGCTTTCCGACGCCGCACAGCGCAAAGGGGGGATGCACCGCAGCGAGCGTCTGCTGGATAGCCGCGGGCGCGATCGCATTATCAATGCCACTGCGTCAATTATTCGCGGTAACGACGCCACCCATAATTATGTGCTGCTGATCGCCGACGACGTTACCGATCAACGCGCCGCCGATGCGCGCATTCACCATATGGCGCATCACGATAATCTGACCAGCCTGCCAAATCGCGTACTGTTCAGTCAGCGGCTTAATGATGCGCTGCGTGCCGATCGTGAAGAGCGGAAAATTACCGCCACGCTGTGCCTCGATCTGGACAACTTCAAAAACGTTAACGATGCGCTGGGCCATCAGGTGGGCGACGATCTGTTGCGCACCGTGGCGGTACGGCTGCGCAGCGTGCTGCGCGAGCAGGATACGCTGGCGCGTACCGGTGGCGATGAGTTCTCTATTGTGCTGCCGGGCCTGAAGCAGGCGGAAGAGGCGGAAATCGTTGCCAGCCGTCTGATTGAAACCATTCGCCCACCGTTCAACGTTGACGGGCATAATCTTTCCGTCGGTCTGAGCATTGGAATCGCCATTGCCGAGCGCGGGATCAGTACGCCGGAGCACCTGCTGCGCTGCGCCGATATGGCGCTGTATGAAGCCAAACGTAACGGGCGTAACCGCTTCGAATACTTCACCGAGCAGATGGGCGAGCTGGCGGCGAAGCGGCGGATGATTGAAAACGATCTGCGCGAAGCGATTAGCTGCCGCCAGCTGAAGCTGTACTACCAGCCGATTACCAATAACCAGCATCAGCATATTATTGGCTATGAGGCGCTGATGCGCTGGCACCACCCGGAAAAAGGCATGATTATGCCGATGGACTTTATTCCGATTGCCGAGGAAACCGGGTTAATCCACAGCCTGGGCGCTTATGCGCTGCACGAGGCCTGTCGTGAAGCCGCCAGCTGGCAGGACGGGCAGAGTGTGGCAGTGAACCTGTCGCCGATGCAGTTTAAAAACAGCGCGCTGGTGTCGGTAGTGGAAGCGGCGCTGAAAGAGTCCGGCCTGGCTCCGCATCGCCTTGAGGTGGAGATCACCGAGTCGGTACTGCTGGATAATACCTCGGTGAATATCGATATCCTGCAGAAGCTCAAGGCACTGGGCGTGCGTATTGCGCTGGATGATTTCGGCACCGGCTACTCATCGCTGAGCTATCTGCGCTCGTTCCCGTTCGACAAGATCAAAATCGATAAATCGTTTATTAACGATATGAAAGACAGCCGCGAGGCGCTGGCGATTATCCGGGCAATTACCGGAATGAGCCGCAGTCTGGATATTCAGATCACCGCCGAAGGCGTGGAAAGCAACGAGCAGTTTGAACGACTGAAGGAAGAGGGCTGTACCCTGTTCCAGGGCTACTATTTTGGCCGCCCGCAGCCCTCTGAAGATCGTTTGAAAGAGTTCTAAGCGGATAAATGGCAGGGGCGACGTTTGCCGCCCCTGCATCTGAATCAGATATCATCCAGATTAATGCCGCGCGTCTTCGGCCCGAAGATGCCGATGGTCAGCATCACAATCAGCATGCTGACGACGATAAAGGCCACCACACCCTGGGTGCCCGCCACCTGCAAAATCATCCCGATAATAATGCTGCTGAACACCGTTGAAAGGCGGCTGAACGAATAACAGAATCCGACGGCACGCGCACGGATAAAGGTAGGAAACACCTCGGTCTGATAGGCGTGATAGCTGAAGGTCAGCCAGGCGTTAGAGTAGGTGATGCAGAAGCCGCAGATGATTAACATCAGCGGATTGGTCTGCAGGGCGAACAGCGTACCGAAAACCACCGTCATCAGCGACGACAGGACGATCTGCCATTTGTTCTCGATTTTATCCGCGTAGCGGCTGCAAATCAGTGAGCCCAGCGGGTAGGCGAGGGTGATAAAAAAGGCATACAGCAGACTGTGGGTGATGCTGGCACCTTTACCTGAAAGCAGTGCGGGCAACCAGTTGCCAAAGCCGAAGAAGCCAATTGCCTGGAAGATATTCATCACCACCAGCATCAGCGTGCGCTGGCGATACTCCGGCCGCCAGATATCACGAAAGCGCCCCTGCGGTTTCTGCGTGGCTGCCGTTTCCATCTCTGCCGGACTCGGGGCGGTCACCGGCACGCCGCAGCGGATTTCCAGACCGCTGACCACCTGATGGGCTTCCTGATGCCGACCCTGCTGTGCCAGCCAGCGCGGCGACTCCGGCAGATTTTTCCGCACCAGCCAGATAACCATCGAGCAGACGGCCCCGGCAATCACCACCCAGCGCCAGCCGGTCAGGCCCAAAATGGTCTGCGGTACCAGCCACCAGGACATCAGCGCGACAGCGGGTACTGAAAGGAACTGCACAAAGAAGGCGAAGGCAAAGGCTTTACTGCGCAGCCGTGACGGAACGCATTCGCTGAGGTAGGTATCGATGGTCACCAGTTCAATACCCAGACCGACGCCCACCAGAAAGCGGCAGAAAATAATCCACTCTGCCTGGTTCTGGAACGCCATCAGCATGGAGAAGCAGCCGTACCAAGCCAGCGCGAACATAAAGGTCATCCGGCGGCCAAAACGGTCAGCATGAGGGGCCAACAGGCTGGCACCGATAAACAGGCCGAGGAAAGTCGCGGAGGCAAATGCGGCCTGGTCAGATATTCCAAATACGCCGAGTTCACCAAGATGAAATATGTTCTCGCTGATTAAACCTGAACTAATATATCCCGTCTGGAATAAATCATAGAGTTCAAAGAAACCACCCAGCGAGAGTAAGGCAATAAAACGCCACAGCCCGGCGGTAGCGGGTAGGGCATCGAGACGATCGGATAATTTATTATATTTTATAGGGTTATTTTGCGGGGAAGGAATTCCCGGCGCGCAGGCTTCACTCATTTTTCTTTGCAGACCTTGATAGCAGAGGACAATAACTTTTCATGCTAATAGTTAGCAGCAAAATTTAAATTTTGAATTGTATCCGCTATGAAGAAAAATAAGCATAAAAAACGCTTATAGTTATTTTTTTGCTATTTATTTCTTATTGGCCAGGCAGCGGTAGATTCCGCGCCTGGCTGCTCAGTAAAAACCGTTAGCACAGCTCCAGATGTACCTCATGCTGCTCAATGGTTTTCATAATTTCCGGCGGCGGCGCTTCATCGGTAAACAGATAGTCAATCAGACTCATGCTGCCCAGATTGACCATTGCATTGCGGCCAAACTTAGAATGGTCTGCCACCAGCATCACACAGCGAGAGTTCTCAATAATTGCCCGCTTGGTGCGCACTTCGTGGTAGTCGAAGTCCAGCAGTGAACCATCCAGATCGATACCGCTGATGCCCAGAATGCCGTAATCCAGGCGGAACTGAGAAATATAGTCGAGCGTGGCCTCGCCCATAATCCCGCCATCGCGGGTGCGTACTTCTCCCCCGGCAAGGATCAGGCGGAAATCCGGCTTGGCCATGAGCAGCACCGCCACGTTCAGATTGTTGGTCACAATGCGCAGGTTATTGTGGTTCATCAATGCGTGGGCCACCGCTTCCGGCGTGGTGCCGATATCAATAAACAGTGAAGCCCCGTCGGGGATTTGGCTGGCAACCCGCTGGGCGATACGCGCTTTTTCCGCAGACCACATCATTTTACGGTCCTGCCAGGCGGTATTCTCCGAGCTGGACGGCAGCGCTGCGCCACCGTGATGGCGATGAATTTTATTCTGCTCTGCCAGATCGTTTAAATCGCGGCGGATAGTTTGCGGACTGACCGCAAAATGCTCCACCAGCTCTTCAGTACTGACATATCCCTGGCGACGTACCAGATCGATAATCGCGTCATGACGCTGTGTCTGCTTCAAAAGAGTTCCCCTGTTATCGTTTTTTCTGGCGGGTGTCGACAAACGCCATGGCCAGTCCAACCAGCAGTCCGGCAACGTGGCTTGGCAGACCGGTGTTCGCACCGAAGACGCCCGTGGCTTCCAGTACCACCCACACTACAAAAATCCCCATCAGCCCGCCGCCAATATTCAGCGGACTGCGCTCGTCACGCATCGCGTGCAGCCAGGCATACGCAACCAGCGCATGGTCAACGCCAGACAGCCCGCCGAACCAGAAACCGTTAAACCGGGACTGTGCAAAACCGCACAGTAGCGCGGAGATCAGCGCGATGGTAAACAGCTTACCGCTGCCGAGCTGTTTTTCGATGCGCCCGCCAATATAAAACCACCACAGCAGGTTAATCAGCAGTGCCAGCAGCGAGAAGTTCATCAGCACGTGGCTGAACCAGCGCCACACCTGGAAATGCTGCATGCTGTCTTTCGGCCAGCCGAGCCAGGCAATCGCCTGTGCATAACCGCCCAGCGCAATCAGCAGGTAGACCAGTATGGATGCAATACTGACCCCTATCGTCAGTGGCCCGGCCATCTCCTTCATTCTTACCTTTAGCGATGGGCCAGCAGGACTGACGTACTTGATGCCGCTGTCGGTATTTTCAGTTTTCCAGCTGGCTGCCTGATAACGCGGGTGATCCGGTTCGCGTATAAACTGGTTAAGTTCGTTTTCGACCACGCTTAACTGAGATTCATCATCCAGCCATAGCGTGTAGTTGCCTTCCTGCTCAATGCGCAGCGTAATGCCGCGCGTCGCCATATAGTCAACAAACGCCTGCGCCATGCGCAGATGGGTAAATTGGGTGATGCGCATAATAGAAGGCTGATTCCCTGTAGATTAAAACGAGAGCGGCAGTATACCCCGTCACATCGAAGCTTGCAGGATCAAAGGCTTCCACTGCCGTACGCCGGTCAGCGAGCGCCGGATTCTACCTGCTGCGGGAATGCAGCGTACCAGGCATCAAAGCCGCCGTCGATGCTGTAGGCCGCCGCAAACCCCTGGTTCAGCAGATACTGGGCTGCACCTTTACTGCTGTTACCGTGGTAGCACATGACCAGCACCGAGCCGCTCAGGTCAGCGCTGGCCATCAGGGCCGGCAGCGAGTCATTGGTCAGATGAAATGCACCGGTGGCATGAGCCGCAGAGAAGCTTTGCGGATCGCGGATATCAACCAGTAGGGTTTGCCCGTCTGCCAGTTTCTGTCGGGCTTCCTGGACGTTGATACACTCAAATTGTTCCATGGTGGGGTCTCGTTAACAGTCAAAAGTCGTCAGTTAAATCCTATTGTAGCCTGAAGCGGGTAGGGTTTAACCAGAGCTGGGCGGAGTAATTTGCGTAATGATTAAAGAAAATATGTTACCTGCATCACGCATAAATGTTTTTATCCGGTTAACGCTGGCATCAATGTTGGTTTACGATTAATATAATGCTCGAAAACGAACATTATTGAACGATTCCGAACATCGGAGGAGATGACGTGGAAATCAAAGACCTGATCGTAATCGGCGGCGGTATTAACGGCGCTGGTATTGCGGCCGATGCAGCCGGACGTGGATTGTCGGTGCTGATGCTGGAGGCTCAAGACCTCGCCTGCGCCACCTCTTCCGCTAGTTCTAAATTAATCCACGGTGGCTTACGCTATCTGGAACACTACGAATTCCGCCTGGTTAGCGAGGCGCTGGCCGAGCGTGAAGTGCTGTTAAAAATGGCACCGCACATTGCTTTCCCTATGCGTTTCCGCCTGCCGCACCGCCCGCATCTTCGCCCGGCCTGGATGATCCGTATCGGTCTGTTTATGTACGATCATCTCGGCAAACGCACCAGCCTGCCGGGAAGTAAAGGTTTGCGTTTTGGCACAGACTCAGTACTTAAACCTGAAATCGTGCGCGGTTTCGAATATTCCGACTGCTGGGTGGACGATGCGCGCCTGGTGGTACTTAACGCGCAGGAAATTGAAAAGCGCGGTGGCGAAGTGCGCACCCGTACCCGCGTGACCAAAGCCTGGCGTGAAAACGGCCTGTGGACCGTTGAAGCCGAAGATATCGACAGCGGTAAAGTGTATACCTGGCAGGCGAAAGGCCTGGTCAATGCTGCAGGTCCGTGGGTTAAGCAGCTGTTTGATGACGGACTGAAGCTGAAATCCCCATACGGTATTCGCCTGATTAAAGGCAGCCATATCGTCGTGCCGCGTGTGCATACCCAGAAACAAGCCTACATTCTGCAGAACGAAGATCACCGTATTGTGTTTGTTATTCCGTGGATGGATGAGTTCTCGATTATCGGCACCACCGACGTGGAGTACAAAGGCGATCCGAAAGACGTCAAGATTGACGATAAAGAGATCGACTATCTGCTGAATGTCTATAACACCCACTTCAAGAAAACGCTGGCGAAGGACGACATTGTCTGGACCTATTCCGGTGTGCGTCCGCTGTGCGATGACGAGTCCGACTCTCCGCAGGCGATTACCCGCGACTACACGCTGGACGTGCACGACGAGCAGGGTCAGGCACCGCTGCTGTCGGTGTTCGGCGGCAAGCTGACCACCTATCGTAAGCTGGCCGAGCATGCGATGGAAAAACTCAGCAAATATTATCCGGGTATCGGCGCGGCATGGACGAAAACCTGCGTGCTGCCGGGCGGTGATTTTGCCGGAAGCCGCGAAGATTACGCGGCCAGCCTGCGCCGCCGCTATCCGTTTATCACCGAAGATATGGCTCGCCACTATGCCCGCACCTACGGCAGCAGCAGCGAACTGTTCCTGAAAGAGGCGAAAAGCCTGGATGATTTAGGTGAACTGTTTGGTCACCACTTCTACGAGGCGGAGCTGCGTTATCTGGTGCAGAAAGAGTGGGTTCGCACGAAAGAGGATGCCATCTGGCGCCGTACCAAAGAGGGTATGTGGCTGAATGAGCAGCAGCAGGCGCGTGTTGCCGAGTGGCTGGTTCAGCACGCGAAACCGGTACTGTCGCTGGCATCCTGATCGCCGTAAATAAAAGGGCGACCGCCAGACAGCGGTCGCCCTTTTTACTTCCTGGATAGCCTACAGGCGGATGGGCTGGATACCCCAGATTTCATCCGCATATTCCTGAATGGTGCGGTCCGAGGAGAAATAGCCCATATTGGCGATATTAATCAGTGCCCGTCGCGTCCACTCACCTTTATTACGATAAAGCTTGTCTACCTTGTCCTGAGTATCGACATAGCTGCGATAGTCCGCCAGCAGCTGATAGTGATCGCCCAGGTTCACCAGCGAATCAAAAATATTACGGTAGCGGCCCGGCTCCTGCGGGCTGAACACCCCGGTGGCGATCTGCGTCAGCACCTGATGCAGTTCCGCATCCTGCTCGTAATACTTATGCGAGCTGTAGCCATTGCTGCGCAGTTCCTCGACCTGCGGCGTGGTGTTGCCGAAAATAAAGATATTTTCTTCACCCACGTGCTCCAGCATCTCAACGTTTGCCCCATCCAGTGTGCCGATGGTCAGCGCACCGTTCAGCGCGAACTTCATATTACTGGTGCCCGAGGCTTCCGTCCCGGCCAGCGAGATCTGCTCGGAGAGGTCGGCCGCCGGAATAATAATCTGTGCAAGGCTGACACCATAGTTGGGAATAAACACCACTTTCAGCCGGTTCTTCACCTGCGGATCGCTGTTGATCACCTTCGCGACATCGTTGATTAAATGGATAATGTGCTTAGCCATATAGTAGGCCGAAGCGGCTTTACCGGCGAAGATACACACGCGCGGCACCCATTCTGCATCCGGATCGGCTTTGATACGGTTGTAGCGGGTGATCACGTGCAGCACGTTCAGTAGCTGGCGCTTGTATTCATGGATGCGCTTAATCTGTACGTCGAACATCGCATGCGGGTCGACCACGATATCAAGTTTCTGCGCGATATAGATTGCCAGGCGCTTTTTGTTTGCCAGTTTTGCATCGCTGATTTTGCTAATAAAATTAGGATAATCAATATGCTGCTTTAGCTCATCCAACTGGCTGAGCTGCGTGCGCCAGGTGCGGCCAATCGCCTCGTCCAGCACGCCGGATAACGACGGGTTAGCCAGCGCCAGCCAGCGGCGTGGCGTAACGCCGTTGGTTTTATTACAGAAGCGGCCGGGGAAGAGTCTAGCAAAATCAGCAAACAGCGACTGCACCATCAGATTCGAGTGTAGCTCCGACACGCCGTTAACCTTGTGGCTGACTACTACCGCCAGCCAGGCCATACGGACTTTACGGCCGTTATTTTCATCAATGATCGAGATACGCGACAGCAGTTCCCAGTCTTCCGGATACTGCTCCTGGATGGTTTTCAGGAAGTAGTCGTTGATCTCAAAAATAATTTGCAGATGGCGCGGCAGAATTTTGCCGATCATATCCACCGGCCATGTTTCCAGTGCTTCCTGCATTAGCGTGTGGTTGGTGTAAGAGAACACCTGGCAGGCTACGGTAAACGCATCATCCCAGCTAAATTTGCTTTCATCGATCAGTACCCGCATCAGCTCGGGAATGGCCAGTACCGGATGGGTATCATTCAGGTGGATGGCGATTTTATCCGCCAGGTTGTCAAAGGTCTGGTGCATCGCCCAGTGGCGATGAAGGATATCCTGCACCGTGGATGAGACCAGGAAGTACTCCTGACGCAGGCGCAGCTCACGGCCTGAATAGGTCGAGTCGTCGGGATACAGCACGCGGGACACGTTTTCCGAATGGTTTTTATCTTCCACCGCCGCGAAGTAATCGCCCTGGTTAAATTTACCGAGGTTGATTTCGTTACTGGCCTGAGCGCCCCACAGTCGCAGGGTGTTGGTGGCATCGGTATCAAACCCTGGAATGATCTGATCGTAGGCCATTGCCAGCACTTCTTCCGTTTCTACCCAGCGTGCACGGCTGCCTTCCTGCTGGATACGGCCGCCGAAACGCACCTTATAGCGGGTGTTGAAGCGCTGAAACTCCCACGGGTTGCCGTATTCCAGCCAGTAGTCCGGTGATTCCGCCTGCTGGCCGTCGACGATATTCTGCTTAAACATACCGTAGTCGTAACGGATGCCGTAACCGCGCCCCGGCAGGCCGAGCGTGGCGAGGGAATCCAGGAAGCAGGCCGCCAGGCGCCCCAGGCCGCCGTTGCCCAGCCCCGGGTCGTTCTCTTCTTCGATCAGTTCCTCAAGGTCGAAGCCCATCTCTTCCAGCGCCGTCTGCGCATCCTCATAAATTCCCATTGCCAGCAGGGCATTGGAGAGGGTGCGGCCAACCAGAAACTCCATCGACAGGTAGTAAACCTGCCGGACATCCTGCGACAGCTGGGCACGATTTGAACGCAGCCAGCGCTCTACCATACGATCGCGTACCGCCAGTAACGTGGCGTTCAGCCACTCGTGTTTATTCGCAATGGACGGATCTTTACCAATGGTAAACATCAGCTTGTAGGCTATCGAATGCTTAAGGGCATCCACGCTGAGCGTCGGTGAGGCATAGGAGAAAGGTGCGTTCATATCAGTTTCCCATCGTCAGGTTACAACAAACGTTGATAGAGATCGCGGTAGGCAACAGCCGCTACCTGCCAGCTAAAATCCATCCCCATAGCCTGCCGCTGAACATAGCGCCAGAGTGAAGGACGGGACCAGAGGACGAAAGCACGTCGGATAGCACGCAGCAGTGACCACGCGTTGCTATCTTCGAACACAAAACCGCTGGCGATACCGTCTGCGAGGTTTTCCAGCGAACAATCATTTACCGTATCGGCCAGCCCACCGGTGCGTCGCACCAGCGGCAGGGTGCCGTATTTCAGGCCGTAGAGCTGGGTCAGGCCGCAGGGCTCAAAGCGGCTGGGTACGAGAATCACATCTGCACCGCCCATAATGCGGTGGGAAAACGCCTCGTGGTAGCCAATCTGCACGCCGACCTGGCCCGGATACTCGGCGGCGGCGGCCAGGAATCCCTGTTGAAGAACCGCATCTCCGGCACCCAACAGCACCAGTTGCCCCCCCTGTTCCAGCAGGCCTGGCAGGGCTTCCAGCACCAGATCCAAACCTTTCTGTTTGGTCAGGCGGCTGACCACGGCAAAGATCGGCGCTTTTTCATCAATTTTTAGCCCCATCGCAATTTGCAGCTGGCGCTTGTTCTCAACTTTGGTGTCCAGAACATCACGGTTATAGCGGGCCGTCAGCAGCGGATCATGCTGCGGGTCCCAGATGGCCGGGTCGACGCCGTTCAGAATACCGCTCAGCCTGCCTTCCAGCTGACGCTGTTTGAGCAGGTCTTCCATACCGTAGCCAAACTCCGGCTGGGTGATCTCCTGGGCGTAGGTGGGACTGACTGCCGTTATATGGTCGGCGTAATACAGGCCCGCTTTCAGGTAGGAGATCTGGCCGTAAAACTCCAGCCCGTACATATTGAAAAACGAGCGCGGCAGCTGGATCTGCTCCAGGTGGTGCGCGTTAAACAGTCCCTGATATGCCAGGTTATGCACGGTAAACACCGACTTCGCCGGACGACCGCGCGCGGCCAGATAGGCACAGGCCAGCCCGGCATGCCAGTCGTGCGCATGAACCACATCCGGACGCCAGAAGGTATCAAGCCCGCAGGCCATTTCGCAGCCCATCCAGCCCAGCAGCGCGAAGCGCAGATAGTTATCGGTATAGGCGAACTGCGATTCATCGTGATACGGACTGCCTGGGCGATCGTAAAGACCCGGCGCATCGATCAGATAAATTCCCACGCCGTCATAGTGCCCAAACAGTAATTCGACATAGCCGGCAAAAGTTTGCAGTTTCGCCACCACAACCGCATCGGTAATTCCCTTTTTCAAATCGGGGAATGCCGGAAGTAATACGCGTGTATCCATTCCTTCCGCAATTTGCGCCGCCGGTAATGCCCCAACAACATCAGCAAGCCCGCCGGTTTTCAGCAGCGGGAAAATCTCTGAACAGACATGTAACACCTGCATTATCGGCTCCTTAACAGTGCCAGAACGTGATGCTGTCAGGTCATCACGTCGTTACGCCTAGCTGATCCAGCCGAGCTTCGCCAGCATGGTCCTTGTGACCAGAACAATTCCCTCTTCCGATCGGTGGAAACGCCGGGCATCATCATCCGGGTTTTCGCCAATCACCGTCCCTTCTGGCAGCACGCAGGCGCGGTCAATCACGCAGCGGCGCAGGCGGCAGGAGCGTCCCACCTCCACATCCGGCAGTAATACCGACGACTCAATATTGCAGAAGGAGTTGATTCGAACGCGGGAGAACAGCACCGAGTTCACTACCACCGAGCCGGAGATAATGCAGCCTCCCGACACCAGTGAATTCATTGTCATACCATGGCTGCCAGAACGGTCCTGAACGAATTTCGCCGGCGGCAGCGGCTCCATATGGGTGCGAATTGGCCAGGTACTGTCGTACATATCCAGCTCCGGGGTGACCGAAGCCAGATCGAGGTTTGCCTTCCAGTAGGCTTCCAGCGTGCCGACGTCACGCCAGTAGGGCTCAACGGCTTCCCCACTTTGTACGCAGGACAGACTGAAGGAGTGAGCCAGCGCTTCTCCGCTGGCCACGATTTTCGGTAACAGATCCTTGCCGAAATCGTGGTCGGATTCCGGCAGCTCCTGGTCGGCTTCCAGCAGGCTATAAAGATAGTGCGCATCAAAGACGTAGATACCCATACTGGCCAGCGCCTTGCTGCTATCCCCGGGCATCGATGGCGGATCGGCCGGTTTCTCCAGGAACTCGACCACGCGATTGTTTTCATCCACCTTCATTACGCCAAACGAACTGGCTTCTTCCAGCGGTACCGGCAGGCAGGCAATGGTACAGCGCGCGTCGTTTTCGACGTGGTCGAGCAGCATGCGGGAGTAGTCCATCTTATAGATGTGATCGCCTGCCAGAATAACGATGTACTGCGCGCGGTAGCGCCGGATGATATCGAGGTTCTGCGTGACCGCATCGGCAGTCCCGCGATACCAGTGCTCGGTCGACAGCCGCTGCTGGGCAGGCAGAAGATCGACGAACTCATTCATCTCTTCATTCAGGAACGACCAGCCTCGCTGAATATGCTGAACCAGCGTGTGCGACTGATACTGGGTGATCACCGCGATGCGGCGGATGCCTGAATTCAGGCAGTTAGAGAGTGCGAAGTCGATAATACGAAACTTACCGCCGAAGTGAACCGCCGGTTTGGCGCGCTTGGCGGTGAGATCGCGCAGCCGCGTACCGCGCCCACCGGCGAGGATCAGGGCCACAGTTTGCGTTGGCAGCTGTCTTGCCAGCATCAGGGAATCGTTCTTATTAAATTTGGCCATGCCTGACTCCTGTTATGTTTTTTCCTGGAACACGCACACGCCGTGCGCTGCACCATGCCAGACAGTTGACCGGATCGGATTATCGTCCCCGGCAAAGGGAGGGATGGCGTGCCAATTTCCCTGAGGTAAAATCAGGTCACACACTTCTTCGGTGGCGTTGAGCACGATGAGCCAGTGTTGCGAAAGCCGGATTTGCAAACGATGTGCTCCCTGCTGCCACTCACTGGCGCTGAGCGGCTTACCCTGCTGGTTCAGCCATTCAACGTTTCCATCACCTTCCTGCCACCAGCGATCGCTTTGCAGCGCCGGGATGCGGCGGCGCAGATGGATTAACGCGGCAGTGAAGGAAAATAACCCACTATCACAGTGCAGCCAGTCGAGCCAGGTCAACGGGTTATCCTGGCAATAGGCATTATTATTTCCGTGCTGGCTGTGGCCGTGCTCATCGCCTGCCAGCAGCATCGGCGTTCCCTGTGCCAGCAACAGCGTGGTTAGCAGCGCATGCGCACTGCGGCGGCGATGTTCCGTAACCAACAGCGGTGCGTGCAGCCCTTCCACGCCGTGGTTATGGCTGAAATTGCTGCTGCTGCCGTCACGGTTATCTTCACCGTTGGCCTCATTGTGTTTTTGGTTAAAGCTGACCACGTCGCGCAGGGTAAAACCGTCGTGCGCGGTGATCAGGTTAATACTGCTGGAAGGTGGCCGCCCGTCACGTTGAAAAACATCGCTGGAAGCGGCAAACCGCCGGGCAAACTCGCCGTTGGAGAGATCTCCGTGCAGCCAGTAGCGGCGGGCGGCATCGCGAAAGTGGTCATTCCATTCGGCAAACGGCCAGGGGAAATCCCCCACCTGATAGCCACCCGGCCCGATATCCCAGGGTTCGGCGATCAGTTTGCATTTTGACAGCAGCGGATCGGCGGCAATCGCCTGGAACAGTGGCGCATCGCGCTGATAGTCCGGCGTGCGGCCCAGTACCGTGGCCAGATCGAAGCGGAAACCGTCAACGTGGCAGACCTCTACCCAGTAGCGCAGGCAGTCGAGTGCCCAGGCCATCACCTGCGGGTGGCTGAGGTTTTGCGTATTACCGCAGCCGGTCCAGTTCTGGTACTCGCCCCGTTCTGTCAGCCAGTAATAACTCTGGTTATCAATGCCGCGCATCGACAGCATCGGACCGGTTTCTTCCAGCTCCGCGGTGTGGTTAAACACCACGTCCAGAATTACCTCTATTCCTGCCTGATGCAGCGCTTTGACGGCAAGCTGGAACTCTTCCCGCGCGTTCTGGCTGGCGGCATAGCGGGTATCCAGTGCGTAGCAGGCCAGCGGGTTATAGCCCCAGTAGTTGGTCAGCCCCATGCGCAGCAGGCGCGGTTCGCTGGCAAAGCAGGCCACCGGCAGCAGCTCAAGGCTGGTGATCCCCAACTGCTGAAAATAGTGAATCATCACCGGATGCCCCAGCGCGGCGTAGGTGCCGCGAATTTCCGGCGGCAGATCGGGGTGCTGGCAGGTCAGGCCGCGAACGTGGGCCTCATAAATTACCGTGCTACCCCAGGGGACACGCGGCGCGGCGTCGTCTTCCCAGTCGAAGTCATCGGCCAGCACCACACATTTAGGCGCGATGCTGGCGTTATCTGCCGCGTCCGGGATTTCTTCGCCGCACTGGAAGCGCGGGTCGTCACAGACTTCACCCTCTACCTGATGCGCGCAGGGGTCGACCAGCAGCTTCGCCGGGTTAAAACGTTTACCCTGCGCCGGTGCCCACGGACCGTGTACCCGATAACCGTAGCGTTGGCCCGGATGGATGGCAGGCAGATAACCGTGCCAGATATCGCCGCTGCGTGCGGGCAGATCGATACGTTTCTCACGGCCTTTCTCATCAAACAGGCACAGCTCTACGCGCTCCGCATGCTGAGAGAACAGCGTAAAGTTAACGCCTTTGCCGTCGTAGCTGGCCCCGAGGGGCTGCGGTTTACCCGAACGTATCGGTGCCATTACGCCTCCCGAACCAGCCACAGAGTGGAAAGGGGCGGCAGCGTCAGGCTCAGCGAGTGGCTGCGGCCGTGGCTTCCCCAGTCGTCGCTATCGATAGTGCCGCAGTTACCGAGATTACTACCGTGATAGTGGCCGGAATCGGTGTTCAGCACTTCACGCCAGCGCCCGCCCTGCGACACGCCAAAACGGTAGTCATAGCGCGGCACCGGGGTGAAATTACTGGCGACGATCAGCTCGTTGCCGTCGCGGTCGCGGCGCACGTAGACAAACACCGAGTTTTCAAAGTCATCCACCACCAGCCACTCAAAACCGGCGGGTTCGAAGTCGAGCTGGTAGAGCGCCGGATGAGCGCGATAGGTATGGTTGAGATCGCGGACCAGCCGCTGCACGCCGTTATGCCAGCTGTCTGCCCCTTCCAACAGGTGCCAGTCCAGGCTGCTGTCATGATTCCACTCGCGCCCCTGTGCAAACTCGTTACCCATAAACAGCAGTTTCTTGCCGGGGAAACCGAACATCCAGCCGTAGTAGGCGCGCAGGTTGGCGAATTTCTGCCAGGCATCGCCCGGCATACGGTCGAGAATCGAACGTTTACCGTGAACCACTTCATCGTGCGACAGCGGCAGCACGAAATTCTCGGTGTAGTTGTAAAGCATGCCGAAGGTCATCAGATCGTGATGATAGCGGCGATGCACCGGGTCCAGTTTCATGTAGTCGAGCGTGTCGTGCATCCAGCCAAGGTTCCACTTGAACCAGAAGCCCAGGCCGCCCATTTCCGGCGGGCGCGAGACGCCGTTAAAATCCGTGGACTCTTCAGCGATGGTGATCGAACCCGGCGCGGCATGGCCCAGCGTGCGGTTGGTGTAGCGCAGGAAGGAGATAGCCTCCAGATTTTCCCGCCCGCCGTAGTAGTTCGGCACCCATTCACCTTCGGCGCGGCTGTAGTCGCGATAAATCATCGAGGCCACGGCATCCACGCGCAGGCCGTCAATGCCAAAGCGTTCGATCCAGTACAGCGCATTGCCCGCCAGGTAGTTGCTCACTTCCCGGCGGCCAAAGTTGTAAATCAGGGTATTCCAGTCCTGGTGATAACCTTCACGCGGGTCGCTGTGTTCGTACAGATTGGTGCCGTCAAAATTCGACAGGCCAAATTCATCAGAGGGGAAGTGGCCGGGCACCCAGTCGAGCAGCACGTTAAGCCCGGCGTTGTGCGCTGCCGCGATAAACGAACGGAATTCGTCTCGCGTACCAAAACGCCGGGTGGGCGCATAGAGGCCCAGCGGCTGATAGCCCCAGCTGCCATCAAACGGATGCTCATTAATCGGCATCAGCTCCAGATGGGTAAAGCCCATCTCTTTGGCGTAGGGAACCAGCTGCTCCTCCAGCTCTTTATAGCTCAGCCAGAAATTGTTATCGGTATGGCGTCGCCATGAACCCAGATGCACTTCATAAATTGAGATGGGGGCGTCAAAGCCGTTGGCTCGCTGGCGCTCGGGGGCGATTTCGGTTTTTTCCGGCAGGCCGCAGATCATCGAGGCCGTTTGAGGGCGCATCTGGGCTTCAAAGGAATACGGGTCGGCTTTCAGCCGCAGCTGGCCGTGGGCATCAACGATTTCGAATTTGTACAGCTGGCCGGGCCGGGCGGCCGGAATAAACAGCTCCCATACGCCCAGTTCGCGACGGAAGCGCATTGGATGGCGGCGGCCGTCCCAATAGTTAAACTCGCCCACGACGGAAACGCGCTGGGCATTCGGTGCCCATACTGAAAAGCGTGTGCCGATAACGTTATCAATGACGTCGGCATGCGCGCCCATTTTTTCATAGGGCCGCAGGTGCGTGCCCTCCGCCAGAAGCCAGCTGTCCATTTCAGGCAGCAGCGGGCCAAAACGGTAGGCATCATCAATCAGGTTTTGCTGGCCGTGCCAGGTGACCGCCAGCTGATAGCGAAACAGATTTTTACGCCGGGGAACGACCGCCTGAAAAAAACCGCGCCCGTCCAGGCACTCCAGCTGCGCGCATTTACGCCCGGTGCTGGTTTCAATCACCCAGACTTCGCTGGCGTCCGGTAGCAGGGCACGAACCACCAGGCCTTTAGCGGTTTGATGCATGCCCAATAGCGAAAAAGGGTCCGCGAGGTGACCAGAAAGTAAAGCATTAATCTCACGACGATCGGCAAGCTCTGACATGACTTTCTTCCCATGATAGACGGCAGGCGATGGCCGGATGTTTTAACAACGCCCGGGACATACTCTGCTCTTCATTGAGCTTAATGGCATGCTGTCGGGGAGGTGACCATCCGCTGGAAAAACCACCGCAGCACGCGATAATAAACCCTTAAGCGAAACTTTTATTTGCTGATGGAACAATGACTGATTTAAGCATAGCCAGGTGACAACAATAGCCAGGTACGAAAGCGTAAAAATATTTCTTTCACATCAAACTGTACTGCTGTTAGGGCATAAGGCAGGAACGTCAGAAGCTTCTTAAGCGCCAGTTGGGGAAAGCCCCGAATCAGGCGGAAAAACTCAAAACGGTGGATCGGGTATTCAGAAAAACGGGTAATAGCGGGTGATGCCGTTAGTGATAATTACTGAATCAGAATATAACAAACAGATACTTTCCCCTGCCGCAGGCGACAGGGGAAAGCGAGCCGTTTAGCCTACCAGCAGGCGCAGCATACGGCGCAGCGGTTCAGCCGCACCCCACAGCAGCTGATCGCCAACGGTGAAGGCAGAAAGATATTCCGGCCCCATATTCAGCTTGCGCAGACGACCCACCGGAGTATTCAGCGTGCCGGTGACCGCCGCAGGCGTCAGCTCACGCATGGTCAGCTCACGATCGTTTGGTACCACTTTCACCCACTCGTTGTGGGAAGCCAGCAGCTGAGTGACCTCATCCAGCGGCACGTCTTTTTTCAGCTTCAGCGTAAACGCCTGGCTGTGGCAGCGCAGTGCACCGACGCGCACGCACAGACCGTCAACCGGAATCACGCTGTCGGTACGCAGGATTTTGTTGGTTTCCGCCTGACCTTTCCACTCTTCGCGGCTCTGGCCGTTTTCCAGCTGCTTATCGATCCACGGGATCAGGCTACCGGCCAGCGGTACGCCGAAGTTATCGGTTGGCAGGGTGCCGCTGCGGGTCAGCTCGGTCACGCGGCGCTCGATATCGAGAATGGCCGATGCCGGGTTGTGCAGCTCTTTTGCTACGTGGTCATGCAGCATGCCCATCTGAGCCAGCAGTTCACGCATATGGCGCGCGCCGCCGCCGGATGCCGCCTGATAGGTGGCAACGGAAGCCCACTCCACCAGGTCGTTAGCAAACAGACCGCCCAGCGACATCAGCATCAGGCTGACGGTGCAGTTACCGCCAACGAAGGTTTTAATGCCGTTGTTCAGGCCGTCGTGGATAACCTGGTGGTTGACCGGGTCGAGGATGATAATCGCATCGTCCTTCATGCGCAGCGTGGAAGCAGCGTCAATCCAGTAACCCTGCCAGCCAGCGGCACGCAGTTTTGGATAGACTTCGCTGGTGTAATCTCCACCCTGGCAGGTGATGATGATATCCAGCGCGCTCAGCGCATCGATATCAAACGCATCCTGCAGCGTACCGGCAGAGCGGCCGCCAAACTCCGGCGCGGCCTGGCCGTGCTGGGAAGTGGAGAAAAACACCGGGCGTACAACGTCAAAGTCACGCTCTTCGATCATACGCTGCATCAGCACGGAACCAACCATGCCACGCCAACCGACAAGTCCTACAGTTTTCATATCTACCTTTACCTCGGGCCCGCACTGATAACGCCCGTAATTCAGTTAAAATCACCGGAATGTACTCTGTCCAAATCTACAAGGTGCAGCAAAAGTGGCAAGTGAATTAAATCGATTGAGAGAATTTTTTTAGCAGAAGGACTAATAATCCACGCCAGGCGGTGTGAAACAGGAGGATTAACGCGAGTCTATGATAACGGCGGAAGCCCTATTATCGTTGTTAAATTGGCGACTAAAGCGGGTTTTACCGATGATTATAGGGGGTTTTGCGTATCAGGAGCCGAAACATCGTCATAGAGCGGTAATATACAGAATCGAAGAAGGGGCAGGGCAGTTTCCGCCGCCCCTTCTGATTTATTACGACAGCAGTTCGAACGCAATCATGCCAATCACCGCCCCAACCGTGCCGAGGATGGTTTCCATCATCGTCCAGGTCTTCAGGGTTTGTCCTTCCGTTGCGCCGGTAAAGCGGCCAAACAGCCAGAAACCGGCGTCGTTGACGTGGCTGAAGATAATCGAGCCACCGGCAATACAGATCGACAGCGCGGCCAGCTGAGCACCGGAATAATGCAGCGGTTCAATCACCGGCATAATCAGCCCCACAGCGGTCAGGCAGGCGACGGTCGCCGAACCCTGAATAATGCGCACTGCGCCGGACAGCACGAAGCAGGCCAGCGCAACCGGCAGCCCCGCGCCGGTCAGGGCGTTGCCCAGTGCCGGGCCGACGCCGGAATCCACCAGAACCTGCTTAAACACGCCACCGGCACCGATCACCAGCAGGATAATTCCCGCTGGCTGTAGGGCCGCGCCGCAGATCTGCATCACGCGCTCTTTGTCCATGCCCTGGCGGTACGCCAGGCCGTAAATCGCCACCAGGCAGGCCAGCAGAATTGCGGTAAACGGGTGACCGATAAACTCCAGCCATTCATACAGGCGGGAGCCGGGTTCGGTAAAGCGCGCGCCGATGGTTTTCAGCCCCACCAGCACCAGCGGGAACAGGATCAGCGACAGGCTGAAGCCAAACGACGGCAGCTTGCTCTCATCAAATTCGGGATGTTCGCTTTCCGCCGGTGGCGTGAACTGCACGTGCTGGCTGATAAAGCGGCCAAACAGCGGACCGGCAATCAGCATGCCCGGGATCGCCGCACACAGCCCCAGCAGGATCATCCAGCCGAAATCGGCATGCATCTGCGAAGCCAGCAGCATCGGCGCAGGCCCCGGCAGCAGGAACGCCGCCGCTGCCGCAACCCCGGCAAACAGTGGAATCACCAGCTTCACCAGGTTATCCCCGGTGCGGCGCGCCACGGCGAAGGCGATGCTGATCAGCAGTACGACCGCTACTTCGAAGAACAGCGGCAGCGCGCAGATCAGTCCGGCAATGCCCATCGCGTAATGCGCACGGCTTTCACCGAAGGCTTTCAGCATGCGGATGGCGATCTGATCGACCGCGCCGGTTTCATGCAGGATCTTGCCAAACATCGCCCCCAGCGCCACAACGATGGCAAGAAAGCCGAGCGTGCCGCCCATCCCTTTTTCCATCGTCTGAGCGATTTTATCCAGCGGCATGCCGGAGAACAGACCGGCACCAATTGACACTAACATCAGCGCCACAAAGGCGTGCATACGCGCCTTCATTACTAAAAACAGCAGCAGTAATACCGAACCTGCTGCGGTCAAAACCAGTGTTGCAGTACTCATTACACCCTACTTACTTCGTCTTGTTGATGGCACCGTCAATGGCTTTCAGCGTTGAGGCAATGACGTCATCAAGGGACTGATTAATATCCACAACCAGCACATCTTTTTCTTCGCTGCCCGGTTCTTCCAGGGTAGCGAACTGGGTAACCAGCATCTGCGGCTTGAAGAAATGGCCTTTGCGCGCGCGCAGGCGGGATTCAATGGTATCGAAATCGCCCTTCAGGTAGACGAAGGAGAGGTTCTGATTGCCTTCGCGCAGGATGTCGCGGTAGTGCTTTTTCAGCGCCGAGCAAACGATCAGCGATACGTCATTGGTGCGCTGCATGGCGAACGCGGCGTCGTTAATCGCCT
Source organism: Erwinia sp. INIA01 (assembly GCF_025947915.1). Classification (NCBI taxonomy): domain Bacteria; kingdom Pseudomonadati; phylum Pseudomonadota; class Gammaproteobacteria; order Enterobacterales; family Erwiniaceae; genus Erwinia; species Erwinia sp. INIA01. The sequence continues at coordinate 204,380 of NZ_JAPDNC010000002.1, forward strand.
TCAGCCACGGCTTGCGGTCGGCGTCGTCCAGCGGATGACCACCGGCCATTTTTTCAATGTTGGCGCGCGGGTGCAGGAAGTCACCGTCAAGGAAAGCGGCTTTCAGTTCATGTGCTACGGCATTAGCCACGGCAGATTTGCCGCTGCCGGATACGCCCATCAGTACGAATACGTGATTGGACGGGGTAGATGAGGTCATTATTTTTGCTCCGTCAGAGTCAATAGCAGGTGTGAACGGCAATTTGTTATCGGTAACATTGTCTGGTGCTGTACAAATTATGGCAACAGCTGCGGCGGGAAAAGCTGGTAAATGTGAGGGACTTCAAAAAAACGGCAAAAACAGCGTGAGGGAGGCACAAAGAGATAACGGACGCGAATGCGCCCGTCGGGGTTAAATACTTTCGCCGATGGAGAGCGTAAAGCCGATATCCAGCGGCCCACAATTGACCGCTTCACCGCGAATACGCGCCAGCAGCATTGACGCCGCTTCCTGGCCCATCTGCTCACGCGGGGTCTGCACGGTAGCCAGCTGCGGGGTGGTGGCCTTTGAAATATCGTGGCCGTGAAAACCGGCGATCGCCATCTGCTCCGGCACCCGCAGCCCCTGCCGCTGGCACTCAAACATCGCGCCCACCGCCAGGTCATCGTTGGTGCAGAACAGGCTGTCGGTCTGCGGATAGCGCTTCTGCGCCTCGCGCAGTAGCATCGCACCGGCGGTAAACGACGAGGCCGCTTCCATCATCACGGTTTTTGGCTCCAGTCCGGCCTCGCGCATCGCCTGCGCATAGCCGCGCTCTTTTTGCAGCGTTCGTTCGTCCAGCCGCGCGCCGAGGTAAACCGTGTGTCGATGGCCGCGCTGCAAAATGGCCTGGGTCATTTGCCGCGCGGCCTCAACGTTATCGAATCCCACCGCCATATCCAGGCAGGGGGAAACGCTGTCCATCATCTCAATTACCGGAATGCCGGCGGTTTCGATCATCCGCAGGCTGGCGGCGGTGTGGGTGCGTTCGGTCAGGATCAGGCCGTCGATATTCCAGCCCAGCAGGGAGCGCAGCTGTAGCTCCTCTTTCTCCGGGCTGTAGCCGAAGTGGCCGACCAGCGTCTGGTAGCCCGCCGCATCGGTAACGGTTTCAATGCCGCGCAGCACGTCGGCAAACACCTGGTTGGTCAGCGACGGTAGCAGCACGCCAATCGCCCGGCTGGTGGCGTTGGAGAGCATATCCGGGGCACGGTTGGGAATGTAGCCCAGCTCGTCCAGCGCGGCGGCAATTTTGCCCTGTAGCGCGGCGGAAACCTGCTCGGGGTTACGCAGATAGCGGCTGACGGTCATTTTGGTGATGCCGATACGATCGGCAACATCCTGAAGTACCGGTCTTTTTTTCTTCATTTGGCTTCAGCTGGTTGGACGGTATCCGGCTGAGTGTAACAAATCTGGGCGGGAAAAAGAGAAAGGGCGCGGTTTCCCGCGCCCAAAGTGTGATGCAGCTATCTTCGCAGGCCTTAAACCGGCGGCAGATCGAACAGCAGGATCTCCGCGTCGCTGCTGGCGGTAATCTCCAGAGCCGCTTCATCCCAGATGGCAAACGCATCGCTGGTCGTGGCGGCTTCACCGTTCACGGTGACATCGCCTTTCACTACCTGAATCCAGATTTTGCGGCCTTCGGCGACCTCTGCTGTACCCTGTTCGCCTGCTTTAAACGCCCAGCGGGACAGTGTCATATCCTGGTAAACCTTCAGTGAACCGTCGCGCGCATCCGGCGACAGCACCAGTTGACGGCCCTGGACATCATCAAAGCGACGCTGCGCGTAGCGCGGCTCAATGCCGGTTCTTTCTGGGATAATCCAGATCTGATACAGATGCAGCGGCACGTCCTTGCTGGCGTTGTACTCGGAATGACGAACGCCGGTGCCCGCACTCATAATCTGGAACTCACCCGCCGGGATCTGTTCTTTGTTGCCCATGCTGTCCTGATGCTCCACGGTGCCGGAAAGCACGTAGGTCAGGATCTCCATATCTTTATGCGGATGGGTGCCAAAGCCCTGGCCGCCATCGATCACGTCTTCGTTAATCACCCGCAGCGCGGAGAAGCCCATAAAGTTGGCATCATAATAGTTAGCGAAAGAGAACGTGTGATAGCTGTCCAGCCAGCCGTGGTTTGCATGGCCCCGATCCTGTGCTTTACGTAAGTAGATCATATTCAATTCTCCTCAATGTTTTAACGTAGTCTGCGCCCGAACAGCCCACGTTGATAGCGGAGAAAATTGTCTCCTCTGTTCAAATTATTCGATGAAACAGTGGCGGATGCATCAGTCAGCTTGGGGTTGCGTGACAACCCGGTCTTTCAGGAGGGAAAGGCTTCATGGAGAAAAGTGACAGCAGTATCGAAAGTGAGGGCGGCACCCGCAACGGTAAAAATGACCGCGGTAGTCACGGCGGCAGTGGATATCGCAGCAGTGGGGTAATCGGTGTGAAACGATGGAATGGATAACTGGTGAAGAGTTAGAGGGCCGGGCAAAACGCAGGCAAAAAAAAAGCCAGCACCCGAGCTGGCTAAGAAACACTGGAAGCAATGTGAGCAATGTCGTGCCTTCTCAGCCAGTAGCAGAGCTCTGCTGAAAACGCATAGCAATAATAATCATTATCATTCGCACTTGTAAAGCTCTTTTCTGATTATTTTTTACTTGATTTGATGATAAAAAACCATGATTTTAAAGAGGTTTTCTAACACTAAGGAGAGTAAAGGTGAGTGAGATTATCGTTCGACACGCCGAGCCTGATGACGCTGCGGCGCTGCATCAGATGTACAGCCAGCCGGAAACCTACAGCGATACGCTTCAGCTCCCTTATCCTTCACTACAGCGCTGGCAGGAGAAGCTAAAAAATACGCCGGACGGGCAGCATATGCTGGTGGCCTGCATCGATAGCCAGATTGTCGGTCAGTGTTTCGTGGCGCTGAATACCCCGGCGCGCCGCCGCCATACGGCGACATTTGGCCTGGGCGTGGACATTCGCCATCGCGGTAAGGGCGTGGCGAAGGCGATGATGACGGCGATAGTCGATCTCTGCGATAACTGGCTACAGGTGGATCGCATTGAACTTACCGTTTACGCCGATAATCAGGCGGCCATTGCTCTGTATGAGAAATTTGGCTTCGTGACCGAAGGGCGCGGCGTTCGCTTTGGCCTGCGTAACGGCGTGCAGGTCGATGCGCTATTTATGGCCCGACTGAAAGACTGAATCCAGCGGGTGACGCCTACAGATTAAAAGGCGTCACCACGTTGACCCGCGAAAACTCCCCGATTTCCTCTTCCGGCGGTAAAAAGCCGTGAAAGCGCAGGATTGCCTGCAACGCACTGCGGGCATCGGCGCGCAGATCGTGATCGATAACCGCATCCAGCTGCCGTGCGGCCAGCATTTCACGGTTTTCCTCGTCCAGATCGTGGGCAATAAACGCCCGCAGCGGGCGCTGCTGGCTGGTAAACGCGCGGAAGATGGCCCGATTACCACCGCCAACACAGTAAACTGCGCTGATAGCCGGATCGCGATCCAGCACCTGGCTCACCCGCTCAAACGTCAGGCTGTCGACGCCGTAGCCTTCACTGATGCGCACCACTTTATGCTGCGGTGCAAGCTGGTGCAGCCCTTCGGCAAAGCCCGCAACCCGCTCCTCTTCGCCGCGAAATCCGGCGCTGCTCAGCACCACCGCCACCGAGTGGGGCTGCGGCCCCAACCAGCGTGACAATAGATAGGCCGCCGTGCGCCCGGCGCTGCCGTTATCCATGCCCACGTAGCGAATACGCGCGCTGTCGGGCAGATCGGTCACCAGCGTGACGACCGGCACCCGCTGGCGCAGCAGTTCTTCCACGCTGGCGTTCAGCGCTGACTCATCACTGACCTTGAGAATGACGCCGTAGCTGTCGCTGCCGCAGCGCAAAAGTAACTGCTGGAGGGCCTTCGCATCGATCTGTTCAAAGACGTGAAAACGCAGCATCAGGCGGAACGGTGCCAGGCTGCCGAGCTGGCTGAGTAGGGCGGCGCTGACCAGCGAGCTGAAGCGCTCGGGGGTATGCAGCACCACGTCAATATTCAGCGTTCTACCGCTGGCCAGATTCACCCGCTGCTGTAGCTCAAGATCGCGGATTGCGGCGGCAATCCGCCGGTCGGTTTGCGGATGCACGCTGCCGCGTTTGTGCAGCGCGCGATCCACCGTCGCCTTGCTGACGCCCGACTGCGCGGCAATCTGTTTAATGGAGAACTTCATTATTTGAGGTCTTTTTGAGGTTATCGGTGCGTGTTGTTAAAAAAATGTAAGTGATAAGGTGGTTAAGAGCAAATGTTCCTCACCCTGTATCCGACAAAAAACAAGAAAGGCGCTTAATCATGAGTTCAGATTTCAACAATCAGTTTAAGAACAAAGTGTATGTGGTGACCGGCGGTACCCAGGGCCTGGGCGCGGCGGTGGCCGAGCTGCTGGCAGAACGCGGCGCGCGCGGCCTGATTATCTGCGGTCGTAACGCGCGGGCAGGTGAAGAGCAGGTGGCAAAACTGCGTGCGCTGGGCTGCGATGCCGGCTTTGTCGCCGCCGACCTGACCGATCCGCACTCCTGCGAGCAGGTGATCGCGGCAGCGGAAAGCCGCTTTGGCGTGCTGCATGGCCTGGTGAACTGCGCCGGGATGTCCGATCGTGGCACCATCCTTAACACCACTCCGGAGCTGTTTGACGCCATTTTCGCCGTTAACGTCCGCGCGCCGTTCTTCCTGATGCAGGCGGCAATCAAACTGATGGTGGCGAACGGCACGGAAGGCAGCATCGTTAATATCATCACCATGACTTCCCACGGCGGTCAGAGTTTCCTCACCACCTATGCCGCCTCCAAAGGCGCGCTGGTCACGCTGACGAAAAACGTCGCCTTCAGCGCCATGCGCAACCGCATCCGGGTCAACGGCCTGAACATTGGCTGGATGGACACCCCGCACGAAGATGATATTCAAAAGCAGTATCACCAGGCTTCCGACGACTGGCTGGAAAAAGCCGAGCGCGAACAGCCATTTGGCCGCCTGCTGAAGCCGCGGGAAGTGGCGCGCGGCGTGGCGTTTTTACTCTCTGAAGAGTCCGGGATGATGACCGGCGCGGTGATTGATTTCGACCAGAACGTGGTGGGCTGCGGCGATGACGGCGCACCAAAACCCCAGCAGCCGCTGAGCCTGTAAGGAGCCGAGATGAACGCTATCTATCTGCAGGAAAAGCAGCTGAAGGTTGATGAATTTGCGGCGGTTTGCCGCCAGACGCTGCGCCAGGATGATTATCCGTTGGCGGCAAGCAGCGAGCTTAACGTGCTGATTTACCGCGCCGACTCGCTGTTAAGCGCCGCGCGTGACGATCGGAAAGCGGTACTGAGCGAGCTGCACCGCGCACTCTCTTCCGGCCCCGGCGTATTTGTGGTGAAAGGACTGTATGACAACCTGGCCGCGGTGGACCGCAGTAGCCAGCTGTTTGAAGCGATCCTGAAAGATGAAGCCGCAGCGGGCGGCGGCGGCGATCACTTCGCCAAAGCGGGCAGCAACGGCCGCATCTGGAACGCGCTGCAAAAAGTCGCGGAGCGCGATGCCGACGCTTTTATTGATTATTACGACAATCCGTTACTGTCGATAATTTGTGAAAGCTGGCTGGGGCCGGGCTACGAGATAACCGCTCAGGTGAACCAGGTGCGCCCCGGCGGCAAGGCGCAGCAGCCGCATCGTGACTACCATCTGGGCTTCCAGAGTAATGAGGTGGTCGAACAGTTCCCGCTGCCGCTGCAAATTCTGTCGCAGTATCTGACGTTGCAGGGCGCGGTGGCGCACACCGATATGCCGATTGAGTCCGGACCGACCCAGCTGCTGCCGTGGTCGCAGCAGTATCAGGCGGGCTATCTGGCCTGGCGGGACCCGGAGTTTATTACCTATTTCCAGCAGCATGCCATCCAGCTGCCGCTGCACAAAGGCGACGGGCTGTTCTTCAACCCGGCGCTGTTCCATGCGGCGGGTAATAACGTCACGCAGGATCGCGTGCGCACCGCCAACCTGCTGCAGGTGTCATCCAGCTTTGGCAAAACGATGGAGAAGGTTAACCATATCAAGGTGCTGCAAAGTATTTATCCGGCCCTGCTTCAGCGGGAGCTGCCGGAAGATAAGCTCAGTGCCGTTATTGCATCCGCTGCGGAGGGCTACTCATTTCCAACCAATCTGGATACCGATCCGCCGCTGGGCGGGCTGGTGCCGCAGACCCAGCAGGCCCTGTTGTTACAGGCGCTGCGAGAGAAGTGGACGCCGGTACATTTCAACCAGCAGCTGGCAGAGCATACGCAGAAACGTCAGGCATGATGTCGGATGAGGAAACGAAGGACTGTGCTGATTTTGACATTCGCCTGCTCTTTGCCGTGCTGATCTGACAGCGGTGCTTCAATCGATCGCGCCCCGTAACGTATAACGGGGCACGATCCTGCAACCGTCACTCACTGCCCGTAATACGCATTTGCCCCGTGCTTACGTAAATAGTGCTTATCCAGCAGCACCTGCTGCATATCAGTAATCCCCGGCATCAGCTGCCGCGAGAAGATACCCATATAGGCGACTTCCTCCAGCACCACCGCATTGTGCACCGCGTTATCCGCATCGCTGCCCCAGGCAAACGGGCCGTGGGCGTTGACCAGCACCGCCGGAACGGCTGCCGGACTGATATCGCGCGAGCGGAAGGTTTCAATAATCACTTCGCCGGTATTGTGCTCGTAATCCCTGGCAATTTCCTGCGCCGTCATCAGCCGCGTGCAGGGAATTTTGCCGTAGAAATAGTCGGCATGGGTGGTGCCCCAGGCGGGCAGATCCAGCCCGGACTGCGCCCAGATGGTGGCGTGGCGCGAGTGGGTATGCACGATGCCGCCGATGGTTTCAAAGGCACGATACAGGGCCAGATGCGTTGCCGTATCGGAAGAGGGCTTCTTGCTGCCTTCCACCACGCGGCCGCTCTCCAGATCCACCACCACGATATCGTCCACCGTCATCACATCGTAATCCACGCCGGAAGGCTTGATCGCCACGCGGCCGCTGGCGCGGTCAATTGCGCTAACGTTGCCCCAGGTAAAGGTCACCAGATTATGGCGCGGCAGGGCGAGGTTGGCCTCGAACACCTGTTCTTTCAGAGACGTTAAGCTCACAGTAATCCTCCTTCCTGCATTTTTTGTTCAATCCAGCGCCGCGCCTGTACGATCTCGGCCACCGGCTCTTCGGCTTTTTCGGTCCACATTTCAATCAGGAACGCGCCGCGATAGTTAATCTGCTTCAGCGTGCGGAACACGCTGACAAAATCGACGCAGCCTTCGCCAAACGGCACGTCGCGGAACTGGCCCGGCGAGTCACTGGTAACCGGCAGGGTGTCCTTCAGATGGATCGCAGCGATGCGATCGATGCCCAGCGCCAGCTCGGCGCTGACGTCGTTGCCCCAGGCGCTGAGGTTGCCAACGTCCGGGTAGACGGTGAACCACGGCGAGGCCAGCTGGCGATCCCAGTGCTTCCACTTGCTGATGGAGTTCATAAACTCGGTGTCCATGATTTCCACCGCCAGCATCACCTGCGCTGCCGCCGCGCGTTCCACCGCCCAGGCCAGCCCTTCGGCGAAGCGGGTCACGGTGCCTTCATCGTGCGATTCGTAATAAACGTCGTAGCCCGCCAGCTGGATGGTGCGGATGCCGGTGTCTTTTGCCAACTGGATGGCGCGATCCATCAGATCGTACGCCTGCTGGCGAACGGCCGGATCGCGGCTGCCAAACGGGAAGCGGCGATGGCCGGACAGGCACATCGACGGAATGTTGACCCCGGTTTCAATCATCGCGTCCACCAGCGACAGGCGCTGTGCTTTGGTCCAGTCCAGGCGCGCCAGGCGGGCATCGGTTTCATCCACCGACATCTCAACAAAGTCAAAGCCGCAGGCTTTCGCCAGCGCCAGACGTTCCGGCCAGCTCAGGTGCGCGGGCAGGGCTTTTTCATAAATACCTAACGGGTGCTGACGCATGTTATTTCCCCCAGATGCTGTCGATGGCCTGATGGAACTCGGCGGCGGTGGCCAGCCCGTTGGCGCTTTCGGTCAGCGCGCGGCCGACGATAAAGGCGCGCACGTCGATCTCTTTGAACTGCGGCAGCTCCTGCGGGGTGATCCCGCCGGTCACCGACAGCCCGAAGCCGAGGTCGGAAAGCGCCTTCATCGCGTCGAGATCCTGCTGGCTCCAGCGCTGCCCCTGCGCCTGCGCATCGCGGCCACGGTGGTAAATCGCCTGCTTCAGGCCGAGGGCGCGCCAGCTGCGGGCGTCGTCCATCGTCCAGTTGCCGAACAGCTCAATCTGGATCTCGCCCTGGTAGCGCTGCGCCACCTCATGGGCACTGGCAAAGGTGGCCAGCGGCGCGGCGCAGATCACCGTCATCCAGTTAGCCCCGGCCTCAAACGCCAGTTCGGCCAGCGTCGATCCGGCATCGGCGACTTTAAAATCGGCCACCAGAGTTTTCTCCGGCAGGCGCTGGCGCAGCTGGCGCACCGCGTCCACGCCCGCGCTGAAACACAGAATGGTGCCGGCTTCCACGATATCGACGTGCTCGTGCAGACGATCGGCGGCATCAAGAGCGGCATCCAGCCGGGTATGATCCAGCGCCAGCTGCAGTTGAGGAACAGAGGAACGGCTCATGGTTTACTCCTGGTTGGCGGCAATCAGCGCCGTAATAAATTTCTGATAGCGATGGTATTTTTTCTGGTAAAGCGCGTGGTTTTCGGCGTTTGGCTGATAGCTGACGATCGCCGGGTCCAGCGCCCGCTGCGCCTGCTGTAGCGACGGTTGCGCGCCGGTTCCGGTCATCGCCACCAGCGCCGCGCCCAGGCAGCCGCTCTCTTCAATCTGCGGGATTTCCACCGGCAGGCCGCTGATATCGGCAAACATCTGCATCCACTCGGCCGAGCGCGTCGGCCCGCCGGTCAGGCGCAGGGCGCTGACGTTGGGGAAGCGTTTGAGAATGCGGTTCAGGTGGGTCAGATGCGAGAACACCACGCCTTCATAAATTGCCTGCACCAGATGCCCGCGCTGGTGGCCGGCCTGCAAACCGTAGAAACTGGCGTGCAGGTTGGCCCCGGCGTTGTTGCCGTAGAGGAACGGCACGAACAGCAGCGAGCTGGCTGCCGGGGGCAGCTCCGCCACCCACTGATTCAGCTGCGCGTAGTCGTCAATGCCCCACTGCTGGCAGAACCACTCCAGATTAGCGGCGGAGGTCGGGCTGGCTTCGTGAACGATGTACTGGCCGTCAATGGCGTAGCGGCCATACACGAAGGGATAATCCACCTCGTCGCTCAGGCGGTCGGTAATGCCGCTGGTCACCGACCAGGTGCCCATCACCGCGTTGAGCCGCGTGTCGTCGTACAGTCCGGCGCACAGCGCGGTGGATACCACGTCAAACAGTCCGCCCACCACCGGCGTGCCTTCCGCCAGCCCACACTGCGCGGCGGCGGCGGCCGTAATGTGCCCGGCAACGTCGCTGGAGCCGACGATTGGCGGCAGGGCGGGCAGGATCTCCGCAATCTCCAGCATCTCCGCCAGTGCGGGCGACCAGTCGCCCTGCTGCATGTCATAGAGATTGGATTCAGAAATATTGGTTTCTTCGCAGGCCCGTTCGCCGGTCAGGCAGAAGCGCAGATAGTCGTGCGCCATCATCACGCTGCCGATCGCCGCATAGCGTTCCGGCTCGTGATCCTTGACCCAGCGCAGCAGCGAAACCGGATGACCGGTCCACAGCGTCTGACGGGTGACCGGATAGAGCGCCTGCGGTACGCCTTCGCGCTGCCAGCGCTGAACCAGCTCCAGCGCGCGGCGGTCGGAGGAGAGAATACCGTTGCCCAGAGGCTGGCCCTGCTTATCCAGCATAAACAGGCCCTTACCCTGAGCGGAGATCCCCATGCCGCGCACGTCTGCGGCAGCGATATTGCCGTTTTCCAGCACCTGACGGATCACCGTGGCGGCAACCTGCCACAGCTGGTTCATATCGCGTTCCGCACGGCCCGGTTCCGGCACCAGTACCGCAAGGTTTTGCCGCGCCACCGCCTGTTCACGGCCTGATGCGTCATACAGCCCGGCCTTAATAAAGGTGCCGCCGCAGTCCAGCCCCAGCCAGTAACTCATGCGGCCCCCTTCTGCGGTGCATCGCAGCGTGCAGGCAGGGTCAGCGCCAGTACCGAAGCAATCGCCAGTGAGATCGCCAGGCTGTAAACGCCGGCGTCTTTACTGAATTCGGCAATCAGCACGCCGACCATATATGGACCACAGAAGCCGCCAAGGTTGCCCAGCGCGTTAATCACGCCGCGTGCGCCGCCCGCCACTTCAGCGTTAAACAGGCGTGGCGGAATACTCCAGAACACCCCGGCCGCTGACTGAATAAACACCCCGCAGCCGACCAGCGCGGCGTAGGACCACCAGATATGCGCTTTCAGCAATACCGACAGCGCCATGCAAATAGCAAACCCGGCCAGCGGCAGCGCCACAAACAGCTTGCGGCGCCCGGTGGCATCGGACAGCGACGAGAAGATAAACATGCCGAAGATCGCGCCAACGTACGGCAGGATCGCCAGCCAGCCCACCTGTTCGATATTGCCGTTGGTCAGCCCTTTCAGGATGGTCGGCAGCCACAGGGTATAGCCGTAGATCCCGGTCTGATAGAAGAAGTTGACCATAATCAGTCGCCACATCACCGGTTCACGCATTACCTGGCGCAGCGAGGCCTTACGGGTATTTTTACCTTTGATTTGCAGCTGTTCATCATGCAGCGTTTTGATCAGATAGTTCTTTTCGGCCTCGGATATCCACTTCGCCTCCTGTGGGCGGTTGCTGATGGTGAAGCACCACAGCGCCATCACCACCAGCGACAGCACGCCCTCGACAAAGAACAGCATGCGCCAGTCCCAGCTGGTAATGATCCAGCCGGAAAGCGGGGCGGTGAGGATCCCGGCGATCGGCACGAACATGATCACAATCGCATTGGCGCGGCCGCGTTCAGAATCGGGGAACCAGTTGCCGATCATTGTCAGCACCACCGGCAGCATGCCCCCTTCGGACACACCCAGCAGGAAGCGCAGCCCCAGCAGCTGATACTGGTTGGTGGCCATACCGGTGAGGACGGAGATAACCGCCCAGGCCAGCAGCGACCAGCCGATAAAACGTTTACCGTTGCCGTAGACCGCCAGCTTGCCGCCGGGAACCTGCAGGAACAGATAACCGATAAAGAAGATCCCGCCCGCCAGACCGGCCATTGAGGCGCTGATACCCAGCTCGTCATCCATACCGCCCGGCATAGCAAAGGCGATATTCACGCGGTCCATATAGGAGATAATGCAGGTGATCAGGATCGGCGGAATAATACGCAGCCAGCGCGTGTTAGGAATGGACGCGCGGGATGCCACAGAACTTGAGGTCAGGCTCATAGCGAACTCCCGGAATTAACGAACTCGGTAAGAGGGATCTTGACTACCACTTTGCGGATCGCCTGCGGGCCGTCGATCATCAGGTTTGGCCGATGAAGATCCTGCGGGAAGAACACGGCGAAATTGCCGGGCTTCATCAGCAACAGGGTTTCGTTTGGCGCATCGCGATAAAAAATAATGTCGCGATCGGCGTTGTACGGCTGGTGGATGGCCAGCTCGGCTTTTTCCGTCGCCACGCCAATCAGCTCCTCACCGTCCACCAGAAACTGCACGTCAACAAAGTGGCGATGGGCTTCCGGGAAGCTCTCGCTGTGCGGGCCGGTCTGTAAATCCAGCACCTGTACGACCCAGCCGGTTTTATCGTGCTGATAGCGTCCGGCGGCCATCGCCCGCAGATCGTGGCGGGCCAGATAGTCCACGGCACGGGCAACGGCGACAGGGTAGTGGTGCGCTTCGGTATTGTTGATATGTCCAAAAATCATCGCGTTGCTCCTGTTACAGCGCCTGAATACGTGCCCAGACGCGCTCGTCGACCGGAATGCCCTGCTGCTGGTTTTCAGCGCGGATGCCGGGGAATTTATGGCCCGGCAGGCGGATGGCCTGCTCGCCGTTGGCGCGTTCGGCACCGCTGATGGATTCAATAATGCGTGCCAGCTTGGCGTCGCGGGTTGGCCCGTCGATCAGTCGGTCGACGTCAATGGCGATAAATACCTGGGAAATACCGAATTCGTCGCCGTTGTCCTGGGTCACTTCGGTGACCGATGAGCCGTTAGAGAGCAGGGTGGCCAGCATATCCAGCACGATGGAGAGCGCGGAGCCTTTCCAGTAGCCCATCGGCAGAATGCGGCGGTTTTCCTCAATGGTGGCCGGGTCGCGGGTGTAGTTGCCGTCGTTATCAAAGCCGCCGTCCACCGGCAGGGTTTTGCCCGCCAGACGGTTAATTTCCAGCATGCCGTAGGAGAACATCGACATCGACATATCTACCATGGTGATCGGCTCGCCCGGTACGGCAACGATCAGCGGGTTGGTGCCGATAGCACAGTTTTTTGCGCCCCACGGCGGCATCACCGCAATCGAGTTGGTCCAGCAGATGCCAACATAGCCTTTCTCTGCCGCCTGCCAGCCGTAGCTGCCGCCGCGCATCCAGTGGTTTGCGTTACGCAGCGCCACCAGGCCGATGCCGTGGCTGTCGGCCAGCTCCATCGCGCGATCCATCATGTCGGTGGCGGTCAGGTTGCCGATAGCGCGATGTGCATCCCACTGTTCAATCGCGCCCAGTGAGAGAATTTTTTCCGGGGTTGCCGTCGGCACGATATGCCCGGCATCCAGCTGCTGAATAAAGCGGGGGAAGCGGTTCACGCCGTGGGAGTAAACGCCGCTTTCACTGGTATCGGCAAACAGGGTGGCACAGGCTTCGGCCTTCTCCGCCGCCACGCCGCGCGCCAGTAAAACGCGCAGGAACTCCTGCTTTAACTGCTGGTAGCTGATTCTCATGCTGCTGTTACTCCCCGCTGGTGTGTATTTCAATATGTGGAATGTCGTTCCAAATAAATCCTATGAGGTTATCGGAATGAAGTCAAAAAAACGGGGGGTGAATTTAGTGTTAAAAAACAGATAGATAAAATTAATGTCAGCTTCTGTGATCGTCGCCACACCCGGTCAAAAACGGGCATGGCAAAGCCGACAGCAAAGTTTCCTCTGCCGTCGGCTACGTGATGATGACTGAGGTCTGCGGCGCGGCCGGTACAGCCAGTGATTCGGTAAGCGCCACCGTTTCCCCCTTACAGCCTGATACGTACCCGGTACAGCGAGCGGGTGGCGGTGATATACAGCTCGTCACCGTCCGGGCCGCCGAACGTGCAGTTAGACACGCACTCCGGCAGCGGGATCTTGCCGATGCGGTTACCGCTGCTGTCGAAGGCGATCACCCCGTCGGCACAGCTGCACCAGACGTTGCCCCGGCGGTCCACGCAGAAACCGTCCGGAATTCCGGGAGCGACTTCGGCAAACCATCTGCCGTGGCTCAGCCGATCTTCCTCGACCTGGTACACCCGCAGCTCGCGGCGGCCGAGCGTGGGAAAATCAATCACCGACATATCCGCCACGTACATCAGGCTTTCGTCGGGCGAGAAAGCCAGCCCGTTAGGACGCTGCAAATCGCTGGCGGCGATGGTCAGTTTGCCGCTGGCCGGATCGAAGCAGTAGAGATAGCAGCCGATCACCTGACTGTGTGCGTGATAGCCTTCGTCATCGCTGGTGATGCCGTACGGCGGATCGGTAAACCAGATGGTGCCGTCCGAGCGCACCACCACGTCGTTAGGCGAGTTAAAGCGCCTGCCGTCCACCTTCTCCACCAGCATAGTGACGCTGCCGTCGTGCTCGGTACGGCTGATGCCGCGTCGGCCGTGCTCGCAGCTGATCACCCGCCCCTCGGCATCGCGTGCGTTGCCGTTGGCGAAGTTGGAAGGTGAACGCCATACCTCCAGCTCGCCGTTGCGCTGCCAGCGAAACATGCGGTTGCCCTTAACGTCGCTGAACACCACCGCATCCTGCTGCGGCAGCCATACCGGCCCTTCCGCCCAGATCGCCGGGGAGCAAAGCGTCTCAATAACCAAATCGTCGGTGATTGCCATTGTTCTGCCTCCGTTACTTCACGCCCCAGATGGTTTTGTAGTGGCCCTGATAGTCGTTCTGCGGGTCGTAATGGTTCTGCGGACCGCCGTCGCTGCCGATATTCTCTTTGGTGATCAGGTGCGCGGGGGTGACGTAGCCTGACGGCGGCTGCCCGGCAAAGGCGCGGTTAAATTCGTCCAGCAGCTGCCAGCCGTGCAGCTTCAGCGGCTCGGCGACGGTGCCGATCTGGCTATCGCCGCTGCGAATGCGCTGGAATGCGGAAACCGATCCGTCACCGGCGGAGACGTTAAACGGCGCGTTGCTGCCGCCTTTACCGGCGGTTTTCAGCGCCGGGGCCATAAAGTCGAAGTAGAGATCGTTAATCGCCAGCGCGTACTGGAACTTATCGCCATATTTTTGCAGCAGGCTGAAGGTCATTGACGGCATGCGGTTGGCGGTGTCGGCCAGCGGCGTATCGATAAACTCCACGACCTGACAGCCGCTGCACTTCTCGATCTCCTGCTTCATGGTATTCGCCTTATCCAGCGCGATTTGATACAGCGAATCGGTGAAGATCAGCACGCTGGCCTTGCCGCCGGAATGCACCACCGCATACTGCGCGGTCAGACGCGCCACCTCGGTTGAATCCGAGGTGATGTTGGTGGTGACGCCGTACTGCGGAATCGGCCCCGGCTGCGGCACCGCGTGCCAGGCCATCAGCACGATTTTTTGCTGCGCGGCCTTCTTCAGCAGCACCTTCGCCACGTTCGGGTTCCAGCCGCCGATCACGATGCCGTCCGGGCGCTGGGCAATCGCCTGATTCAGCGCGGCTAGCTGATCTTTTACCGAGCCGCCGCCGTCCAGGGTATCGAGCTTCCAGCCTGCCGCCTTCGCGGCTTCGCTCAGCCCCTGCTGCACGCCCTGCACGCCGCCGTTTTTCATATCGGAGGCGATGAAAATCACCTTTTTATTCGCCTGTAGCTTAGGGCCGGTGGTCGGTCCGTCCCATTCGGTCACGCTGGCGGTGGCTTTAGTCACTGCCGCTGTGGCCTGGTCGAGATAACTGTCGGCGTGTGCCGGTAGGGCGGCGGCCAGCAGAGTACTGAGGGTTAAGGCAAGAACGTGAATTTTCATAGCTGACTTCCTGTAGTGGCGTTTTGGTTATTGTCAGGAGGCGTTGCCGGGGCGCTCTGGCTGCGAACGACGGCTTTCTGGTTTAACATCCGGCGGCGCTGGGCGTAGCCGGCAAGACTAATGGAGAGCAGCAGGGTGGCACCGTTGAACAGCGGTTCAACCCAGAACTCACCGCCAAACTGCTGAATACCGGCGATACCAATCGCCAGAATGGCAATCCCGACCACCGTACCCCAGACGTTGACCCGTCCCGGGCGAATAGTGGTACTGCCGAGGAACGCACCAACCAGCGCGGGCAGCAGGTAGTCCATCCCCACGCTGGCCTGGCCGACGCCCTGTTCGGCGGCGATCAGCACGCCGCTGAAGCCGGTCAGCACGCTGGAGGCGATAAACGCGCCGATGGTGAATTTATTAACGGCAATGCCGTTCAGCCGCGCCGCCGCCGGGTTACCGCCCACCGCGTACATGCAGCGGCCAAGCGGGGTGTGTTCGGTGATCAGCCACAGGACAATGGCCACCGCCAGCACGTAGAACGCGCCAATCGGGATGCCGAAAATTTCGGTGTAGTGCAGGGCAGTGAAGGCGTCGAGCAGATCGCCGACGATCTGACGGCCGCCGGAGTGCCACAGCGCGATGGCGTACAGCACGGTGCCGGAACCCAGCGTGGCGACGAAGCTGTCGATATCCGCCAGCGCCACCAGAATGCCATTCAGCAGGCCGTACAGCGCGGAGATGGCCAGCACCGTCAGTACCGCCATCTGCCAGGAGAAGCCGTACTGCACCTGTAACGTAATGGCGAGGATGTGCCACAGTACGATACCGAAACCGACATTAAGATCGATTTTTCCGACGATCATCGGGATCGTTGCGGCCAGCGCCAGCAGGGCGATCTTGGCCTTGCTGGAGAGGATCGCCTGGAGGGTCAGCATACTGGCGAACGACGGCGACAGCGCCGAGAACATCGCCACCAGCAGAACGCACAGCAGCAGCAGGCCGTAGCGGGTGACGATTTGCATCGACCACGGGCCTGCACCGTGCTGGCTGAGACTGACCCGCTGCTCCAGCGCGGTCGATTTGACGGACGTTTTAGACATAGATCTTCTCCTGCCACCGCCTGCGGGGTGGCGTTAAATTTCACACGGTGGCGACGGTGGATTCGCTGCTGGCGGAGGCCAGCTCAAGTAGGTTGGCAAAGCTGACGCGATCGTTTTTCAATTCGCCGACGATCTGCCCGCGGTTGAAGACCAGCGCCCGGTTGCAGATATGGGCGATCTCCTCGAAGTCGCTGGAGATCACCAGCACAGCCACGCCTTCTGCCAGCGCTTTGTTCAGCAGGTGATAGATCTCTTCACGTGCGCCCACGTCGACGCCCGCAGTCGGATCTTCCAGGATCAGCAGCGGCGCATTGAGGTGCATCCAGCGCGCCATCACCACCTTTTGCTGGTTGCCGCCGGAGAGGGCGCTGATATCCAGGCTGACGTCCTTCGGGCGGACGTCAAACAGCTGCATTTTCCACCAGCTGGCCCCCAGCTCGGCGCGGCGTCCGTAGTGCGACAGCAGGCGGTGACCGCTGGCGCAGGGGTTGATAAACAGGTTTTCACGCACGCTCATCGACATCACCAGGCTTTCGCCGGTGCGATCCCCGGCCACCAGCGACACGCCCGCCGCCATCGCCTGCTGCGGCGAGCTGGCCTGATAGTGTTGCTTGCGGAAGGTAATGCTGCCGCCGGTACGCTGACGCAGGCCGAACAGCAGGCGGCCAATCTCTTCCTGCCCGGCACCGCGCAGCCCGGCCAGCGCCAGCATCTCGCCGGGCTGCAGGTTGAAGGATACGGGGCCCACTTCATCAATGCAGACGCTGTCGAAGGCCAGAACCGGATCGGCTTTTTCCGGCAGCGGCTCGCGCTGGTTGCCCTCTACCGCTTCGCCGACGATCATTTCCACCAGGTTGCGCAGGCTGTAGTCGCGGGTGAAGCCGCCCGCTACGCGTTTCCCGTCGCGCATTACGCAGACGCGGTCGGCAATTTCGATCACTTCGTCCAGGCGGTGGGTGACGTAAATCATCCCCACTTTTTTACTTTTCAGGCGTTCGATGACGCTGAACAGATGGCGGACGTCGTTGGCAGGCAGCGAAGCGGTGGGCTCATCCAGCACCAGCACTTCGGCATTGACGGCCACCGCACGGGCGATAGCCAGTAGAGACTTTTCGGTGCGCGACAGTTCGAACACGCGTGAGTCCGGGTCGAGGGCGATACCGACCTCTTCCAGCGCCTGGCGGGAGCGCTCGCGCACCGCTCGCCAGTCAATCAGCCCCAGCCGACGGGTAAAGCCCATCACCAGCGCCATATTTTCGGCCACCGTCATCCACTCGATCAGTCCGAGGTCCTGATGAATAAAGGCGATGGGCTGGCGCTGGGCGGTTTTCAGCGCGGCGGCGGAGGTAATGGTGTCGTCGTGGAAGCGGATATCGCCGCCGTCGCGTGGGTAAACCCCGGCGAGGACTTTGATCAGCGTGGATTTTCCGGCACCGTTTTCGCCCAGCAGCGCCAGGACTTCACCGGGATGAACCTCCAGGCTGACGTCGTTGACGGCGATGTTGCCGCCAAAGCGTTTAGTGATATGGCTCAGCGTCAGAACCGCTGCCCCGGGTGTATTCTGCATAACAGTCTCCTGCAACAACAGACAAGTATCAGCGGCGGCGACAGCTTAATAAAAACACCGCTTGTTCCAACATGCGAAATCAAGTTTCAAAAATAGTATTCTTACTGAGGGCGGAAAGCAAAGGTGAGGAAGTTTTATTTATTTATATAAATCAGATGGTTATTTTTAATGTTATAGAACTGTGATGAATCGCTCACTTCGCTTTTGCGCTTTTAACCGTCTAATATGGAGCATTGTCAGTGTTGAAACGTCGTTCCATATTCACAGCCGCAGAGGCATGAGTTACCATCAGACAAAGCCCCGTAAAGGGTGTGCGGGACATTAAGAGGAAGCGTGAATGAGCGTAAAGGCGGATACCGCAAAGGACGATAAAAAGGATCAGCCGGCTGGCACCCAGAGTCTGTTTCGTGGCCTGCAGCTGATTGAGATATTGAGTAATTACCCCAACGGTTGCCCGCTGGCGAATCTGTCAGAACTGTCCGGGATGAATAAGAGTACCGTTCACCGGCTGTTGCAGGGGCTGCACAGCAGCGGCTATGTCACCCAGGCGCCGTCGCCCGGCAGCTACCGACTGACTACTAAGTTTATTTCGGTGGGGCAGAAGGCGCTGTCGTCGCTGAACATCATTCACGTTGCGGCCCCGCATCTGGAAAAACTCAATCTGGAAGTGGGTGAAACGGTAAATTTCTCCAGCCGTGAAGACGATCATGTGATTCTGATTTACAAGCTGGAGCCGACGACCGGTATGCTGCGAACCCGAGCGTATATCGGCCAGCATATGCCGCTGTACTGCTCGGCGATGGGTAAAATCTTTATGGCCTGGGGCAGTGAAGAGTATCCGGCGCACTACTGGGAAACGCATCAGGACACAATCCAGCAGCTGACAAAAAATACCATCACCACGCTGCCGGAGATGCTGGACGAGCTGAAGGTGATTCGCCAGCAGCAAACCGCGATGGACAGGGAAGAGAACGAGCTGGGCGTGTCCTGCCTGGCGGCACCGGTGTTTGATATTCAGCAGCGGGTGCCGTTTGCCGTTTCGGTGTCGTTGCCGACCGCCAAGCTACAGCAGGTTGGGGTGAAAAAGCTGATGGCACCGGTGGTGGCCACCGCCAGAGCCATCTCCGCCGAGCTGGGGTTTAATGGCTGATCCCGGCATGGCCGGATCGCCATGTTCGCCGGTTGTTGAGGTTGAGAAGGCAGCAAAAGGGGCGATGGCCCTGCCGATTCTGCCGTTTGTTCAACCGACCCGGCTTCTGCCGCCGTCCTGCGCGTAATCGTGACGTGCGGAGTTACGGATGATGCGGAACCGCTGCCGCTTCCCCGCTCATCCCGCGCTGGCGGCGCATCATCCGCCGCAGCGGGTAGAGCATCAGCAGGCCGTAAATACCCCAGCCAATAAACCATACCAGCCCGTTTTCATTGCTGCCGGTTAGCTGTGCCACCACGCCAAACCCGTACGGGCCGATAAAGCCACCTACAATGCCGAAGGCGTTAATCCACGCGATGCCGACCGCCGCATCGGTACCTTTCAGCAGCCTCGCCGGGAAGCTCCAGAAAATCGGCTGACCAGCGAAAATACCAAAGGCGGCGAGGCACAGTGCCAGCATGCGCCACAGCGGATCGTTAAATACCACGCTGAGGATTAGCCCGGCCACGCTAAGCGCCAGCGTCACCCCAATATGTAAAAACGGTGTGTTGTGCCTGGCTGCCGATCGCGGCACCACGATCACCGCCACGGCCGCCGCCAGCCAAGGCAGGGCGGAGAGCAGCCCGGTCATCATCACTGAGGTACTGAACTTATTGATAATGCTCGGCAGCCACAGCATCAGGCCGTAGCCGACAATCGGATAGCACATCAGGAAGGCAATCAGCATCATGATGCGGCGATCCTTCATCACCCGCAGCGGGTGCTGATGCTGACCGGGCGCATCGGTGACGCCGTTTTGCTGCTGCTCCTGCTGAATATCGCTGGCGATCTGGCTGCGCTCCTGGTCGTTCAGCCAGTGCGCCTGCTGCGGCGTATTCGGCAGCGAGCGCAGGACAATCAGCGACAGCAGCACCGGCGGCAGGCCCATCAGAATAAACAGCCACTGCCAGCCCGCCAGTTGATACAGGCCGTCCATCTGCATAATCAGGCCGGAGAGCGGGCTGCCGATCACCAGCGCCAGCGGATTGGCGAGGAAGAAAATGCCGATGACCTGACCGCAGCGCGAAGGCGGGAACCATTTCGTGATGAAGTAGATAATGCCCGGATAGAACCCGGCTTCGGCCACGCCCAGTAAAAAGCGCAGCGCGTAAAATGACCATGGACCCTGCACAAAGGCCATCAGAATGGTAATGATGCCCCAGGTGACCAGAATGCGGGAAAACCAGATCTTCGGCCCGAATTTCAGCATCAGCAGATTGCTGGGTACTTCGCAGAAGGCATAAGAGATAAAAAACAGCCCGGCGCCTAGGCCAAACGCGGCGGCACTCAGACCCACATCGGCCTCCATCTCCAGCCAGGCAAAACCTACGATCGTTCGGTCGATAAAGGCAAACAGATAGCAGACCACCAGCAGCGGCAGCAGATAGCGCATGTTTTTGCGATAAACGTGTGTGCGACTTTGAGCGTGATGTGTGTCCATGATTTTCCCCCGGCGAGTGATTCACCTGACTCGTTAAGCTTAATGGCTGTAAATGCGCCAACGGTGGGAGAGACGGTTAATTTAACAAACTGCGAGCCAGCTCAATATTGCGAAGAGGAAAATGAAATGAATAAACCATCTTCTTTTTAATGAGTTAATCAGGGAAATACCACCTTCAGGTTTATCGGTGGAATATTTTTTTCGCCAAATCGTCGGTTTCACCCTTTCCATTGTGCAACGATTGTTTCCTGTTGGAAACAATAGGCGGGATTGTGCGTTTATTGTTGCAGGAAAAACTGGTTGTGGCAGGATGGTTTCAACGGGTGATTACCCTCCTAATTTAAACCGAATCCGAAGGTGTCATGATGAGCAATAAAGTTGTTAACTGGAATGGTGGCTTACAGCCGGAAGCCGTTGAAATCCTGTCTGCTGACGGTGGCATGATCGTTTGTCCTACCAAAGTGGGCTACATCATCATGACCTCTGATGCGAAAGGCCTGGAGCGTAAGTTCGACGCCAAGCAGCGTAACCGTAACAAGCCAGGCGTGGTGCTGTGCGGCTCGCTGGAGCAGCTGAAAGAGCTGGCTCAGCTGAACCCGGAAATCGAAGAGCTGTATCAGCAGCACTGGGACAAAGACGTTCTGCTGGGCTGCATCCTGCCGTGGAAAGAAGAAGCCGTAGCGCGCATTCCGGAAGACGGTTCTAAAGACCTGATGATGGACCGCCGCCAGACCAGCTGCTTCGTCATCAAGTTCGGTGTGCCTGGTGAGAACCTGGCAAAAGAACTGTGGGAAAACCACGGCAAGTTCTCCTTCGCCAGCTCGGCTAACCCGTCAGGTAAAGGTAACCGTGGCCTGGTAGAAGGTATCGGCGAGCGTATCGAACAGCACGCTGACCTGATCATTGCGGCAAACGACTACGTGAAATCTATCCAGCCTAACGAATCTGAAAAGACGCGTTACGAGCAGGGTGTGATGGTCGCGATGGTGGACGAAAACGGTAAGCTGGTTCCAGAGCAGAAAGGCGAGCGCAACATCACGCCATGCCCGGTACTGATCCGTAAAGGTCTGGATGTGGATAAGATCATGTCAATGCTGTCTGACATCTTCACCACCTGGGATTACCGTCACGGTAACTACTACTGATTATCGCTTCTGCGCCTGAGACGATGGCAGATGCTGTTATCTTCAGGCGCGAATAACGCGAAAATCAATCAGCGCCCGCTAATGCGGGCGTTTTTTATTGTCATCTCCCGGCGTGAATCCGGCTCGTAAATTACTGCCATTTCCCGGCCTGAATCCGAAATGTTAATTACCACTCAGCGCTTTTTGCAGTGCCTCAACAAATAACCTCACGCGCGGGGAAATATAGCTGTCCGTTTTCATCAAAACGTAGGATTTATAAATATCCATTTCCCAGTCCGGCAGTACCTGAACTAATTTACCCTCATCGACGGCTTCCTGGGCAATATAGCTGGGTAAATACGCGATGCCGGTCTGGGCTATAGCTGAATTCACCAGCGCAATACTGTTGTTGGCACGAAATCTGCTGCGGACTTCAATATCTTTTTTCTGTTTTTCTTTTCTGAAAGGCAGCGAGATCGTGTGGGCCGGGCCGCGAAAAAGAATAAAGTCATGGCGGGTGAGATCGTCCGGGCTGGTAATCTCAGCGTGTTGCCGCAGGTAATCCGGCGCGGCGTAAATCCCCCAGGTAATGTCCATCAACGGGCGATAGTTTCGGTGGCCGGGAAGCTCACGCTTAATCACCACCGCCAGATCGAAATTATCGTCCTCAAGGCTGACCGGGCGGTCGGTGAGGTCAAGATCGACGCTGACGTGGATATTGCTGGCGACAAAGCGATTCAGTACCGGCACGATGCACTGGCAGCCAAAGGTGACCGGGGCCACCACGCGCAGGCTGCCGGTGGGCTCTTCGTGGAACTGGCGGATAAACAGGTCGGCGCTTTTCACCTCGTGCAGGATACGGTAGCAGTAGTGATAATAGGTCATGCCGACTTCCGTCACCTGAATCCGCCGTGTTGTGCGGGTTAGCAGCTTCGCCCCCAGACGCACTTCCAGCGCCGAAATTTCCTTGCTGACCGAGGATTTTGCCAGCCCGAGCACCTTTGCCGCTTCGGTGTAGCTCAGCGTTTCCACCACTTTGGCAAAAATAATCATTCCGTGCAGGTTTTCAAAATCGCTCATTATTATCCCGGATTGTTCTTAAGGAGAAACAATAAAGAATACTAGCATATTTCACGTTTCCGACGCACAGAAAAGAGATAGGGTAATTACAAACAAATGTAAGCAGTCGGAAAATAATAGCGCAGAGAGATAATTAACATGGGTCAGACAATCAACCAGAAAATACTCGCCCGAGCAAGCGGGTGCGAAAGCGTGACGCCTGGAGAAATAGTTTGGGCGAAGGTGGATGTATTAATGTCGCACGATCCCTGTATGCCGGGTGTGGCCAGCGTATTTAAAAAAGAATTTGGCGAACAGGCGAAAATATGGAACCCGGAACGTTTTATTCTTATTCCTGACCACTTTGTTTATTCTGCCGATCTGCAGGCGAATCAGAATATTCGCGTGATGCGTGAATTTGCCCGCGAGCAGGGCGTGAAGTATTTCTATGATGTGGGCACACCCGCCTATAAGGGCGTCTGCCATATTGGTCTGGCTGAGGGGGGCCATACGCGCCCGGGGGAAGTGCTGCTGGGCACCGATTCCCATACGGTTACGGCCGGTGCGTTTGGCTGTTTTGCCATTGGTCTGGGGATCACCGATGCGGCCTATGCGCTGGGTACCGGTGAGATCCCGCTGAAGGTGCCGACCACCATTCGGGTGAACTATCACGGTGAGCAGCCACAGCAGGTGCAGGCGAAAGACCTGATTCTCGCCCTGCTGCGTGAACTGACGGTGGATGGGGCCACCTACGAGGCGATTGAGTTTGCCGGTCCGGTGATTGACGCAATGCCGATAGAAGAGCGCATGACCATGTGCAATATGGTGGTGGAGTGCGGGGCTAAGAACGGCATTATGTTGCCGAATCAGGCCACCCTCGACTACCTGGCGGCGCGCACCACGGTGCCTTTTAATGTGGTGGAGGCCGATGCCGATGCGGTTTACAGCCGCGTTGTCGACATTGATGTCAGCACTATGCAGCCGCTGGTGGCTAAACCCCACTCACCGGACAATGTGGTATCGATCGATACTTTGCAGCAGGTGGAAATCTCACAGGCCTATATTGGCTCCTGCACCGGCGGCAAGCTGGCGGATTTTGTTGCCGCCGCTCGGGTATTGCAGGGCCGCAAAGTGGCGATCCCGACCTTTGCCGTTCCGGCCACCAAAGAGGTGTTTCATCAGTTGATCGTCACCCGCATTGCGAACCAGTCAATCTATGAAATCCTGACCGCTGCGGGGGTGAATCTTTCATCCGAGCCCGGCTGTGCGGCCTGCTGCGGCGGGCCCGCCGATACCTTCGGCCGGATTAATCAGCCGATTTCGGTGATCTCCACCACCAACCGTAACTTCGTGGGCCGTATGGGGCACAAGCGCGCCAACATCTATCTGGCCTCCCCTTATGCGGTAGCCGCCGCTGCGGTGCGCGGCACCATAACCAATCCTGTTGAGCTGTTAGGAACGCCATCATGAAAAATATCATCAGCGGAACGGTCTACGTACTGGGCGACAACATTGATACTGACCAGATCCTGACCGCCGAATACCTGAAGGTGAATCCCTCGACCCCGGAGGGCTACGCGCAGTTGGCGGGGCTGGCGATGTGTGGTCTGCCGGAAGGGGCGCTGCCGTTTCTGGATGCCTCCGGCCAGCGGACGGCGCATCCGATTATCGTTGCCGGCAAAAACTTTGGCTGCGGATCTTCACGTGAGCATGCGGTGATTGCGCTGGGCGCGGCGGGCGTGCAGGCAGTACTGGCGCAGTCCTATGCCCGCATTTTCTTCCGCAACTGCGTGGCGACCGGCGAGGTGCTGCCGCTGGCTTCGGCCACGCGGCTGTGCGATCGCCTGCGCACCGGCGACCGGGTGGAAATCGACAACGACGCGCAGACCGTCACGTTGCTGGACAGCGGTGAAACGGCGGCCATCGATCCGGCGGGCGAGCTGGCGAACATCGTCGCGGCGGGTGGGCTATTTGCCTATGCCCGCGCCAGCGGACGGATAAAAAGCGCCTGAACTTTTCGCTGTAGTCCAGGCGTGACGATTTTATAGACGGCGCTGACGGAACGGGCACTGGGAGCCGGCGATAAAAGTCGTGCGGATGCCGGGAAGGAATGATGTGCTGGAGATGCTGATGCTATAAAGCAGCAGGGCCGCGGTGAGGCGGCCCTGAGGGATTACTTGGCGGAGATAGCCAGCGCACCACCGGCAAAGACAAACAGGCTACCGGTTGAGCGGTTGAGCATCCGCAGACGTTTCGGGTTAGAGAACAGCCCGGACAGGCGACGACCGGCGCAGGCATAGCTGAACATAATGCTGAAATCCAGCGCGGCCCAGGTGATTGCCAGGGTAGCAAACTGCAACGCGTGCGGCTGGCTGGCATCAATAAAGTTCGGGAACAGCGCGGCGAAGAACAGCAGATCTTTTGGGTTGCTGATGCCGACCATAAAGCCCTTACGGAACAGGCGCAGCGCGCTCGGCGCATCTTCCATTTCTGGGGTGGCCACCGGCGTTTCATGACTGTTATCGCGCCATGCGGAAATACCCAGCCAGACCAGATAGGCGGCACCGACCACCTTCAGAATGGTAAAGGCGGTAGTGGAGGCGGCCAGAATAGCACCCAGACCCAGCGCGGAGGCGGTCATCAGAACCATAGCTGCCAGCACGCCGCCGACAACCGTTGCCAGCGCATGTTTGCGGCCGAAGCGCAGGCCGTGGGTCATGCTGATTAAAGCCGACGGGCCGGGAATGGCAATCAGTGCGGCAATCACGCCGGTATAGGCCAACCAGAGGTGGAGCGTCATACAGGGTCCTTTCATTGAAAACCCTCTGCCTGAGGGTTTTTAGCGATAAGCGATAAATGGATTTCGTTGAAATACGAAGGAGCGGTAGTTTATTTTCTCGGCAGTGAGAAGTAAATCACATGCGCAAGATTTTCCATTATCGCTACGGCTGGCGCTGTAAAACGTGCTCGCCGGTTCCCGCCTTCAGTCGCAGATTGTCCAGTAATGCCAGCAGCGACAGCAGGCTGACGGCGATAAACGCCCAGGAAAAATCTACCGGCAGCGGCTGCGAGTGCGTCTGTAAAGACATCGAGGCGCGCAGCGCCAGCGCGGCAAAGGCGATACCGGCACTCATGCTGAACTGGAAGAACATGCTGAACAGCGTGGAGGCGGCGCTCATCTGCGGGCGCGGCACGTCGGCAAAGCCCAGCGAGTTATAGCAGGTGAACTGCATTGAGCGCGACAGCCCACCGATAAACAGCACCAGCGCCAGCAGCGGGTACGGCAACGCCGGGGTAATAAAGGCGCAGACGGCGATGGCCGCCGTGCTGATGACGCCGTTGACCAGCAGCACCTGCCGGAAGCCCCAGCGGCGCATCACTGCGGTGGTGAACGGCTTCATTGCCAGATTACCGGCAAACACCCACAGCACCAGAATACCCGCCTCCATCGCCGACAGACCAAAGCTGACCTGGAACATCAGCGGCAGCAGGAACGGAATGGCGTTGATAGCGGCACGAAACAGCGAGCCGCCCTGTAGAGTGCTGCGAAACGAGCTGATGCTGAGTGCATCCAGCGGCAGCATCGGGGCTGTTGCGCGGCGCGCATGTCGCCACGCCAGCCATGCGCTGAGGCTGCCCAGCAGCAGCAGCGCCGTGCCCGCAAGCAGGTGACTCTGGCCCAGCGACTCCAGCCCGGCGATCAGCGCGGCGCAGGCGATGGCGGTCAGCAGAAAGCCTGCTAAATCGAAAGGGCGCGGCTGGCCGCGTTCGCCTTTGGGGATCAGCCAGAAGGTACAGATGAGTGCTGCAATACCCAGCGGGATATTCAGCCAGAAAATCCACGGCCAGTGGCCGACGGTGACGATTAGCCCACCGAGAGGCGGGCCAAGCACCGGAGCGATCAGGCCGGGCCAGGTGATCAGCGCGATCATTCGCACCAGATCCTGTTTTTCCGTCACCCGCAGCACCAGCAGCCTGCCCACCGGCACCATCAGTGCACCGCCGATCCCCTGCAGCACGCGGCTGAAGGTAAACATCGGCAGCGAGGTACTCAGGCCGCAGAGCAGTGAGGCGAGGGTAAACAGCACGATGGCGCTGGCAAAAATACGCCGTTCGCCAAAGCGGTCGGCCAGCCACCCGCTCAGCGGAATAAATACTGCCACCGCCAGCAGAAAGGCGGTTATGCCGACGTTCATATCCACCGCGCTGACCGAGAAATCACGTGCCATCTGCGGCATGGCCGTCGCGATTACCGTAGCATCCAGGTTTTCCATAAAGAAGGTGACGGCCACCAGCAGGGCGATCCACCAGGTTCGTGGTATCGGTGCAGTGGGCGAGGTGGCGGGCGTGCCAGATTGCATAATGGCTCCGTAAGGCCGCTGAGTGAAAAAATGCGGCCGCTTAAAATTTACAAACACGTAACATAACAGCTGCCGTTCACTGCGCCCAGCGGGGCGCGTCAGCGCTGGGGAAAAACGTACTAATCTGCTGTTCGCACTGAAGTTTGCCGCGAAAAAAGCTGGGAAACCCGCATACGGCAAAACAGTGAGCCGGATCACACTAAATGACTGTTATTCGGGGGCTATTTTTAATCAATACGGCAGGAAGCTGAATTTGTCAGTTTATGTTTATTCATTCTCCCTGATATTTTCTTTTTTTTATAAAAAAACCATATTTAATTTTTCATTTATTTTTTGAAATAATATGTCATTAAGATTAATAGAAACATCGGGTTGCGTGAAGAGACGCCGGTACTATACTTATTATCAGTACGATAAATTCATCATGTGAATTCTGCCTATTATTACCGGCAGCAGGAGGCTTTTATCACTTTCAATCACACTGAGACGATGACTAACATTCCCGGCGAATTTGAGAACTGGTATCTCGACTACGAAGCCGGCCCCGAAGCGGTGATGGAGCCGCAGCCGGAGCACATCCGCGGCCTGCCGGTCTCCGATATCCTCACGCCGTCGGACCGCTATCAGGAACTGTTTTTTGCGGTGCAGACGTCGCGCATCTTTAGCGACAGTAAAACCTTTGCTGACTGCGCGCCAAAAATAGATCCGGAACGGATTATGTTTCGTTATTATCTGGCGCGTGAACGCGATGATTTTAATCTGCATAATTTCGTGCTGGAGAATTTCGACCTGCCGCAGGTTAATGAAAGTCATTATGTTTCCGACCCGGAAAAAACCATGGCGGAACATATCGACGCGCTGTGGCCGGTATTAACCCGTCACCCGAAACAGCACTGTGAATATTCCTCGCTGCTGCCGCTTCCGAAGCCCTACGTAGTTCCCGGCGGGCGCTTTGGTGAAACCTACTACTGGGATTCCTACTTCAGCATGCTGGGCTTTGCCGCCGCCGGGCGCTGCGATCTGCTGCGCAATATGGCGGACAACTTTGCCTGGATGATCGATCGCTACGGCCATATCCCCAACGGCAACCGCACCTACTATCTCAGCCGTTCGCAGCCGCCGGTCTTCGCGATGATGGTGGAACTGTTCGAAAAGAACGGCGTCAACGAGGCGCAGCGCTATCTTCGCCATCTGAAAAGCGAGTACGCTTTCTGGATGGACGGCCAGGAAAATCTGGAGCCGAATCAGGCGTATCGCCATGTGGTGATGCTGCCGGATGGCGCGGTGCTGAACCGCTACTGGGACGATCGCGATACCCCGCGCGACGAGTCTTATATTGAGGACGTGGAAACCGCACGTGACTCATCGCGCCCGTCCAGCGAAGTGTATCGCGACCTGCGTGCCGGTGCGGCGTCGGGCTGGGACTATACCTCGCGCTGGCTGAGCGAGCCGGGCCGTCTGGCGAGCATTCAGACCACCAGCATTATCCCCATCGACCTGAACGCGTTCCTCTACAAGCTGGAGATGGCGATTGCCCGACTGTCGGCAGCCAGGGGAGACGAGGCCACCGCCGAACGCTATCAGCAGCTGGCGTACCGTCGGCAGGAGGCGGTGAACCACTATCTTTGGGATAACGACACCGGCCTGTACCGCGATTACAACTGGCGCGACGGCGAGCAGGCAACGTTCTCCGCCGCCGCCGTCACCCCGGTTTACGTCGGCATGGCGAGCCTGGATCAGGCCAACCGTACGGCCAAAGCGGTGCGCGACTATCTGCTGGCACCGGGCGGCCTGCTCTCCAGCATGGAGCAGACCGGTGAGCAGTGGGACAGCCCCAACGGCTGGGCACCGCTACAGTGGATGGCGGTGAAGGGCTTCAGCATTTACGGCGACGAGAATCTGGCACATGAAATCGCCAGCCGCTGGCTGAGAACCGTGTCATCAACCTATCAGCAGCACCATAAAATGGTGGAGAAGTACAACGTCAGCGGTGATGCCGCGCTGCTGGGAGCCGGGGGGGAATACCCGCTTCAGGACGGATTTGGCTGGACCAACGGCGTCACCCGCCGCCTGCTGGAGATGTACCCGGAGGGATAGCTATCACTCCTGCTAATTATTCTTCCTGTTTTATAAGCTAATAACCTTATTTCTCCGCGATTAATCATGGTATTACTTGGGGATAAACGCCTGATTAATCCGGAGATCTACCATGAAAAAACTCACCCTTACCGCGCTGGCCCTGCTGGCCGCCTTCAGCGCCTCCTCGCAGGCTGCCGAAACGCTGCGTTTTGGCGTCGATCCGACCTTTACCCCGTTTGAAAGCAAGGCGGCGGACGGATCGCTACAGGGGTTTGATATCGATCTGGGTAACGCCGTTTGCCAGCAGATGCAGGTGAAATGCGTCTGGGTGCAGACCGCGTACGACGGCATTATTCCGGCTCTGCAGGCGCGTAAATTCGATGCAATCCTCTCAGCGATGGCAATGACCGAAAAACGCCGCCAGCAGGTGCTGTTCACCGATATGATCTACAACGTGCCGAGTGCGCTGCTGACGTCTAAAGCCAGCAAGCTGCTGCCGGATGCGGCGGTGCTGAAGGGGAAAACCGTCGGCGTGGCGCAGGGCACCACCCAGGAAGCCTTCGCTAAAAGCGTCTGGGAAACGCAGGGTGTGCAGGTGGTGAGCTATCAGAACGAAGCGGAAATTTATCCGGATCTGGCCTCGGGCCGCCTGGATGCCACCTTTATTAACGCCGCAGCGGCCGAAACCGGCTTCCTGAAAACCCCGCAGGGCGCGGGCTATCATATCGCCGGTGAGCCGATGTACGACCAGAAATACTTCGGTGAGGGCATCGGCATCGGCCTGCGCAAGGACGATACGGCGCGGGTCGAAAAGATTAATCAGGCGCTGGCCGAACTGCATAAAAATGGCACCTACGATAAGTTAGCGAAGAAGTACTTCAGCTTTGACGTCTACAAGCGCCCGGAATAAGTGATGACTACGACAGTTCTTCCTGATTTCACCGCGCAGCGGGCGCGCTTTCTGGCAGCGGTGGCGCGCAACGGCGGCACCGTAACCCGTTACGACCATCCGTTACCCGGCCCCGCCGGTGAAGCGCTTTCAACCGATGTCGCGGTGCTGGGCCGCGCCGATGCGCCGCGCGTGATGCTGATTATTTCCGGTACGCACGGCGTAGAGGGCTACTACGGTTCAGACAGCCAGATCGCCTGGCTGGACGCGCTGGAGGGCCAGGAGCTGCCGGATGACGTGGCGGTGGTGCTGGTTCACCTGCTGAATCCGTGGGGAACCGCGCACCTGCGGCGGGTGAATGAAGATAACGCCGACCTCAACCGTAACTTTATCGACTTCGCCGCCGGTGCGCCGGAAAATGCGACTTACCGCGAACTGCACGCGATCTACACCTGCCGCGACGTAAACGGCCCTGAACGTGCCGCCGCCGATGCCATGCTGGCAGAGCAGTGTGCCGTACGCGGCTGGAGCGGGGTGAAGCAGATCGTTGAAGCCGGGCAGTATCAGTTTGCCGACGGCATCTTCTTCGGCGGCAGCCGCGCCAGCTGGTCGCACCTGACGCTGAAGCAGATTATCGTCAACCACCTCCAGCATGCGGAGCGCATTATCAGCTTCGATCTGCATACCGGTGCGGGAGCCTGGGGGCACCCGATGCTGCTGGCGATCGCCGAGCGGCCTTACCCGGCGCTGGATGAGGCGCGGCAGATTTTCGGCGAGTGGCTGACGGTGCTGATCACCGGCGCAGGCCGCGACAGCGAAACCGGCGTCACCGCCACGGCCACCGGCTATCTGTCACAGTTCCTGCTCGATAATCTGCCGGATACGGAGCTGATCCAGCTGGTGGTGGAGTGCGGGACCTATGCCGGGGATGAAATGCATCGCCGGGTGCGCGACGACCACTGGCTTCATCTGTACGGCGAACCGGCGAGCGAGCAGGGGCGGCAGCTGAAATGGCAGCTGTTTGAGGGCTTCAACCCGCAGGATGCCGACTGGCAGGCGCTGGTGGCGTTCCGCACCCGGCAGATCTTCCAGCGCGGCTGGGCGGCGCTGCTCGCCGCCCGTTAAGATTTGAGGCGTCCGTTAAGTACTAGAGGCGCCCGTAGAAGGTCATACGGGCGCTTTCCGACAGCGCAATATCCGGCTGTGAATTATAGGCCAGCACCACCAGCATACGGGTGATATCGCCTTCGGTTGGCGTCACCCGGTGCAGCGCGTTGCGCCCGCGAAACAGCACCAGATCCCCTGGTTCAATCTCCAGCTTTTGAACCTCCAGCTCGCCGTTCAGCACCTTACCCACGCCGTCAAAATTCATCTCTCCGGCCTCCGCATCGCGCAGATGGCTGACGTATTCAAACACGCCGCCCGCTTCCGGTTTCTGGATCAGCAGGGTGATGGCGAATGACGAGTTGTCAAAATGCCAGCCCAGCTCCTGGCCGGTATGCGCATAGTGCAGATTTATCGATGACAGGCTGTCGGCGTAGGGATACAGCTGCTGTTCGTCCAGCACGCCGCAGAGGAAGGCTTTGAATTCCGCAGAATCGTACAGCTTACGCAGCGGCGAATCTGCCGGGATCTCTTCGTCGGTAATACAGCCTTTTGACGACACCACCTGGCGATTGCGCGGATGATCGGCGGGCAGAGTTTCATCGGTTTTTTGCAGATAAACGTTGTGCTGACTTTTGGCGTAGAAGGCCAGATGCTGATTTTCATCTCCCTCTTTTTTGATGATCTCCAGCGCGGCAGGGGTCAGAAAACCGCGCAGTACCAGCGCGCCGGAGTCCGCCAGCTGAAGGCGACAGCGTTCGGTGTAAGCGGCATCATTAATCGGGTGAGCGGGCAGATTCAGGAGAGAAGTCAGTGCGTTCATCGGGTTCTCGTCAGCGGCGGAGTGTGAACTTCACTCTACGGCTTCACCCTGCCGCTGACTATCTGTTTTTGCAGGTATTTTACGCTTTTGCGATCGCCGCCGCGCCGCGCTAAACCGGGGGTTTTGCCAGCGCGGCCAGGCTGCCTTCCTGTGCCAGCAGCGAACGCAGCGGCGCAAACAGCGGCTGTGGCAGATCGGCGGGATCGAACCACTGCCAGCCCGCGCATTTTTCCGGTTCGCAGCGCTGCGGCGTGCCGCTGGCCGCGTGGGCCAGCACGAACAGCGTGACGTAATGCTTCTGCTCGGCGTGGAAGACGTCATTGGTAAACGGCCCCAGCGCGGTGTCGCCGAGGATCAGTCCGGTTTCTTCCAGCACTTCGCGGGCAGCACACTGCTGCGGGGTTTCACCAAATTCCAGATGGCCGCCGGGGGCCGACCAGTCGCCCTCGCCGTGGCTGCCCAGACGCCTGCCGAGCAGGATTTTGCCGTCGCGAAAAATCAGTACGCCAACGCCGATGCGGGGTTGAGGCATGTTTGTTCTCCCTGAAATAAAACGATCGCCATGATAATAGCCGCAGTCGCGGGCTGATTCACATTATTGATAATCTGTGATGCAAACGGTACTCAACTCGCGGCGGGGTGACTATGCTGCCAGTGGGATAATTTGAGCTTTTTCAGGAGAGCTGCAATGAGTGACAGATTTATCAGTGCCGATCGGATACGCGACCGCTTTTCTAAAGCCATGTCGGCCATGTACCAGGCGGAAGTGCCGCAGTACGGCACGCTGCTTCAGCTGGTGCGGGAAGTGAATCAGCAGGAATCAGCGCGGGATTGCAGCGCGTTATCCCCGGAAGAACTGAATCGCCTGAGCGTGGAGCGCCACGGTGCGATTCGTCTGGGAACCGCGGCCGAGCTGGCCACCATGCGCCAGCTGTTTGCGGTGATGGGCATGTCGGCGGTGGGCTATTACGATCTCTCCGAGGCAGGCGTGCCGGTCCATTCCACCGCTTTTCGCCCGGTCAGTGAAGCCTCGTTGCTGATCAATCCCTTCCGCGTTTTTACCTCGCTGCTGCGGCTGGAGCTGATTGACGATCCGGCCCTGCGCCAGCGGGTGGCCGATGTGCTGGCCCGCCGTGATATCTATACGCCGCGCCTGCGCGAACTGCTGGTTTTGTGGCAGCAGCAGGGCGGATTCAGCGAAAGTGAAGCGGAGGAGTTCGTCAGAGAAGCGCTGGAAACCTTCCGCTGGCACCAGCAGGCGGCGGTCGATCTGCCTACCTATAACGCGCTGCTGGCCCAGCACCGGCTGATTGCCGATGTCGCCTGCTTCCGCGGGCCGCACATCAACCACCTGACGCCGCGCACGCTGGATATCGACCGCGTGCAGCAGCTGATGCCGGAGTACGGCATCAGCCCGAAAGAGGTGATTGAAGGTCCGCCGCGCCGACGCTGCCCGATCCTGCTGCGGCAGACCAGCTTTAAGGCGCTGAATGAAGAGATCCGTTTTTCCGACCGCGAGCAGGGCACCCACACCGCCCGATTTGGTGAGATCGAACAACGCGGCGTCGCCCTGACCCGTAAAGGCCGCGAGCTGTACGATCGGCTGCTGCGCGAGGCTTCAGCGCAGAAGTTCCGCGATAACGCCGCCCACCAGCAGCACCTCAGTGCCGTATTTGCCGCGTTTCCCGACAGCGATGCCGAACTGCGTCAGCAGCAGCTGGCCTTTTACCGCTACCGGCGCAATCCGGGCGTTGCGGCACAGCCGGGGCAGGATCTGGAGGCGCTGATCGCCAGCGGCGCGGTGATTGCCGAGCCGATCATCTACGAGGATTTTCTGCCGGTCAGCGCGGCGGGGATTTTCCAGTCCAATCTGGGCAGCGACACCAGCAGCGTCAGCAGCGGCAATCCCAGCCAGGCGGCGCTTGAGCAGGCGCTGGGCTGCGCGGTGCAGGATGAGTTTGCACTGTATCAGCAGCTACAGCAGGACTCGCTCGATCGGCTGACTGAGGAGCTGAGTTAGGAAAATGTTCTCCATGCAAGGCGTCGTGGTGCAGGGATGAGGGTAGCCCTGGCCGCGGAAACTGAGATTTCCGCCCGAGTACAGTAAATCTCGTCATTCAGGCCGTTGGGATGAGGGTTGTCGATGTGGCTGCAAGCGCCTGGCTGTGCAGGCGCTGAGAAGCGAATCAGTTGGCGAACGGCGCGCTGCCGGTCAGTACGCGCTCGATAACGTTAAGCGCGCCCTCGTCGTTATTGCTTTCGGTGTGGTAGCGCGCAACCTGTTTGACCGCAGGCTGCGCGTTAGCCATCGCAAAACCGAAGCCCGCATGCGCCACCATCTCGATATCGTTACCGCTGTCGCCGACGGCAACCACTTCCTCATCGGCGATGCCCCACTGCCGCTGCAACAGCGCCAGTCCGTGGGCCTTGTGCACGCCTGGAATAATCAGATCGACAAAGCCAAAGCCGCTGGATACCGGGGTGACGATACCGTCCAGCGCATGGCCGACGTGTGCCATCAGTTCAGGGATCTTTTCGTCCGGCAGATTCAGCGAAAACTTGAAGACGCTTTCATTCAGATGGTCAAAGCTCTCGCGCAGTTCAAGGCGATGGTAGTGTTTTGACATCAGCGTCACCAGCGCATCCGGCGAAGATCCCAGCATCCAGGCGCTGCGCGGGCCGCAGAGCACCACGTGAACGTCCGGGAACGCCGACAGCACCGTCAGCACGCGCTGCACGCGATCGGCACTGAGATCGCCACAGAACAGCGTCTGCCCACGATCGATAATGTAGGCACCGTTTTCGGCGACGAAGGTGATCTCATCGCGGATTTCCGGGAAGAAGCTGATCAACTGGTAATACTGATTGCCGCTGGCCACCACAAAACGGATGTTTTGCTGTTTGATTTGCTGATACTGCGCCAAAAACCGGGCTTTGTTATAGGTTTTCTGGTCTGAAAGAAAGGTGCCATCCATATCGACGGCGATCATTTTAATCACGGTTCCATGCCCTGAAGTAGAAAAAACATCCGCTATTTTCGTCGGAAAAGGTGCAAAAAAAAAGAGGCGAATTTTGCACCTTTGTGCCGCTTTTCTTTCGTTTTTGCGATACAGGCCGAATAGCGGTGATTGTTATCGCTCCTCATGTTTCATAATATGAAAGTAATAATTTACTAATGAAAGTTTTTTGCTGTCGGGCGTACGGCACTGTGGGGATGAGATGAAAGAGCGGCATCGGCTGATTTTGGATCGGGTGGAAGAAAAGGGGAAGGTCAGCATTCAGGATCTGGCGCTGCAGTTCGCGGTATCCGGCGTGACGATTCGCAAGGATCTGGTTGAGCTGGAAAAGCTGAATTACCTGACCCGGACCCACGGCTATGCGGTGTCGCTCAACGATCTCAGCGAGCGGGTCAGCAGTAATTTCAGTACCAAAGAGGCGATGGCGAAGCGCGCGCTGGGGCTGCTCTGCGAGGGCGACACGGTGTTTATTGAAGCGGGTAGCAGTAACGCCCATCTGGCCCGCGAAATTGGCCGTTCCGGGCTGGATGTGACGGTGATTACGCCCTGCGTGTATGTCGCAAACGAGCTGAAGAACTGTCATCAGGAAGTGGTGTTAATCGGCGGCGTGCTGCAAAAGCGCAGCGAGTGCCTGGTGGGGCCGCTGACGCACCTGTGCATTAACAACATCAACTTTAACAAGGTGTTTATCGGCATTGATGGCTACAGTCCGGAACACGGTTTTACCGGCCGCGACGTGATGCGCGCCGAGAACATTCGGCTGGCGATTGAAAAACGGGTGCAGAATTTCGTGATTGCCGAGTCCGCCAAGTTTGGCAAACTTTACCCTTATAATGTGGCGAAGCATGGCGATATTGATACGATTATCACCGATCGGCATCTTTCCGCAGAATTTGTTGGCAGCTTAACCGGGCAGGGCGTTAAGGTGCT